>JAUSED010000011.1 GCA_030650425.1 Candidatus Omnitrophota bacterium | reverse complement strand
GCTCGTTGCCAAACTGCCCGGGCACGGATTCAGCCGGAAACCAAAATCATACGATTATCTATTAAGCGGATTATTGCGATGCGGAAAATGCGGGAGCCACCTTATCTCGATATCCAACAAGGGGCGATCAGGAAAGAAGTTTTTTTACTACATCTGCGGACGATCCAAACAAAAGCTCGGATGTAATGAACTGAGCATACCTGCCGTAGTTTTCGACAAGGCCCTGATTAATTATTTTCGCAAGGCATCCCATAACAGGGAAATCATCGCCAAGGGAATCGGCGATGCCATGCGCGAAGCCCAGCTGATGGCCGGGCGCATTGATACCTTGGTTAATGAAACTGAGGCAAAATTAAATGAATGTCACCACGAAGCCAAGACCCTTCTCGATCTGGCAATGAGCGGCACGGTCACGCAAGGCGCAACGTATAAGAATAAAATGTCCGAATTGGACAGCCAAATCGTAACCCTAGAAGACAAACTCACCAAACTGCGGACACAAAAAACGGTCAACGACATGACCGCAAACTCAGCCGACTACCTCCACGAAACCCTGCAGTTTGCCATGCAGTACCTCGACAAAGCCCCCGTAGATGCCCAGAAAAGCCTAATACACGCCCTTGTGAAAGAGATTGTGATCCATAACGACGTGATCGACCTTAAAATGTACCTTGGCGATCCTGACGAGTCTTTGCAAGCCGATATTACCGACTGCAACCATAATCACGACGGTGTAAAGAAAAAAAGCCCCACTCCGGCGCAATGCCGAAATGGGGCTGTAACCGAACAGAAGCTTGGTGCGTCTGTTCGTCAACAATGGCTCCCCCTCGAGGACTCGAACCTCGGACAAAGTGGTTACGAATTTCCCGAAATTACTTTCGGATTCGGACTATATCTTTACCGTCGTCTTTCTCGTTACGGCAGCAGGTGCATAGTCTCTGAACCTTCCCCGCCTTCGGCGGGGCTCGGCTGCTGATTACCCTCGTGTATTACGTAGGGCTTCCAGCAATTCTCCTGCAGTTTCAACCACGGTTTCCCGTAGAAGCTGCAATCATTTACAGCCACTCGCTCTACCAACTGAGCTAAGGGGGAATAGAATGTATTCTAACATTAAATAATCTGATTTTCCAGATTTTTTATCTCTAGATCAATATCCGTAATTAACTTCTCAATCTCTTTAAGCCTGCGTCCGTAATCGCGGGCAGTATCGTCATCCCGCTGGTAGATTTTTGGATTAGACAAGGCGCGCGCCTTGGCGTAACTTTCAAGCTCCAGCTTCTCTTTCTTCTTCTCCAGTTTAATTATATTATCTCTTATGGCGGCATTATGGCCTTTGCGTTTCTTTTCTTCTTCCTTCTTGCGCTTCTCTCCCTCTTTCACTTTTAGTTTATCCTGTTCAAACCTTTGTTTCTGCGGGTCAATCTTTTGCCTGGCTTTATCGATTAAAACTTCAGTAGTATCTTTTTTCTCTACATAATAATCGAAACTCCCGGGGAATTTCCTGATTCGGCCATCTTTAACCTCGTAGACAACATTCGCCACTGAACGCACAAAATAAATATCGTGACTGATAAATACAAGCGTACCTTCATAATCCTTAAGCGCCCGCACTAACGCCTCCACCGCATCCACATCCAAATGCGTGGTCGGCTCATCCAGAAGAAGAAAATTAGGCGGATCGATTAAAAGTTTGGCTAAAATTAACCTGCTCTTCTCCCCCCCGGATAGGACCTTTACCTTTTTCTCTGCGTCGTCCCCGGTAAACAAAAATGCTCCGAGTATTGTCCTGATCGTCTCTTCCGACATATATCCCGGCGCAGCCGTATACGCTTCCTGCAAAACCGTATTCTCTACATTTAAGACATCCGTACGGGTCTGAGAAAAATATCCGATATCCACATTGTGGCCGACAATACGCTCTCCTCCGTTTATGTCAATTATCCCTGCTAAAATTTTCAAAAGAGTGGATTTTCCGGCGCCGTTTTCTCCGGCCAAAACCGCTTTTTCTCCCTGGGTTATTTCAAAATCCAACTCCTCATAAACTTTTATCTCGCAATAATTCTTTGTAACCTTATCCAATGAAATAATTTTGTGCCCGCTCCTTCTGGCCGCGGGAAACCTAAAATCTCCGATGCTCTGACGCGGGTCTGCGGGCAACTCCACAGCTTCTTTTTCTAATCTTTCCAAAGCAGTACGCTTAGCCCTCACTGCTGCCGCTTTATTCGGTTGGGCATGAAAACGCGAAACAAACCTCTCTAGCTGCTCCCTCTTTTTCTCCTGCTCCTTAAACTGTTTTTCAAGGTGAACGCGCCGTTCTTGTTTGATCTGCTCGAAATGTTCATAATTACCTTCTACCTTGGCGATTGATCCATTTTCAAGGATCAAAGTATAATTGGTAACATCAGTCAAAAAAGCCCGATCGTGGGAAATCATAATGAATGTTCCGCGAAATGAGGCCAAATAATCCTTTAACCAGAGGGCGGCATTTAAATCCAGATAATTTGTCGGTTCATCCAAAAGCAAGAGATCATAATGATAAGTGAGCAGTTTGGCCAGAAGCGTGCGCATCTGCCACCCTCCGCTCATCTGAGCTATTGGCCGGGAAAAATCTTTTTCCTTAAAACCTAAACCCATCAGGATTTTTTCCGCCTTATGCTCCAATTCAAAGAATCCCAAAGTCTCCAAGTCATGCAAAACTTCTCCGTAGCGTTTGGAACCTGCCAGATTCTTATTTTCCAGCTCTTCTTTTTCATTTCTTAAGCGCATAATCCGCTCATCGCCTTCAGTCAACTCCTGAATAACCGTATGCTCGGATTTAAAATTTGACTCTTGCGCAAGGTATCCTATATGCGTATTCTTATTTACTCGGACTTCCCCCGATGTTGATTCTATCTCACCCAAGATAAGCGCAAAAAACGTAGACTTACCCGCGCCATTCGGACCGATCAGACCAATTTTCTCTCCTTTATTTATATTCAAGGAGATATCTTTAAAAAGTATTTTACTACCGTAATTTTTGGAGAGGTTATTAATGGTAATCATGGGTTAAATTATGCGACGGGACTCTAAAGATTTGGAGAGGGTAGTGGCATCCGCGTATTCTAAATTCGAACCAACGGGTAAACCCAAACCAATGCGGCTTAATTTCACGCCTAAGGGCTTAATCAGCTTAGTAAGATAAAGGGCAGTGGTCTCACCTTCGGTATCCGCATCAGTAGCAATGATGATTTCCTTGATATTATTTTGTTTAATCCGGACCATTAGGCTGTCTATCTTTAAATCACTCGGGCCTTTTCCTTCCAGCGGAGATATCGCTCCCAACAAAACATGGTAAACACCGCTAAAGCTTCCGGATTTTTCTATGGCTGTAACGTCAGTTGGCTTTTCCACAATACAGATCACATCTTTCTGGCGCCGGGTACTCTGGCATATTTTACAAAGCTCTTCTTCGCTTAAATTATGACATAAGCTGCAAAAACGCACACTCTCTTTTACCTTGATCAGGGCCTCGGATAAAGTTCTTATTTCATCCTTAGAGGCTCCGAGTATATAAGTGACCACCCGCTCGGCGCTTCTCCTGCCTATCCCGGGAAGCTTAATTAAACTATCGATTAACTTTTCTATAGATTCCGTATAATTTGCCATCAGTTTTCCTTAATCAGCCGGCCATGAAATGTATTGAGCACGGATTGCACAAAATGCCCGCCCTCTTCGGCTTCTGTTGGTTTAGTTTCGGCGGAAAGAATAAAACTCACTCTTAAACGGATATTTAATGCCTCAAACAAGCTCTGTTCGATAATCTCCTTGTTCCCTCTTCCCTCAAGTGATTCTTTATGCAATGAACGATTTTTTGAAAAAGCAATCGTGAGCTGATTGCCTTTTAAATTTACTGGCTCGCCTTCACTTAGGTAGGTGGAAACAGACATCTTTATTCGGCTTAAACCATCAATAACATTCTGCCATACACCTTTAATATTATCCAAAGTAATATTAATTACCGGCTCCGGAGGATCGCTCTTTTTTTCTTCTTGGTGATTTTCCTTTACCGCCGGACTTTCTTTTACAGGGATGACTTTTAAAGGAGTCTGTTTTACCTCTAGATTAGGCAAATTAGGCTGAACTTTTTTATAATTGCTCAGGCGAATTAAATTTACTTCCAGGGTAATACGCAGAGAATCAAGTCTTCTCGCCATCTCGAGCGTATTAGCTAGAATGTTAAAAGCGTTGAATATTTCATCAAGAGTCAAACGCTGGCTTTGCTGTAATAATCTTTCGCAAATCTCCTGCGGTAAATCAATTAATTTCGCGTCACCCTTAGTTACTTTAGCAATCATTAAGTTACGAAAATGCTCAATTAAGTTATTTAAAAATACGGCGATATCTTTCCCCTCTTCGCTAAGTTTATTAAATAAGTCCAGCACTGCCTTAGGTTCTTTTTCGATGATCTTATCGGTTATCTCAAACAACGCGTCCTGCTCCACCAACCCCAAAACTGAGATAACATCCTTTAGAGAAACTGTACCTTTAGAAAATGAAACCAGCTGGTCCAAAATCGATTCCGCGTCGCGCAATGAACCGTCGCTAGCCTTGGCTATAGCAAACAAAACTTCCGTATCTACGCCTATCTTTTCTTTGGCAACGATCTTCTCAAGCTGGGAGATCATTTCGATGACCGAAATCCTGCGGAAATCAAGGCGCTGGCAGCGCGAAAGGACCGTGGAAGGAATCTTATCCGGATGAGTGGTGGCAAAAATAAATTTAACAAATTCCGGCGGCTCTTCCAATGTCTTAAGCAGCGCGTTAAAAGCCGCGTTAGAGAGCATATGCACTTCATCGATGATATAAATTTTGAATTTTCCGGAGGTAGGCGCGAATTTTACGTTCTCGCGCAGAGAACGCACATCTTCCACGCCGGTATTGGAGGCGCCGTCTATCTCGATTACGTCAAGGGAACGGCTCTGTGCTATATCAAGGCAGGAGCTGCATTTTCCGCAAGGCTCTAAGGTCGGGCCGTTTTTACAATTAAGCGCCTTAGCCAATATTCTGGCGGTAGAAGTTTTCCCAATCCCACGTGGGCCGGCGAACAAATAAGCGTGGGCCAGCCGGTTTTTCTGGATGGCGCTCTTTAAAACAGTAACCACATTTTTCTGGCCGATAATCTCATTGAAATCATTCGGCCGCCACTTTAAAGCGAAGACTGTATAGGTCATTGAATAAAAAAGTTATTATTTTTTATCGATCTTGATCTGCTGTATCTTAACGCCCTTATCCGTCAGATAATCAAAGGCCCGCTCGATTTCTTCCTGCTCTCCCTCTACCTGTAAAATCGACCATCCGGCTTCCATAGAAAAAGAGGCCTCAATAATGTTAAAGTTGAGATTAAAATTCTTGCAAAGATAACAAATGATGGACTCATCCTGCAGCGCGCCCGGGAAAGTCAATCCAATTGCCATTTTCATATATTAGGCTCCTTAATTTCCCTTGTCGGGAAGTTGTTTTCAATGATTCTTCTCTCGCTGTGCCACTTGTCGCGGTACTACGCTCGTTTACTAGATACTTCGCTCCCTACTCGGCTTGTCGCCTCGTAACGGCCGCTCAGTATCCGAAAAATTTCCTTTGACAGGAAATTTTTCGGAGAGACTGGGATTCGAACCCAGGGACCCGATTTCTCAGGTCGAATCATTAGCAGTGATTCGCTTTCGACCACTCAGCCATCTCTCCAAAATAATTATTTTTTAGCGCGTTTTTTCGTTCCCGCCAAACTATCTTATAGCAGGCAGGATCCCGCACGACATGAAGAACGTTTGCAGGAAAAGAACTCTTTTAATAAAGCTGCGCATTCTTCTTTCAGGATACCGCTCTTTACTTTAATCCGGTGGTTTAGTTTTTTATGATTAACGATATTTAATATCGAGCCGCAGGCCCCGGTCTTGGGGTCGCAAGCGCCAAAATAAATATTTTTAATCCGCGCCAACACCAGCGCGCCGGCGCACATACTGCATGGTTCAATTGTAACATAGAGGCTAGCCTGGTTCAACCACTTTGTATTCAGAAAGTTTGCGGCTGAGGTAAGCGCGATCATCTCGGCGTGAGCGGTGGGGTCTTTCAGGCGCTCGATCTGATTATGGCCGCGGGCGATAATCTTACCATCACTGACAATAACCGCGCCTACAGGAACCTCGTCTTCCGCAAAGGCCTTTTGCGCTTCTTTTAAGGCCTCTTGCATATATAAAATATCTTTTTTGAGCATAACAAATGCGCCCAGCTGGGGTCGAACCAGCAACAACCAGCTCCGTAGGCTGGTGCTCTATCCAGTTGAGCTATGGGCGCGAAAAGTTAAACCTTTTCTTTTAATAAATCCTGTCTTTGGGCGCCGAGGTCAGCGATGGCCCCTTCAGGATCAACAGAATATTTCCGGCAAAATTCGGTTACCTCTTTCATTCCCCTTATACCTTTTTTAACGAGTAACTTGATAACGTTCGCGCGGACTTTCAGCTCATCCATAACCTCAACCGAAGTTTTGCCGCTTACCTGCGCCAGCCTGTCGCGAAATTCGCTGCTTACCGCTGACTTCTGAAATTTACCAGCCCCCAAATCATAGGACCAAAGCGAGGATAAAAGGATAGTTTTATCGGTCATTCCGGCAGTCTCGACTAATTCGCCGACCACGCGCGCGATTTTCCCGTTCAAATTAAACCTGCGCATAATGATAAATACATCGACCAAATTCACCAATATCTCAGGCGAATTCATCGGTTCGTTTTCAAGGCGGATAATTGTCTCGCGGGCGGTAGAAGCGTGTAAGGTACCCATACAATATTTACCGATATTCATCGCGGTCATCAAATCCTGCGCCTCCTGCCCCCTGACTTCTCCGACGATAATCCTATCCGGGCGCATCCGCAGTGAATTCTTCACCAAATCCGCCAAACTGGTAGTCTCATCGCTCTCTAAGCGCGAGCAATTTTCTTCAAGTTCGGTATTTAACTCTAAGGTGTCTTCGATCACAACTATCCGGTCATTGGAAGGGATAAAACTAAAAAGCGCGTTTAAAAGAGTGGATTTTCCAGCTCCCGGGCCTCCGGAGATAAGAATATTCGCCGGTTTTATCCCCAAACCTTCAACATAAAGCCAAAGCTGCGCGCAAATTTCAGGGTTGAGCGTGCCGTTTTCGAGCAATTCGATGATACTCAACGGCCTTTCCTTAGCGCGGGTGATGGTAACCTGCGGCCCAAAAGGCGAATAAACTATATTTGCCCTTCCTTTTATTTCGACCAGCTCAACATTATTAATTTTATGGATCGTCTTTCTGCCGGAAAAAATCACTAATTTTTTAATAAATAAATCCAGCTCTTCCCGGGATTCGAATTTTTTCTCTGTCTTAGTCAAGCCGTTTTTTGTCTTGTGCACATAGATCGGAGTAAGATAATTAATCATAATGTCTTCTACTTCGGGATCATTTAAGAATTCCTCGATTACTCCATAAGAAAGAAATTCATTAAAAAGTTTCTCAAGATCCAGATTCGGAAGCTTGTTAACCATACCCTGTCCAGACCCGGAATTATACACCTCTAAAAATGTCTGGAAGATGATTTCGCGCTTACGGGCAAGGTCCTGCAGTAAAAACACCTTACCGGCTAGCCTCTCCAGGATTTCATTCTCTATCGCGATTCTTTCTTTTTCCATACGCGCTCCTCTCCTAAAAAACAGGCCCTTTTAACTCTCGTCGATTCTGTATATTATAATAGAACATGCGCGTTGTCAATTACCTTCTCCCCCGGTTTTCATCTTCCGTTTCATAAAACTGCGCGTACGCCTCCCTAATTTATATCCGCTCCCGCTCTTAAAACCTCGGACGCGCCCCTTTGCTGTTTTAGAGCGGGCTTCACCAAGATTAAGCGCCCGGCCCATAAATTCCTTACCATGCAAAGCCTCTATTGCGGCGAGCGCTTCCTGTTGATCAGGCATCTCCACAAAACCAAAACCCCTGGAGGTTACCCCATTTTTCTCCTTTATGATAATAACGGAGCCAACCCTGCCGAATTTCTCAAATGCCTCTTTCACATTTGTTTCATCGGCATCAAACGATAAATCGCCTACAAAGATATTCATTTATTTTTATATTTATTCGTAATCGGCATCCGGCGGTCTTTGCCAAAGGACTTAGGCGTGATTTTGATTCCCGGAGGAGATTGTCTTCTCTTATATTCACTTTTATCAACCATGCTTAAAACTTGCGCGACAACCTTGGAATCAAAGCCCAAAGAGACGATTCTTCCCAGATCTTTATCTTCTTCTATATAAGCCTTTAAGATCGGGTCCAATTTCTCATAAACAGGAAGGGTGTCGCTGTCCTTTTGATTGGGTTTTAATTCCGCGGTGGGTTCTTTGCTGAAAACCCGTTCAGGAATGACTAGGGAAAGAGAATTCCTGTATTTAGCTAATTTATAAACCAGGGTCTTAGGCACGTCTTTAATTACGGCAAACCCTCCGGCCATATCTCCATAGAGCGTAGCGTAACCAGTACTCATCTCGGATTTATTTCCTGTAGTCAGGACCAGCCAGCCGAATTTATTGGATAAGGCCATCAACAGATTACCTCTAATCCGGGCCTGTAAATTCTCTTCGGCAATATTCGCTTCCAGACCGGAAAAATGCGGGGCAAGCTCCGCTAAATAAGCCGCGTACATCTGCTCGATGGGAATAGTTGAAAATTTTGTCCCTAAATTTTGGGCCAGCTCTCTGGCATCAGTTTCAGATTCAGCTGAAGAATAACGCGAAGGCATAAATACCCCGGTTACATTATCTTTGCCTATCGCATCCACGGCTAAAGTCGCCACAAGCGCCGAATCAATTCCTCCGCTTAAACCAATAACTACTTTTTTGAAACCATTCTTATTAATATAATCCTTTACCCCTAAAATCAAGGCCTGATAAATTTCGGCTATTGGTTCCAGAGGTTTTATTTCTTTCTTCGGAAGCCCGATTCTATTTTTTGACGGTAGCGCGTCAGTAAGCGCGATTATCTTTTTAGAGCGCTTAATCTGAGCAACCGGGATATCCAAGTCTACGATCAACAAATCTTCTTTAAACGCCTCGGCCCTTGTTATAATCCTGCCTTTATTGTCCACGACTATGCTTTGTCCGTCAAAAACCAACTCATCCTGCCCACCTACTAGATTAGTATAGACAATAGCCGTATTGTTTAACCTAGCCTGCTTCTTAACAATTTCTTCTCTTTCTTTAATCTTTCCGGCATAATATGGAGAGGCATTACTGTTGAAGATTAATTTCGCGCCTAAATCAGCTTGTAATTTAATCGGGCCATCCAAATGCCAGATATCTTCGCAGATACTCACACCAAAGAGGCATTTTCCCAGCTTAAATATCGAAGGGTTTTCCCCGGCTTCAAAATAGCGTTCCTCATCGAAGACGCCGTAATTAGGCAGGCGCATTTTATGGTAGATACCGGCAATTTTTCCGCGATAAATTACTGCTAAGGAATTATAAATATTCCCCGCTTTCCTATCCACAAAACCAGCAATTACTACTGTATCCCTAACTAGCTTGGTTATTTTTTTTAAATACTCTAAATTATCGGTAATAAACTTAGGCTTAAGCAAGAGGTCTTCAGGAGGGTAGCCGGTAAGCGCCATTTCAGGAAAAACCACGATATCCGCAGCCGCGCTTTCCGCTTTCTTAATATTCGCGCAAATCTTTTCGAAATTACCCTGTAAATCTCCTACAAGGCAATTGATCTGAGCCATAGCAATGCGTAAATTTTCCTGCTTCATCTAACCTCCCATCCTTGAACATATAATACTCCTTCTGCTCAAAAATGGGAAGCAATTTTATGCAGCGACACAAATACACTCGGCTAATTCTTTATCTACCGCAAACTGCGATTGGCCAACTTGAAAAACATAGGAAGGGAATTTTTGAATCAGGATAACCGGCATTCCCGGCAATACACCCATCGCCATAATCTTCTTCAGCTTCTTAAGGTCGCGTGTATTTACACGGGTAATTTTCCCTCTCTGATTAACCTTTAAATTAGTCATCTTCACTCTCCTTCTCTCCTTAGATGTTTTGCCCATTTAGGTTCCGGCGGAGAATCAATTCCGCAATTCGGGCATTTAATAAGCTTACAACCCTGCATCATCGGACAGCTTTTACAGCCGCTTTGCGCCTCTTCTTCTCGAAATACATAACCGCATAAACTGCATTTCATAGATTAACTCCAAAAGCACTAAATATAAAATTCAATATAAAACCTACAGCAAACGAAAAAAGCAGAATAAATACTGAAATACCGGCACCGGTTTTCCAGCCTCTCTCTTTCACATTCATCAGGAACTGGGCAATGCAGGGAAGGAATAAAGTCAGCGTAACGCAAGCCACCACTAATTGATTTCCTGAAAATAACCCTGCCTTTTTAATATCATATAATCCCGCTGCCCCGTAATCTCTTCTAAAGAAACCAAAGAGAAAAGCAACCGCAGCCTTATCCGGTAAACCTATCCAGCGGATAGGATATTCTAATAAATGCGTAAGAAATGTAAATAGCCCTGTCAACTGGCCTAGCCAAATCATCATGCTGGCAAAGATAAACATCGGGAAGATCTCGGTAAAATACCATTTTACTCTGGTGTAAGTTTTAACAAACACGTTAGAAAGTTTTGGCAGCCGTAGAGGCGGAATCTCCATATAAAAGGAAGGCGCGTCACCGGGCAGAATCTTGGAAGATAGAAATCCTACCAAAAGAAATACTAAACTTATCACGCCAAACCAGACCCAGAGTCCTGGAGGATTACCTTCCAGTAAGGAAAGGATCACTCCCAGCTGCGCGGAACAAGGTACTACCAAGGCAAGTAAGATAGTAGCGATAATCCTTTCTCTTATTGTGGGCAGGGTCCTGGTGACCATCGTTGCCATGGTATCGCATCCTAAACCAAGCACCATCGGGATCACTGCCCTCCCGCTCAAACCTATCTTTTTAAAAACTCTATCTATGAGCAGCGCAAGCCGCGGCAGATATCCGGTATCCTCAATAATCGCGAAGGCAATAAAGAATGTCGTAACAATGGGCAGTATCAAGGCTACCGCGTAACGCACACCTAAAGTAATCACGCCGTATTCGCCCACAAATAACTCCCGAAGCGCCTGCCAATGAAT
Source organism: Candidatus Omnitrophota bacterium (assembly GCA_030650425.1). Taxonomy (GTDB): domain Bacteria; phylum Omnitrophota; class Gorgyraeia; order Gygaellales; family Profunditerraquicolaceae; genus UBA6233. The sequence goes on along the minus strand of JAUSED010000011.1, from coordinate 40,100 downwards.
AAGAGAGTTAAAAATACCGGTAACCCAAGGATTGATACTTTTTTCAAAGATATCCTTCTCAATAAAATCAACCAAAATACCCGCGCCAAACTTTCCGACGAATTTATAAATGCCATAATAAAGTATTAACAGCATAATCGGTATGCCTGTAATAGGATTGATCATTACCCTGCTCAGTTTTTCTTTAAGCGGCAACCCTCTCTTAGGCGAATGCTCTATGGCTCTGCTTACAATACTATTTGCTTCCTCTTGCCTTGCTTGAGAAATTATATAGGAAAGCGGTTCATGAAAATGAGTTTTAGCATGATTTACGATTTCCATAATCTGGCCAAAGCTTTCCAGATCGCCGGATTTAACCAGCGAGATAATTTCCTCATCTTCTTGAAGTACCAATAGACCGATAGAACGCTTAGAGATGCCATAGTCCGCTTTGAGTAAATTTTCTATCTTCTCCAAAGAATTCTCTAAGATATCACCGGCATATTTACATATTTCTGACATATTCTTCGAGCCTCCCTTTCAAAATATCGATCCCTCTCCCTGTGGTTGAGACGGTGGCCACTACCGGAATTTTCAAGTCTTTTTCTAAATTTTCTATATTTACCTTCATCCCTATTTTTTCTGCCTCATCAATGATATTAAGCACTAAAACCACCGGAAGCCTTGCCTCGATTAACTGCAAGGTAAGCGGCAGCATTCGTTCTAAATTCTTGGCATCAATGACGTGGATTACCAGATTTGGCTTTTCTTTAATTAATAGCCTTCTGGCTACTTTCTCTTCTTCGGTAATCGGCAACAGTGAATACATTCCGGGCGTATCGATCACTTCGAATTCTTCCTCGCCGATTTTGGTTTTACCCCGGGAAACCTCCACCGTTGTCCCCGGATAGTTGGATACAGTCACATAACTCCCCGTTAAACGGTTAAACATAACGGATTTTCCGACATTAGGGCTGCCCACAATGGCGATCTTTCTTACACCCTGCGCGGCTTCTTGTATTTGCCCGCAGCAGGAATGTTTCGTTTTACATATGGAAAATAATTTTTTGACAAAACTCATCAAATCCTCCTTTTAAAACGGATAGACCAAGGTAAAAACTACTGAATCGTTTGCATCCGTATTAGTCCCAGTCAATACGCGCTGATAAGCGATTAAAGTCTGAATCTTGGCATTTGACCAGCCAATCCCCGGCGCAATAGTGAAATAATTTATCTTTGAATCAGGGGTCATTGCCTTATTCTCTTGCTTATCCCCCTGCAAAAAACCATTTACTTCAAGCACAAGGTTAAAACCCTTTGACAGAAAATATTCCACTCCAAAGTCATAATTAAGGTAGTTTGCATAGCGCGTCTTGACGCCATTAACGCGCGCTTGTTGCGGAAAACTATAGATGGCATCGCTATGCAAAATAAATGGCTTTAATTTTTTGCTCAGATTTATCCCCAATCCCTGATCCCAAGAACCGCCTCCTGATGTAGCACCCATCAAATCCGCCCCCAACTTACTAGAATTCGCGTGTTCATATTTGCCTGTGGGTATTTTAAGCTGGAATACCCCTGTTAGATGAGGAAGCCGGCCTTTTTCTTCCAGAGCGCAGTAACGTAAGAAAAGATAGCTATCGCCAAAACCGCTTGCGCCTGCCTTAGCATCCCCCTGTTTGACATAATTTTGCTGATAAACCATCTGGGCATCCAACTCCAGCCTGTTAGTAAGGCCGTATTGCGCAAAAAGCTGTTCCTGAAATTGCTCTTTTTTGTCACCAGCAGGTAAAGAATTATAGCGGCCATCCGCGTTGAAGGTGCCTCTGGCGCGGTTATAAAAGAAAAATGGCTGAATCACCAACTTGCCTTTGCCGCAAAGCGGCGCTGTCCAAGTAGTCAGCGGGCCTGCGGAAACTGGATTCCATTCTTCCTCACTATCTTTATGACCGGCAAAACAAATTTGATCGTTTAAAAGAAGTGCCGCTATTAATAGCGAGCTTGAGAACATTCGACGTAACATCACATCCTCCCTAAAAAGGGACTCCCACAATCATTCTCGTTTCTAGATCATCAGTTCTTGCGTTTAAGCCGAAGGCCGCGCCTAAAGAAACCCAAAATATTCGGTTACCCCAAGATAATGTGGGCCCTACGGCGTATTCGCGTCCGTTATAACTGCCTTTGGATTCCACGCCTAATTTAAAAGCCGGTAGAAATTTATAATTTACGCCTACCGCGTATTCATGATCGGCCTTTCCTTCTTTTTCCAGATTTCTTTTCAGAATCTGATTATAACTTACATTGAAATTTCCTATCTCTTTACCCAAAATCAACTTCAGCTCGCCGACATTCGGCTTAGAGAAATCACCTTCCCTTATATATTCAAAATAAAGCTCAGGATCAACCAGGTATTTTCCTTTTTCCCCGAACCTATATCTGGTTCGCAGTTTAAACCCGTCGTATTCAAAAGTTGAACTTGAGGCGGTATTCTTCTGCCTCCACATCTGATACATCGCTACATCCCAATGATCGGTAATCCCATATTCAAGCTCTACCCAATGTTTCCAGGTATTTACGTTCGATTTGGCTGTATCCGGCACCTGCGTAGTCAAATAATACTCAATCTCGGCCATACCCTTTGGCAGGGTCATATATTCATAGGTCCAGACATAACTCCTTCTATCCGCGTAACTAGGCGGGGTAAAACCAAAGACTGCGGCTAAAGTGAGTATGATTAATAAATATCTTCCCATTTTACTGCCCTCCTTATCGTTGATGTTGGTTTTCATTATCATTATTATAGAAAAAAAATTTATTTTCTTTTACTATCCGAACAGGAAAATGCCCCTTGTTGGTTATCTTCTTTCTCTTTCCCGGCACTTTGCAGGTATTTATTCGGATCCGCCTTAAATAAAGCAACGCAATCCAGACAACAAAAGTAGTAAACCTTCCCTTTATAGCTCATTTTTTTAGAATTCGCCTCTATACCAAAGGCTTCTCCAGTTACCGGGCAGACTACTTTATTGCCTAAGAAGTGAGGATAGGCTGCCGCCTCTTTTGAAAAAACGGTTAAAAACAAGATAAGCAGCCCTAACTTTATGATTTTGATTTTCATTTTCAATATATATCCAAAAAAATATATTCTAGCGCTTACACCTCTTACACACCCCGTAGAGTTCCATCCGGTGCCTTTCGGGATGAAACCCGTGTTTTTTAATCAGCTTTTCCTGTAACGCTTCGATCTGAGGATCCACTACTTCCACGAACCTGCCGCATTTAGTACAGATAAGGTGATCATGGTGCTGGTGATTAAATAGATGTTCGTATCTGCTGGTCCCATCCTCAAATTTTAACTCGCGGCAAAGGCCGCATGCACAAAGCAGCTTAAGCGTCCGGTAGATAGTAGCATATCCTATCGCGGGATATTTACCTTGAACTATCCTATAAAGCTCATTAGCGGTCAGATGTTTATCATGTTTTAAGAAAATATACAATATCTCATTCCTCTGCTCGCTATGCTTGAGATTTTTAGTCAGCAAGTAATCTTCAAATATATTTATCTCTTTTTCCGAAATCATAATAGGCCTCTTTAGATTATGATATTGTAAATCAATATCAAAATAGCAGAATAGAGGTTATTTGTCAAGAAAAATATTTTTATTTTTATTTTAAGGGCAGGCGGCAGGTAGGTTTTAAGCCGTGTTTTGCGTAATAGCGCTGATGATACTCTTCGGCTTTATAAAAATCTCCGGCAGGAATAATTTCGGTCACGATCGGCCGTTTATATTTCTTGGACCCCTCAAGCTTCTTCTTGGAAGCCAAGGCTGCTTCTTTCTGCTCCGGAGTATGATAAAAAATCACAGAGCGGTATTGGCTTCCGATATCCGGGCCCTGTTTATTCGGGGTAGTCGGGTCATGGATATCCCAGAAAATATCCAATAATTGAGCGTAAGATACTATATTCGGGTCATAGTCTAATTCTACTGCTTCGGCGTGGCCGGTTTTATCGCCGCATACGTCTTTATAAGTAGGATTCTTAAATGCCCCTCCGGTGTAACCCGAAGTTGCTTTCACCACACCCTTGATCTGCTCAAAAGCCGCTTCCACGCCCCAGAAACAACCCGCGGCAAAAGTAGCTTTCTCCAACTTTTCTACCTTAGGCTTAGCGATGGCTTTAAATTTAATCGCCACAGAATTAATGCAATAGCGCTTGCCGGAAGGCGGCGGGCCGTCATCAAATACATGGCCCAGATGCGCGCCGCAACGGCTGCATAAAACCTCTACCCTATGCATTCCGAAACTATCATCTGTCTGCTCTCTAATATTCAACTTAGAAACCGGCTCCCAAAAACTTGGCCAGCCGGTGCCTGATTCAAATTTGCTTTCCACCTTAAACAAATCCGTGCCGCAGCTAACGCATTGATACACCCCGCTCTCCCCTTTTTTAGGAAGAGCGCATTGGCCGCTAAAAGCCCTTTCCGTGCCTTTTAACCGCGTTATGCTGTATTGCTCAGGAGTAAGAATTTTTTTCCATTCGGCATCCGCCTTGACAACCCTCTCTAATTCTTCGACTTGGCCGGTAGAGGCATTGTAAATTTTAATCTTATCCGGTTCTTTCGCGAAGCCTTTCATATTCCCTCCAAACAACAAAAAAAATAGCGAAAAAATAACTAAAACTTTATGTTTATACATATATTAATTTTACCCGAAAGCTGAATATCCTTAATAGCGGACTTCTTCTTCCTTTTGACTTATTTCTACCTGCGCTATCTTAGCAACAATAAAAAAAGAAAATATACAGCCATTGCCGATAACCCCAGAGGTATCCCGAATCTAGCCCACTCCGAGCTTCTTATCTTAAGCTTTCCTGCCGCGATGATATTCGGAATATTCCCCGGGATAAGCATACCGCCGGCAAGCAAAAGGCCCAAGAGGGTTGATTTTATCTGTAAAATCCCCATACCCGGACTAATTTCAGCCGCGGCTAAAGTCGCGTTATCCAGCACGGCTGAAATCATATTCAACCAGTAAAGCCCCTGATAAGGTATGCTTAAAATATAGGCATCCACGATCGGCTTAAAGCCTCTTCCCAATAAAACCAAGGCCATCACAAAAAAATAAACCTTAACTGCCCTTAGTGAAACATCTTTAAGGTTTTCTTCCTTGCCTCCGGTTAAACCGCGCGACTTCCGGCGCTCTTTCGGCATAACCACCAAGCCCAGTAAACCGAATAGCAGAACTCCCGGTATCACAAATCGCCATAGATGTTTAAATAAGAATAAAAATCCCGCCTGATAAGGCTCTCCGCTGAGTTTTGCCGTAGCAATAGCTGAAAGCGGCTCTCCTATGGGCGTCAATACCGCGCCGAGGCCAATCGCGAAACAGGCGAGGATCACCAAAGAAACTTCATGCTTGCGGTCCAACGTAAGATGGCTGATAATCTCGATCAAAACCAGCGCGGCAATGATGGCTGTAATAATGCTCGCTAAAAACCCGAGTCCGGAGATCACTAAAAAAGCAAATAACTTCACTCCGATTAAATCTGCTATCCTGTTTACATTATGCGCTATAGGTTTCTGCAAAGCCCGGAATAAAAATCCCGCGATAAAAACCGCTAAAGTTATCTTAACCGGCTCGATCAAGGCCTCTTCGATTAAACCCATCCCCCATCCGGAGGTAATGGTTACGCTAAGACAACCCATCACAAAAAGAAAGATCTCCAGCTCCTCCTCAACCCTTTTCACTGAAAAAGGAGCGACTAAAACCAGCGCCAGAATAATAAATAAGCCGATAAAGATCATTTTTATTTATACCTTCTCATTAATAAAGAATTTCCCACTACCGACACTGAGCTAAAGGCCATCGCCGCTCCGGCAATGATCGGATTCAATAAAAATCCTGTAAAGGGATAAAGCAGGCCCGCGGCAATGGGGATACCGATAATATTATAAAAAAAAGCCCAGAAAAGATTCTGCCTTATCTTCTTCATCGCGTAAGCGGATAACCCTATGGCTGTGGCTACGTCCCGCAGATCATCCTTAATTAAAATAATATCCCCTGACTCAATCGCTATATCCGTACCGCTTCCGATAGCTATCCCTAAATCAGCGCCAGATAAGGCCGGGGCATCATTAATCCCATCCCCCACAAAAGCGACCTTAAAACCATCGGCTTGCAACTTTTTAATTTCATCTAACTTGTCTTTTGGCAAGACTTCCGCTAAAACTTTTTCAATGCCTAAATCTTTAGCAATTGCCTCGGCAGTCCGCCGATTGTCACCGGTAATCATCAACACATCTTTATGCATTCCTTTGAGCTTATCAATTAATGTTTGCGCAAACTTTTTCAGGGTGTCCCGTACAACCACTAATCCGATAAGCTTACCGTCCTTAGCCACTAAGGTGATCGTCTTACCCTGCTTCTCTAATTTATCTAAGTCGCCTCCGGCAATTTCTAGATTAATCGCTCTCTCTTGCATCAGCCGGCGGTTTCCCGCCAAAACCTCACTCCCCGCAATTTTACCAACCACTCCCTTGCCAGAGATAGTTTCAAACTGCTGCGCCTCTTTTAAAACGATGCCTTTTTCTTGGGCCGCGCTAACCACGGCATCAGCAAGGACATGGCCGGATGGTTTCTCCAAAGATGCGGCAAGCATTAAAACTTCATCTTTACTTCCCAGATAACTTACCACATCGGTAAGTTTAGGCTTACCTTCGGTAAGCGTTCCGGTCTTGTCAAAAATAATTTTGTCAATTTCCGCGGCTATCTGTAATGATGCGGCATTCTTAATAATTATTCCGTTTTCTGCCGCCTTTCCGGTTCCTACCATCACCGCCGTGGGAGTAGCCAAACCAAGAGAGCAAGGACAGGCAATAATTAAGACCGTGATAAAAGTGGTTAAAGCAAAAACAAAACCCTTGCCTGATAAAATCCAAATAAAAAAGGAGGAGAAAGCAATTAACAATACCACAGGTACAAAAATGGCAGCCACCTTATCCGCTAACTCCTGCACCGGAGCTTTAGATCCTTGGGCCTCCTCCACTAATTTTATGATCTGGGCCAAGGCCGTATCTTTCCCCACCTTGGTAGCTTTAAACTTAAAACTTCCGTATTTGTTGATTGAGCCGCCGATAACTTTATCATTTAGGGTTTTCTCCACGGGGATACTTTCACCTGTAATCATCGACTCATCAACATTAGAATATCCTTCGATAATTTTGCCATCAACCGGAATCCTCTCCCCTGCCTTAACCACCACCACATCTCCAACCAGCAATGCTTCAACGGAAATTTCTATTTCCTGCCCCTGACGAATGACTATGGCTGCTTTAGGGCGGAGATTCCATAAGCGCTTGATGCTTTGCGAAGTCTTCCTTTTGGTAATCGCCTCTAAATACTTACCCAATAGAATAAAGGTAAGCAGAAACGCGGCTACCTCATAATAAAGATTGCTCATTCCAAAGGATTTATTGCCCAGCCAGATATTCATACTCACAAATAAACTGTAGAGGTAAGCGCTCCCCACGCCCAAAGCTACCAACGTATCCATATTCGCCCTATGGATTTTTATTAGTGTTAAGAAACCACGCGCAAAAAATTGATACCCGCAGATTAAAACTCCGCTGGCCAATAATAATTGCAGCAGGGCCATATTCTCCATGATTGCCATAGGCATACCCAATCCCACGCATGGCCCCATAGAAATATACATCAAGATGCTGGACAAAATAATGGAGATGATAAATCGCTTTTTTAGGCCGGCCACTTCTCTATCCCTTTTTTCTTTCTCTTGATCCAAAGCGCCTTCGGCTAAATTTGCCTGGTAACCGATTTTCTCAATAGCCGTAATTAAATTCTTGGCTTCCAATATTTGGGGATCAAATTCAATATAGGCCTTCTCGGTGGCAAAATTAACTTGAGCGTCAGAGACCCCGGGAAGCTTTCTTAAAGCGCTCTCGATATTACTCGCGCAAGAAGCACAGTGCATTCCGGAAATATTTAAAGTGATTTTGTCCATTATTTAGTTCCTGTCTTTCTCCCATCCCAACTACGGATATTAAGCGTAACTTTAGTATGGCCACTTCCAATTCCTGATTTCCGGCATATCTTCACCGTGCTCATTGATGTAATGTTTATGTTCAATCAGTTTATTGTGCAGCCACTCCTTAACGTGCGCGCACCGGCTCCCCGCGCACGACAGGCGGTCAATCACATCATCCGCCAAATTAAAACGGTCGAGCTCATTCATTACTGTCATATCAAACGGAGTAGTAGTCGTACCTTCTTCTTTATAGCCCCGCACATGCAAGTTTTTATGGTTTGTCCGGCGGTAGGTTAATCTGTGAATGAGCCAAGGGTAACCGTGGAAAGCAAAGATTATGGGTTTATTCGTAGTAAAAAGGCTGTCAAAGTCCTTATCGGAAAGGCCATGCGGATGTTCACCTTGAGGCTGCAGGGTCATTAAATCAACCACATTTATTACACGCACTTTTAAATCAGGGAGTTCTTTTCTTAGGATATCTACAGCTGCAAGGGTTTCCAAAGTAGGCACATCACCGGCACAGGCCATAACCACATCCGGTTCAGCACCCTGGTCATTGCTTGCCCATTCCCAGATACCAATACCTTTAGTACAGTGCTGAATTGCAGAATCAATATCCAGATATTGCGGGGATGGATGCTTACCAGCGATGATTACATTAACATAATTACGGCTGCGCAAACAATGATCGGTTACCGAAAGCAGAGTGTTAGTATCCGGTGGAAGGTAAATGCGAATAATCTCCGCTTTTTTATTCATGACGTGGTCAATAAACCCCGGGTCTTGATGCGAAAGGCCATTGTGGTCCTGCCGCCAGACATGAGAAGTTAACAAATAGTTCAATGATGCGATGGGACGACGCCAATGAATGCGCCGCGAAGTCTTCAGCCATTTAGCGTGCTGATTAAACATAGAGTCCACGATGTGAATAAACGCTTCGTAACAGGAAAATAACCCATGCCTGCCTGTAAGCAGATATCCTTCTAACCATCCTTGGCAGGTATGTTCACTCAAGATTTCCATTACGCGGCCGTCTACAGAAAGATGGTCGTCCTCTGGCAAGATATGCGCCATCCAAGTACGATTAGTAACCTCTAATAGCGCGCCCAGACGATTGGAAGTTGTCTCATCAGGGCCGAAGACTCGAAAATTCTTCTCCCTTTGATTCATCTTCATGACATCACGTAGAAAGTATCCCATGACACGCGTCGGCTCTGATTCGGTGGTACCGGGCTTATCAACCTTTACGGCATATTTATGAAAGTCGGGTAACTTTAAATCACGTAATAGCAAGCCGCCATTCGCATGCGGATTATCACTCATACGACTTTTCCCTTTGGGCGTAAACTCTGACAACTCTGAAACCAATTTGCCACTTTTATCAAATAACTCTTCGGGTTTATAGCTTTTCATCCACCGCTCTAACGCGCGAATATGACCTGGCTTTTCTGCCATCTCCGCGAACGGCACCTGGTGTGAACGCCAATATCCTTCTGTCTTTAATCCATCGATGCTCTTTGGGCCGGTCCAGCCTTTGGGCGTGCGTAAAATAATCATTGGCCAGCGGGGACGGCGCACCAAAGCCTTGCTGTTACGGGCTTTTGCCTGAATAGATTTAATCTCTCTGATTACTATATCCAGTGTCTTTGCCATAAACTGATGCATTATTTTTGGATCAGAGCCCTCCACAAAATATGGTTTATACCCATATCCGATAAAAAGCTGTTTAAGTTCATCTTTATCAATACGCGCAAGTACTGTAGGGTTAGAAATCTTATAACCATTCAGATGTAAAATCGGCAAAACAGCGCCATCGCCTGCCGGGTTCAAGAATTTATTAGAATGCCAGGCAGCAGCCAAAGGCCCGGTTTCTGCTTCTCCATCGCCTACTACGCAAGCAACAACCAAGTTTGGATTATCGAATGCCGCGCCAAAGGCGTGAGAAACCGCATAACCAAGCTCACCGCCTTCATGAATTGAACCGGGGGTCTCAGAGCCAACGTGGCTGGGAATGCCCCCGGGAAAAGAAAATTGTTTAAAGAGTTTTCTCATACCCTCGGTATCCTGCGAAATATCCGGATAATATTCGCTATAAGCGCCTTCTAAGTAAGCATTGGCAACTAATCCTGGCCCGCCGTGACCGGGCCCGGTTATATAAAACATATTCAGGCCATATTCTTTTATTATACGGTTAAGATGGACATAAATGAAATTTAAGCCGGGTGTAGTCCCCCAATGCCCTAGTAGGCGCGGTTTAATGTGCTTAAGCGCCAGCGGTTCTTTTAGCAGCGGATTATCGAGGAGGTAAATTTGACCAACCGAAAGATAGTTTGCCGCACGCCAATAGGCATCAATTTTTCGAAGCTGATCGGAAGTTAACCGTTTTGAGCTCAGCCGCTCCATTTATTTACTCTCCTACTTCTGCCTCGACCCTAATGGTTACGAAAAAGATTTGCCATTATTAATGGTGATGGCCTTCAGGCATACCCTCTGGCATTGTCTCTGAACCTTGTATAGCTTGCACTGTCTGTTCTTGCTGGCCGGATCCCTGTTTTGAGCCAGTTTGCAATTCTTCTTCTACCTTCTTGATATACTTCTCCGGATCTTTCTTAAAAGGATCTATACACATCGGGCAACAAAAGTTATAGATTTTGCCCTGGTATTCATAGGTCACTTTGGTTTTCTCATTTATTTTTTCATCTGAAACCGGGCAGATTTTGTTTCCCACATTGACTGCCTTTTGTACTTCCTTTGTCGCGCCTGTTTCTTGAGCAAAAACTGGAATAGCCAGAGAAAAAATAAATGCGCCTGCGACTAAAATTGCCAACATCCTCTTAAACATATTTCCTCCTTTTTTGTATTTTAATGTTTTTGTAATTCAGGAATGGGTAGTTTACTTACATCAACCGTGCCCTGTTTCATTTCATATTTCCACTTCCAGATCGAATATATAGGAGGATAGACCAGTAATTCCAGAATAAAACTGGTAAAAATCCCTCCGATCATCGGAGCGGCAATACGTTTCATCATATCGCTGCCGGTCCCCATCGAATACATAATCGGAATCAAGCCCATAAACATCGCCATCACCGTCATCATTTTCGGCCGGATGCGTTTTACCGCGCCGTGAATAATTGCCTCCTTCAAATCTTCGTAAGTTTTCATCCTCCCTTCTCTTACCCGCTCATAATAAGAAAGATCCAGAAATAAGAGCATAAATACTCCGGTTTCAGCATCAAGGCCCATCAGCGCGATCATCCCCACCCAGACAGCAATTGAGATATTGTAATGCAAAAGATACAAGAACCAAACCGCTCCAATCAAAGAAAACGGGACCGCTAACATCACAATCCCGGCTTTAACCGGAGATTTTGTATTCATATAAAGCAAGACAAAAATAATAAAAATGGTAATCGGTATGACTAACTTTAATCTTTCTTTGACCCTGAGCATATTTTCATATTGGCCGCTCCACTGCAAAGCATAGCCTTGCGGAACGCGCAGCTCATTCTGTACTACTTTCTTGGCTTCATTAACGTAGCTGCCCACATCGCGGCCGGCAATATCCACATAGACATAACCGGAAAGCATACCGTTTTCATCGCGGATCATCGCCGGCCCGAGCGCTAAATGGATATCGGCTAACTGGCCTAGGGGAATCTGCGCGCCGGACATCGTCGGAACTAAAACCCGGCGTAATTTATCCAGATCATCGCGTAATTCGCGCGCATAGCGCACATTTACGGTATAACGTTCCCGGCCTTCAACTGTGGTCGTTACCGGTTCTCCTCCTATCGCCGACATTATTACCTCTTCTACTTCTTTTATGGTTAAACCATATCTAGCAATCTCTTCCCGCTTAATATCAAAATCCACAAAATATCCGCCGGTAACCCGCTCTGCGTACGCGCTACGGGTACCCTTTATATTTTTGACAATCGTTTCCACACGCCTGCCGATGGCTTCTATTTCTTTTAAATCCGCGCCGTAAATCTTGATGCCAACGGGTGTGCGCACGCCGGTAGATAACATATCAATGCGCGCTTTAATCGGCATAGTCCAGGCATTAGTCACACCGGGGATTTGCAGTTTCCGGTCAAGCTCATTTACTATATCTTCCCAAGTTATCCGGTCTCGCCAGATCGGCCGAAAAGGCGCCTGTAAAGAATCCGGCATCCCGGAATACCAACGCTGCACCTTTCGCCACTCTCCTTCCGGCTTCAATACAATGGTTGTTTCCATCATCGAGAATGGCGCGGGGTCAGTAGAAGTTTCAGCGCGGCCAGCCTTACCGAAAACCCGCTCTACTTCCGGAACGCTTTTAATAATTTTATCCATTGTCTGCAGGAGTTTTTGCGTTTCGGTTACTGAAATCCCCGGCAGAGTTGTAGGCATATAAAGAATTGTCCCTTCATTTAAGGGCGGCATAAATTCCGAGCCTAATTGCATAAATACGGGAATCGTAGAAAGAACCAATACTCCGGCAGTAATTAAGGTGGCTTTACGGTATTTCAAGACAAATCTACAGGCAGGCTCATAAATTTTAAAGAGGATTTTACTCACCGGATGCTTTTCTTCCGGGTAATACTTTCCCACGGTAATCGTGTTGAATATTTTGGCAAGCCACTTAGGCTTAAAATTTTTGTAGTCCATCCTTGTAAAGAGCATACGCATGGCCGGATCTAAGGTAATCGCTAAAATGGCGGCAATGGCCATGGCAAAGTTTTTACTGAAGGCCAGCGGTTTAAATAACCTCCCCTCCTGATCGACTAAGGTAAACACCGGCAGGAAGGCTACGGCAATCACAAGCAGCGAGAAAAATACCGACGGCCCCACTTCCTTTAAGGCATTTAACCTAACTAACCGAAAATCCCCTATGCGGCCCCCTTCCTCCCAAAGCTGTAATTTTTTATAGGCATTTTCCACTTCCACAATCGCGCCATCTACCAATACACCTATGGAAATAGCAATCCCGGAAAGAGACATAATATTTGAGGTTAAACGCAGGCCGAAGAGCGGTATGAAAGAAAGGATAACCGCGATCGGTATAGTAACGATAGGAATTACTGCCGAAGGAAAATGCCAAAGAAAAAGAAGAATCACAAAACTAACGATAATCATCTCTTCGGTTAACTGATGCCTTAAGGTTTCAATAGAACGTTTAATCAATTCTGAGCGGTCATAGGTCGTGACTATTTCCACACCTTTGGGTAAAGAGGGCTTGATCTCTTCGATCTTTTCTTTGACCCGGTTAATCACGTTTAAGGCGTTTTCGCCTTGACGCATCACCACAATCCCGCCAACAGTGTCTCCCTGCCCATCTAAATCTGCCACTCCCCGGCGGATTTCCGGGCCCAAGACCACCTGCGCCACATTCTTCACCAGAATCGGCGTACCAGACATATCTGTGCCCAGAGCGATATTTTCGATATTCTGCACACTTTTTGCATAGCCCCTGCCGCGCACCATATATTCGGTCCCGGAAAATTCAATTAACCTGCCGCCTACATCATTATTCCCCGCGCGGATTGCCTCCATCACGCGCATTAAGGGAATTTTATAGGCCAGTAAGGCATTAGGATTGACATTTACCTGATACTGCTTCTGGAACCCTCCGACAGAAGCCACCTCAGCTACACCCGGGACACTTTGCAGCCAGTAACGTAAGTACCAATCCTGAAAACTACGCAGCTGGGCTAAATCATTATTTCCGCTTTTATCTACCAGCGCGTATTGATAGACCCAGCCTACGCCCGTAGCATCAGGCCCAATTTCAGTACGTACTCCCTCCGGAAGTTTGGGGATAATTTTGCTTAGGTATTCCAGGGTGCGTGAGCGCGCCCAATAAATATCCGTGCCGTCCTGAAAGATAATGTAAACGTAAGAGAATCCGAAATCAGAGAATCCGCGAATGGCTTTTACTTTCGGGGCGCCTAACATTGCGCTTACTATCGGATAAGTAACCTGATCTTCAATAATATCCGGTGACCTATCCCAACGCGAATAAATAATTACCTGCGTATCAGAGAGGTCCGGAATTGCATCTAAGGGAATATTCCTAATGCAGTAAACCGCGCCCGCCATCGCCACGATGGTAAAGATAATAATCAAGTATTTATTTTTCGCCGAAAACTCAATTATTTTCTCAATCACGTTATTCTCCGTGCTTATGTTCAGACGATGATACTGCGCCTTTTAACTTACTCTCAGAATCAACTAAAAAGTTTCCGCTAGTCACTACCATATCACCTTCTTTTAGGCCGTCTAAGACTTCATAGAATCCGGCTGCTTTTTGGCCTAAGGTAACTTCCCGCGCTTCCAACATATCCTCTTCTTTGGCCAGATAAACTATTTTGCGCGTTCCGGTATCCAATACCGCGCTTTCCGGCACGGCTAATTTTTCTCCTAAATCAATTTTTATCTTTATATTTACGAACATCTCCGGCTTAAGTTTATGTTCAGGGTCAGCAACTTCTGCTCTTGCCTGAACTGAACGGGTTTGGGCGTTCAAAACAGGCGTGATCGCGGAAATCTTACCGCTGAATTTTACTCCGGGATAAGCCACCGTCTCTAGCTCAACCGGAACTCCCTCCTTAATCAGGCCCATTTCATATTCATAGATCGTCAGATAAACCCAGGCAGTATCCTCATCTAACGGCAGATAAAGATTTTCCTGAGCCTTACCCTGCTTACCTAATTCCTCAATCTGATCTTTGGTCATCCCTAAAAGGATGAGTTTCTTTCCAGCGGCTTCCAGTAGAGATTTAGATTGCCCGCTTACTGAAGGTAAAACGCTTTTTCTGGTAGCCTCTACCGTTTTTAACGACTGCAGGTATTCTTCCTGTGCCACATAGAGCTCCGGGTCATAGGCAACTTTACCTACCGTAAGAATCTCCCGCGCTAGGCCTCTCTTCTCGATTTTTTCTTTTTTTACTCCGATCATTTGCTGTTTTTCCGGGCTCATATAGATACCCGCTTCTTCAGCAGCCTTTTCTCCCTCATAAACCGGAACATAATCCATACCCATAGAGTCTTTCATCGGAACAGGGCTGGTTACTTCCGGATCCATCGGATTACGGTAATGGAGAATTTTATTTTTACCTGTGTTTTTAGTGCTCACTTTTTCTTTTTTTACCAGGCTCATTCCGCAAATGGCGCAGCTTCCCGGCTTATCCGCGGTAAAATCCGGGTGCATCGGGCAATAATAAACAGCCTTATCTGCCGATTCATTCTTACCTTCAATTGCCAGATAACCCGGAGAACGATTGCCCTTAAAAATAAAAACGAGCAAGATTAGCGCTAATACCGCAACGATCATTACAATCATCAAAAACATTTTTTTCTTATTCATATTTTCCTCACTCCTTGATATCTACCCCGACAGTCCGCTCTAAATCCGCCAAGGTAATCTCTAAATTAGCCAGAGATTCAAAATACTCCATCTGGAAATCCCGTAAAGTGCGCAAACTATCCAACAAATCTAAGAAGCTTATTTTATCCGCTGTGTAGCCAGAGCGCGCTGTTTCAAAAGCTGCCTGGGCCTGAGGCAAAACCCCGGTTTCGTAGATTTTCACCAAACTCTTGGCAGCTTCAAATTTTACGTAGGCGCTGCGCGATTCAGCTAAAACCATATTCTCAGTAGCCTTGTATTCTGCCTCAGCTACACCCACATTGGCCTTAGCTTCTTTAACGAAGGAATCCTGTTTTTCAAAAAACCAGAGAGGTACGGTCGCTCCGATTGAGCCAGCCCAGGCGCCAGAAGGACCGTTTATCTGCCGTTTGTATTTAAGCATAATATCCGGCAGGTATTCTTGTTTACTAAGCGCGTAATCAATCTCGGATTTCCTGAGCATCTCGCGGAAAGATTTCAACTCCGGGCGGTTTTCTTTGGTCAGCTTAAGTATATCCTCTTCTTCTACCCCCAACTGCTTATTACTTTTTTCTTCTAAATTGGCGGCCTCGCTCCCCTGTGGACGATTAAGCAGGCTATTTAACATATTCTGAGCAATCGCTTTTTCCTGCTCTAACAATACCAGCTGGTTAGAAAGCTTGGAGTATTCTACCTGCGCCTTTAAAGAATCCTGAAGCCCTGCCTTATTTACCGCGTATTTCTTATTGGCAATCTCGATGAATTGTGAAAGCAAATTTAGGTTTTCATCAGTAACCGCGATCTTTTTCTCATTTAAGTAAATTTGAAAAAATGCCTCTTTTAAGTCTTTAATCACCCGGCGTTCTGTTTCTTTATATTCCTGTTCAAAGGCGTTAGCTTCTTTTTGCGCGGATTGCTTTCTAAGGAATAATTTAGTAGGAAAAGGAATCTCTTGGGAAAGGGAAATGGTACGCATAGGGCCGGTCTTCCCATCCATCACCGCGTCCATCCCCGCGGTTATTTTATCATATTCATATTCTAATTTCGGATCGGCAAGTGTACGCAGCAATTTAACTCTGGATTTAGCTGCCTCATAACGGTATTTGGCTGCCCGGATCTGGGGATTATTCTTCAGGCATTCGTCTATCAACGAATTTAAGGAAAGAGATTCCGCGGAAAAGGAATACTGAGGAATGAATAATAAGACAATAATAATAAAAAATACCAGTCTCTTTTTTATCATATATTGTATATATTTTAACATATTATCTTATCCCCTAATAGTAGAATTATCAGTTTGACTTCCTGAACCTTGCCGTAAGTTCTACTATCTCTTGAATTTTCTTCTCTTTTTCTGCTTCCGAGGATCCTTTTAAGGTATTAGCAACACACCCTTGGATATGCTTCTTGAAAACCTCATTTTCCACCCGATAGAGCCCTCCGATAATCGAGTGTATCTGCGTAATGATATCCACGCAGTAGCGCTTTTGATCAATCATCCGCTGGATGCCGCGCACCTGGCCTTCAATCTTCTTCAAATATTCCAGTTGTTCTTCGTGAGTAGTGGGATTAGCCATAGTATTATCTCCTTTCAATTGAAGTATACCATACCCCCCTACCCTATGTCAAGAAAAAAAATAAAAAAGTATGCCCCTATTGTCTACCCGGAACCCCTCCATACAAATCCGGAGTTAAATCAGATTGCCAGTATTCCTTGGTATCGACGTCCATTATGGTAAGTTTACCTGACCAGCCCGCGCCAGTATCGATATCCCAAACATTACACGCATGAATCGGCTTCAAGGTATTATAAAGCTCTGTCGTCGTGTGCCCTATAAATATATCTTTGAAGCTGCCCACCCTGCACTCTTTACCCGTCAGGTGTTTCTTCCAGGCCGCATCTAAAAGCATTCTGTCCCAGACCAAAGTTTGGGCGCTATGGCTTGACAAAGGTATATCCGGGTTAAAGCCGCCATGAACAAATATCTGACCATCAACCTCAAGCCAAAGATGCCCGTTCTTTAAAAAATCAACGTGCGCTTTGGGCATAGGCCCGCCGCCATATGACTCTATCGTACGATAACCGCCTTGGCTCGTTCATATCTCCGGCTTCTCTCCTCTTTCCGCCCAATCCAACGCCCACATATCGTGATTCCCAATAATCAAGTCACAATGCTTAATCTTTAAAAGCTCATCGATACATTGGTTAACCTCAAAATACCCATCACATACATCGCCAATCACGATTAACCGATCGCTCCTCCTATTAAAACTAGACCGCTCAAAACATTGCAAAAGCGCCTTAAAGGCGCCGTGGATATCCCCGATAACAAAAGTTTTCATTTAAAAATCTTTCAAGGGCTTGTCAAGATCGCCAAAATATTCCTATCTTCAGTCTTATCCAAACCCCTTATTATCCTATTCTGCCATTTTTTAGGGATAGAACTAAAAACTTGCTTAATTACGGAAGATTCGCCTTTATTCATTAGTGACTTCAATATTTCAATAGCGATATTCCTGTCTTTAGCCGCTTTATCTTCCTTTAGTCTTCTTTGGAAAATAATTAACTTATGCAGCGCGAAATTAGCTGGATGAGGCAAAGTCACATAGAAATCTCCTACTTTAACCTTAATCGTCTTTGCCGATAAGAAGTTAAGAAATCTTAAAGCTACGGCATTTATGCCTAATTTGGGCAATGGAAATGGTTTATCTATACCCCTGCCCTTCTCCAAAACTAAAAACTCAAGCAACAAGTCAGGGTGCTCAAGTTTGATATATCCCTTTTCTCCCTTGTAAATTATAATGAAACCGAGATCGCCAAGAAGCTCCGGCAGATTAACCTCATGTTTTATTTTAGCCGGATTATCTATTAAGAAATCTATATCTCTGGTTTTTAGGGCTGCGCGATCTAAATACTTAGTGCCAGCGAAGTATTCATTATAAAAATACGCGCTCCAGCTGCCGATAAGAATAAAATCATTAAGTATGCCGGCCTTCTGAAACCGCTTTAAGATTTCTAGACATAACTCATACTGCTTCTTTTCCACGCAACGCTCTCCTTATGAACTTAATCTGATTTTTGACTTGCAGCAATAGCTTCCTATACTTATTAAGTATTTTTCTCTGTTTAAGGTAAGCTTTCTTAATTTCTTCTGAAATAGGGCCTTTGTAGATAAACTTTACCTTTTTACCTTGCCTTTTTACCAAATAATAATAATAGCGCTTGCCTATCTTCTTTCTTATGAGGCAGCCTTTTATCTTAGCTATCTCCTCTTGATAACGCTTCAGCATATCGCGAGAGTTTTCTAACTCCTCTTTCAATACTCCCTTAATAACACTCATAATCATCCTCCTTTACCAAACATTTATCTATTAAAATTATACTTTGTTTGGTAGGAATGTCAAGTCTTTATTTACCTAACAATTTAATTGATTATATATCTTTTGTATGGTAAGCTTAATATACTGCCTGATAACAAAAAGCCCTTGCCGTTATTCCTAGCACAGCAAGGGTTATTGTAAAAACTATCAGATATCTTTTCATTCTTATGTCATCCTGAGCCTGCCGGAGCAGGCGAAGGCTCTCGTTTTTAATTCCTGATCTTCCACCTCTATAGCTATCTTCTTTACGGCCGGCAATTTATTCTTTTCTGTCTCATTAATCGTATATTGCCAATCATCATAATCAAATGCCACTGCAAAACAGCGCGTTACCTCTTTCCCGTCAAACTTAACTAAAAATCCGCCTTCGGCCATTGAAACCTCCTAATTTTAAAACATAGAAACGTCCCATAGTTTACTTAAAGCAAGTGATTCAAATATTGCTCTGCTAATTTAATCCGTCCAGTGTCGTTTATTTTTTGAGATAATTCTTTTGCTTTTTGGAAGTTTCGTTTTACGTTTATAAATTCTTACGTAACTTGTTGAAAACAAGCAAGTTTGATAAACTGTCTACTTGCCTGCTACTTGCCTTCCCCTTATACCGCCATCGCCAGATTGCCCCGTTACTTCTATTTCATCAAACCCAAGTTTTTCTAATAAAACTTTTATTAAAAACTCAAATCCTTTAGGACTCAAGTTTTTATACAAATTTTCAAGCAAGTTTTGGGTGTCTTTATCGTTCACTATAGGCCCCCCCCTTTTTTTCCCCTGTGCCATCAAGAATTTATTTTTCTAAGAACCGCGCTGTTCTCTATTAACAAGCAATATGCATACTTTCTTTAAAGTCATTTAAATTCTCGCTTGCTTTAGGCTTTCTAAATATAAACAGATGCTCATGCATAATCAGATAAAAATCATATTTCTTAGCTTCACTGCTCCATCTAGGAGTCGTCTGACAATTGTGCTGAATTTTTATAATATCTTCTTTTAGGATGAATCCGTTCTTTAGGAATAAACTCATAATATTAAACGCCAAAGGAATATAATGTCTATGCCTTCTTGTATCTCCAATCAAAATGGCGCAGTAATGGTTTGGTTTTAGAACGCGATAGAATTCTTTTACGGCCGTTTCAAATTCAGTAAGAAACTTGGAAAGACTACCAATATTTGATAGATCTCCTAAGATAGGACATTCTGAATATTTAATAATATTTAAATATGGCGGGTGAGTAGCTACGAGGTCTATTGAATCGCTAATAATATTCTCAAGCTTTCTCGCATCGCCGATATAGCATTCTTGTTTTGATTTATTCTCTACTTCAAATTCAAGCGCTTCTTTTGCAAGCTTTATAGCTTGGGAATTAATATCTATACCTATTGCATCGCGATTTAATAATTTGGCTTCGATTAAGGTGGTTCCTGCTCCCACCATAGAGTCTAAGATTAATTCACCTTCTTGGGTATATTTCAGAATAAGATTACGGGGAATTTGCGGGGCCCAATTACCTCGATAGCTTGGTTTGTGCGTTGCCCAATTACCTCGCTCCGGGAATGACCAAACAGTAGTGGTTTCAAGTTTTATGTCGACATCATAGTTCATTTATCCACAATCTTATATTTGCATGATTTCACTAGATAAACACTATTGTAATCATCCTTATTCTTAAATTCAAATTGCCATAGGCAATACCATTCAGAGATCTTCTCAAAGAATAAAGTAATCACCTTTTTCTTTGTGTGATGCGACCATTGACGATAAGGATAAAACAACTGCCTAATAATAACATTGTTAGTTGAGGAATTTTTTGCCTCAATTAATGCTATTTGTTTTTTTCCCTCATAACCAGCATCAACTTCAGTTTGTACCCCCTTCACTTCTATGAGCTGTTTACCAACTCGGAATGAAAAAGCAGGCGTATATTTCCTTCCTCTGATTGTCAAAACTAAGGTAGGATCATCTAAAAATGTTCTTACTAAACTAGATGCATATGCAAAATCCAGGTGTTGCATTTCTGAGTTACCAACTTTTGAAGTATCCAATTGAAAATCGAGTTTAGAATTATAAATTTGAACCGCATTTGTAATCTTCGGAATGTTTAAATACCCTTCCCCTCTAACTATAACGTAAGCCCCATTCTTTATCGGTAATAGAAATAAACCATTCTGGTTAAGAACCTCCGCCCTATCTTCCCGGCAATCTTGTTTGCATAAAATACGAACCTCTTTTTCTCCGGTCTTTTTAAAAGAATGCGTCGCCCTCTTTATTTGTTCGGCAGTAATAATAAACGGGTTTTTGGAAAAATCATGCTTAAGAATATCATAGTCACTAAAAATCTTCTCCCAGGAAGCATCGTGCATATTGGCTCCTAATTTAGTAGTTCGTAACAAGTAACTCGTTAATTTCTCCCCGCCTTGAGGCATCACAATTAATCATACGCCTGGCTTTCAAGCGCTCTATTCTAAAATCAGAATATAAATGTTCAAAAAAATTATCTTCTTTATTTTCATTCTTGGGATCAGAATTGCTTAACATAATTTTTACTCCCTCAATTTGGCTTAGTTTCTTAAAAACAGAGGCGAGCCTTTTCTGCTCCTTATCATCAAATTCGTTATTGGAATAAGAAGTAAAACTCGAAGTCTTATTTAATGGGCGATAAGGAGGATCGAAGTAAACAAAAGAATCTTTCTTAATATGCTTTTTAATAATTGAAAAATCATTGTTTGTTACTACCGCGCCCTTTAAAATCCTGCTAGCTGCTCTTAGATTTTGAATATTGCAAATGGTTGGATTTTTATATCTTCCGAA
Organism: Candidatus Omnitrophota bacterium; assembly: GCA_030650425.1. Classification (GTDB taxonomy): domain Bacteria; phylum Omnitrophota; class Gorgyraeia; order Gygaellales; family Profunditerraquicolaceae; genus UBA6233. Next base: position 18,524 of record JAUSED010000011.1, on the reverse strand, counting down.
TGGCACATTAAACTCACCCTTAGAATTCACTCGGTATAGGCCATTGAAACAAGTGCGATTCAAAAAAATCGTCATTGCAGCTCGCTCTGAACGCTCCTTTGAATAATGTTGATCAAATTTGGTATTTCTCCTTGTTCGATTATATTTTTCTCTAATTTGATAATATAATGCTTCTTGATCCACCAAACCTAACGCACGATATTTTCTCTCTAAACTTTTAAGATATTTGATAACTTTTTCGACATCTTTTTGTATTGCAACGTAGCATAAATATATCTCCGGGTTAAACTCATTAATATAGGCCTTCTCTATCTTGCAGTTTTGCATAACCCAGAAGAAAACCGCTCCACTACCTAAAAATGGCTCATAATAACGTTTAATAATACCTTTCCCATTGAGCTCCTCAGGAAAGCGAAATTGAAATTGTTCCAAAAGCTGTCCTTTACCTCCAGCCCATTTTAGAAAAGGTCTTGCTTGAATATTTTTTTCGCCCATATAATTTTTTGAGTAGCACATAATCAAAAAACCTTCGCCTTATTTGGCGAAGGTTTGATTTATTTTAATGTGGCAGATTCCCCCTTCAAACATGCCACCCTGTGACTTAATTATTGCCTTATTATTATCATGTAAAGCTATGCTTGTCAATTATTTTCTTCCTACTATAAATGTACTATAAATGTCCGCTACAATTATTAAAATAGAACCATCCCCTTATCTTTAACTACCCGAAGAATTTCTCGCCCTTGGCCCAGTTCTCGCCGTTTACTTCGTCAATCACTAGATACAAGCTCTCTTTGGGCTTACCTGCTACTTTAAGCAGTGTATCTGAAAATTCTTTGGCAATCTTCTCCTTCTGCTCTTTGCTTAACTTCCCTACTAACTTCAAGTTAATATACGGCATAACGCTCACCCCTCTTTTGAAATTAAGAATATCCCCACTTGAGCAAATAAATTTGGGAGCAGAAAAACCCGCCTTTTCTCCCCTATACAAACCATCCGCTGGATATCAATCTCTTTTGACCGGCAAAAGTGGATAAAATCAGAGATACTCAAAAAATGCAGGTTAGGCGTCTCATACCACTGATAAGGCAGGGATCCTGTAACCGGCGCCTCTCCCCGAAAAAACATCTGCAAGCGCGCCGTATAATAAGCAAAGTTCGGAAAACCCGCAATCACCTTTTTCCCTACTCTCAGCGCGTCGTTAAGCACTGTATCGACATGCCTGATCTGCTGCAGGCTCTGATTTAAAATCACATAATCAAACGACTTATCTTTGAATTCAGCTAAACCGCTATCCACATCTCCGTGAAAAACATTCAGGCCCTTGGCTACACATTTATAAATCGCCTGCTCGTCTATCTCAATACCCTGAACCCGAGCTCCCTTCTCTTTAACCAAAAGATACAAAAGGTCCCCTGTGCCGCAGCCAAGGTCTAAAACCGAAGAACGCGGCTGGACTAATTCCAAGATTACCCGGTGATCTAAACTGATATTTTCATTAGCCATAGGTTTAAGCTGCCTCGTAGCCATAAAAAACTTTTTTCAAGAAATGCGAAACAAGGTGCGTCTCCTCGGCAATCTCCAAGAGAAAAGCGTCATGCCCATAGGTAGAATCGACTTCGCAATAAGTCGCCTCTATCCCCGAAAGTTTACAGGCCTTGACTATTTCTTTTGACTGGTATGCCGGATATAACCAATCAGACTTAAAGGCAATCACCAACGCCTTTACTTTTACGTCCTGCAAGACTTCCTGCAGCGGCTTACCGCCCGAGGCGTCAAAATTATCCATCGCCTTGGTAATATAAAGGTAAGAATTGGCATCAAAACGTTTGACGAAGTTATCCCCGCGATAATGCAAATACCCCTCAACTTCAAAATCCGCGGTAAACTTGAAAGGCTCCGCGTTATCTTTCTTCTGCCTGCCGAATTTCTCAGCCATCGATTTATCGCTCATATAAGTTATATGGCCGATCATTCTGGCTACTGCCAATCCCTTAATCGGGGCCTGTCCTTCATAATAATTTCCCGCCTTCCAGTGGCCATCCGCCATAATTGCCTGTCTGCCTACTTCATTAAAGGCGATTTGCTGGGGCGAATGCCTGATCGTCGTGGCAATCGGAATAACACTGGCGATCCGCTCAGGATATTTCACCAGCCAAGCTAAAGCCTGCAACCCACCCATTGAGCCGCCGGTTACTGACAATAATTTATCGATACCCAAATGGTCAATCAGATGTTTCTGGGCATTGACCATATCGCGTATGCTAATCAACGGAAAATCCAGGGCGTACGGCTTTCCTGTTTTAGAATTAATACTCGACGGACCGGTAGAACCTTGGCATCCTCCTAAAATATTGGAGCAGATCACAAAATATTTGTTGGTATCGAAGGCTTTGCCGGACCCAATCATCGAATCCCACCAACCGGGATTATCTTGGCCTTCGTGGATACCGGCGGCGTGTGCATCCCCTGAAAGGGCGTGCAGCACAAGGATAGCGTTAGACTTATCCTTATTTAATGCGCCATAAGTCTCGTAGGCAAGCGTAATCGGGCCGAATTTTACGCCGCTTTTAAGCGTAAGGGAGTCAAACGAAAAATATTCTGTTTTGACTACTCCGATACTATTATTTTCAATTGTTCTCTTTTCTTTAATCAAGTTTTTACCTCTTGAAAAAGCCAAGTCGTCAGGTATCTTTCGCCTGTGTCAGGAAGAACCACGACAATCAGCTTTCCTTTATTTTCTTTTCTTTTAGCCACTTCTAATGCCGCCCAAACTGCCGCTCCGCTTGAGATCCCCGCGAGAATCCCCTCTGATTTTGCCAGTTGACGCGCTACGATTCCGGCATCTTCATTAGTCACCCGGATGACCTCATCGATAAGCTCTCTGTTTAAAACCTGAGGAATAAACCCCGCGCCGATACCCTGAATCTTATGCGGGCCGGGGCTGCCTCCGGATAAAACCGGTGAAGCATCAGGTTCAACGGCGATGGCTTTAAAATCCGGCTTACGTTTTTTAATTACTTCGGCTACGCCGGTGATTGTACCACCAGTACCGACTCCGGAGATTAAAATATCCACTTTCCCATCAGTATCATTCCAAATCTCTTCAGCGGTGGTCTTACGGTGTATTTCAGGATTAGCCGGGTTATTGAATTGCTGGAGGATAATGCTATTAGGAGTATTTTTAGCTAACTCCTCGGCTTTCTCCACCGCGCCTTTCATTCCTTTGGTTCCGTCAGTAAGCACAAGTTCTGCCCCGAAAATCTTGAGCAACTGCCTGCGTTCAATACTCATTGTCTCAGGCATGGTTAGAATAAGTTTATAACCTTTGGCCGCGGCCACAAAGGCCAAAGATATCCCGGTATTACCGCTGGTCGGCTCAATAATCGTGGCGCCTTTTTTGAGCACACCTTTGCGCTCGGCATCTTCAATCATTGCCACGCCTATACGGTCTTTAACACTGGATAGAGGGTTAAAAGATTCTATCTTCGCTACCACCGTAGCATCTATCCCTTCGGTCAGCTTATTAAGCTTAACCAAAGGAGTATTGCCTACTGTCTTAGTAATATCAGAATATATCTTTCCCATTATAAACCTCCTTGCCCACAAGGGCAACACCGGCGCAATTCAATTTAGCGCCGGGTGTCTTCTTATGCCTTTGCTAACGCCTGTTCAATATCAGCAATGATATCATCGATATGCTCTATACCTATGGAAAGCCTGACAAAATCAGGGGTAACTCCGGTTGAAAGCTGTTCTTCGCTTGATAGTTGCTGGTGAGTAGTAGTTGCCGGATGAATAGCCAAACTCTTAGCATCCCCGACATTCGCCAAATGCGAGATTAATTGTAAGGCATCAATAAATTTCTTACCTGCCTCCAAGCCTCCCTTAATCCCAAAACCTAAAATCGCGCCTGATCCTTTGGGTAGATATTTCTTCACCCTTTCCTTTTCCGGACTATCCTCTAAACCCGGATAATTCACCCAGCTTACCTTAGGATGCTTTTTTAGAAAACGAGCAACTGCCAAAGCGTTTTCTGAATGCCGAGGCATCCTTAAATGTAAAGTCTCTAAGCCTTGCAGAAAGAGAAATGAATTAAAAGGAGAAAGCGCCGGGCCAAGGTCCCTTAAAAGTGTAACTCTTGCCTTGATAATATAGGCGATATTACCTAAAGGTTTAAGCGCCTCCACAAAATTTATTCCGTGATAGCTTGGATCCGGCTCAGCAATCAGCGGAAACCTGCCACAGGTCCAATCAAATTTACCGGAATCAACAATGATCCCGCCTAAAGAAGTGCCGTGCCCGCCGATGAATTTAGTCGCCGAATAGACGATAATGTCCACCCCAAAATCAAACGGCCTTAAAAGATAGGGCGAAACCGTATTATCCAAAATAAAAGGAATTCCGTTCTTATGCGCGAGCTTAGTTATACCTTCTAAATTAGCCACATCCAATTTAGGATTACCGATTGATTCCGCGTAGACTGCCTTAGTCTTGGGGGTAATCGCGTTCTGGAGAGCGTCCAGATCGTTAGATGGAATAAATTTTACCTTAACCCCTAAACGCGGGAAAGTATAGTGGAAGAGATTATAGGTCCCTCCGTAAAGGTTATCCGCGGAAATAATCTCATCCCCTGCCTGCGCGATATTCAGTAAACCCAGGGTTATCGCTGACTGGCCGCTAGCCACGGCCAAAGCGCCCACGCCGCCATCTAAAGCCGCAACCCGCTTCTCCAAGACATCGGTGGTCGGATTCATTAGACGGGTATAGATATTGCCAAACTCCTTTAAACCAAAGAGGTTAGCCGCGTGCTCAGTATTCTTAAATTGATAAGAGGTAGTCTGATAAATAGGCACCGCGCGCGAACCGGTAGTAGGATCCGCCTCTTGGCCGCCATGTAAAAGCAGGCTTTCGGTTTTTAATTGTTTATCAATCTTACTCATCTTGTCTCCTTCCGCAGTAGCGGACACCGGCCTATCCGATAAGGCCGGGTGTCTTATTAATCGGTTATTAATATTATATTACATTATCCTTTTTTTTCAATGATAACCGACCAATAATCGCCTGTCTTTTTTTGCGCGAGAATTTTATGGCCTTCGGCTTGCACTGACCCGGGGACATTTTCAATCGGAGCGCCGTCATCCAGCCATATTTCCAAAAGATCTCCGGGCTTTAATTTGGCCAGCTCCACCTTGGTTTTCACAAAGTTAAGCGGGCAAGCCACCCCCCGGAAATCCTTAACCACCGCGGGAGCATCTGTCTTCTGGACGCTCCCCTGCCTCGCTACCTCTGTCTTAAAATTAAAAGTATTATCCATCGTTTCATATAACGCCAGGACGGCCTTACCTAAATCCAGCGCCTCGCTTTCTCTGGCCGCGATCGCCTTGATATCTTTTACTCGTGCCGCGGCAACAATATTCTGGAATGATTGGTTAATCAGTCCGCTTTCTATAAAATGCTTCAAAAATCCCGCGTAGACTTCCTCTTCGCTTTTAGCATCGAGGCCGCGGGTAATCAAAAGCACCCTACTGGCGAAGAAAACCAACTCACCCAGTAGTTTTTCTTTGCGTATCTGGTCATTTCCCTCTGCGGATAACGCGGCTTGTGTTTTACTTATATTCCTTAAATCCATTTCCAAGAGATCAAAAAATCCCGCGGAACATTCTCCTGCTTTGCGTTCAGCAAGAGAAAAGAGTTTGGTCTCTCCCCAGTCAAAATAATAATTTTTGTCTTCTTCAAACTTCGGAACTTGAGCATAACGCGGAATAATTTCCTTTAAAACGCTTCTCCCTTCACTAAGAAAGTACTGCTGAAAATCAACAAACTTACCCGACTGCCCGATGTAGCGAGCAAGAAAATCCTTGACCAACAAAGGAAGCGCCTTGGCCGGGACTTCGCCGATTAGTTCGGCAAGCTTGGTTTCCCCATCGCGGATAACCGCTCCGGCAAATATATTGTACGCCGGATACAATGCCTCGCCGCCGCGTAATGCCTTGCCGGAAAAACCCAAATCCGCGGCCGGATGCTGGCCGCAAGAATTAGGGCAACCGGAAATATTTATCTTAATCTCCCCTATTTTATCAAGATCCAAGCCACTTTTTTTAAGTTCATTCATCGCGGCGCGGGCAGCCTGACGCGAATAGCAAATGCCGAGCTGACAGGTAGAAGCGCCGGCGCAAGAGAGAATTTTCCCATAGAGCGCGGGCTGGCTTACCTCGGGTAACGCTTCTTTAAGCAAATTGTACGCTTCAGCTAAAGACTTTTCATGGATATTCCTAACCAGAAAATTCTGGTCTTTAGTCATTCGCAAAACATCACTGCCGAAAATTTTTAGAAACCGCGTAAGCTTCAGCGCGTTAGCACAAGAAATAAAACCAAGTTCAACCGGGATCAAGATCGAAAATAATCCCTTTTGTTTTTGCGGATGCGCGTAACGCGTTCTCCATAATAAAAAATCCGGGGTTTGCAATGACTGCCCGGCAACAGACTGATCAATGACCGATTCCGCTTCGCTGCTAATCGCTAAGGGGACTAGCTTTTGCGCTTTGACTAGCGCGTACTCTTCATCGAAGCGCTTTTTAAATTCTTGCTCACCCAAATTCAGCCATAAAAAACGCAGCCGGGCCGCATGCTTATTCTTACGGTTGCCGTATTTGAAAAAGAGAGTTTTCAGCGCCTTGGCCACCGCGTACACTTCATCAGCCTCGATAAAATCAAGCAAGAGTTTTGCCACTGCGGGCTTGGCGCCCAAGCCTCCGGCGGCATAGACCTTAAATCCTTTTTTATTGTCTTTAATTTTGGCAATAAAACCAACATCGGAAAGCGTAGCGTATCCCTTATCTTCAATGGAACCGGAAAAAGCAATCTTGAATTTGCGGGGAAGATTCCAGGAATCACTTTCAGCAATTAATCTGGTAGTTAACGCCTCCACATATGGCGAAACGTCAAATACCTCCTGAGGATCGATCCCGGCATCCGCCTGAGCGCCGATATTACGCACAGTATTGCCTCCCCCGCCCCGCGTAGAAAGCCCGATCCCAAGTAAACGCCGCATAATCGCAATGATATGATCGAGCTTCACATAATGCAGTTGCAATTCCTGCCGGGAGGTAAGATGCAAATCGCCTATGCCGAATTCTTGGGCAATGGTGCTAACCCCTTCCAGCTGCTCCGGACTAATAAATCCTCCCGCGCAACGGATGCGCACCATATAGGTATCGGCTTGGCGCTGCTCGTATACCCCGAAAGGGACACGATGGGCCTTAAGTTCGGTCGCGGAGATTTCTCCCCGCTTATATTTATTTAGCAATTCCTCTAAGCCGGAGATTTCGCTCTCCAGCTGAGCAGGAAGATCATATCCCTTAATCATTACTGACCTCCAAATTTATTAGATTCACTTCACCGTTACGTATACTAAAAGCCCGGATCTCTTCTTTACCATCCGCTAAACTGACAATCACATAGAGCATCTGCGGGTCATAGGCCAATTTAATATCCTCCTGCGACGGACGAGCCGCACTCGCGGGATGGCTATGATAGACAGCGTATATTTCCAATCCCTGAGCCCGCGCGTCTTTCACCGCAGTAAATTGCTCCTTGGGATCAAAGGAAAAATGCTCGCTGCTTTTATCTAGATTGGTTAACGGATAATCCTTAATAATAACGCCATCCAACCCGGCAAGATATCCGCAGGCTTCCAGCGGCGCTTCTTTTTTGGCGTGCTGTACAATCTGCGCGAGTACATTTTTTAATATTTTCATTTTTTCTTCAAGTCACACGCGGGTAATTCTTCATCAATCAATTGTTTGATGGAAGGATTCTCCCCGCATATCGGGCAATGAGGATTCCTCTTGAAAGTTACCTGACGAAAACTCATCCGCAGGGCATCAAAAATCAATAAGCGGTTAACTAAGAGCTCTCCTTTAGCGATCAAAAAGCGCAGCGCCTCAGCTGCCTGGATTGTCCCGAGCATTCCGGCAACCGCGCCCAAAATTCCCGCCTGCGAACAGGTAGGCACCGCGTTTTTTGGAGGCGGGGCGCCAAATATACACCTGTAGCATGCCTCTTTCGGAAGATAGGTCATCGCCTGTCCCTCAAAACGTAAAATCCCGCCGTGCGAAAACGGCTTAGCTCCCAAGACACAGGCATCATTAATCAAAAATTTCGCCGGAAAATTATCCGTCCCGTCGATAATAAAATCATAATCCTGAATAATCTTGGCAATATTTCCGGAATACGCCCTCTCCTGATAGGTAGTAACCTTAACCTCTGGATTAATTTCCGCAATCTTTTCTTTTGCCGAAAGCACTTTCGGCTTTCCCACATCAGGCGTAAAATGGATAACCTGACGCTGCAGATTCGACAACTCCACTAAACCGTCGTCAACCAAACCAATTGTGCCGACACCTGCCGCAGCCAGATATAACGCAGCCGGCGCGCCCAATCCACCCGCGCCGATAATTAATACCTTACCGCTTAAAATTTTCTCCTGCCCCTCAACGCCTACATCGCTTAAGATAATATGGCGGCTATAGCGGTCAATCTGTTCTTCGCTTAAACTCATCGTAAACCCTCCAAGCCCTGCTCAATATCCGCGATTAAATCACGGTAATCCTCAATCCCTACTGCCAGCCGGATCAAAGTTTCGCGCACTCCCATCTCCTGCTTAAGCTTGGCATCATATTCGCAAAAAATCGTCGATGCCGGATGTAAAATGAGCGTCCGGTTATCCTGCAGGTTAGTTGCCCGACGGAGCAGTTTGACCTTATTTAAAAAAGCAAAACATTGCTCTTTACTGGCTAAATCAAAAGTCAACACTCCCCCCGGTTTATCGCCAAACTGTTTTCTCGCTATCTGATAGAAGGCCGAGTTTTTCAGGCCCGGGTAATTCACCGACTTTACCTGCGGAGCTTTTTGCAAAAACTCAGCGATTTTAAGCGTATTCGCGCAGGCCGCGTCCAGCCTCAAAGGCAAGGTCTCCAGCCCCAAACTTTGTAAATAGGCATTATAAGGCGACATACAAGCGCCGATATTCCTATATACTTCCCTGCGCAACCGGTTAAGCAAGGCAAATGGGCCGTATTTAACCGCATCCTTCTGTAATTTATCGTTTCGTTTCCAATCGTAGGTGCCGTAATCAATAATCAATCCTCCCACGCTGGTCGCTCCTCCTGAAATCCATTTGGTGCTGGAGATCACTTCCAGATCCACCCCAAACTCCTTAGCCGAAAACAAATAGGGCGGGGTCATCGTGGTATCGGCAATCAGCAAAACATTACGCGGCTTGGCCACCGCGGATAAGGCCTTAAGATCAACCACTTCCAGCTGGGGGTTGGTAATGGTTTCAAAAAAGATCGCCCGGGTTTTCTCGTCAATCAGCCGCGCGACTTCTTGCGGCTGAGTTAAATCCGCGTAACGTGTTTGCAGGCCCCAATCTTTGAGCGTTTGTTCAAATAAAGAATAGGTGTTCCCAAAAAGGTGCTTGCTGGTAATGATATTGTCGCCTGTGCGGCAGATCGCCAGAATAGTATTGGAAATAGCCGCCATTCCGGAAGCAAGCGCCATCACTCCTTGCGCGTCGGTGATCGCCTGAACCCGCTGCTCAAAATGCTCAACCGTAGGATTGCTGATCCGCGAATACATATGCGCGGGCTTTTTCCCCTGAAAGGCAAGCTCCAAGTCTTCGGCGCTTTTAAACTCGAAGGTTACATTATCATAGACCGGCATATGCAAAGAGCCATGCGCGTCTTCTTTGGAAAACTTAGCGTGCAATATTTTGGTAATTAGCCTATACGCTGCCATTTAAACTCCCTCCTCCCATAAAATAAAGGAAATCCACTTCATCGGCTTGCTTAAGGTATACCCCTGCCAGCTTTACCTTATCCACAAACTCATTGTTAAGCTGGACCGAAACCATTTCCGGGTTTTCTACTTTTTCCCGCTTGAGCAGCTCGGCTAGAGAAATAGAACTCCCGTTAATCTCGCGTTCTTTGCCATTTACCTTGATTTTCATAGGCCACCTCTTAGGCTTCAAAATACTGTTGAGTAGAAAAATATCTTTCGCCTGTATCAGGGAATACCGTAACTACAACCTTACCTTTACCTAATTCTTCAGAGACTTTCAAAGCTGCCCAAGCAGCCGCGCCTGAAGAAATACCCACAAAAAGTCCTTCCTCTTTGGCCAGAAGCCCGGCTAATCTAAAGGAATCGTTGTCTTCTACCTGAATTATCTGATCAATAACCTTCCGATTTAATATCTCCGGAATAAAGCCTGCGCCGATACCCTGAATCTTATGCGGGCCGGGTTTTGATCCAGACAAAACCGCGCTTGCCTTTGGCTCAACCGCGATAATCTTTATATTAGGGTTATGCTTTTTTAAAACCTCCCCCACTCCGGTAATCGTTCCCCCTGTCCCCACTCCGGCGACAAATGCATCCAGATTGCCGCCGGTTGCCTCAAGTATCTCTATAGCGGTAGACTTACGATGAGCCGCGGGATTAGCCTGATTCTTAAATTGCTGAGGCATAAAACTACCGGGAGTTTTTTTCACAATTTCTTCCGCCTTAGTAATCGCTCCCTGCATCCCTAAAGAAGCAGGTGTAAGCAGAATCTCTGCTCCATAAGACTTAAGAATATATATTCTCTCAAGGCTCATCGTTTCAGGCATCACCAGAATACATTTATACTTTTTAACCGCGGCAATCATCGCCAAGCCAATTCCGGTATTGCCGCTAGTCGGCTCAACAATAGTCGAGCCTTTTTTAAGCAGGCCTTTTCTTTCCGCGTCTTCAATCATCTCAAGGCAGATTCTGTCCTTCACGCTTCCGCCGGGATTGAAATATTCTAATTTAGCCAGTATCTCCGCGCCTCCGGCTCGAAGAACACTGTGCAGCCTGACTAAAGGCGTGCTCCCGATTAATTCTATAACATTATTAACGACCTTATTCGAGAAAGACATATGCTCTCCTTATATTATTTTATCAAAAACAGCAGTAAATAGGAAATAATCATAGAAATTAATGGCGTAACCGTCCAAATTAAAAATGTTTTTTTGGTCAACCGCTGGTCTAATGTGCGCTTGTGGCCGTTCTTCAGGCAGCTTATGGCGAATATGGAAAAGATATTCAGCTGCACCAGTGATTGAGGTATGCCTAGTATCGAAGCAAAAATCAATAAAGTGGCGGTAACAAATAAAACCAAGGTACTGGAAAATAATCCCAGAGGGACTATTTCTTTACCCGCGGTTTCGAGAGTGCCTTTTCCCAACACAAGAGCGCCGATACCAAAAAGCGGAGAAACTAAAAGCAACCCCAAATTTATCCCTAAAATACCCGCTCCAAATAAAGGGCCTACGGCATTACCCACATTATTGGTACCGATAGCAAAAGCAACATAACAACTCATTAGCAGAGCTGACAATCTCAGCTTTTTCTCGTTAGCAAATAGTTTTTGGTAAATATGCAGATTGTCGTGTTCGGGCGGATAAATCTTACGGTAAATCAACCAAGTCAAAAAATAAGCGAGTAACGGTAAAACTACCCACATCGGAAGTATTTTCCAAAAAATGGTTTTTACGTTCAAATGTTGAAAATGTAACCCCGCTCCCACGATTGCCCCTACGGTAACTTGGCTGGTTGACTGCGGTATCTTCAAAATATTAGCCAGAAAAAGCCCCAAACTAGCCGAACCCAGGATTACTAATACCACGTTGAAATTTATGTATTCCTGCGGTAAAAGGCCTTTCCCGAGGGTCGCGGCTACGCCCTTTCCTAAGGTTACGGCGCCCAAGATTACAAAAAAGCCGAATAATAAAAGGGCTTTTTTCTTTTTAATTAAGCGGCCGCCATAAGTAGAGGCGAAAGAAGGAGCGATTCCGCTGGCGCCCATATTCAGGGCAAAGAAAACTGTTAAGAGCGCTAAAAGTAAGTAGCTGATCAAATCCCATCTCCTGCTAAATTACTCTTTAAAGGCCGCGTGTGTATTCCACACTCGCCTCCGCACTTGCTCGTGCCGATCCAGCGTCCGGCACGTTCGTTATCATCATTGGTAATCTTGGTGCAAGGCGCGCAGCCTAAGGACCGATAACCTTCGCCATAGAGCGGATTGACCGGAACCTGATACAGCGCCAGATATTGCCAAACTTCTCTTTCCTTCCAAATCAAAATAGGATTAAGTTTGATTAAGCCCTTATCCCGCTCTTCGACCTCTTTGAAATCCGTGCGCGTGCGGCCTTCTGTGCAACGTAAGCCGGTTACCCAGCATTTCACATGCATCTCTTCAATCGCGCGTTTCACCGGTTCAACTTTTAAGATATCGCAGCATTTATCAGGTTCGCTTTCGTAAATCTTTTCCGGGATCGCCGAATCATTCTGATAAACTTTCAGCTCCGGATACCTTTTCACTGTTTCATTCATAAAGGTTATGGTTTCAGCCGGCTTAAATCTGGTGGTCACGATAAAACCTTTGATTTTCGGATTTACTCTTTTGGCCAGATCCCAAACCGCTACCGAATCTTTCCCTAAGCTGTTAGCCACCACTAGCGAATCCCCATAACGCTCGTAGGCTTCTTTAATTAAACGTTTTGACCGCTCAACTTTCTCCTTGAAATTCAACGTTTCCACCAATGTCTTTAAATCATCCTTATTCTCCAGCAAACTCATTTACCCCTCCCAGTTTTTAGGTTTTTTAAGAACCTCTCACTTAAATTTGATAAACTACCGCCTCCGTACTCGCCTGTACCTCATTCACCAGCTTCTCAAAGGTAATATTATCCACTATCTCTGAAGTTGCCCTTCCCACATCTACCCAAATCTTTCTGAACACACATTTGTAGAGATCCGTACAGCCGGAATAGCCCTTTTCAACACAGGCAATCGGCTCTATCGGGCCGTCAATGAACCTGATCACCTCTCCTATGGTTATTTCCGCGGGGCTTTTAGCCAAAAAATACCCGCCAATCTTACCACGCTTACTCTCCACAAAACCACCCTTTTTCAAATCCAGCAAAACCTGTTCCAGGAATTTAAAAGGCACTTGTATACGGCTGGCCAATTCGTGGATCGTCACGATGCTCCCATAATTCAAGGCCAGATCCAATACCGCTTTTAAAGCATAATCACCTTTATAAGTTATCTTCATCCTTCCCTCTCTATCTCTATAATCTCTATTAACATAGTAGAGTATATATTATAATTAATCCTTGTCAAGTATTTTTTTATCTATATTAACATCCAATCTTTGAGCACCGGCTGGTATCCTTTTAGGGTTAACATTGCTTTTACTTCTTCCACATTCCTTAAATCAGCTATCTCAAATTGAGCTAAATTAAAACTCTCATCAGCTGCGACAGCATGGCCGCCTACCTTGGTCGAAGAACCCGCGGAGATACGCGTAATGCCTAACGGTAAAAGGTCTTCTCTGAGCTTAGCTGGCTCCCGCGTGGATAAACTAATCCCCAGCCGCGGAAGAAAAATCCTCAAAGCTGTGATGATCTGCGCCATATTCTGATCGCTTACTTCGCTGGGTATCTTAAAATCTCCGAGATGGGCTTTTAACCTTGGGATGGATGCGCCTATCTCTACACTGGAAAAATTATCCTGAAGATATTTGGCATGCAGGCCCATAAAGAAAACTTCTTTTCTCCAGTCATTTAATCCCAACAAAACTCCTATATTCACATTCCTTATCCCGTTTTTTGCCGCCCTTTCCGGCGCGCCGAGCCTAAACAAATAATCCTTCTTTGGGCCTCCCTTATGCACCATGCTATAAACCCTTTGATCATAGGTCTCCTGATATAAAGTCAAGCCATCCACACCGCTAGCGATTAACTCCGCATACTCGCTTTCTGTAAGCGCGTAGATCTCGATTGATATTGAACTAAAGTATTTTTTTAATATTCTCAGACAATCCTTAATATAGGAAAGCGGGCTCATTGCTTGGGATTCTCCGGTCAAGATTAAAATATGCTCCAAGCCGGTTGAGGAGATGACGCTAGCTTCCTTTTCTACTTCTTCCAAAGTAAGCTTGCGCCGGCTAACTTGATTATTATGATTAAACCCGCAATAGCCACACTGATTATCGCAATAATTAGATAGATACATTGGAGTGTATAGCTGAATGGTCTTGCCAAAATATTGTAAGCTTAAATTATGCGCGCATTGAGCCATCTCTTCTAAATAGTTTTCCGCTAACGGAGAAAGAAGCGCTAGAAGCTGTCTTGTGTCTTGCTTCTTGCTATCAATGGCAGCCAAAACATCAGCTGAGGAAAAACCGGAAAAAATATGCTCAAAATCAAGATCCTTATATTTTAGGTAAAGGTCGTAATAACTCATTAATGATCTTCTTTTCTTAAAAATCCTGTCAGAGGTGAAGAGGGACTAGCGTAATTTTTCTCCGACCCAAAGCCTGCCAGATACGCGCGCCGGCCGGCGCTCACCGCATCCTTAAATGCCCTAGCCATATTCACCGGATCCCTTGCTATGGCTATAGCCGTATTCACCAGCACTGCCGCGCAGCCCATCTCCATACATTCGCAGGCATCCGACGGGCTGCCTAAGCCCGCATCTACGATAACCGGAATCTTGATTTCACGAACCATTATCTCAACCAGCTCTTTAGTCTTAATCCCTCTATTACTTCCTATCGGAGAACCCAAAGGCATAACCGCAGCGGCACCGGCATCCACCAGTCTTCTAGCGATGGATAAATCCGGACTCATATACGGAAGAACGATGAAACCTTCTTTCACCAAAATCTCAGTGGCTTTTAAAGTTTCAAGATTATCCGGCAGAAGGTATTTATTATCCTGAATCACCTCTATCTTAATCCAGTTTGTTGCCCCGCTTGCCTGAGCCAGTCTCGCGATGCGCACTGCCTCATCCGCATTTCTTGCTCCGGAGGTATTCGGCATCACTGCACATTGCTTCGGAAGATAATCTAAAATATTATCTGTTTTTGAGCTAGCATCTACCCTTCTGAGAGCAACGGTGACCACACTAGGATCCGCCGCCTCTAATGCATCGCGCATTAACGCAAAGCTGGAAAATTTACCGGTACCGATAAACAACCGGTTATAAATTACCTTACCGCCTATGATCAACGCATCTTCCACTTTTATCCACCTCCCATAAAACTCACTATTTCCAAGCTATCGTTTTCTCGTAGAGAAACATTTTCCCATTCTTCTTTCGGCACGATAGATAAGTTATGCTCTAAAACTACGCTTTCCGGAGCTAACTTTTTACTGATCACCAACTCTAAAAGATTTAAACTTCCTTCAATGACTTGATCTTTGCCGTTTATTTTAATGATCATTTTTGTCTCTTTTTTAGCCTGCATAATCCTATGCTTAAAATTCCTGGCCATAGCGCTTATATCCGCGGCCTGAATTATCCCTCTAATTACGGCTATATTTCTTGCTCCTTCTGCTAATATTTCATCTAAATTGGTTAAATTGATCCCTCCTATAAAAACAAGCGGTTTTTTAGCCACGCTCAAGGCTGCTTTGATATCGCCCGCGCCCAGAAAATAATCTTTAGTCTTAGTTGGGTAAATCGGCCCATAAGCAATATAATCAACATCCTCACTATTGGCTTTCTCCAACTCAACCAAAGAATGCGTGGAAACGCCGATGACTTTATTTTTTCCGATAATCTCCCTTGTCGCGGATATACTGTATTTTTTCACATCTTCCTGACCCAGATGCACGCCGTCGGCATCGGCTTCTTTGGCTAAGAGCGGATCGTCATTGACAATAAAGGTAACGCTATTGGCCTTGCAGATACGGGAAAGCTCTACGGCAAGCTTGATTAATTTATCCCTATGCTTATTCTTTTCGCGCAACTGGATAATATCCACTCCTCCGGCAATAGCCAGCTCGGCTATTTCTACAGCGTCTTTACCCAATGCGTATTCTTCACTTATGACCAAATATAAACTATAATCTTTGACTTTTAGCACTTTTACTCCCCTAAAAAACAAAACCCTTATACCAAGCGCATAAGGGTTTCAAAAGTTCCACTTTACTTCCCTACGCTGGCATTATCCAGTTCAGGTTATTCGGGTAATCCGCTTTTTCGCGGAACTCTCAGGCCGTATCTACGACCTCCCCTATTTAATTCTCTATTCTATTTAAGCACAAAATCGGCTTTTGTCAAATCCTAAAAATGTTAAATTTAAGCAAACAGGGCAGAGATGTCCATATAAATCCGGTAATCGGCAATTAATTCCGCTTCCATACGCAAGATGTCTACAAAGGGTAAGGTCAATGCGCTGCCATTATGGCGTGTATAGGTTACCTCCCCTTCGCAGATTACAGTATTACCGCATTCCCAAGTTTCTAAGATGCGATGGCGTAGTCCTTTAATCTGTGTGAAAAAACTACTAACCGCGCCTCGAATATTCTCTCTACCAATAACTGCCGGCGCGTTGGCAAAACGGAAGGAAGCATTTTGAGCCAAAGACGCGCTGAATCCATCGCTATCCATCCTGTCTATTTTAGAAAATAAGTTTTTGATCCACTCTTTCGCCATGAACCGCCTCCTTTATTCTTAATCAATATATTGGTCTCCCGTCAATAAAAAATCAAATAAAATAGGGGACGTTTCTCCTTTCTCAAAATAAGAAGCATCCCCTATCTCTCACTTTCTATTTTCTTAATTATCTAACTGCCTGTCTTGTCTCCGGTCTAGTTGCCGATCCGCTTGCCTGTCAGCCTGCCGATCTAACTGCCTGTCGGCTTGACGGTCTAACTGACGGTCTGCTTGTCTATCTAACTGTCGATCCTCTTGTCTGCCTAGTTGCCGGTCCGCTTGCCTGCCTAACTGCCGGTCCTCTTGTCTGCCTAGCTGCCGGTCCTCTTGTCTGCCTAGCTGTCTATCCAACCTTCTGTCTAATTGTCTGTCTTCACGCCTTATATCAGGAGCTTGACCTCCTATCCCAACAGCAGGAGACCTACCTGAATTTATACTGCTTGGCCCGGAATTTATAGTATTTCTTCCTGAGTTGATTGAACCCATCCCTGAATTAACCGATCTTGAATTAATTGAGCCCATCCCTGAGTTGATTGAACCCGAACCGCTTATCCCTCTACCTGAATTGACTGAGCCTGAACCTGAGTTACTCGAACCCGAGTTACTCGAACCCGATCCTCCGCTCCCCTTATCCGCCCAAGCTAAAGCAACGACGCTAAAGGCAAGAACCAACGATAAAAACGCTATCCTCTTTCCTCTCATTTCCGCCTCCTTTTTTAAGTTTCTAATTATTACCCAACTTTTTCTCACTGAAAATTATTTTACTTCTTCCCTAAAAAATGTAAATGACGCGACTTCACCTTTCATAGACTTTTATCCACCATAAGGCGAATTTCCTAAGCAGAGTATATTTTAATTTTTTGCTATTGATCGACACGAATTATCTCCATGGATATTTAATCCTGGAATCTGTCGATTTCAATGTAATCTTTAAATGGTTACTGCCAAATCTGCTGACTTATGGGAGGCCGGAAGGTAACGGCCCTTGAGGTTTTCTGATTTTTATGATTTCCGGCTGGATAATAATCTCGACTCTACGATTCTGCCTCCTGCCTTCCGGTATGGAATTGTCACCAATCGGGCGCTGTTCCCCGAATCCCGCTATAGAACACCGACTGGGATCAATTTTCGATTCCTTTAAGATACTATCTAACACACTCAGCGCCCGTTCAGAAGAAAGTTGCCAATTTGATTTCCAACGTGAGTATTGGATGGGCCGATTATCAGTGTGGCCTTCGATTAAGATTCTATAGTTCTTTTCTTCATTTTCTAAAACATTGGCTATCTTCTGAATGATCCGTTTACCTTCTTGGCTTAAATGAGCGCTTCCCGAATCAAAAGATACATCTGTCAAAACCTGAACCACGATACCCCGTTGGGCCATTTCTAGTTTGGCCTTATAAGAATCTAATTCTGACTCTAGGCTCTCCTTTAATTTGTCCATCATACTCTTCAAATCAGCCACCTGCACATCTTTGGCGCCAACAGCCTGCTCTAGTTCAGCGATCTTGTTCTTGGCGCTGGTTAATTGATCGGTTAAAACGGATAGCTCCTTGAGTTTATCTTGCGAGGCCTTTAGTTGGGTAGCTTGTTCAGTAGTAGCTTGCGTAGCTTGAGTGAGTTGATTAGCGAGTTGGTCTTTTTCGGTTTTGAGGGTTTCCAGAGAGGATAGATTATCATTTAAGGCCTGGTCTTTGGTTGATGAGGCAGTTTCTAGTTCAGCGATCTTATTCTTGGCTTGAGTTAATTGCTCAGTGAGCGCTTCGAGAGCTTTAACTTTCTCTTGAGAAGCTTTGAGTTGAACGGCCTGCTCAGAAGCACCTTGATTGGCCTGGGTGAGTTGATTAGCGAGTTGGTCTTTTTCATTCTTAAGGTTAGCTAAAGAAGATTGATTTTGGCTTAAGGCTTCTTCTTTGGCGCCAGCAGCCTGCTCTAGTTCAGCGATCTTATTCTTGGCTTGGGTGAGTTGATCGGTTAGGGCGGATAGCTCTTGG
>JAUSED010000012.1 GCA_030650425.1 Candidatus Omnitrophota bacterium | reverse complement strand
GAAATAAAAATGCTTTTTAAATTTATTTATTGCCTTAAAAACAATCTCTTTTACTAAAAGGGGTTCACTGGCATGAAAAATTATAACCGGTTTTTTTATCTTTTTTTCGAAATATTTCGCGATTTTACTTAAGATAAGATTTAATTCCTTCTCGGACATCGAGCGGCCATGCTTTCTTATCTTGGCAGGCACGTAACAGTAGGGACAATCGGCATTACATCGATCAGTAGGATCAATATATATGGCCGTTAATTCGGAGTTAAAACGAAAATTTTCCATCTCCCGGTCGCATTTTCCTTTCATGCTTTCATACAACGAGAGTAATCCTCTTGAGATTAAAATATCGGGATTATTATTTGCCCCGCTTAGAGATAAATCTCTAACGGGGTTTGGTTTAATAATCCCCCAGAAAACATTATCCGCATCTAGCAAAAGCTGCTTATTTTGGCTTCCGCTATCGGAAGCCAAACCATTGTTCTCTAACTTATCCGAGGCCTCTTCTACTTTTTTGACATAAGTGACTTGCGGGATATTTAAATGCGTAGCTATGCCGGGGCCGACCTGCGCGGTGTCACCATCAGAAGCCTGTTTGCCGCAGATAACTAAATCGAAGGTGCCGATTTTTTTAATCGCTCCGGCTAGGGTATAACTTGTCGCCCAAGTATCGCTGCCGGCAAATGCCCGATCACAAACCAAGATTCCTTCATCAGCGCCCATGGAAATAGCCTCGCGTAAAGCTATATCCGCCTGCGGTGGCCCCATAGTCACAATGGTAACCTTCCCCCCGAATCTCTCCTTAAGCCGCACCCCTTCCTCAATAGCGTACATATCAAAAGGATTGATGATCGCTTTTACCCCCTCGCGGATTAAAGTATTGGTTTCAGGGTTAATCCTTACTTCGGTTGTCTCAGGAACCTGCTTAATACAAACAATAATATTCATATTTTTAACTTACTTAGATTTACTTATATTTATATTATATTACTGAAACTTACTTAGTTTTATTTACCTACATTTATATTAATTTAATTATAATTACCTAAACTTACTTATATTTACTTAGCCATTTCCCTAATTAACTGTAGGCCAATAATATTACGCTGCACCTGATTTGTCCCTTCATAAATCTGAGTAATCTTGGCATCGCGCACGTATTTTTCAATTGGATAATCCTTCATATAACCGTAGCCGCCAAAAATCTGCAGGGCGTCAACGGTTACTTTCATCGCCACATCCGAAGCATACATCTTGGCCATCGCCGACTCTTTGGAGACATCTTTTACTCCGGCGTCAATCGCCCTAGCGCAGGCATAAACCAATGCCCTGGCTGCCTCAACCTCTGTAGCCATATCCGCGAGCATCCATTGAATCCCTTGGAAACTGGAGATTGCTTTTCCGAATTGATGTCTCTGTTTAGCGTATTTTACCGCTAATTCCAGAGCGCCTTGAGCAATGCCTAAAGCCTGAGCCGCCACACCCGGTCGAGACATATCAAAGGTCCTCATTGTGACGATAAAACCCATCCCTTCTCTAGCCAGTAAATTCTTGGCTGGGACTTTACAATCGGTAAAAATCAACTCGCGGGTGGAAGATGCGCGGATGCCGAATTTATCTTCTTTTTTCCCAAAAGTAAAACCGGGTGTACCTTTTTCCACGATAAAAGCTGAGGCACCGCGGGCGCCTTTATTCTTATCGGTCATCGCGATAACCGAATAAGTCTCAGCGTCTCCACCGTTAGTAATAAAATGCTTTAATCCGTTTAAAATATAATAATCGCCTTCTTTTTTAGCGGTAGTTTTGATAGCCGAGGCATCTGAACCGGCTTCAGGTTCAGTAATGGCAAAAGCAGCTACTTTTTTACCACGAGCTAAATCCGGAAGGTATTTTTTCTTTTGCTCTTCATTACCAAATAAAACAATCGGGAACGTCCCTAATGCAGAAGCGGCGTAGCAGACAGCGATACCGCCGCAGGCGCGAGAGAATTCTTCAGTGGCTAAACAAAGATTAGTGATATTAACGCTCATTCCGCCGTACTCTTCAGGAATAAACAATCCAAAGAGGTCAGATTCAGCAATAACCTTGATCACATCCCAAGGAAACTCTTCGCTGATATCGTGTTTAGCCGCTGCCGGACGAATCTTCTCTTCGGCGATCTTATGCGCCAACTCCTTAATCATTTTCTGTTCATCAGTCAACAAATAATCCATCTTGCCTCCTAGTTAATTCCAAAAATTATAACATAAAAAAATTATTTTACAATATTTTTAGCAGGGCGATCTCCTGACAATTGGGGAATTTACAGCAGTTAATGCATTCTGCCCAAATCTTATGCGGAAGGCTGGCGTGTTTGACCCGCTTAAAGCCAAACTTTTTGAAATACTCGGGTTTATAAGTCAAGACAAAAACTTTATTTGCCCCTAAATCAGCGGCTTCCTCCAAGGAGGCTTCGATTAACTCCCGGCCTATGCTTTTACCCTGATATTTTTTGGCTACTGCCAAAGATTTAATCTCGGCTAAATCATCCCAAGAAATGTGCATCGCGGCGCAACCAACAATCTTGCCTTTCTCTTCAGCTACCCAAAAGTCGCGGATATTCTCATAAAGCTCATTCAGCGAACGCGGCAGCATAATATCCTGCTTGGCGAAAGAATTAATCAACTCCTGGATTGGTTTTATATCTTTTACTCTGGCTTTTCTAATCATTTTATTTCCGTTCCCTTTGCTACAACAACAATACCGGATTCACTCACAAAGAATTTCTTTTTATCTTCGGCTAAATCATAACCGATCACTACTCCTTGGGGAATATTCACGTCCTTATCGATAATCGCCCGCTTAATCTTGGCGTAACGACTGACATTTACACCTTCCATTAGAATCGAGTCATAAACCTCGGAAAAGCTGTTTACCCGAACATTCGGTGATAAAATTGAACGCTGAACCTTGCCTCCGGAAACTACACAACCACCAGCAACGATGGAATCAAGGATCAGCCCGATTCTGCCGGCAACCTCTTCCCCTGAATGCACAGTTTTAGCCGGAGCAAATTGTTCCTGAAAGGTCCTGATCGGCCAATCCTTATCATACATATTAAAAGTTGGAGAAGCCTGAATTAAATCCATATTCGCTTCGTAATAAGCGTCGATGGTCCCGATATCCCGCCAATACTTCCCTTCCTTCTTATCTTCCCCGGAAAAATTGTAAGCCACAACCTTAAGTCCTTTTTTAAGCATCTGCGGGATTATATCTTTGCCAAAATCATGGCTGGAGCCTATTTTTTTGGCGTCTTCATGCAGTTCTTCTTCGATTACCGGATGCTTGAATACGTAGATACCCATAGAGGCGTAAATCTTATCAGGTGAACCGGGAATGGTTTTGGGAGATTTAGGTTTCTCCTGAAATCCGCTTACCCGGTTGGATTTATCCACTTCCACCACGCCAAAATGCGTGGATTTTTCTTTCCCTACCTCCACTACGCCCACGGTAAGATCCGCGTCATTATCGCGATGGAAATCAATCATATTATAATAATTCATTTTATAGATATGATCACCGGCTAGAATCAAGACCTCATCCGGCTTATCCATTTCCAAAGTATAAAGATTTTGGTAGATAGCATCCGCTGTCCCCAGATACCAGGAATCTCCTACTCTCTGCTGCGCAGGGAGCAATTCAATAAATTGAGCCAGCTCTGAAGGAAGAAAATTCCAGCCTAAGCGGATATGCCGCTGAAGCGAGGATGATTTATACTGAGTGAGGATATAAATCCTGCGTAATCCGGAGTTAATACAATTACTTAAAGTAAAATCAATAATCCTATAGATGCCGCCAAAAGGAACCGCGGGCTTAGTCCTATCCTTAGTTAAAGGCAGCAGCCGCTCTCCTTTTCCTCCGGCCATAATAAATGTCAAAACCTTACGCATCATTTTAAAAACGCTCCGAATATGCCGTGCCTGACCATCATCACAGCGATTGCCGCCAGTAAGATATACATAATTTTGGAAAACGCGCGCGTGCCGCTGGGACCGATAACTTTCATAATTACATCTGCTTTAACCAGAGTCAACCAGACAATACCCATATTCAAAATTAAGGAGACTGAAGTCGCTGCAATCCCAAAAGTATTCGTCATCATCAGCGTGGTAGTGAGCACAGCCGGACCGGTAATTAATGGCGTGCCTAAAGGGAATACGCCTAAGTCTCTATCGTGGCTATGAGTTAAGCCGTCTTTTTGGGCTCCGGGGAAAAGCAGGCGCACTGAAAGGACAAATAAAAGAATTCCACCGGCAATCTGAAAATCAGGAATTGTGACACCAAGCAGCGAAAATACCCACTTCCCTATGCAAATGAAGATAATCGCAACGGCAGTAGCAGTCGTTACCGCATCAGAAATTATCCTGATTTTCTGTTTTTTGGAGCAATGCTCGACTAGAGACAGGAAAATCGGAATGTTGGCAACCGCATCCACCGCCACAAATATAGGTATAAACGCCAATATGTAGGGCCTAAGTATCTCCATCATAGTTTTAAATTATACTACCTAACTTCCCTTGCTTCAAGTATTTATTTAATTAATCTTCTTAATCAATGGGAGACAGAGGAAGCTAGTGGCTGCGGATAGAATAATCAGCCATTTCAGGCCGACTAAGGGTAAAAGAAACGCGCCGGATAAATTGCTCGCCACCAGCGCCAAGTTACTTACACTGCATAAAAGCGCAAAAGAGGTCGCTTCCAATCCGGGTATGGAATTGCGCGCCATAAAATCCATGGCCATAATAAAAATAAACATCCCCAAAAGACTGTAAAATACATCATAAATAACCGCGGTGACCGGCGTATAATAAAGGTAACTTAGGGTAGTGAAGGCGCCTAAAAATACCGACCAGAAGAGCCATTTTTTGATTTTTATCTTCTGGCTAAATTTATAATACAAGAGTGAACCGATGATCCCGAAAGCAGTGCCAATCGTCCCTAAAACTCCGATCCAAATCTTTCCCCATTTGAAACTATCCCGCTGGATAAAAAATAAGGGTGTCCCGAATGATGGTGAATATCGGTATAAAAATATAAACAGCGAAACGATAAGCAGGTTTTTATTGGTAAATAGTTTTTTCAAATCTACGGCTAAAGTCGAGGCGGCTTTCTCCACCATCATATAATCCTCTTCCTTGTAAAAATAAGCCGGCAGGCTTACCAGTAAATAAATTGGCACAAGGCATAGATAACCCGCCTGATACCCCCATTTTTCGGCAATGTATCCACCTCCGATTCCGGTAAGGATTCCGGCAATGGAAATAGAAATCCATTGGACACTTTGAATTTTACCTGTAACGCTGTATTTCTTACCCTCGACGCACATAATCCCGTCAACCGCCACATCCCGAAACGCAGCATTGGCAGAATTGATCATTAATATGATAATCAGGAGAAAAATCGGCAGTTGTAAGAGGCCCACTAATGAAACTAAAACAATATCAAAAGCTAAAGCAACAAAAATCCAGATGCGTTTATTGAAAAAGTGGTCGATGACGTAGCCGATTAACGGCTTAATCAACCAAGCAAGCATAATAATGCTTGAGAGAACCATTATTTTTTGGGGAGAAAAATTTAGGGTTTCTTTGAAGTAATAAAATAAACCTTGGGAGGGAAGGCCTTCAATACCTTGGGTAAAATATACCGCGCTGCTTAAGGCAAATATCCAGAATAACTTCTTATTTCTGATTGGCTTTAGGGCTATCCTGCGTTTTTACTTGCGCTTGAGCAGGGATAGTGGTTGTGGATGTTTGCGCTGGTGTAGTGGCCGCCGGCGTTTGCGTTTTAATTTCCGGTTTAGTTATGGGCTGGGATGTTGCTGGCGGAGTTGTTTTAACATTAGCAAGCAAAGATCTGCTCTGCTTAACCGACAAAATAGCCAAGCTTAAACAAGTAAAGAAAAAAACTATCGATAATATGGTGGTTGTCCGGGTAAGGAAGGCATTGGTCTTAGTGCCAAACATAGATTCGACTCCGGCAAAACTCTCTACCAAGCCGCTTCCTCTTCCTCTTTGAATTAAAACCAGCGTAATCAATAAAAAACAGGCAATCACATGAAAAACAACCAGCAATGTTATCATTTTAGCACCTCAGCAGCTTTCTTAACGATATCCGTAAAACTAGCAACCTGAAGACTGGCTCCGCCTACCAAGGCTCCGTCAACATCAGGTTGCTGCATTAATTCGGTTATATTTTCGGGCTTAACGCTTCCACCGTATTGGATTCTTACTTGTCCTGCCACTTCTTGATCATAAAGTTTAGCCAGTAAATCCCGGATGAATTTATGCGCTTCCTGAGCCTGAACGCTGGTAGCGGTCTTACCCGTTCCGAT
This sequence comes from Candidatus Omnitrophota bacterium, assembly GCA_030650425.1. GTDB lineage: Bacteria > Omnitrophota > Gorgyraeia > Gygaellales > Profunditerraquicolaceae > UBA6233. Next base: position 228,996 of record JAUSED010000012.1, on the reverse strand, counting down.
TGCCCAAACCGGCTCATAAGCAATCACGATTTTTAAAATACCTTCTTTACTAATGCCGGCTAAACCATTTTGCGCGTGGTCCTTTAATACATCAAAAGTTTTACCCGCTTCTCTTTCCTTTAATGTCTCGCCGCAACAAAGAATCGGAGTAAGTTCATTAGCTAAGGCTGCTTTAATCTTTTTATTTACGCTTTCGTTCGTCTCTCCGAAAAATTGCCTGCGTTCGGAATGACCGATAATCACAAAATTACAACCAGCTTCTTTAAGCATCTTGCCGGATACCTCGCCGGTAAAAGCCCCCTCATCAAGCCAATATAAGTTTTGAGCACCAAGCATTATATTGGATTCAGTGATCACTTCGTAAACCTCGCTTAAGGCGGTAAACGGAGGACAAAGTACAACATCAATATCCTGATTATCTAATTTAAAAAGCTCGCGCTTAAGGCCGTTGCTTAATTCAATTGCCTCTTTGATTGTCTTATACATCTTCCAGTTTCCGGCAATAATCGTTTTGCGCATTATTTATCCGTTAAAGCAGTTACTCCCGGTAAAAGCTTACCCTCTAAATATTCCAAGCTTGCTCCGCCTCCGGTTGAAATATGGGTCATTTTGCTTTCTAATTTAAATTTAACAATGGCCGCAGCTGTGTCTCCGCCGCCGATAATCGTCACTGCGCCAAGTGTAGAGACAAATTGCGCGACTTCCCGCGTTCCTTTGCTAAAAGCATCCATCTCAAAAATTCCCAAAGGCCCGTTCCAAACAATGGTCTTGGCTGATTTTAACTTATCCTCGAATAATTTAATCGTCTTTGGCCCGATATCCACGCCGATCTTACCTTCGGGTATTTCTTCTCCGACAATCTCGCTTTTGGCATTAAGATCAATATTATCAACCACTAAGTTATCTACCGGCAGGACGATTTCTTTTTTCAGGCCCCTGGCTTTTTCTAAAATTGATTTGGCTAAATCCAATTTATCTTTTTCCAGCTTGGAATTACCGATTTGCTTGCCTTGCGCCTTTAAGAAGGTATAGCTCATCCCTCCGCCGACAATAATCGCGTCTGCTTTAGGAAGTAAATTTTCGATCATTCCAATCTTATCCGAAACCTTCGCTCCTCCCAGAATGAGCATAAAGGGCTTGGCCGGATTTTGCACGGCATTACCTAAATACTGGATCTCTTTCTCCAGCAGGAAACCTGCCGCGGATTTTAAAAAATGGGTTACTCCTTCGGTTGAGGCGTGCGCGCGGTGCGCGGTTCCAAAGGCGTCGTTGACGAAGATATCCGCGAGACTAGCCAATTGTTTGGCAAAATTCGCGTCATTCGCCTCTTCTTCAGCGTGGAAACGCAGGTTTTCCAATAAGACTACCTTTTCTTTGGCAGCATCAATTTCTTGTTTGATCTTTTCGCCTACGCAATCATTCAAAAATAAAACGTCTTGGGCTAGAAGTTCTTTTAATCTTACTGCCACGGATTTTAGGCTATATTTGGCTACAACTTTGCCATCCGGCCTCCCTAAATGACTGATCAAAACCAGCTTCTCCACTCCGTGCTCTAAAATGTATTTTATCGTCGGTAAAGTTGCCCGGATGCGTGTATCATCGGTAATATTGAGATTGGCATCCTGAGGCACATTAAAATCCGCGCGCATTAGCACAGTTTTACCCTTAAAGTCGATATCTTTTACGCTTAATTTTGCCATTCTCGAATTCCCCTTCTTTCAAAAAAATAGAGTTATAATATATATTAAATATTCCCGCCTGTCAAACGCTTTTTACTTGATAACCTTGCCTTTAACATCTATCGCGCCATCTCGTTTCTTGCTGCCTGGCCAAAAAACGCGCCGTAAACTGATATAGGAATTAAAAAAGAACAGCAATATCAAAATCCCCTCAATAGCCAGCCAATGGCCGGTATCAAAGAATAACCTACCGAAAAATAAATTCAATACGATGAGTAGCGGCAATAAACACCCGCTATAGGCTATCAACATTCTTAAAATTTCTCCCAATGGATTACTTCTGCGAGCGCTCTTTTATCCGCCAGTTTAAAGCTCTGCTTATCTTCAGGATAACCTAAGGCGATTAAACTCACCAGTTTCAGCCCGGAAGGAATACTTAATAATCGCGCCACTTCGTCACAATAAGGTTTCTTATCTCCGGCTATCCAGCATGAACCAATTCCTAAAGCTGCTGCCGCGTTTAAAATATTCACGGTGGCAGAGCAGCCATCCTCAAGATAATATTTAGTGGAATCCGCGCAGAATACGGCAATGCAGGCCTTGGCCCCGGCTATTGGCCTAGCGTTCTCGCCCAATTCGCTTATCTTCTTTAGGGCTTCATTATTAGTAATGGCTATAAATTCCCAAGGTTGGACATTTCTGGCTGTGGGAGAGAACCTTGCCACATCGATTAAATCTTCCAAAACCTTTTTAGAGATCTCTTTATTTTGAAAAACCCGTACGCTTCTTCTGCATTTAAGAATATCTACCGCGTTCATTATCCCCTCCTGCTTGATGGCCCACTTTCCCGATTGGCTCGGAAACAGTTTCCCGATTGGAATGGAAACAGTTTCGGTTAGATTTTAGAGCGGATTTCCGGAGGAATAGCCTTGGGCTTTAAGTTTTTATCCACACAAACGAGGATTGTCTTGGCCTTGGTAATCAGCCGGTTATCTTGGTTATAAATCTCATTTTCAAAGACTATTTTTACGGTCGATGTCTCTATAATCTTAGTTTTAATTTCCAAAATATCACCGTAAACAGCCGGGGCCTTATAGTCAATCTCCTGACGGGCAACCACAAATAAGGTGCCGAGCTCCGCCAGCTCTTTAATCGAAAAACCCTTCTCGCTAAAATATTCCGTGCGCGCCTCTTCCAAAAACTTAAGGTAATTGGAATAGTAAACCACTCCTCCACAATCAGTATCATGGTAATAAATTTTAATTTTCATCTTACGTCCTTCGTATTATTATATACGCCAAAGCAGAAATTATTGCTGAGCAGGGAATGGTCAATACCCACGCCCAGATAATCCTTCCGGCGAGCCCCCACTTTACCGCGCTTAAACGCTTAATCGAACCTACGCCCATAATCGAACCGGTAATTGTATGTGTAGTGCTAACCGGAACGCCTAGAGCTGAAGACACAAAAAGCATGATTGCCGCGCCTGATTCAGCGCAAAATCCGTCAATAGGCTTGAGTTTGGCGACTTTTTGGCCCATCGTCTTAACAATACGCCAACCGCCGAACATAGTTCCTAACGCAATAGCCGTATGGCAGCTGATGACTATCCAAAAAGGAATATAGAACTTCTGGCCTAAGAGGCCGGCGCTAAAGAGCAGGCTGGCGATAATCCCCATCGTCTTTTGCGCGTCATTACCGCCATGGCCCATACTATAAAGCGCTGCGGATAATAACTGTCCCTTTCTGAAAATGTGGTCCACCTTCAAAGGAACGCTCCTGCGAAAAATCCAGTATACCGAAATACCTAATATCAATCCTAAGATAAGCCCGGCTGCGGGAGAAATAAATATAAAGGCAACTGTTTTAATTATGCCCTTCCATACGAGCGCGCCTGAACCTGCTTTAACTAAAGCCGAACCAATCATCCCGCCAATAAGCGCATGCGATGAACTGGTAGGCAGGCCAAAATACCAGGTAATAATATTCCATCCACAGGCGCCGACTAAAGTTCCAAAGATAATGCCATTGTCTATAATGGCAATATCGATAATCCCTTTGCCGATAGTATTGGCGACATGCAGCCCAAAGAATAAAAAAGCGATAAAATTAAAAAAAGCTGCCCAGATTACCGCTAGTCTCGGAGAAAGCACACGGGTAGAGACTACCGTCGCGATAGAATTTGCTGAATCGTGGAATCCATTTAAGAAATCAAAGGTTAAAGCGAGCAGGATTAAAAGGATTATACTTATGCTCATCAGCTTAGGCCTGTTTTACCATGATCGAGCTTACCACGTGGGCAACGTCTTCGCAGATATCCAGCACTGTTTCGGAGTCCTGATAGATCTCTTTCCATTTAATTACCGCGATAGGGTCTTTTTCCGTCTCAAAAAGTTCGGCGAGCACATTATCTCTCATTGAGTCGCCGACATTTTCAAGGCGATTTATCTCTACGCAGGATTCAGATATCGACTTTGAATTCTTGGTATTACGCAAGGCCTTCACCACACAGGCTACTGCCCGCACAGAATCCTCGATTGTGGCAGCAAAAGCAATAAGATTCTTATTAACGCTGGTAATCTTATAAACCCTCATCCTGCTTACGATAGTATTGATCATATCGATAATATCATCGAGCTCCTTGGCTAAGGCATGGATATCTTCGCGGTCAAAAGGCGTGATGAAGGTTTTGTTCAGCTGATCGATTATTTCGTGGGCGGCTTCATCTCCCTGATGTTCAATGTTGCCGATTTTGTCAATCGCATCCTGATCGACGCTGCCTTTCAAGGTTAATTCCTTAAAACAAACTGCCGCCTTAACCGCATAATCAACCTGCTTCTCAAACAAATCAAAGAAATTAAATTCCTTGGGTATAAGATTGAAAAACATAGACTGCTCCTTTATTTATTTTTTAAATATATTTGGTTTATTTACCACGGAAAGCGGTAGTGAATCATTATAGCAAGTTTCTTCAAAAAATAAAGAAATAAAGTTTTAGAAGATTAATAATCTAGCGCGCTTTTTTTTGCTTAAAGCCTTCAAGGCTTCAAACCATAATAGGCTAACCACACCGCTAATAAAAGTAACCGCCACGTCGTCAACGGTTAAAAACGCGAAATGGAAAAGATTGCGTAAAACAGAGACGTACAACACGGCCATCAAGGCAATCAATGCCGCGCTCACCACCCACCACAAAGCTTGATTCCTCGATTTGATTATTTTAATGAACCCTTGCGTCCAGGAAAGATTAGTAATAATCAAGGTAATGTTCGCAAAGACTAAGGTGGCAAATGCCAAGGTGCGCGACTCAAGCTCCCCCTTATTAAGGTATAAAGAAAAAATATAAACTAAGAACACAACCGCTAAAATACTGGCTCCCTGCAGCAGGCTAAAAATAAGCGCCTTACGGTTAAATAACTCCTCCCTTAAATTACGCGGGGATCTCTTCATTATATCTTTCTCCTCACGACAGGATTCAAAAACAGTCGAGCAGGCAGGATCAATAATCAATTCTAGAAAGGCTATGTGCGCAGGTAATAGCACTATGGGTAAATGAAATAAAACCGGTAAAAACGACATCCCCGCGATAGGCACGTGTACGGCAAAAATATAAGCAATCGCTTTTTTTAAATTATCAAAAATTCTCCTGCCCATGCGTATGGCAGCCACGATTGATGAAAAATCGTCATTAAGTAAAACCAGATCCGAAGCCTCGCGAGCAACATCGGTTCCACGCTCTCCCATAGCAATCCCGATATTTGCCGATTTTAAGGCCGCGGCGTCATTTACTCCGTCTCCGGTCATCGCCACGATCTCACCATTTGCTTTCAAGGCATTGACAATCGCCAGCTTCTGCTCCGGTACAACCCTGGCAAACACGTTGATATCCTTGATCTTTTCCCTTAATTGCAGATGATCCATCTTTTCCAATTCAGATCCGGTTATGTACTGCTCGGGATTATTCAATCCGATCTGCTTAGCAATATGCACGGCTGTCCCGGGATAATCCCCGGTAATCATAATCACCTTGATCCCGGCTCCATACGCCTCTTTTATCGCATCCGGGACAGTGGAACGCACCGGATCAATAAAACCAAGTACGCCTATAAATTTAAAGGCAAAATCATGCTGGCCATCCGGCAATTCTTTCTTTTTAAAAGATGCCTTGGCTACGCCTAAAACGCGCAGTCCCATACCCGTCATTTTTTCTATACACTCCATCGATCCACTTTTTTCATCCGGGTTAAGATGGCAGAGGTCAGCGATAGCTTCGGGAGAACCCTTGGCTGCGATAATATAATTTTGTTTATCCGGAGATTCCCAGACGTGGGATAGGGCAAGTAATTTTTTAGAAAGCGTGTATTCACGAACCAATTTCCAATTCTTGTGGATATGTTCTGAGTTCGATAAATAAAATTCTCCTACCAGTTTTACTTCCTTTTCTATGGGGTCAAACGGATCTTTCTGGCTGGCTAAAATCCCGTATTCCATTAAATCGTGCACTTTCTCGGGAAGCGGCTCCGCGTTTTTAATATTGACTTCATAAAAGTCGCCCTGCGCACAAAGCATAGCCAGCTTCATCTTGTTTAGAGTAAGTGTACCAGTCTTATCCGTACATAAAACAGTTGCTGCTCCGAGAGTCTCTATTGCCTGAGACCTGCGGGTAAGCACCTTGTACCGGGAAATGCGCCATGCCCCCAATGTAAGGAAAATAATTAATACCACCGGAAATTCTTCCGGCAGTATGGCCATACCCAGAGTCAATCCGGAAAGAATGCCGTTTAACCAGTTTCCTCTGGTAAATCCATAAATCAAGACAACTAAAGAACAGAGTATGATACCGATAATAGAAAAATCGCGGACAATCTTAGCGGTTTCTTTCTTAAGTAATGTATCCTCTTGGCGGATCTGCTGAAGGGATTTACCGATTTTACCCATTTCAGTATCTGCCCCTATAGAAGATACCTTAGCAACGCCCCTTCCCGCGACCACCAGTGTCCCGGAATAAACAAAAGGCAAATCATCTCCGCCCGGACGCTTAACTGTTTCCTGACCATCCCATTCGGCTTTACGCACGGGCATAGATTCGCCGGTAAGCAGAGATTCATCCACCGATAAATTAGAGCAAGATAAAACTACCGCATCCGCCGGAACCCTATCCCCTTCTCTTAAAATAATAATATCCTCTCTAACCACATCCCGTCCGGCAATCCTTTTTTGCTCTCGGTCGCGGATAACCAGAGCCCGGGGGCTGGAAAGGTTACGCAACGCCTCCAGCGCGCGCTCAGTCTTACGCTCCTGATAAAAGGTAATTCCCACTACCACAAAAACAAAAGAAAGGAGCATCGCCGCGTCTTTCGGCTCGCCTAAGAAAAGATAGATCAGGCCGCTGCCAATTAAAAGAAGCAGCATTGGCTCGCGGATGACTTCGAAGAATATAAAGAAGATATTTTTATTTTTTTGGGAAGGAAGTTCGTTAAAACCCTCTTTTTTTATTCTTGATATTGCCTCACCTTCAGAGAGCCCCGAGATATTATTGATATCAAATGCAGGATTCATTAGCGTAATTATATATAGGATATTAAACTAAGGCAAGCTATTTTGAAATTAAAACCTGCGGAATTTATTCGACCTTTGCTTTTGAAAATGGCTGTATTTAGAACGGCTATCCGAAGATGGCCGCGAAGAGTGGCGCGAAGACTGATGCGAAGATGAATGCGCGGATTCATGCGAAGATTGGCTAAATTGTTCCATAGCCAGACCCGGATGCTTTGCTATAGGAAGCGTTGTCCGGATAAGTTTTTCGATATCGCGGACATCCCGCGCCTGATCCGGGGTAGCAAAAGAAATCGCGTGCCCCTTATGCCCCGCCCTTCCTGTGCGGCCGATACGATGCACATAATTCTGCGCGTCTTCCGGAAGGTCATAATTAATCACCAACTCTATGCCGGTCACATCTATACCTCGGGCGGCGATATCGGTAGCGACAAGCACCTTATATCTTCCGGATTTAAAACCATCCAGCGCTTCACGGCGCTGGTTTAAGGAACGGTTGGAATGTATTTCAGCCGCGCTGTAACCCGCGTCCCTGATTGAACGAACTATTTTTCGCGCGTTATACTTAGTGCGGGAAAATAAAAGAATAGCGCCGTGGTATTGAGCAAGTATCTTATTTAAAAGTTGATGTTTAGAATCTTTTTTAACAATATACATCTCCTGCGTGATCTGCTCGGCAGTTGTGCCGGAAGGTGCGATTTCAACGCTCAAAGGAAGTTTCATATATTTAGAGGCTATCGCCATAATCTCTTTTGGTATAGTAGCCGAAAAAAGCATTGTCTGCCTTTCCTTAGGGAGGAAACGCAGGATCTTGTCGATCTGCGGGGCAAACCCCATATCCAACATCCGGTCAGCTTCATCCAAGACGAGCATGACTACCTCATTCGGCAAAACATTCCATTTACTCATATGATCGATCAGCCTGCCCGGAGTAGCGATGATTACCCGCGGATTTCTGCGTAACGCCTGAACCTGAGCATCCATCGGAGCGCCTCCAATAAGACAAGCCGTCTTCATTCCAAAAGCCCGTGTCAGATCCTGAAAGGCCTCATCAATCTGAATAGCTAATTCACGGGTAGGGGCAAGCACTAACCCCAGCCCCTTCTTTTGAGCAAGGTGCTGAACCATGGGGATAGCGAACGAATGCGTTTTACCTGTGCCGGTTTGCGCGATTCCAACAATATCATTACCTTGAATAGCTAAGGGGATGGCCTTGAGCTGAATAGGAGTAGGAATTGTAAATTTTATCCGCTCAAGGATATCGAGGATCTTCGGCGCTATACTTAAACCGTAGAAATCCGGCGCCGGTTTTTTTTCTTTTCCAAGGAGACTATTTGTTGCGTCTAATTTATAAGGCATATTTATTTATGGATCTTAGGCTTAAAATCTAAAGGCAGTTGGGCAAGATGAACATGACAATACGCCTCATGATTATAAATGCTTAAAATATGGCCGCAGCGCGGATATTTGCATTTTCTGCCTTTTAATGAACTCTTTATTTTTTTGATGGTCCCTCCTTAATGATAAAGCCGTAAAGGTTAGTAGTCTCCCCTCTACGGCCTAAGATTTTCTAATCTTTCATTATTTTATTATTATACCGCCTTTTTTCCCTTTGTCAAGAGGCTAAATCCGTAAGGAATCTTGCCTTAAGTAACCCCTCATTCCATTCACCCAGGCCGGTAGAATCCCAGACAATCCCGCCACCCACTCCCATTTCCGCGTTTTCGCCATTGATTAAAAGCGTGCGGATAGGGATATTGAAAAATAAATCTTTATTTGGCGCGATATACCCGATAGCGCCGGTATAGATCCTTCTCTCCTCTAATTCAAGCTCCCTGATAATCTCCATCGCGCGGATCTTCGGAGCTCCGGTTACCGAACCTGAAGGAAATAATGAAGCAAAGAGTTTATACAACGCTATATCTTTATCCAGTTTTCCGGTAACCGTGGAAGTCATCTGGTAAAGTTTTTTGTAACCGGCTACCTCGAAAAGCTTGGGTGCCCGGATATTTAAACCAATTCTACCGAGGTCATTCCTCAAGAGATCAGCAATCATCACATTTTCCGCCCTGTTCTTTTTATCGTATTGAAATCGCGTCCGCCGGGTAAAATCGGATAAAAAATTAGTCCCTCGCGGCCAAGTCCCTTTCATTGGTTTGGTTGACACATCCGCGCCCCTTTTCTTAAGAAACATTTCCGGAGATAAAGAAAGGATTTGAAATAGATCTGTTTCAATATATGCCGGATACGGCACAGGTTGTTCTCTTAACAACCTATTATATAAGCTAAACGGCTCACCATGGAACTGAAAGAGAAATTTTATACAATAAGTAATCTGGTAGACATCGCCTTTGGCTATATAATTACGGATAGTATCTATATTATTAAAATAATCATTTTGGGAAATGTTCAGCCGAAGATCTTTCAGGATGCTAAGGGCCGGATAATTCTTGATTTCTATGTTTTGACGGATAGGTGCGTCAAAAACACCCATATAGATCAAGGGAAAATCGTAATCTTTACTAATGCGTAAGGTTTCTTCGAAGCAGTAGCCTGACTCGTACGAGAAAAAACCTGCCACAAAATAACCAGCCTCAAGCGCCTTTTCCATCTCCTCAAAACAAGCGCTAAAAGACGCGGGATTTTGGCAGGAGATGACTGCTTTCGGTTTTTGGAATAAAAGCGGTTTTCTTTCGGATTGGATTAAAACTTTCATCTATTATTCGTAGCGCAAGGCTTCGATGGGATCAAGCTTAGAGGCTTTTTGCGCGGGCCAGAGCCCAAAGACAATTCCTACAACTAAAGAAAATGTCGTAGCCAGAATTATGGGCGCTAAATCAATAATTACCGTCCAACCGGTAAACAAGGTAATCAATACGGAAATTCCTGTACCCAAGAGAATCCCTAATATGCCTCCAATAAAAGACATTAATGCCGCCTCAATCAAAAATTGAACCATAATATCTTTGTTGCTCGCGCCGATGGCTTTTCTTAAACCGATTTCACGCGTGCGCTCGGTCACCGAAACCAGCATTATATTCATAATCCCTATCCCTCCGACTAAAAGGGAGATTGCGGCAATAGCTCCCAGCAATAAACTCATTGTTTTAGTGCTCGATTCCAAGGCTGCCTTAATATCAGCCATATTGCGGATCTGGAAAGCGTCTTCAGCTTCTTTCGCGGTCAGATGATGCTGCTTGGTAATAGTTTTGGTTATTTCATCTTGAGCCGTGTCTATTAAGTCGGGAGAGATTGCCTCAACGTAAATTTGATCAATATATTGTTTTCCCAGAAGCCTGTACATCGCGGTGGTTATCGGAACAAGCACCGTATCATCTTGATCGCGAAAGCCCGTCGCCCCTTTTGTAGGCAAAATTCCGATTATTTTAAAATTAATCAGGTTTATCCTAATGGTTTCTCCAACAGGGTTAGTCTCCCCAAAAAGTTCTCTGACTACCGTAGTGCCAAGTAACGCTACCTTATTCCTCATCCTCACTTCATCTTCGCTAAAAAATCTTCCGACTGTCGGAATCGCCGAGCGCAACTGGGCATAATCAACCCCCACTCCCTCCACCTGCGTATTCCAGTTTTTATTTCCATAGACGATCTGCCCCCTCCCGCTTACCGACGGGCTGACATATTTTATTAAATCCGTGAGTTTAGAAATCGCCGCCAAATCCTGAAATACAAAACGGGTAGTTGTTCCTGCCTCCATAGCTATCCCGCCTACCTTCGGAGAGCCGGGCCGGATAAGCAAAAGATTGGAACCTAATGAAGAAAGTTGTTTTTCAATAGATTCCTGCGCCCCGCGGCCCAAGGCAATCATCGCGATCACCGCGGCAACGCCGATCAGTATCCCGAGTATCGAAAGAAAAGCGCGCATTTTATGCGCCAACATAGCGAAAACCGCCTGCCGCAAATAATCAAGAAATTCTATCCCGCCTTTGATTGCCTGGTTTGACTCGGATAAAATATTCTTAATTAAGTTTTGCGGAATTACTTCTTCAAAAACCTTGGCAGCGCTGGTAACCGCGCTATCAGAAATGATTTTACCGTCACGCATTTGGATAATTCGCTTGGCATGAGCGGCGATTTCATTTTCATGGGTAACAATGACAATGGTTTTACCTTTTTGGTTAAGGCCTTTTAAAATAGAAATTATTTCTTCTTTGCTTTTAGAATCAAGGTTTCCGGTCGGCTCATCCGCGAAGATGATCGGCGGCTCATTCACCAGGCTTCTGGCAATCGCCACCCTTTGCTGCTGGCCTCCGGACATTTCATTCGGCTTATGAAACATCCTGTCTTTTAATCCGACCTCTGCGATTTTCTCTTCGGCTTTCTCTCTTAGGTGCCTTTTACCGGCATAAATAAGCGGAAGTTCCGCGTTTTCTAAAGCGCTCATCCTTGGAAGTAAATGAAACTGTTGGAAGACAAAACCTACCAGCCGGTTTCTGACTAAGGCTAATTCTTTATCTGAAAGCTTGGTTATCTCCTCTCCTCCTAAAAAATATTCTCCCGCATCCGGCCGATCCAACAGGCCCAGCACATGCATCAGGGTGGATTTTCCTGAACCGGAAGCGCCCATAATCGCGACAAACTCACCGCTTGAGATCTTAAGCGACACGTCGCGCAAGGCCTCGACCTTAACCGAACCCATGGTATAGGTTTTATACAAGTTCCTTACTTCGATCATTAGCTTATCCGCCTTAGTTCGATCTTCTTCTTTGTCCAAAAGGAGAAAACGGGTTACTTCCTACGTTACTAGAGGGAAGCATATATTTTTTTGTTTTAATAATTACTGTATCTTTAACGGTTATGCCGGAGAGAATTTCAAAGTTCTTATCATCGGTAATGCCTAAGCTAACCGTCCGCTTAAGCGGATTTTTACTCCCTTCTTCTTTTAACAAAACATAACTCTCCCCCTTTTCCTTACGCACTGCCTCCACCGGCAAGAGCAAGGCATCAACTTTACCTTCGGATTTAAAATCAACTGTCGCGTTCATCCCTGAACGGAAAAACTGCGGGATATCTTCCGGCAATAGATCCACATTATAGATCGTGACATTATTGATCGTTTGGGATTCATAGTAGATATGTTCTACGCTGGCTTTGATTTTAGCAACTGGATAGGCATCCAAACTGATCAATGCACCTTGCCCGAGCTTGATTTTACCGATATCGGTTTCATCAACCTGAGCCCGGACAATCAAGTGGTCAGAGAGCACAATCACCGCGTCACTGGTGGTAACGGTTTGGCCGGGTTGAGTGGTGGCCACAATCACCTCTCCATTAATAGGCGCCAAAAGGGCAATAGGCTTATAGACCTGTTTCCAATATTTTAAAGCATCTTCTCCCTGCCCTTCAGCAGCATCTAAAAGCGCGGCCCTTTCCGTAGAACTCATCCAAGCCAAAACCTGACCAAGCTTTACCTCTTCACCTTCCTGCACCAAAATACTTTCGATACGGCCATTCACCGGAGGCTTGACTTCCAGCCGGTTTTTGGGTAAGACCGTCCCCGTGGTAGAGATAAAGGTTTGGATCGTCCCTACAGATGGAGTGATCTCCTTAATTATCTCGTCACTTGAACGCTTACCTTTAATTTTAAACATAACCAATCCAGAGATGGCTACCAGAATCAAAATACTGATAATAATTTTTGATTTAACTTTTAGCATATTCTAACACTTCTCCTTTCGCCTGAATCCAATTCGCCTCGGCTAATAACGCATTCGCCTGAGCGTTCAGATAACTGGTTTTGGCCTGCACCAGATTATCTTCAATAATTGTCCAGTTATCATAAGTAACAAAGCCTGTTGCGTATTCTGCCTCGGCTATCTTAGAGCGTTCCTCGGTAGCAATGAGATTTTTGTACTGGACATCCACGGTTTCAATCGCGTCCCGCAAAGATGTCCACGTTTGAGCCAGAGTCACAATTATCCCGTCTCTAGTGCTTCTTTCGTTTTCCTTCAACTGGTTCAATAATCCTTGGGCTTGGGAGACCTGCGCAAATCTTAAACCGCCTTCGAATATCGGTACAGATAAAGCAAGGCCTAAGTTCCATTGATTTCCCCGAGGAGGCCAATGCGTGTCATTTTTATTCGCCCCTGCCGAACCGGAAAGCGTGGGAAAGAAATTCGCATAGGCGCCTTTTAATCCGAACTCCGCCGCATTCTTCTGCGCCGTAAGCTGAAGCAAAGAAGGATTATTATTCGACAACTTATCGAAATCCGGCCTATCTTTCGCTGTATCGATAACTTTAAAATCCGCCTTTACGTTCATTGGAATAAATTCTTTTCTACCCATCTCTTTAGTCATCTGCCTCTGCGCAAGCTCCACATCCCTTTTTGCCTGAGCGAGGCCAAAATCAGCTTGAGCTAAATTCGCTTCCGCGGTTAACAAGGCCCCTCTATGTTCTAAACCTGATTCATAACGCAAGGTGATCAGCTCCAGGTTACTCTTTCTTATTCTGACAATATCCTCGCTAACTTTAATCAACTCCTGGGCTTTAAGCAGATTTACGAATGCTGTTCTCAGCCGTAATCTGACCTCGGTGGAAGTAAAACGGTAATTCTGTTGTGAGGCTTTGATGGTCTCTGCAGCAGCTTTAACATTATCTACTGTTTTATTCCCGTCGAAAATAAGCTGCGTCCCGCTTACTCCATAAGTGTAGGTATCAGAGGTGGAACTTCCAGACTTTGAGCTGGTGGTAGTTTTCTTGGTCGAGGCGCCCAAATTAGCGTTCACCTGCGGGAAAAGAGTGCTGGCAGTTACTTTTTTGGCAGCCTCTGATTGCTTTACTTCTTCAACTGCCGCGATTAAATCCGGATGGTTTTTTGCCGCTTCCTTAATGCAATCCTGCCAAAAAAGAGTTTCTTCGGCCATAGCCTCAGCGGAATAGAAGAATGTAAATATTATTAAAATCGTAAATATCCTCATATGCCTTAACATAATCATCCTATACAGATTAATGAACCATTGCGGCCGCTTCACCATGTTGCGGCCGTTTAAGCAACAATACTATAGGTATAATACATATTAATATAGTAGCGGAAAAATAAAACGCGTCTGTAAAAGAAAAAAGATTTGCCTGCCGCAATAACTGATGATAAATAACCCCGTTTGCGGAAGAAGCGGTTACTTGTCCGGACTTAGCAGCCAAAATATTTCCCACTTTATAGACTCCCATCTGGTAATGGTAATCAAAGGGATTGAGATGCTCGCTGAAACGAAACTGATGAAACTGCGCCCTTCTGGCAAGTATGGTAGTCATAATCGCCACACCGAAACTTCCGGCGATATTCCTTAAAAGATTAAAGATACTGGTGGCGTTTCCCATCTCTTCTTTCTTAACCGTACTAAAAGCCATGCTCGCCAACGGCACAAAAACCAGCCCCATTCCCACTCCCATAATAATTCTGGATAAGGCTACGGTATTAAAATCGATGTAAAGATTAAAACGGGACATAATAAAAACCGAATAAGAGGTTATCACCAAGCCTGTTGCAAGGATAATCTTAGGATTTAATTTTTGAATTAATTTTCCCGCGATAGGCATAGTTATCAATGTAGCTATCCCTCCGGGCGCAAGGGCCATCCCGGCTAAAAACGCGTTATACCCCAAAAGCTGCTGGACAAAAAGCGGAAGTAATAAGATACATCCGAAGAGCACGAAAAAAGCCGAGCACTGAATAATATTGGCGCTGGCAAAAGAAATATCTTTAAGTTCGCGCAAGTTTAATACCGGCTCGCTCTTTTTTAGCTCAACAAAAACAAACGCAATCAGGCAGATAACGGATATTATTGCCAGCCTTATAATGAAAGCGGAAGAGAACCAATCTTCGCGCTGTCCTTTATCCAAGACAATCTGCAGACAGCCTATACCGACGACAATCAGGGCAAAACCCCAGTAATCTATCTTCTCTCTTACCTTCTTTATGTAAGCAGGATCATGAATCAGCAGCGTAATCATGATCATAGAAATAATACCTATCGGTATGTTAATGTAAAATATCCAATTCCACGACCAGTTATCCGTAATCCATCCTCCTAATACCGGGCCTACGATCGGCCCAACCATGACGCCGATACCAAACATGGCCATCGCCATACCATATTCTGCGGGAGGAAACGTTTCGAATAATATCGCCTGCGAAATCGGTTGCAACGCCCCTCCCCCTATCCCCTGTATAATCCTAAAGAAAACCAAAGCGGACAAAGTTCTCGCGCTTCCGCACATAAAAGAACTTAGAGTAAAGAGCGCGACTGAAAATAGTAAATAACGTTTCCTGCCAAAGAACCCGCTTAGCCATCCGGTTAAGGGTATGATGATCGCGTTAGAAACCAAGTACGCCGTAATTGTCCAAGTCGCCTCATCTATCCCGGCTGAAAGGCTGCCGCGGATATGATCAAGTGAAACATTGACCACCGAAGTATCGATAACTTCCAGTAAAGTCGGCAATACTACTGCCAAAGCGACAATCCATTTGTTAACCTTATTCATTCTTGGTAATTATCGTCGGGATACAGGACATCCCGATGCGCAACACATGACCCTCATCGCTGGATTTATCAAATACGATCTTTACCGGTATTCTCTGCACCACCTTTACATAATTACCCAATGCGTTTTCAGGCGGGAAAAGAGAAAACGCCGCGCCTGTTGCGGCCATAATACTGTCAACTTTTCCGCTAAAGACCTTTCCGGGATAGGTATCCACGCGCACCTCGGCGAGTTGTCCGGGTTTCACGTTCTTTAACTGTGTTTCTTTATAATTAGCAACCACCCAAATATCATCCAAGGCTACCACTGCCATCAGCGGTTGGGCCGGCTGTATCTGATTTCCTGTTTCTACGGATTTATTGGTTATATAACCGTCGGTGGAAGCGTAAATTTTGCTATAGCTTAAGTTCAACTGAGCTGCTTTTAGAGCCGCTTCTTTTTGCTTAATCAGGGATTGCTCGAGATCTTTGGAGGATTTGGCTTTTTCCAGCTCTTCTTTTAGCGCCTTTGCCTTAGCCGCAGCCATATCATAAGCAGTAATGATTTTTTCATGTTTCTCTTTGGGGATGACCTCGTCTTGGTAAAGCGACTCTCCCCTTTTTTTATCAAGGCCGGCTTGATTAAAAGCTACTTCCTGCACCTCTAAATTCGCCTCAGCGCTCTTGATCCCCGCTTCGGCATCGGCCAGCCGCGCCTTTTCAGCAGAGAGAGCAGCCTCTGCCTCATTTACCTTAGTTTCATAATCTAGAGGATCAATCTCAATAAGCAAGTCGCCTTTCTTTACCGCCTGATTATCGTCTATACGGACTTCCTTTACCGTCCCGGATATTTTAGAGGCGATGCTATGTACCCTTCCGGTAATATAAGCGTCATCGGTAACTACGTGAGTAAAGCCGCGAATTATATGCACTGCCGCAAATATGCCCAAGATGATTAGAGCAAGCGCAAGCAGATAAAAAAGTTTCTTTTTTTTATGATTATTATGCTTAGGCTCCATTTTTTCCGCTCTCCATTTTTTCATAAACTAATTGCATATCGATTCCCATGGAATAAATAAGTTTGGCGTAGCTGCGTTTTAACTCATAATCCGCGCTGTAATAATTTGTCTGGGCGCGCGTCTGTAAGGTTATTGCTTCCAGCACGTCCGTGGTGGTGGCGCTTCCGGCGCTATATTTCACCCGGTAAAAGCGCACATTCTCTTCCGCCTGCTCAAGCGCGTCCTTGGAAACAAGCACCTTTTCGCAGGAGTTTTTTAAAGTATAGTAGCTGTCTTCGATCTCCAGCTTTATATCATCGACAAGCCTGCCCTTCTGCTCGACGAGCTGTTTTTGCCTTGAGCGCTCTTTGAGTAATTCCGCGCGGGTAAGTCCTCCGTCATAAAAATTCATCTTGGCCCCCAGCTCCACCGACGCGTTCCCCGGATGCACTTGAAATTTATTTTTGGTATAGGAATAGCCTCCATCAAGAAAAATTACAGGGAAGTTCTCGACTGCTTTGGCCCTCTCAGTCGAAAGAGAAGCGCGTATTTGATCCTCATAAAAATTAATTTCCGGGCGTAAATCCTGCGCAGTCATCCAAGCCGCATCCATATCGGGAAACTGCGGAGGCCGCATGATCATATCAAGCGCCTTGATCTTGCTTCTTAACGGTAAGGCGAGAATATTGTTCAGGCGGGCACCGGAAACTTCTCTTAAATTGCGCGCGGCGATAAGCTTTTGCTTCGTATCGGCAAGCTTTACTTTAGCCGGAAGAAGGTCGTTCTTTACTGCCGAACCCTGCTCATAAAGATGCTCTATATCATTAAGGTATGCTGAAAGACTCTCAACTTCTTTCTCAAAGACAGCAACCATCTTCTCGGTTTCTAAAAGATTAAAATAGGCGGTAATAAACTCAAGCGTGGCTAAGCGTTTTACGCTTTCAGTGTTGGCCTTTTGGGCTTCCACCAAATCTTTGGATGCCCGATAACTGGAAAGGCTCTTTCCAAAATCAAATAAGGTTTGATATACGTCAAAACCGTAAGAAAACGGATCCTTCTCGGCAGTAGGGGTATTTTGGCTCCCAATCTTGGCTGCCGGTTGAAACTGGGAAAACTTTTGGGACGCAGTTAGATTTAAATTGGGTAAAAGCGCGGAGCGCGCGATTAACGAATCCTGATAAGCCATCTCATTTCCGGGTAAAGCTATCTTGATCAAATGGTTGTTCTTAAGGACTAGCTCAATCCCCTGGCAGATAGTCATTAACCTGGCGGTTTCCTCCTTTGGCTTTACGCCTACTCCTTCGCCGAAGGCATTAGCTAAAATACAGGATACGGAAAAGGCCGGGATGATTAAAAATATCCCCATTCTCATCTTTTTCTACCCGCTCCGCTCAAAAATATATCCAGGATAAAATCGGACATATCTTTTAATTTATTTTCATCCTTAGGCCCGTCTTTGAGCCAATCAAAAATAACGGTCATAAAAATAGAACCGAATATATCCGCTATTTTTCTGGAGTCGAAGTCGTTTCTTACTATCTTTTGCTCTTGGCCGGCTTTAATCAGTCCGATGACAAATTCTTTATGCTGCTGCATCACTGAAGATTTAGCTAGCTTGGAATCTTTGACTATTTGAGCCTGAGTTCTTTCTGAAAAGAATATTCTGAAGAAATCCTGATTCCGATCAAAAAAATTGAGGCTCTCCTGAATAAAAACCTTTAGTTTGTCTTCTGCGTCGGCGATATGAGCCGTATTCTCTTTTAATGTGCATAGCAAATTGCGTATTTTCTCTTCAAGCAGGGAAAAATAAAGCATCTGTTTATCTTTAAAATACAGATAGACAGTCCCGGTAGCGTACTGGGCCTCTTTGGCAATATCCTGCATCGCCGCTTTATGGTATCCCTTTAAAGCGAAAACGCGCTCAGCTGCCTGCATAATATCGCTCTTACGCAATTGCTTATCCCTCTGCTTGCGGCTTAAGCTAGCACCATTCTTAGCGTTTCCAATTACTTCTTCAATTAATGAATTTGTGTTCATATTGCGTATATTACATTCATTTTTTTGTTTTGTCAAATAGAATTTACTACGGAATGAAAACAAAGGGACCGTTTCTATTTTTAAGATGGTAGGGGAGGTTTAAACCTCCCCTACCCTAGAAAAATAGAAACGGTCCTATATTTTCAAAGACTGGATGCTTCTTATTTTCTCTTCTTATATAATCCGATTAACTCTGCCTTCTCTAATATATGCCCTTCTATGGCTTTTTCTAACGCTTGTTTCGTGAGCCCCTCCTTTGAATCCAACATAACATCAAGAGCGTATAATTTAAAAAAATACCTGTGCGTCCCGGAAAAAGGACAAGGGCCGCCATAACGTTTTCTTCCAAAATCATTGAGGCCCTCTTTACCGGGCACGCTCTGCTCTTCAATACGCGGAAGAAGAGGAATATCGTAAACCACCCAATGCACCCACATCCCCTTGGTTGCGTCCGGATCATCCATTATCAACGCTAAGCTCTTGGCAGCGGCGGGAATATTCTCAATCATCAACGCCGGATTAATATCATCGCCTTCACAAGTAAATTTCTCGGGGATGGACTTATTATACTCAAATTCCGGGCTGGTTAATTTCATTGAACTCTCTCCTTTTAACTCCTGCACACTAAGCAAACCCAAAAAAATAGTTAAGGCTGCTAATACCTTAATCCTGCGGTTCATAGGCGGCGGGTTATCTCTTTCAGAATCTTTTCTGCCGCGGCCTTATCACCGCCCATCGCGCCCACGCGTACTTCGATTTTAGAGCTGGAAAGGGTAACCCGGTGAATATCAATCCAGATGGTTTTTCCGTCCGTGTATTTACTCATAATCTGGGCGTTGCCGTCTTCAATCGTCTCCTTGGTTACTTCCAGCCTAAGCGAAGCCAAGGCAGACTTGGATGCTGAGACTGTCCGTTCAAAAGGCGCGTTTACCTGCTGGGTCAATTTTTCCGATAGCCAGACAGCCGTCCCTGCTCCCGCGGCACCGCCGGCCAGCAACGCGAAACAACCATAAATATTAACTAACAGCAAACCGCTGACGATAACCACTAAGCTTTTTCTTAACATACTCTTCTCCTTGTTAGGTTTTTTAATAACTCCTATTCTTAACTACAGCAACCGCAGGAAGAGTTATTTTTGGACTTCTTAGCAAACAAGCTTCCTTCCATCGGTAAGCTCGCTTGCTTGTAATCCTTAAGCCCGCCCTTATAATCAAGAACACTCGGGTAACCAAGAGAAATAAGTTTTTCAGCTGCCTTAGTGCTCGCCGGGCATTCAAAACTCGCGCAGTAGGTAATAATCAAATCGTCTTTTTTAAGCATTTGAGCGGCTTCTTTTTCAATCTGATCAAGAGGAATAGATAGGGCGCCCTTAATATGCTCTTTCTCGTAACTTTCTTTCGTAAGAACATCCACTAGCTTAAATTTTCTTCCGGAGTTCATGATTTTGACTAATTCATCCCGACTTATGTTCTTTACCATAGCTACCTCCTATGCCTATTGTAGTGGACGTTCCTGCCTACGGCAGGCAGGTAAACGTCCTTACAATCAGCTTTAACTAGCAGCAAACCTCTCTCATCGTTTCACCACAGCAGGAAATACCGCAAGGATCACAGGCGCAAGGCTCATCCACTGTAACTACCACACCACAGGCATCACAAATATACTTGCTTCCTTTTTTATGCTTGATATTTTTCTTTGTTGCTTTTGCTTTCGTTTTTTTCGCCATCTTACCCTCCCTTATTTTTCCCCTATTTGTTAAGGGGCCTTACTGGTTAAATAAATTCTTTGAGCGCCTCGCTTATATCGATATTCTCAATCTCCTCATCAACCAATGGGATATTCTTAGCAAGCCCGCTCTTATCCTCATAACTATCTTTTTCATTCCTATAAATTACTCCAATAGGAATCCTCTCTTCCCATTCTGCCGCTTTTTGCAATGCTGCTATTTTATCGTTAGGATTATAAGAAGCGTCGTCTTCTGTCTTGTATATGCGTTTAGTGTACCATTCGTAGGTATTCTTCTTGTTATAAGTCACGCAGGGCTGCAAGACTTCGATTAAAGAAAAACCTTTATGCTTTATTCCTTCTCCGATCAACCAGCAAAGATGTTCGGAATTAGCGGAATATCCTCTGGCCACAAACCCGCAACCTAAAGCTATAGCCATCTCTAAAGCGTGCATCGGCTCCAAAATTACGCCATTAACTTGAACCTTAGTCTTATAACCTAAGTCAGTAGTCGGCGAAGCCTGGCCTTTGGTTAGCCCATAGATTTGATTATTATGGACGATAACCGTTATATCCACATTCCTACGGATATTATGGATAAAATGATTCCCGCCCTCGCCATAGCAATCTCCGTCGCCGGTAGTAACAATTACGGACAAGTTGCGGTTGGCAATCTTGGCCGCTATTGCCGGAGGAAGCGACCGGCCGTGAAGCCCATTAAAACAATTAGATTTAATGTAATGCGGGAGCTTGGCAGCTTGGCCTATCCCTGAAACAAGCAGAATATCCTTCGGCTCTTTACCTAAATTAACTAGGCTTTTCTTCAAGGCATTAAGAATTCCAAAATCTCCGCAGCCCGGACACCAGGTTATTTCGTCATTGCTCTTAAAATCGTTAATCTCCATTAGCTCTCCAGCTCCTTTATCCGCCCAATAAGATAATCCAGATTAAACGGCCGGCCATCGTAGCGCAAAATCGAAGATTTCACCTTGATTCCGGCCTCCCGCATGAGAAGTTTAGCAAGTTGCCCACCGGCGTTGTTTTCTACCGTAAGAATATTGCTTTTACCATCCAATAACAGGCTTAATTCCGCTGTAGGAAAAGGCCAGACTTGCGGCAGATGCACAAAACCAAATTTTTTGTTACTAAGCCGCTCGCAAGCCTCCTTGAGCACCCCGTAAGTTGAACCAAAACCCACCAGCACAGTCTCGGCTTTTTCCAGATTGAAAGCTACAGGCTTTTCAATCTCCTGAGTAAGTCCGGCTATTTTTTTATGGAATCTTTTTTCAACCATATTCACGCGCATCTGGGCATCTTCGGTAATGTGGCCTTCCTCATTATGCTCATCACTATCCGCATAAATTACATCATTAATCCACGAGGGTATAGCTCGGGGAGATACCCCGGATGCGGTAAGCTGATATCTTTTGTAGCCTGATATTTTTTTAGCATCTGCTCTTGAGATGATAAATCTTTGCGCCTTGATCTTATGCGGATCAAGCGGTGTGATGTTCATCAAGGAATCCGCCAGATGCTGATCAGTCATAATCAAAACCGGTATCTGATATTTTTCCGCAATATTAAATGCCTTGATCGTCAGATAAAATGCCTCTTCTATCGTGCCGGGCGAATATATTACCCTAGCAAATTCTCCATGCCCGGCTGAGATTAAAAAATCAAGGTCAGCCTGCTCTGTCCGGGTAGGAAAACCTGTCGCCGGCGCCGGCCTTTGAGCGTCAACCACGACAATAGGAGTCTCGGTCATTCCAGCAAGGCTGATTCCTTCAACCATCAACGCGAAACCTCCGCCTGAAGTAGCAGCCATTGAACGGGCTCCGGCAAATGACGCTCCGATAATCATATTAATCGCCGCGATTTCATCTTCAGCCTGTTCCACCACAATATTAAATCTGGCGGCAAAATGAGCAAGCGTATCCATAATGCTGGTTGACGGGGTCATCGGATAACCTGAATAAAATTTACATCCTGCCTTTATCGCAGCCAGCGCGATCGCCTCATTTCCGTTCATTAACAGAGTTTCCCTTGCGCCCACTGTATTGATTTTAAATCTATCTTCTTTAAAATTATCCTTCGTAAAATCGTATCCGCTCTTCGCCGCAAGGAGATTCTTCCTGATCGCCTCTTCTTCTTTACCGCTAAAGGCCTCTTTGACCACTCCTTCCAGATATTCAAAACCCAACCCCATTAATCCAGCGATAACTCCGCAACAAACTGTGTTAATATAGATATCGTTCCCTCCTGTTTTATTCGCTAATTCATGGAAGGGGACATTAAAGAAAACTTTCGATTCTTTGACAATACCAAACTCCGCTTTATCCAAAACCATAATTCCATTACCGGCAATATCGGTTTGATGCAACCCAACGCTTTTTTTATCCAAGGCAATAACAATATCTGATTTCTGGAGCGGGCAATATATTGGCTTATCAGAAATCCTTAATTGGAAGAAATTATTTCCTCCGCGCACCCGGGACATATAATCCTGATTCGCGAAGATATACAACCCCATTTTTTTGAATACACGGCACAAGGCGCTGCCAATAGTCTGCATGCCTTGGCCAGCCTCACCTGCTATCTTTATGGTAAGTTCTGTCATCTTTTTAGGCCACCGTTATCGCTTCTACCGGGCATTGGCTGGCTGCATCCTTGCAGGCATCGATTAATCCATCCGGAATCGGATTAGTATAGGCTATAGCTTTATCCCCTTCCATTCTAAAAACTTCCGGAGAAATCTGCGTGCATAAAGTGCAACCGATACATTTATCCTGATCTACAATTGCTTTCATATATAAATCTCCCTTAAATTGTATTTTATGCTATCCAATCTTTAATTCCCTGCTGCTTTGCCAGAGGCCGTGGATATTACAGTAACTTGACGCGTAAATTACCCCCGGCTTATCTGTCTTAAAAACAGCTGACATTTCAGGATGAGTGTAAACCGTGCTGGTATCCGCGCCGTTAATCGAGGCGCCATGGCTGGTAAACTCGGTTTTCGCGATTTGATAAGGATATTTTTCTCCCTGCGGCTGGAAATAAACCCCGATCCAGCTTATATAATGCTCCGTTTTATTCGGATGAGGAATTTCTTTGCCTACGCTGACGGTAATCTTAAAAAATTCCCCTTTCTTGGCCAAATCCTGCGCCTCAATCACCGGAACGTGTTTTTCTGTTTTCCAGTCAGCGCTTTGCAATAAATCTTTTAAATCCGCCATTTTTTCTTCTCCTTGTGTACGGACACAACACCGGCGCAATTCCGATTAGCGCCGGGTGTCTCATCCTTATTGTTATCAAAATTGTTTTTCCGCCAACGCACCTTCTATCTCAGAAATTACATCTAAAGGATTAAACGGTTTTTTGAGGCATTTTTTTATGCCGCAGACATTCATCAGCATACGGTATTCGTCTTTAAAGTAAGCGGACATGGCAATGATCGGGACGTTCTGTAATTCAAAAAGCCTGCTCATCTCATCCGCCAACTGAAACCCGCTTTTACCGGGCATCTTCAGGTCAAGCAGGACAATATCCGGCTTCTCCCTAAGAGCGATAGGTAAAAATGAAACCGGATCATTAACCGCGACCATATCATAACCGCTCAGAGAAAGATTTTCTTCCAATTCCTCCAGGAACCCCTTATCGTCATCTACGATCAGCACTTTCTTATTTTTAGCCAATTTCTTCCTCCTTGTGATTGATTTTTCAAAGGTTTATCCTTATCCATTGGCTTATACTATAAGAAGTATTCAATTATGTAAATTTTCGCGTTCCGCTTTTTCCTGACTTTTTTCCCTAAAGGATTTCATTCGCGCTAAAATTTCTAATACTTCTTTATCGGTTACCTCGGGAAACTGCCTATAAAATTGGCTCACCGCGCTAAAGTAATCCGGCGCGCGCAAACAAAACGCTTCATCCGCGTATCCTGCTATTTTTTCTAAGCCATCTTTAGAAGCTACAGGGAGAGCCGCTATAATGCTTCCAGGCCCTTCCTCCCGCGCTGACCAAAGCGCTGCCTGCATAGTAGCTCCGGTCGCCAAACCATCGTCTACAATAATAACTAATCTTTGCTTTAAGGAGACTTTAGGCTGGGCCTTGCGGTATAAATTCTTACGATTGGCGATCATCTCTAACTGCCTTGCTTTGGCCTCTTGGATAAAAAACTCATCCGCTCCAACTTGTAATGCAATACTCTGATCAACAAATTCCCGGCCGTCTTCGGAGACAGCTCCGATAGCAAATTCAGGGTTTCCCGGAGCGCCTATTTTACGCGCTAACACTATATCTAAATCCGCTCCCAACAGCCGGCTGACTTCCGCTGCTACGATCATCCCTCCGCGCGGAATACCCAAGACCACCGTTTCCTTACCGCCTAAATTCCTTAATTCTTTAGCCAGGAGCCGGCCGGCTTCCTCTCTATCCTGAAAAGGCTGGGAGTTTTGGGAAAAAATACGCGGGGACAAGGGCCTCCTTAAGTATTTTTTAAAGTCTCTTGATATTGTCAAGCAGGGTTTTAATACAAAATGGTTTATTAAGAACGCTGGTCACCAGGCTGCTTAAGCCTTCCTCTTTAAGCAATTTTTCAACAAACGGCCTTCCGCTGATAAGAAACACTTTAATCTTTAAGCCCTTTTCTTTAATAAATTTAAGTACTTCCACCCCATTAAACGAAGGCATTCGATAGTCAATAATTACCAGATCGTAGGGATTACTAATAAGCGCTGTTTTTCCTAAAGAACCGTCTGCTACGGATTCTACCAAGTAGCCCTCGTCTTTCAAAATTTCATCCAGCTCCTGACAGAGTTCAAGATCATCATCAATCATCAATATTCTCTTTACGATGCCAGCTCCTTTTTTATGGGCAACCTTACGCTAACCACCGTCCCTTTGCCTTTTTCACTCTCAATCTTGATCGAACCGCCGTGAAGATTAATTACCTGTTTACATACAGTAAGGCCCAGACCGGTCCCTCTGGCCTTGGTGGTAAAGAAAGGATCGAATATCCTCTCTAAATCATTTTTATCTATTCCTTCCCCGCTATCCTTCACTATAAATTTAACACTCTTATCTTCTATTTCAGCTTTTATCTCTACGCGTTTATTCTCTTTTGTCTGAGCTTCATAAGCATTATTTAAAATATTACAGAATACTTCCTTTATCTGCAGAGGATCTGCTTCAATAGAAACCCTCTTAATTGAGTTAAGATTAACATCGAGGTTTATTTTTTCTTGCGCAAAACGCCTTTTTACCAATGTGATACATTCATTCATACTTTCACATATATTTATATTCTCATGCTGCGGTGGCCTTAAACGGGAATAAAATAATAAATTACTGATAATCTGCTCACTTTCATTAACCTTATTTTCTATGGTTAATAGATGCTTATCCAGCAATGGATTCTGGGCTTTTCTTTTAATGTTATAGGAAGCCATTTGTATCGCGGCTAAAGGATTGCGTAACTCATGGGCAACGGTTGCGGCAAGAGTCCCTATATCGGAAAGCCGCCTGGCTTCAACCAGCTGCATTTGCGCTTTTACCAGCGCTTCTTCGGCTTGTTTTCGCTTAGTTGTATCAACCAAAAAAAGGATGAGCCCTTCCACCTTGCCTGAAATATCTTTTAGCGGTTGGAGGCTCCAATCCCAATAGGTGATCCCTCTCTCAGGATGATCTTTGTAAACTAATGGTTTATCAAACGTAGTATATGACTTACCCGTCTCTACAACTTTCTTAAAAATATCTTCATTTTCCTCATCCGGATAAATAGTAAAATGATTTTTTCCAACAAAAAAATCAGGCGCACGATTGACCATCTGCGAGTAAGCCTGGTTTACGCGGATAAAATTGAAATCGATATCCATATAGGCGATATGGAAATTAGTGCTGGAAAAAAACCTTTCTAATAATTCGTTACTCTTTACTATCTTTGCCGAAAGGTTAAATTTAATAATATCTTCGGCCACGCAGATAGCCAATGATTCAAGATGCTCAACCATCTTTGGTTCAGGCAAATCTTTATTTTTATCCGCGAAGTGAATTGCCCCGATGATTTTTTCTTTAAAGCGTATCGGAATAATGGTTAAAGATTTAAACCCTTCTCTAATACACCGGCCACGGAATTGAATCTCTTGGCCTTCTCGAGGAAAAGAAGCTAACTCCAAGGTATTCCTGCAATAGAATGAACCTCTCGGCGTAATAACTTTAGCATCCGCGGAGGTAAATTCTCCCGTAATCACACGGATGCAGGCGCATTTATCTTCTTTAACGGAAAGCCAGTTTTCTTTCTCCCAGAACTCCCGGCTAAAACCTATATAAGATTCATAAGGGATATTCCCATCTTCATTCAATAACCTTATGCCTACGCAACCGGCGCCGCTCCAAAACTTAAAAAGCTTAATTACCGCATCCAAATATTCTTTCCGCGAACCCACCTGGGAGGCAAGCCTCAATAATGCATTCCTGGCCCGAATCTCCATTTCCACATTCTGGCGCTCGGCAATCTCGCGGCTTAGTTGTTCGTTTGTTTTAATCAGTTCGCTGGTGCGCTCAATTACCTTTTCCTCTAACTCTTCGTGGGCTTTCAAAAGTTCTTCTTCGGCTTTCTTACGTTCCGTAATATCCTGCCCTTGCGCGATAGTGGCTACAAGGGTCTCCCCATCCTGCGCGTATACATTCGCCGAGTTCCAAAGCGCTATGCGGATGCGCCCGTCTTTACGCAGAATAGGGATTTCTACCACTTCCCAATACTCTCCGGCTAAGGTGCGTTTAATTTCGCGCAACGATTTATCCCTGCTCCCTTTAGGAAATAATATACTCAAGTTTTTACCGAGGACCTCTTCTGCTTTGTAATCAGACAAATGCTCAAAAGCGGGATTGAAACGGGTAATCTTAAATTTTATGTCCCAGCAGACGATCGGCGCGTTCGCGCAATTAAAGAGATTTTCCAGATAATTGCGGGTCTGCCGCAAGCTATCTTCCGCTTGTTGATGTTCAACCTTCAATCTGATTGCCCTTATCCCATAACTAAGGTCATCGGCTAATTCACCAAGTAGTTGCACTTCATCTTCGGAGAATGGATTGGCCTCTTTTGAATATATATTTACTGCCCCAAAAGACTTGCCATTGTTAACCAAAGGAAGGACAAGCGAAGAAGCATACCCTCTCTTCGTTGCCTCTCTAAGCCACGGCTTGAAATTAGGATCAGTAAGCATATTGCTGCAGATGCTGGGCTTGCCTGTGCGAATGGCTGTACCTGTGGGCCCGCGTCCGCGCTCGGTATCCGCCCAAGTGATATTTAATGTTTTAAGATAACCGCTTTCAAGCCCGGCTTGGGCTACCGGACGCACCGTCTTATTTTTATCATTTTCAACAAAGCCTATCCATACCATAGTATGCCCGCAATCTTCCGCTATAATCTTGCAGACTTCATTTAAATAAGCCTGTTCATTCTGAGCGTAGACCATCGCTTTCCTGCTGTTACTCAAAGCCCGAAGCGTCCGGTTAAGCCGTTGAAGCTGTGACTCTTTGCTTTTACGCTCCATGGCATAGCGTATACTGCGGGACAAGGAATTCGCATTTATTTCTCCTTTCACAAGATAATCTTCAGCATTACTTTTAAGAGCCGCAAAGCCCGTAGCATCATCTTTTATGCCTGTCAAAACTATAGCGGGTGTTTCCGGCGCCTGATTAGTAATCCTCTCCAAACCATTCAAACCGTGGCTATCAGGCAGGTTCATATCCAAAAGTATAACTTCATACTTCCCGTGGCTAAGAAAGCCTAAAGATTCATCAAGCCTTTTGGCATGAGTAATCTTAAATAAAGGAACCCCGCACTCCCTTAACATCTCAGCTACCAGCCGCGCGTCTCCGGGATTATCTTCCACCAGAAGTATATTTATCTCTTTATTATCCATAAACTATATTTCCTAACGGCTTTTAGGAGGCAATTTAACTATGGTTAGCCAGAATTCCTGAATAGACCTTGCTATTTTCATAAACTGCGCAAGGTCTACGGGCTTGCTGATATAACAATTCGCGTGTAAATTGTAGGATTTTAATATATCTTCCTCTGATTTTGATACCGTTAATATTACTACCGGTATATTTTTTAATTCATTATCTTCCTTTATCTCCTTCAACACTTCGCGGCCGTCTTTCTTCGGAAGATTTAAATCCAGCAAGATAAGGTCGGGCCTTACGGCCTTGGCAAACTTACCTTCCTTACGCAGGAAGGCCATCGCCTCTACTCCGTCATTAACAACGTGTAAATTATTACAGAACTTCTCTTCTTTAAGCGCTTCTGTAGTCAAGCGCACATCCGCAGGATTATCTTCCACTAATAGAATCTCCACAGTTTGAAAACAGCTGCCGTTAGCCATATCTAACTCCTTCCTTTACGGGAACCGTAAAATAGAAAGTGGAACCTTTGTCCGTTTCAGATTCCACCCATATCCTGCCGCCCTGGGTTTCGATTATCTTTTTACATATGGAAAGCCCTATGCCTGTTCCGGAATATTTATCCCTTGCGTGCAGGCGCTGAAAGATCAGAAAAATGCGCTCTTTATACTGCGGTTCTATACCTATGCCATTATCCTTTACGGAAAATACCCACTCACTATCCTGTTTCTTGGCGCTAATATGGATATACGGAGTTTCTTCAGCGTGGAATTTTATGGCATTACCTATAAGATTCTGGAATAAATGGACAAAACTATTCTCGTTTCCAACTAACTGCGGAAGGTTATCATGGGTTATTATTGCCTTATTTTCTTCTATCGTTTTAGCCATGCCGGCAAGGACTCTATTCAAAACTAGATTACAATCAAACTCGTTAGCGGGCTTATCTATCCGGCCTATCCGGGAATATGCCAAAAGGTCATTGATTAATCCTTGCAGACGCTTAGCGCCATCAACAATATAGCTTATAAATTCATCCGCATCCTTATCCAACTTATGCTTATAGCGCCTCTCCAGAAGCTCTGAATAACTGGCCATCATCCTCAAAGGTTCCTGAAGGTCATGTGAAGCCACATAGGCAAACTGCTCTAAATTTTCATTGGAGCGCTTAAGCGACTCTTCCGCCTTCTTACGTTCAACTACTTCTCTGTCTAATTTGTCGCGCGATGTAGTTACCTTTTTTAAGTCCTGTGTCATCTTGTCAAAAGACCTTGAAAGCTGTCCAATCTCATCCTTTAAATCCGTCCCGACTTTATAATCTAAATTCCCTCTTCCGACTTCCTCCGCTCCTTTGGTTAGCTTTTTTATCGGCCCGGAGATAGACTGGGCAACAGAAAATGCCATTATAGCACTAAACACAAAAATAATAATGAGGCTGATAATTACCAGTCTTTTTAAATTTGTTATATCAACGAAGGCTTCATCTGTGTCCATTTTAGCCACCAAGCCCCAATCTAAAGAAGGAATATACCTAAAGGCTCCGATAACCTGCTTACCGCGATAATCAATGAACTGGCCGGTACCGCTTTTACCTTGGCTAGCTTCTTGTATGCCAAAACCAATTTTATCACCAATAGCCACACGCCTTTTCAAAGCCGCATCCGGATCATGCCTCAGGGGATTTAAAAATAGTATTTCGCTACCTATCTTCTTGCCCACGAGAGTTTCCCCTGTATTGCCTAAACCGCTTACATCTTGCATCAGGTCAGAAATAGACTCCATATCTATTTCGAAAACAACTTCACCGATAAACGCGTTATCAAGATCAAAAACCGGAGCAGTAATTAACATTCCCAGCCGATTCCCCTCACCGTTGTTGCGAAACAAATCTGAAAAATAGACTTTATTTCTGCCTTCTGTAAAGGCCTTTTGCTGAGGGTCGTGAAGTAAATGCAGCAGGTCTTTTGGGTAATGCTTGGGATTACTTGAGTAAACAATCCTCCCATCAGGATTAACCAGCATAATATCAAAAAGGCCTAAAATTGACTGCATCCGCTGTAATTGTTCATCCAGTATTTTTTTTGCTGCAATAAATTCTGGATTATCCGGTTCCCGAACAAACTGAATTAATATAGGAAGGTTTTTCTTAATATTGTAAAAGGCTTGGGCTATTTCAATTTCTTCCTTTAACCGGGCAAAGTATGTTTCTATTTTATCCGCCTTAAAGGCGGTAAGATTCTGCAGATACGAAATACGCGTATCCTTCAGGGAATCTTTATAATTATTAAAGGTTAAAAAACTGATCAGGAGCAAGGGAGCCAAGGCAACTGCCAAAAACATAATCGTGAGCTTTAATCTTATAGGCATAATAATCCTAGATATAATTATATGATGATGTGGATAGCTTATTTTTATCTCTTTCGGCCATATTTTAATCTGGGTTTTCCCCGGGTTTTCTTCCCTCGGGTTTTCTTGCGGTATTCGGTAGGGGTCTGCTTGGTAAATTTCTTAAATTGCCTGATGAAAGATTCGGCATTCTCGTAACCCAATCTATCGGAGATCTGGTTCACGTTGAGCGCGGTTTTAACTAAAAGCTCTCTAGCTTTGGCTATTTTTATACTTAATTTATACTCGCTAAAGCCCATCCCCGCCTCTTGCTTAAATATCCGGCTTAAATATTTCGGGCTAAGATAGATGGATTTAGCCGCCTCTTGGAGAGTAGTTTTTTTGTAGCAATTTCTTTCCACAAAACGCTTTACTTTCTCAATCTTAGCCTTTAAATCAAGAGGGTTAAGATCAGCCCCTCCCCCTTTCTCCATGAATTTCTCAACGATCTCTTTAATTTTGTCAACAAATATTGGTTTCTCGATATAATCATCCGCGCGGCTTTTTAAGGCTTCGATGGCAGTATCTTTTGAACTATGACCGGTCAAGATAACCGTCTTTAACGCGGGATTATCCTTCTTAATCTCGGCTAAGACATCCAATCCGTTTATGCCCGGCATCAACACATCCAAAATCACCAGGCCGATTTCGTTAGCCCGCTTCAGGATCTTTAAGGCCTCTTCTCCGTTACGCGCCTCTACAACTTCGTAACCATCGAGAAAGCTGGCTAATTCGCTCCGCAAATCATCATCATCATCAACGATTAATATTTTATCCGCCATATTCCTCTCCTGCCCATCTGCGCCGCGCAGATGTGATAAATGCCATTTTATTATAACTTCTTGGAGATCTTTCTGTCAATTGAAAATGAACCGGCGCCTTTAATGATCAACGTTATAGCTATGGCCATAGCCAAAAGATGATATTCAATACCTTCCCCCTTTTGCGCCCCGGACCAATTCATAAAAAAACCGAAGCGGCCATGTACCATATAGATGGCTACGGCCATCACTACCGCGATACCCAAAGCCGCCAAACGGGTAAAAAACCCGATAATCAAGGCGACCGCTCCGATAGACTCGGCCATCACGGCCAAGAGCGCGAAGATAAAAGGTATGTGCATTTTATCGGTAAAAGCCGCCAAGGTCGCGCTTAAACCGTGGCCGCCGAACCAACCGAGCACTTTCTGAGCACCGTGTGGAAAAAATACAATTCCAAGCATCAGCCTAAGGATAAATGCCGAAATATCCGCATCCGTGCTAAGCAGTTTTTTACACACAGTTTGCTCCTTTCTCGTTTACGAGAACCTTTTTATCAGAAAATAATAAAGTTATAAGCGCCTGATTCTTTTCATCAAAAACAAATTATTTTATCTCTAAAATTGAATCCTGCCAATTTCAATTTTCCGCTAATCTTTGACTTTTTTCCACTTTGAAACCACTACCAAAGACGGCATCTTCTCCCCGTCACTCCCCCAAGGCTTAAGGCAGCTCGGATTCAACCTGACTAATCGTAGAGCCTTGGCTAAGCGATTCTTTCTTACTCTTGCGATGCCTGCACACTTCAATCACGATCGGTAAAAAAGAAACCAACATCATCGCTAATATAGTGATTAAAAAATTCTCCTTAATAAGAGGAATATTCCCAAAATAATATCCTCCGAAGACAAAAATAGCCACCCATAATAAAGCTCCGCTAACATTATAAATAAAGAACTTGTAATAGCTCATGCTCCCTATCCCCGCGACAAACGGCGCAAAGGTGCGCACCACCGGGACAAATCTGGCTATAATGATGGTCTTGCCTCCGTATTTCTCAAAAAATTTGTGCGTACGGTCAATATGTTCTTTTTTGATCAAGCGATGACTGCTTCTAAGGAGGATTCTTTTACCGAAAATCTTTCCGAAACTGTAATTTACGCTATCGCCAATGATAGCCGCGCCGGATAAAATCAAAAAAACCCAAAAAAGGTCGAAATCCCCTTTAGCGCTAACCGCCCCAACCACAAAGAGCAGAGAATCTCCCGGAAGAAAAGGCGTTACCACTAATCCGGTTTCGCAAAAAACTATTACAAAAATCAATAAATACGACCAATTACCCAGAACATTGATTACGACATCCAAGTGTCTGTCGAGATGAATAATGTTCTCAAATATATTACTGATTAGTTCCATAATAACCCCCTACTTTCTTACTTTAAACTAAGCAACTTCATTCCGAAAATATAAAGCGGTACATCCTGATGCAGAATATGCCGAAAATACGACCTTACGCTGGTATGTAATAACTTAAAGCCAAGGCCGGTAAAAAAATTCGCAGTTGCACTAGACATAGTGGCTAAATGCACCCCTCTGACTTTTTCATGCTGAAGGTAATCTAGATAGTTCTTCATCAGCCCGGAGCCGATCTTTTCTCCACGGAACCCCCTGCTTACATTGATATGCAAAGAAGCGGGATATTCTCGCGTAAAATCCGGAGTAATGAATCTGCCTTTTAGGGCATCCAAAATGCACCAGCCAAGAAAAATAATATTCTTCTTTTTTAAAAACAGACCTTCTCTAAAAGCTTTGCAAAATAGGCCGGGGGCAATCTTATCACTAAAAATCTTCTCTGCGGCAGCTTTGTCTTTGGTCCCGACAAGAGAGCCTACGACTTCCTCTCCGGCTTCGGCAACAAAGCAAGACTGCGGCTCATAATCCGTAAAGTACGCGGTCAGGGCATCGCTAATGGCATCCCGGCCTTCGAAGAATGCCGACGCAGGTTCACCGATAAACGCAGTATCATAAAAAATCCTTCTTACTGCTCCTTTATCCCGGCTTTCAAATTTCCTTATCTTTACTACCGGCTTTTCGGCCATCTCCTCTTCTTCCCCTGATTCCTTTTACCGTAAATAAGGTAATGAAATAGACGATTATCGCGCAAATAAGCCCTAAGACAATACTTCCTAAAAATAACGGCTGATAGTAGCAGGCAATCTTTTGGAAATTAATATTTTTTAAATCCGACCAAGTTAAAGGGTCAAATTTCCCCCACAAGATAAGCCTGCCTAATTCATAACCTGCCCAAGTTATAAAAGGCAGGGTTGGCAAAAGAGAAATATTCGTTCCCAGAAAGATAGCAACTTTATTAGCAGGAGGCACAATTATCGCGGCGATAACCACCAAGACGGTATGCAAGCCGTAGACCGGCAGGACAGCGATGAAAGCTCCGATAGACGCGCCCAAAGCAATGCCTCCGGGCGTGCTGTTTTCAAGGATAAGTTTTAAAAATATTTTTTTAATCTTGAGTTTCAAATCTTGGCTTACCTTTGTTTAGCCACGCGGCTCTTCATCTCCATAGTGTAAGGAAAGGCTCCCAGCCCTTTGATTTTAACCGGGATCCTTAAATCATCGGCGCTAATCCAGATCTCGAATTTCTCGGGCGTACTGGTAAAATGGTATGTCTTAAATTTACCGGCCGGAACAGTGACCTCTTCGATAGAGGATAACTTTACCGTGTATTCTCCGGGTAAGATTACCTTAAATGAGCTCCCTACCTTTAGTTCCGAATTGCCGCGCAAAGAAAAAGGCATGAGAATCGCATTTTGTATAGGGCCATTTCCTTTTACGTAATATTCTTCAACCTTCTTACCGCCTTCGAATTTAGTCAGCTTAAAACTATTTTTCGATGGAAAATATTCTTCGGTGATATTTTCTTTATGAAATAATATAGAGATGTCGCGCCGGACCAGGATGGGCAGGCGCTTCTGCGGTTCGCTAATAATCACTTCTTTATCCTTAAACCCCGTAACAAGCGTCTTAAAAATTATTAAATTTGCTTTTTTTCCCTGGAATTCTATGGGTCCGAAATCCTGATACTCGCAGGTACCTATGGGTTTTATCTCATAGGAGATTATTTCCAATGCCTCCTGCGCCGCAAAAGAAAACCTGGAGCAGAAAAAGACGCAGGAGTAGAAAAAAACTGAAACAATGATTATTTTGATCGATTCCCTGCTTATAGTCATTGTTTTATTATAAACATAATAACTTAATTCATCAAGAATATTCTGGGCTGGGTTTTGGAGGGACAGAAGGGGACACTTTCCTTACTGTCAGGGTACTGTCAGGGGACACTTTCCTTTTGAGAGTACCATTATCACCCTGACGGAAAGTGTCCCCTGAGCGCGCGCCCTGAGCGCGCTATTTTTACTTGGCTGGCGCAAGATTTTCCATTTTATGCCCCATCATCTCCTTGCCCATCATCGAGCCGCATTCCTTGCCTCCCATCATATGCATTTTGCCCATTCCGCAATGACGGCTTGCCATACTTTTACCAAAGACCAGCGCCGCAGAAAGCCATAACAGAACTGCGATGGCGTATCCAAATGTTTTTAGCGCCTTGGAATCGTTTTTAATGGTAGCCAACAAGACAAAAAAACTTACGGCTAACAACACCACCGCATGCACTAAAGCATAAGTCCCCCCCTGCGTTTCCATACACATACCATCCTCCTTTTTGTTTTGACACTGTTACTAACAATAACATCTTAGCTATCCTTTAATATTATTAAATCGGCTAAATCCGCTATCTTCTGACTTTTTTCTACCCCAAACTTCTACGGAATTTAAGCGTGCTCGAGGCAATCACAACCATACCCATGATCAACAACGGAATAAGCTGCTCCCAAAGGACTTCCATCCCTACACCTTTTAAGAAAATACTTCTGATCACCACCAGAAAATAACGTAAAGGATTCAAGAAAGTAAACCACTGGATCACCTGCGGCATATTAGCTATCGGATAGGCAAACCCTGAGAGTAAAACGGCCGGCATATAAAAAAGAAAAACTGACATCATTGCTTCCTGCTGGGTAGCGGATATTGTGGAAATAGCCAGGCCTATCCCTAATGTGGTAAATAAATATATACAGGTTGAAAAAAGCAACAAAAACAGATTCCCTCTTAACGGTATATGAAACCAGAGTACTCCCAAGACGGTAATCAAGGTAATCTGAATAAGCGCGATTACCCCAAAAGGAAGAAGTTTCCCTATAATAAGCTCGATTGGCCTGATTGGGCTAACAATCAATTGCTCCATCGTGCCGATCTCTTTTTCTTTAACGATGGCCATCGCCGTCAACAAAAGCGACATCATCGTCACGATTGTAGCGATTACTCCCGGCAGATAATAATTTCTGGAGATAAGATTTCCGTTAAACCAGGCGCGATCCCTTAAATCTACGCTTGGCGCGCTATTCAGCCAGCCGCTTACTTCTGCCTGCTGCTTCAATAAATCATACTGGTAATCACTGACTATCGTATTGGCATAACCCATCACAATCATCGCCGTATTTGAATCTGTGCCGTCAAAGGCAAGCTGAATGGATGCGTCTTTACCGGCGGATAATGCGCGGCCAAAACCCCGGTCAATATGGATCACCACGTTCACCTGCCCCCTATCCAAAACTTTATTTTGCTCTTGATCGCTAAAGATATAATGTTCAGGAACAAAATATTTGGAATAAGTGAACCTGCGCAGGAGTTCGCGGCTCTCTTTGGTATTATCCTTATCGTAAACAGCTGTTGGAACGTAGGTAATATCTTTATTCGCGGCATAACCAAAGAGGATGATCTGGATAAGCGGAGTGATAAAAATCACGGTCTTCATTCGTGGGTCGCGGAAGATCTGCTTGAATTCTTTTACCAGTATCGCCTTTGCCCGCTCAAACATGCTAAGCTACCTTCTTTCTAAATCTTCTTACTGCTAAACCCAACATTAAAAAAGCAAATAAAAATAAAAAAAGCGCTTCATCCCACAAAGTATTAATCGTGCCGCCTTTAAGGAATATTTCCCTTAATACAACAATATAATAGCGCGCCGGAATAAAATAAGTGATCCCCTGAACTAACTTCGGCATATTGAAAATAGGATAGATAAACCCAGAAAGAAGCAAAGTCGGTATAAGAGTAGTAAGACTGGCTAATTGACTGGCCATTAACTGGCTCCGGGCGACTACAGATATGTAGATCCCCTGCGATAAGGCGCCGGTTAAAAAGAGAGCGCTTAAGGTAATAAATAAGAAATAATTTCCTCTAAAGGGAACGCCAAACAAAAATTTGGACATTAATACTCCTACCGTAAGGTCGAAAAAACCGATGGCGAAATAAGGTATAAATTTACCAAAAACCAGTTCCGGGGATTTTACCGGAGTAGAGATTAGTTGCTCCATTGTCCCCCGCTCCCATTCCCGGGCAATGCAAATAGAGGTAAGCAATGCCGCAATAATCATAATAATCATGGCGATCACCCCGGGTACAATAAACCAGGTACTCACGAGGCCCATATTAAACCAGACTCTTGAACGGGCATCTACTGTTTGAGGAGGCTTAACTCCATGCGCGGCAAAAGTATCGATTAACAGGTTTACATTGTAGCTGGAGATAACCGAACGCACATAGCCCATGGCAATGGTGGCGGTATTCGCATCGCTTCCATCGACAATCAATTGTAAAGGCGCAGGCTTACCGGATTCAAGATCATGGGAAAAATCTTTAGGTATGACTAAAGCCAGCATTACTTCTCCGCTGTCAATCATCCTCTGTATATCCCGGTAGTTATCGGTGTAGCCGGTTATTTTAAAATATTTGGAATTCTTAAAATTAAGCAGGAAATTACGGGTGAGTACACTGGAGGCGTCCTGATTCCAGACAACCGTAGCCACGTGGTCTATATCTAAAGAAAGCCCATAACCGAAAATCAATAAGAGGAATACCGGGATCGCTAAAGCCAGCCCTAAGCTGCGAGGGTCGCGCTTAATCTGCACAAATTCTTTCCAGGCTATGGCCTTAATTCTTCTTAGGCTCTCTCTTATCATAGTTTTCTATGGAACAAACAAATACGTCTTCCAGCGAAGGCATAATCTTCTTCACGCTAAACTCCCCGGCGTTCTCTTTTTGCAGTAATTCTTTGACTGCCTCAATCGCCTTGGAACTGTCAAAAACAACAGCATGGATAGTCGCGCCAAAAAGCGCGGCTTCCTTAATTCCTTCGATTTTAGCTATTTTATCCAGCCAACTCTGTGAATCAGCTAAAACTATTTCCAGAAGCTCATTCTCCATACAGCTAGTTTTCATCTCCTCCGGCGTACCCGTAGCGATGATCGTACCATGGTAAATCAAAACCATACGGTTACAATTTTCCGCCTCATCCATATAATGGGTAGTCACAAAAATAGTTACCCCCTGACTGGCAAGATTCTTAATAATCCCCCAGAAATTAGCCCGGGTGATCGGATCAACTCCCGAAGTCGGTTCATCCAAAAAAATAATTCTTGGTTTATGGATCAACGCGCAACCTAAGGCCAGGCGCTGCTTCCAGCCGCCGGCAAGGGTGGCGGTAAGTTTCGACTCCATCCCTTCCAATCCCGCGGTATGGATAGTCGCCTCAAAACGCTCTTTCTTTTCACTCTTTGGGATTTTATATATACCGCTATAGAAATTAATATTTTCTTCCACGGTCAAGTCGTTATAGAGGGAGAATTTTTGCGACATATACCCGATATGCTCCTTGATCTTATACTGCTCTTTGATAATGTCGTAGCCGCCGACTAAACCGCTTCCCGAAGTAGGCGCGATAATTCCACAGAGCATCCTAATGGTGGTTGATTTTCCCGCGCCATTGGGCCCTAGAAATCCAAAAATCTCGCCTTCCTTAACTTCGAAATTAATCCGGTTAACCGCGGTAAATTCACCGAATTTTTTCTCAAGATTCTGGACACTGACTGCGGTATTATTTGGGCTCTTCTCGCTCATATTCATTGATTATTGTAATAAATGCTTCTTCCAGAGTTTTAGCATGATATTCTTTTTTGATCTTCTCGGGTGAATCACAGCGTAAAAGTTTTCCCTTGTGCAGCAGGCCGACCCTGCGGCAGCGCTCAGCTTCATCAAGATAACAAGTTGAACAAAATATAGTGACTTTTTCTTTAAGTAAGTCGTAAAGTATATTCCAGAAATCCCTGCGAGAGACCGGGTCAACGCCATTAGTCGGCTCATCGAGAAATAAAACCTTGGGGGTATGAATAAGGGCGCAGGCCAAGCCTAACTTCTGTTTCATTCCTCCGGAAAGCTTTCCGGCAAAACGCTCTTTAAAAGGCAGAAGCCCGGAAAAACCAAGCAGCCGGTCAATAGCCGCAAGACGCTTTTCTTTTGCCACACCATAAACATCGGCGTAAAAATTAATATTTTCCAAGACGCTTAGTTCTTCATAAAGCCCAAAACGCTGAGACATATAGGCAATATGGTCTTTCAGGCTCTCGGATTCTCTTTGGGTATGCTTGTTATAAACCCAAGCTTGACCTTCCGTAGGATCTAAGATTCCGGTTAAAAGGCGCATCGTCGTGGACTTTCCCGCTCCATCCGGGCCAACTAATCCAAAAATCTCTCCCTCTTGGACTTCCAGGTTAAGAGAATCAAGGGCAGTAAGCGTTCCGAATTTACGGGTGAGGTTTTCGGTTCTTATGGTAATCATTGCAGGGAATTATTAATGATAATGTAGGCGTCCGCAGGCATCCCGGGTTTGAGGTCAAGGCTGGAATTGTTAACCCTCACTTTTATCCTGTAAACGTATTTTACTCTTTCTTCGGTAGTCTGGATAAACTTAGGAGTGAATTCAGTTTGCGAAGAGATAAAGGAAACCCAACCGTCATATTTCTTACCCTTATAAGTATCGGTCTGCGCATATACCTTCTGCCCTAATTTTACTTTACCCAAATCAGTTTCATTGATATAAGCAGTAACCCAGAGGTCATCGAGGTTTACGGCGGTAAAAACCGGAGTCCCTGCCTGCACTACCTCGCCGGCTAAAGCGCTTTTTACCAACACATAGCCATCAAGCGGGCTCTCTAGATCTGTCCAGCCTAATTTTGTGTTAGCTAATTCCAAAGAGGCATTCAACTGTTTTATGTTTGCCAAATCAGTATCCGCCAGTGTCTTAGCCGCGTCGCGTTTTTGCGCTGAAATCGCGCCGGCCTTAAGTAAGTTTTCGGCCCTTAGATAATCATCATAATCCAGTTTATATTGGTACTCGGCCAGCTTAAGCGCCGCCGCCGCTTCCGCCTGAACTTTGCTTAATTCATCCTTTTTGAGCCGGGCGACAATATCATTTTTCTTGATAATCTTTCCCTCATCAGTCAAAAGTTCTTCGATCTGCCCTGCCACTCTGAAAGATATACGCACATCGTCCCCTTCGATATTACCGGAAACTTTGATTACTTTTCCATTGCCAGAGTTTTCCTTAATCAAGTAAACTACAGCCGCGCTCGCTGCGATTGCTAAAATTATTAAAATAATAATAAACTTTATTTTTTTCTTCATTTAACCTCCTTGTCCACCGGGACAACACCGACGCAATTCGGATCAGCGTCGGGTGTCTCCATAAAACTTCTTCCCATAATCCTATCCAGCCTTGCCTTGGCCATAATATAATCATAAGTTCCCTCGACCAGATTCTTTTGCACATTAGCCAAAGATACCTGGGCATCCATTACATCTAAATTGATCCCCACTCCGTTATTGAAACGCACATAAGAAATCTGCAGGGCCTCTTTGGCATCCTGAAGATTGTCTTCCTGTGATTTTATGATTGCGGCTGCCTGAGTTAAATCAAGGCAAGCCTGCCGCAGATCAACGGCTACTTGGTCAGCCAGATTTTCTTTCCCGATGACCGCCTGCATATATTTTGCCTTCGCGGCATCTACCTTTGCCTTAGTTGAGAACCCGTCGAAAATAGCCAGGCGCACGGCAAAACCGATATTCCAATTATTATGCCTGTTATTGAACATATTCCCGAGATTGTTAGATTGATAAGTATACTCCGCGTTGGTCTCGATCTGCGGCAGCCAGCCTGCCCGGGCGTATTTAATCGACCATTTGCTGATATCTATGCCCAAGGCCTTTAAAATCATCTCCGGCTCATTCAAATAAGCCTCTTGCAGGAACGCCTCCTCTTTGATTTCAAATGGATCATAAATCAATTTATCATTGACCGTGATTTTATCACCCACCTTTTGGCCAAGTAATTTATTCATTTCCGCCATAATCAGGTCTATGGAATTCTGGGCGTTGATTAACTGCGGCACCAATAGGGAAACCTGCACCTTGGATTGCAAGACATCAAACCTTGAAGCCGTCCCCTGTTTAAAATTATTATTTACCTCCTCGTAATGGCTCTCTGCCTGCGCCACAAGGTCTTCGGCAATACGTTTTGTTTCGTAGGCCAGCAAAAGCCCGTAATAAAGCCTCCTGGCTTCAAGTTCGACATTCAGCCTGATCGCTCGCAAAGTCTCATTTTGTTCTTTTAAGGCAAGCTGCGCCTGTCTTAGGCTGGCAATATTAGCTCCGCCGTTATATATAGTGTCGGTTACGCTGACACCCATATTATTATTGTTTTTATAACCGGTAAATACACCGATATCTTTTTTTGTGCTGGCGGTGCTTTTTAATACGTCGGCGTTACGCGTATAGCCGGCATTAAAATCAACCTTTGGCAGGAATTCACTTCTGGCGTTTAATATATCCGCGCTAGCTACTTTAAGCGAATACTCCTGGATCTGGATATCTTTATTATACTTATAGGCTATCTGGACAGCCTCTTTTAGCGACGAAAGCGTCAAGGCGCCGCTTTTCCCCTCTTCGCAAAAACCTGCTCTCAGGTTAAATAAAAACATGACTAAAGTAACCGCGATTACCGCAAACTTAGAGGCCTTCTGGACAATACTCTTGAATTCCTTGTAGAAATGATACTTCGTATTTGCGCTAAAGAAGCGGGCGTTTGCCCTGTAGTAACTCTTCAGCACCCCCTCTCTCTGAAGATTATAAAGGGTCCTCTGGAAAACTCCCGGCTTAAGTTTAAGCAGCCTTCCCAGCTCCTGGATATAATATTGCTCTTGGGGATGGGCGTAAAAAAGTTTCAGGAGCTTAAGCGTATTCTTTGAAAACTGTTTCATCTTTTAGTAGCTATATTCCTTTTGCATATAATAATATTCATTTGGATATAATTATATGTACTTAGCATATAGTTGTCAAGCTTTTTAAATACTTGAAATTTATTCTTTTAAAAGTATAATGTTACGAGGAGGAAAAAATGAAGAAAATATTGGCAGTTTGCGCGTTTTTTTTAATTTTTATTCTCGGAGCCTGTAAGTTTACCTATGCTGAAACA
This sequence comes from Candidatus Omnitrophota bacterium, assembly GCA_030650425.1. Lineage (GTDB taxonomy): Bacteria > Omnitrophota > Gorgyraeia > Gygaellales > Profunditerraquicolaceae > UBA6233. The sequence goes on along the minus strand of JAUSED010000012.1, from coordinate 187,031 downwards.
ATGGATATCGGAGGGTTAGTTGATAATTTCTATAAGGCGACTGACCTGCAGAGGGATCAGATATTAAAAGATAATTTAAGTAAAGAGGTTTCCGCGGCCGGGAAGGTAAACAATGTTGGAGAGTACGACCTTTTTGATACAACTAACGACCGGAAAGGGACTTATTATCAGATAACCACAGAACCCCAAAAAACAAAAAATAATGTTGTTTACCAGCTGATATTCTTATTCAAGGACAAAGCTAAGGCAAAGGATATCGATAAAGGAGAAGATCTTCAAAAGGATGGGAAGATAATCAGAATCATCGATGAGCGGTTACAGATTTCGCTGTGGATTTTCTGCGGTGAATTAGCTGAGAACGATAAAGCGCTAATCAAGTAAAGTTAAGCCCCTTCCTGCTTATTAAACAAATATTGCTATATGCATAATGCATATAGCAATATTCATTACGCATATAGATAAAAATCTTTAGTTTACGCCTTCCCTGCCGGAAAATTTAATTAAGCTAAGCGGCGAGGCGAGAAATAACAACCCCGCTAATAAGGCTATTCTTGCGGCGAGTTTAGCGTCTTTTCGCATATTCCGCACAAAACCAGCTTCGGTATCCACGCCTAAAATAGCTACTGCCTTTCCGCTGGCATCGCGGATAGGCGCGTACCCCGAAATAAATACGCCCCACACATCAGTAGTGATTTTTCTATCCGCGGTAGGCCCGCTATAAGCCTCCAGCATTTCAGGAAGATTGCGCGCGTCATACTTATCTCCGGGCAGCGCGGTAGGGCAGTGCGCGGTAATTATCTCCGGAACCGGATCAGCATCAACCACATACTGCAGGATTCCCGGCTGGTCAGTAGTAGTCATTATATAGGCATATTTGACGGAGGGATTAGATTCTTTGACCTTGACCAGTTTTCGGTACACTGCCATGTATTCCGGAATCCCTTCGCTTCTTTGCACTAACGGTATCTTAAGTATCTCGTCCGCATCTATGCTGATCGCGGCATTTGAAGCGATAAGTATCAGCCGTTCCCTGATTCTGCTAAAAGTATCGTGCAACCGGTATTCGAAAAGAATAAAGCTGCTCAACGCCGCTAAAAAGATTAACCCTCCTAGAAAAACCCATAAAAAACGTTTCATCTCCTCTCCCCTTTCTTTACCTAGAGATTGCGTAACTATTGAAAAATTAGAAACAAAATATAAGAATATTCGCGAAAAAGTACAAAATGGCAACTACCAGTTCCTTAGGGCTACCTGAGCGCACCATCCTCAATAATCCTGCAACCATAAGAAGTAACGAACCTAATACTGCTACCATCTGATATGCCTGAATCCTCATTTAACCTCCTTTTACGTTCAATCTTAATCAATTAAGCGAAACTAATACAATCCCGGGGGCATTAGATTTCAAAAAATATTATACCATAGAGGATCACATCTTCAATGAAGTTCAAGATATAGTAAAATATTAAGGGAATATATGTAAACTGCTTGGAATTTAAAAAGAAGAATTTAATACGAAAGAGGGCTATATCAATGAACCTCAAATATCTTATCGATAGGCGCGCCGCAAATAGGACAATTCGTTGGTAACTCTGTGCCTCTAACGCTAAAACCACAGGAACTACAGGTATAATATTGGGCCAACTCGATATCCTTACCGCTTTTTGCCGCCTTTACTGCTTCCTCAAATAATCCCTTGTGCACCCTTTCCGCCTCAAGGGCCTCAAAGAAAGTATATTTTGCCAGCCCGTGTTTTTTCTTTTCAGCCAAAGATAGATAGCCCGGGTACTTCTGGCGTATCTCCCGGTCCTCGTTATTTTGGCAATCTTCCAGGTTATTCAGAACCGTATTCAGATAATTAAGATTATTAAAATGATTACGGGCTTGATAGAACTCTGATTCGGCTATCGCCCTCAATAGCTTTGCTGTTCCGCCAAGCCCCTTTTCAAGGGCATCTTGCGCGAACAACTTGTATTTCACGTAGGCCTCGCACTCATCCTGAAATGCCTCCTGCAGTATTTTCCTTAATGACCGATCGGATAACTCCTTTTTGTAGAGTTTACCGTCCAGCGTAATATGTTCGAACTTAAGGACTCCTGCGGCGTCAAAAAAGAACCGGAGCACATGATGGAAGGCTTTCATTTTATCAACCGGTTTATTGATATTTTCAAGCCGCGCGCCGGCGCCGGCAGATACAATCATCCGGATACCATCAACCATATCCTCAAAATAGGTATGCACATGCCCGCTCAAAAGATATTTTATCTTCTCTTTATAGGGACGATAGACTGACGCGACTTTCTCCCATTCTTCGGCCGTTACTGTGTTAAAAGTCATACCAGTAGGGGGCGGTATGTGAAACATCAAGATGATATTATCACGCGCGTAATCTTTCAGGCTCTTTTGCAAAAAGTCAAGGGTAGCTTCTTCAAACTTCCGCGTAGAATTATCAAGCACAACAAATAATATCCTGTCATTAACAAGCAGGTAATCCTTGAGACCAAAATATTTTTGATAATAATCTGTATCGTGATTGCCGCATACAAGATAAGTTGGATAGGGAGCGATCATATTGATGAATTCACTTATGCGTTGATAAAGCACCTCTTCACTGATCGCAACAATGTCTCCCAAGATCACTGCAAAATCTGAACGCGTCGCCGTTAGCCCTTTGGCAAAGGTGGCCATTATTTCCGCGCCGAGCCCATCACATCCAGGGTCTCCCATTATAGTAAAGGAGTCAAAATCAGCAATCTGATTAACCTGCTGTTTGACTTTAACCACGCCATTCTTCATCTTGCCAATCCTTATGCTGTATTTACTTTGATTCCGAGATTTTTTCCATTGGCTGGTTGCAGCAAACAAGCTCTCCTCCGCCTGCCTTGGTTACAGTTACTTCATTCCCGCAGACATTACAACGGTATTTCTCCCCTATGCACTTGGTAGCCATATTTATCCCTTTTTTAAACTACAATGTCCCGGCTGCCTTTTTAAATTCTTTCACCAGGTCTTCTAATTGTTCTGCCCCTTCTGTGCCGTAGCCTTTGAGGGTTTCGATTTCGCGCAGTGCGGCTTGGATATAAGCCTCCCCTAAATACTCCCTTGCTTCCGGAAACCTCGGACGTATACTTAAAGCCCTCTTGTAATTCGCCAGTGATTGATCAATCATCCCAAGTTTAAGTTGTGTGTGGGCGAGCATGTTAAGTATATCGGGATTATTGCTATCTTCTCTTAATGCCTGTTCGAACAATCTCTTGGCTTTTTGATAATCCCCGTTCTTATGCGCTGCTACCCCTTGGTCATACAGACTTACGGAGGCCGCTTCTTGGCTAGTGTTTGAGCTTTTTCTGCTGCCCCAAGACGAAGAACTCGTTCCCGCGGCATAAACTAACGTTACCAACCCAAAGAGTAAAAAAAACAAACTTAACCTTATTTTTAATTGGCTATTCATGTCCCCCCCCCCTATCGGCTGGTTGAAAGCATATAATCAATTACCGAATCGCCTACGCCGTTCTGTTGCAAGTAAACTAGCGTATCCGCATCAAGCCTGTAAATTGACTTTGTCCGCTCTATTTCGGAAATAATCACCGAGCTGGGCACTCCCTGAGATGCCATATTCACAATGCTGGTAACCGGCAGGTAAGCCGGATTATTGACGCTAGTCGTTTTTTCCCAGTTATAGTAATATATTTTCCCGGGATAAACATCATAGTAGTAATAATATCGTTTATGCGGATAAAAATATAGTTTTCGGTAATAGTAATAACTCGTAGGGTAATAACGCTGGTACCTGTAATATCTTTTCCGGTTGCCATAATCATCATCGCGTCCGTGGCCGCGGCCGCGGCCGCCATTGGCGTAAGCATTTTGTGTTAAAAAGATTAAAAGCGTAAAAACCACACCTGCTGCTAAGTTTATTTTTGGGAATCTCATTTCCCCTCCTTTAGATAAAAGGCAAGAGCAGCTTTTATCCGCCGACCTGAAGCATGTAATCAATTACCCGATTGCTTACCTTATGCTGCTTTAAATAACTGATAATCTCGGAGTTAAGCCGATAGGTGGAATGCGTCCTTTGAATTTCATTGATAATCACGGAATCAGGCACACCCTGATCTCCCATCTCCGCAATTTTTGTTAAAGTCAGATAATCAGAATTTACTGCCAACGCTTTCTTGTCAGAATCATCTATCGCGCTTCCGATTAATCCGCCGCTAAGCGCTCCTACTACCCCGCCTATCGCAGCCCCCCCTAAGCCGCTTCCGCTCTGGTGCCCGATTATCCCTCCGGCAGTAGCACCAATTAACCCTCCAGCCACAGCCCCGGTCTTTGTCTTAGGCCCCATGCTTTCGCATCCGGTTAAAACTAAGGCCATCGCGATCAACAAACAGAATATCCCGCTTCTAAACATATCCACCTCCTCTTTTATATTATTGCATTATTAATAAATATTACATTTATATTATACAATATTCTAAATAATTGAATAGGATAATTCCTCTTCTTACTGACTTATTTCTACCTGTTTATGGTACAGAAAAAAGGGGACGGTTCTATTTTTCTTTCGTCTAATGCCGGAAAAATAGAACCGTCCCCTTTTTTAATGAATTGAAGCACTAACGAGGTTGAGAAAAGGAAGCGGCCAAATACCCATAATTAATACGCCGATAAGCGCAACAATCAAGGCTATCTGGAGCGCGGTTGGTTTTGGCTGGAGAGTTAAAATCTTCGGCTCATCGATATACATGCATTTAATCACATTGATATAATAGTAAAACGCAATCACGCTATTTATGGCAGCCGCGATCGCAAGTAGCATGAGGTTCGTTTGAATAGCCGCGGAAAATAAGAGAAATTTTCCCAGGAAACCGGCAAGCGGCGGTATCCCGGCAAGGGATAATAAAAATACAGTCAGCATAAATGCCGAGAGCGGGTCTTTTTTGTGCAATCCGGCATAATCTTTGATCAAATCGCTTCTGATGGAATTGTTAATGAGAGTTACGCAACCGAAGGCGCCCAGATTCATAAAGGCATATGAAAAAATATAAAACAATACTGCCTTGGTCCCTAATTCCGCTCCTGCGACAAAACCGATTAAAATATACCCGGCCTGCGCGATAGAAGAATAGGCGAGCATCCGCTTTATATTGTCTTGAGAAAGCGCAATGATGTTTCCTACGGTCATGGTGGCAATTGATACAAAAGTAAAAAAATGCACCCAAGCGGGAAAGAGAAGAAAAATATCCTGCATAAAAATTCTGAGTAGGATGGCAAAACCCACAGCCTTTGGCCCCACTGATATGAATGCCGAAACAGGGGTAGGCGCTCCCTCATACGCGTCAGGCGCCCACATATGGAATGGGAAAAGCGAGCATTTAAAGGCAATGCCGCTAAAAATCAAGAGCAAGGCAACAGAAACAAGAAGGCTGCTTGCGCCGCCACTGGCCAATCCGCTGTGCAAAATAGAAAGATCCGTAGTGCCGAATAAACCGTAGATAAACGAGATCCCGTAAAGCATGATGCCGGTTGCCAGCGTGCCAAAAAGAAAATATTTTAAAGCCGCTTCATTTGATAAGTTATCGCGCTTAAGAAAACCTACCAAGATGTAGGAAGTTAGGGAAACAGCCTCCAACGCCACATAAATCACCATTAAATTATTCGCGCAGGCAACCAGCATCATCGCCACAGTGCTCACAAGAAGCAAAAAATAATACTCCGCGCTATTTTCTTTAGTAAATAATTTATAGCCCATTGAGATAAGCACAGCGATAAAAGAAATCAAAAGGAATATTCCCTTAAAGAAAGCGGAAAAAGTTTCATTCACCAGTAAGCCGGAAAATATCGGCGGCCGAGCCAGGAAGCTTTTAGGCAGAAAGGCTGCGGCAAGAATAATCCCTATAAGAGCGAATATTCCCCAGAGATTAGGCTTCTTAAAAAATAATCCTAGAATCAAGATGGCCAGCGCAAAAACAAGCAGGATTATTTCCGGATAGATATATTTTATGCTTTCAGCTAAATTTAAAATAAGAAACCCCCTAACTTCCCTACCAGTAAACTAATTGACGATGACTGATATTTCAAGACAACCAGCGGATAGACTCCTACCGCTATTACGATAAGTGTCAGAGGCAGGAGAGTGAGCAATTCTACCTTGTTCATATCTATAATATTTACCCACTTTTCATTTAATTTACCCAAGAGCACACGTTGTAACATATATAGGAAATAACCCGCGGTAATCACCATTCCTAGAACCGAAATGATGGTGATTAATTTGAAGACCGGATAAGCCCCTAATAAAGAGAGAAATTCGCTGACAAATCCGCTTAAGCCGGGCAGCCCCAAGGAAGCCAAGGTAAAGATGGTCAGAAATCCCGCGTAAACCGGCATTTTCGCGCCTAATCCTCCGAAGGCATCCAGTTCCCGGGTATGCGTACGCTCATAAAGCACGCCAACCAATAAAAACATTGCGCCGGTGATGATGCCGTGATTAAACATCTCTAATAACGCCCCATTAAACCCGGTTATCGTCATACTCGCCAATCCCAGAATGACAAATCCCATATGGCTAACCGATGAATAAGCCACCATTTTTTTAAAATCGCGCTGGGCCATCGCTACAAAGGCCGCATAAATTATATTGATCACCGCTAAAATTGCCAAAGGCAGAGCAAAATAATGCGCGGCTTCTTTGAGAATAGGAAAACTGATCCTGAAAAATCCGTACCCTCCCATCTTCAGTAAAACTCCGGCGAGGAGAACGCTGATTGGAGTCGGCGCCTCCACGTGCGCATCGGGAAGCCAGGTATGAAAAGGAAATAAGGGAACTTTGACCGCGAATCCTAAAAAGAAGGCAATAAAGATTACTATTTGCAGGCCTAAGGCCAAGGCTTGAGTTGGTTTGGCCAACTCCAGCATATTGAAGGTATGCGGATTGGAGGTAAAATAAAGCGCGATTATGCCCAAGAGCATAAATACCGAGCCGGCCAAGGTATAGAGGAAGAATTTAATCGCCGCGTATTCTTTTCTCGGGCCGCCCCAGATGGCAATCAGGAAATACATCGGCACCAGCACAATTTCCCAGAATATATAGAACAAAAACAAATCCAGGGCCATAAATGTCCCGAGCATCCCGGTATTCAGTAAAAGATAAAAGAAAAAATACTCCTTCTCTCTTGTGTTTATCCGGTAAGAAGCAATACAAGCTAAAAATCCCAATAAGCTGGTCAGAAAAATCAAGCCGATGCTTATCCCGTCAAGGCCAAGATGATACCAAATATTTATCTGCGGAATCCAGATTATTTTTTCCTGAAACTGCATATCCGTATTGGCCAGATTAAATTTTGCAACTAAGAAGATGGAAAGTAAAAGTACGATGCCCGTGGAAATAGTGGCAACCGTTTTGATCAGAAATACGTTTTTCTTTGGAATACATAAAACAACAAGCGCGCCTAAAACCGTACTAGCAATGATATAAGTTAAAATCGGAAAATTCATATTCCCCCCATAAATTTAATAAGTATAATAATTACTAAACCCAAGAATCCCACCAAGAGATAAGACTGCACGCGGCCAGTCTGAGCCAAGCGTAAAGAGCGCGAAAAAACATTGACGATCTTGGCAGTCAAGTTTACCACGCCATCAATAATACGCAGGTCAAACCAGGACTTTACCCGGCTTACCAATACCGTTACCCGGGCCGTTCCATTAACTGCCCCATCTATTATCCCTGAATCGAATTTACTGGATAATTTAGCCAGCGCGATACAGGGCTTGATAAACACAGCATCATAAATCTCATCTACGTAATATTTATTATAGACAACTCTATAAAATGGCGCGAATTTGGCGCGCAAAGCAACGGGTAATATCTTATTATTCAGGATATAGAATGAATAGGCAATACCTATTCCTAAAAGCGCTACCAGAGTAGAAACCAACATTACCAAATAATCCGGTTTCAGGCTCTCTACTTCAGGATGAATAAAGTTTTGAAAGGCATAATGCATAAAAGGTGAACCGATCAAGCCGATGGTTATGGCGCATAATGCCAGTATGCTTAAAGGTATGGTCATCACTCTAGGAGATTCATGCGCAGAGAGCTTTGAGCGCGCCTTTCCCAAGAGAACCAAGAAGATTAGCCGAAACATATAAAAAGCAGTGAGCAGGCTGGTCACTATGCCTATACTAAATAGAACCGGATGCCCTGCTCGTAAGGCTTCCGAAAGAATTTCATCTTTTGACCAGAATCCGGCAAATGGCGGTATGCCGGCAATAGCTAAACTGGCAATGATAAAGGTAGCTCCAGTAACTTTTAATTTTGAAAACAGCCCTCCCATCTTCTGAATATCCTGAGTATGAACCGCGTGTATCACACTGCCGGCGCATAAGAAAAGCAGGGCCTTAAAAAAAGCATGCGTAACTAAGTGGAATATACCGGCTGAATACCCGCCCATCCCCAAACCCATCATCATAAAACCTAACTGGCTGATAGTAGAATAAGCGAGGATACGTTTGATATCATTATTCACCGTAGCAATTGATGCGGCAAATAAGGCGGTTATCGCTCCGATATAAGCTACCCAATTTAAGGCCAACGGATGGCTGGAGAATAACCAGAATGTGCGGCCCACCAGATATACGCCGGCCGCAACCATGGTCGCGGCATGGATAAGCGCAGATACCGGCGTGGGTCCCTCCATGGCATCAGGAAGCCATACGTGTAAAGGAAATTGAGCGGATTTTCCTACCGCGCCGCTAAAAATTAAAAATGCCGCAATCGTAAATAAGGTATAATTACCACTGGCCCCCTGTAGAGCGCTAAAGTTAAAGGTGTGCGTCGCAGAAAATAGGATTAATATTCCTATAAGCAGCCCAATATCCCCGATACGTGTGGTAATAAATGCTTTCATACCAGCATTGGCTGCGCTTTCGCGTTCAAACCAAAAAGAAATCAGAAGATAGGAACACACACCCACACCCTCCCAAAAGATGAACAAAAGAAGCAGGTTATCCGCCAGCACTAAACCCAGCATTGAGGCAGTAAACAGAGAAATATAGGCAAAAAACCTTGAGAAGCGCGGATCATCATGCATATAACCAATGGAATAAATCTGGATCAGCGTGCCGACGAAAGTCACCACTAAAAGCATAGTGCAGCTTAAAGGGTCAATCAATACCCCGAAGTCTAAAGAAAAACCCTTCCATTGGAACCAGTTTAAGAAAGTGTATGAGCCCCTACCGTTTAAATACCCCAAGAGCGTCAGTAAAGAAAATAAGAAGGCGCAGGCAGAAGCCAGAATAGAAATCAATGCGCTTAGTTTTTTTAGTTTCCGGCCGAATAAAATATTCACCGTAAAAGCCAGAAAAGGAAATATGGGAATTAAATGCGCGTAATTTACCATTTCATTAGGTTTATCTTCTCCGCAAAGATATTTTTTGTATTCCTGTAAAGGGCGATTACCAGAACTAGGCCGATAACAGCAGAGGCAGCGGCAATCGTGATCACTAATAAGGTAAATATCTGGCCTAAACAGTCGGGGCTGCCCAGGAATTGATTAAAGGCAATAAAATTTATATTCGCGGCATTTAAGATTAATTCTATGGAGATAAGAATACCGATGGCGTTACGCCTGGTCAGAGCGCCAAAAACGCCGATAGAAAAAAGAATTGCCCCTAAGATCAAAAAAGACTCAAGTGGTATCATTTTTATCCGATTTTGCGATGACTATCGCACCCACTAATACCGCAATTAAAATTAAAGAGATAATTTCAAAAGGCAAGACATAGGTGGTCATTAGCGACCTTCCCAGTTGGGCGATGCCTAAATTCTGCGTACCTTTATTAGCCGCCAACTGCCAGTGATTATTCTTGATTACCTTGATTAAGATAAACAGGAAGACCGCCGCGCTTACCGCTGAAATAAACACCTGTTCATTGGTCTGTCTGATCGCGCGGTCCTGGATATTGGCGGTAAGCATAATCACAAAGATAAACAAGGTTACTATTGCTCCCACATAAATTAATACCTGCGCGACGGCCAGGAATTCCGCGTTTAGGTATAAGTAAACGCAAGCTATGCCGATAAGGGTCATCGCCAAAAAGATAGCGCTGTGGAAGATATTTTTGGAGATGACCACGCGCAAGGCAAAAAATACGGTCAGGCCCGCGACCAGATAAAAGGTTGCAATGATTATATCTTGTTGCGGCAGCCCTAAATTACCTAACTGTTGGATGAGCCCACTCTGCATATTTATCAGGATTTAATAAATTAATCTCTAATTCCTTACGGTTACTAGTCGCGATCTCATAGATCTTGTTCATATAAAGAGCCGCTGTGGGGCAAACCTGCGCGCATAGCCCGCAAAAACAGCAAAGTTCCATCTTGTATTTAAAACTCTCCAGCTCCTTCTTTTTATCCGGCCCTTCCTTATGCGTTAACGCAAGGCAATTGGTTGGACAAATCTTAACGCATTGAGAACACATAATACACTTAACAGGATACAAATCAATCAGTCCCCTATATCTTTGGGTCATCGCTTGTTTTTGCGTAGGATACTGCAAGGTTATCGCCGGAGTAATAAGATTCCTAAATGTGACAATTAACCCCTTAATAAGGTCTATCGGGCCAAAGATTAATCTTTTAAAATAATTTTTCATTTAAGTATAAACCATCCCGCGATTATCAAATTCACTAGAGATATGGGAGTTAAGACCTTCCAAGCAAAACCCATCAGTTGATCTACTCTTACCCGGGGAAAAGTCCATCTCACCCACATCAATACAAAGATAATCGTGTAAGTTTTAATTAAAAACCATACCGGGCCGGGCAATAGCGGGCCTCTCCACCCACCCAGAAAAAGCGTGGCGGCAATGGCAGAAATAGTGAACATGTTGGTATACTCCGCGATGAAGAACATCGCGAATTTCATCCCGGAATATTCGGTATGAAAACCGGCAACCAGCTCTGATTCGGCTTCGGGGAGATCAAAGGGCGCGCGATTCACCTCAGCGGTCGCGGAAATTATATAAACGAAGAATGCCACAAAAAGACTGGGATTAAGGATAAACCAATATTTTGCCTGAGCTGTAACAATCTTCTGCATAGAAAGTGAGCCTGAAAACAAAAGCACGGTAATGATCGATATGAGCAGGGGAATTTCGTAACTGATGATCTGGGCCGCGGAACGCATCCCTCCTAAAAGGGAATATTTGTTATTCGAGCCCCAGCCAGCCATAAATATCCCAAAAATACCCGTAGAAGTTATCGCGATGATATAGAGAATCCCCAGATTTAAATCTTGAACAATCAAATTCTTACCAAAGGGAATAGCCACAAAGGCCATCACTGCCGGAACCGTGACAAAAAAAGGTGCCAGCCACCAAACCCATTTATCCACACCAACAGGCACAATATCCTCTTTACAGAGAAGTTTAATAGCGTCCGCGATGGGTTGCAGGACTCCGTGCCAACCAACACGCATGGGGCCAAACCTAGTTTGGATATGCGCAGAGACCTTTCTCTCCCACCAGATTAAAAACATCGCAGAGGCTGAGATAAATCCCAGCACTGCAGAAACTACCAACACCATGACTATTAAGCTTGAAAGCGTAACCATTACCTGTCTATCTCTCCCATCAAAATATCCAGGCTCCCTAATATCCCCACCACATCGGCAACCTTTACCCCTTTAACTAACTCCCTGAGTACGGCTAAGTTCGAAAATGACGGAGCCCTTATCTTTAACCTATAGGGATTGACTGAGCCATCGCTAACAATATAGAACCCTAGTTCTCCGCGAGGGCTTTCTGCCCTAAAATAAACCTCTCCAGCCGCGGGCTTAATCATCCGGCCTGCTTTTACCGTTGCTTGAGCCTCAGGGATACCTGCAATTGCCTGTTCAATAATTTTCAAACTTTGAGAAAGTTCATCCATTCTCACTCTATATCTATCCCACATATCACCATTTTTACCTGTGGGTATAGCAAATTCGAATTTATCATAGACCAAATAAGGCTCATCTTTTCTTAAATCCCATTGTACCCCTGAAGCGCGCAGGTTCGGGCCGGTTATACTATAATTTATCGCCGTTTCTTTGGATAAAATCCCTATATTCTTTGTCCGCTCCAAAAATATGGGATTATTAGTCAGAAGCCCTTCATAATCATTTATCTTCGGCCGCATATATTTTATAAAATCTTTAATCCGCCTGTCTATACCCTCAGGCAGGTCAAATTGCACTCCTCCGATACGCATATAATTATAGGTAAGCCGATTACCGCAGACTTCATCAAAGATCTCGATTACTTTCTCGCGTTCGCGAAAACAATAAAACAAAGGCGTGGCAAAAGCGCCTAAATCCTGCGCAAAGGTGCCGATAGCCAGTAAGTGGCTGGCAATACGGTTTAACTCGGCGACAATAACCCGGATATATTTTGCCCGCTCAGGGACATCTAAATTCAGCAGTTTCTCTACAGCCAAGACATAGGCCAGATTATTATTCATCGAGGCTACATAATCCAAGCGGTCAGTAAAAGGAATAAATTGAGTGTAAGTGCGATTTTCCGCTATCTTTTCCATTGAACGGTGCAGATAGCCAATATGCGTAATGCAATCAACAACCTCTTCTCCATCTAAACGTAGATCTAAATATAGTACACCGTGGGTAGAAGGATGCTGCGGCCCCATATTCACACACAACTGCTCGCTATGCATATTACTCATTTTCATGGCTTTCTGATCAAATTTGGATTGGTATAATTTTTTCTCAAAGGATAACCCTTCCAGTCTTGAGGATTAAGAATCCTCGCCAAATTAGGATGGTTAAGAAATTTTACGCCGAATAAATCGTAAACCTCCCGCTCAAACCAATCTGCCGAGCGATAAAACTTAGTCAGGCTCTCCACTTCCGCTGCGTCAATAGGTAAATAAACCTTAACTATGGCCTGTTGACGGTTTTTAAAAGAATAAAAGATATAAACCAATTCTATCCGCTCCAGCCTATCCACCGCGGTAATGCAATGCAAATTATCAAAAGATAAATCTTGCCCCTTTAAGTAATTGGCCACTGCCGGAAGCAATTCTTGAGGCACGATCACTGCCTTGGTTAGATCTTCTTCGCTAACTTGCGGAAATTTTAGTTTGATCAACTCAAAAACTTTACTTTGCCGCATGCCTTTCCTTCCTTACTATTTCCTGTAATTTCATTAAGCCAAAGAAAAGATTCTCCGGCCGCGGCGGGCAGCCGGGAATATAAACATCAACCGGGATGCCGAGGCTTTCGGTTCCCTTGACCACCGAATAGGTATCATAATAAAAAATCCCCCCTGAGATGGCGCAATTACCTAAGGCCATCACATACTTTGGCTCAGGCATCTGCTCATAGAGTAATTTTACGCACTCACCCATCTTCACGGAAATAGTTCCGGCGACAATCATTACGTCGCACTGCCGGGGGCTGGCCCGAAAAACCCCTGCCCCGAACCTGTCGATATCAAAACGTGAGGCGCCGGCGGCAATCATCTCGATAGCGCAACAGGCAAGCCCAAAAGTCAACGGCCATAATGAAGAGGATTTGGCCCACTTAAATATTTTTTCCGTAGAGGCTAAGACTACTGGGCCTCCCGGTAATTTATGGATAAATTCAGCTCCGGGGATTTGTTCGGTTATTGCCAATCGAAAGCTCCTTTCTTCCAAGCATAAATCAGGCCAAAAATTAAGATCGCGATAAAGACCAGCATTTCGACATAAGCCACGTGCCCTAATTCACGCAAGATAATAGCCCAAGGCGTAAGAAATAATACTTCTACATCAAATATAACAAATATAAGCGCAATTAAGTAATAATGCACATTGAATTGAATCCAGGAATTTCCCTTCACCGCTTCACCGCATTCATAGGGAGAATTCTTGACAGGGTTGGCTGCCCGCGGCCTAAGCAGCCAAGAGACAATAAATGCGCTAGCCACAAAGACTATCCCAAAGAGAAAAAATAAACCTACATAACCGTAATCAGCGATCATCTTTAAGCGCGCCTCTTCTGTAATCCCAAGTAATCCTCCGCAAAAAACAATTCTACTTCCTGCGCTGCCTTTCTTCCCGAAAGTAACAAACTAGCCAAACTTAGTCCTGCCGCAGGAATCCCATAAATCGTTGAAACAGCCATCCCCGTAACTGCCAAACCCGGATAAAGCAGGCCTGTTTTCTCCAGTAATAGCGTTTGAGCGTTACGTAAATCTATTTGGCTGTATTTTTCCGTGCTGGCGATTCCTTTTTTAATCAGACTTTTAAAAACGCAGGCATCCCTTCCACTAGCATCAACAACTAACTTAGACTTTAAAGTAACGGAAACGGATGTACGTACCGCATCTTCCAATGAAAGAGCAGGACTCCAATTCATCGCTACTCCCTCTATCTTTCCATCAGTATAAATAATCTCATTAAACTCCGCCATATTAAGGATTCTCACCCCCGCATCACAGGCGGCGGAAATAAGCTTTGAGGATAAATTTGCTCCGGCATTAACATATAAACCGTTTTTTCCTTTTTTATAAGGAATATTAAACTCATCTAAGATCTCCCTAAATCCAGAGGCAGCCAAAGAGGTATCGATCAAAAAATCACTAGTCCACAATCTTCCTCCGGCATGATCATTACGCTCGATAACCAGCGTCTTCAGGTGTAATCTTGCCAAATCCAAGGCTGCCATCAGCCCGCTTGGCCCGGCCCCTGCGATAATCACATCTGAGGAAGCGTATTTCTTATGCCATCCTGAAAATTTTCCGTTTTTTTCTTCCATCGGGCGCCTTCACTGATTATTTGGGTAATTCTATATGGAATACACTGCCCTTTCCCTCTTGCGAATCTACCCAAATTTTACCGTTATGTATTTCTACGATACGCTTGGCTATGGAAAGGCCCAGCCCTGTACCGTCTCTTTCCACTTCTTTCGCGTTGGAAGCCCGATAAAACTCTTCGAAGATCTTCGGTAATTCGCCTTTGGGGATCCCGATACCGTTATCGGAAATGTCGATTAAAATACGGTTACCCTTATCGCTCCCCTTTAGATCAATTCTTCCGTTACGGGGCGTATACTTGACTGAATTTGCCAAAAGATTAACCAGGGTTTCTTGAATATATTCCTTAGACCCCCTTATCCTGTTGATGCCTGGCTCTAAGTACAAATTCAAGGAAATATTTTTGTCAAGCGCCTTAGAAGCAATCTGCGCGACAGCTTCGGAAAGCGTTTCGCTAAAAGAAAAATAATCCATTTTCACTTCCCGGCTCAGTTTCATGCGCGTGATTTCTAATAGCGCCTTAATAAAAAACAAAAGGCTTCCGGTTCTTCGCGTCGCCCTTTGGATCAAATCCAACTGCTTCGGATTAAGCTCTCCGGTAATACCTCTGGCTACCGGCTCAAGGCAGCCTTGGATCGCGGCAAGGTCTTCCTTAATGTCGTGGGAAACCCGCAAAACATACTCGGATTTCACATTATCCTTCTCTCGCAATTGTTCATTGCTGATATTTAAGGCCATTTCGCGCTGCTTTAATCTGTTGGCAATGGAAGTCGCGAAATATACGGCAATATATAAAGTGCTCACCAAGACAAAAGAAACCCCTCCCAGATAAATGGGGTTATGGCGCTGGCAATCGATCATAAAACCTTTTAAACAGTAATGCGGGAGGATACCTAAATATTCCAAGTTAACCATGGCAAAGAAAAAAACAGCGGCCAATGTTGCCTGTAAAAAAGAAGCCTTGCGCGAAAGTAACGTGCTGGCAATAATCATATGAAATATAAAATAAAAGATAAACGGATTTTCAATACCACCGGAAAAATGTATCAAAACAGCTAAAACCAAAAGATCAAAGGCAATCTGGACATTAGCAATCCGGTTCATTGATAACGCTGATTTATTCTTTAGTCGAATCAACCGGAAAAAAAACGCGACATTTCCCATAAAGAGCAGTGCAATTGTAGCATAAAGCGGAAAAATTGGAAGCTTAAATTTAAGCCCATGGTTAACAAATAAAACTGTGCAAAAAGCCCCCAAGACAGCCAACCATCTCAGTTTTATGAGCCAATAGAGCCTTTCCAGCAACCCTTCTCGCGCAGCAGCGATTCCCATAAGGAAATTAATTACTCTTAGTGAGTGATTCGACCTTGGAAATCAGAACTTGGGGATCAAGCGGCTTATCGCAATAATCATCCACCGGAAGCCATACTTCATCGCCTGCCTCATTCTTAAAATCCAAACCGGTATTTTCTTTTATTGCCGTCAGCATAAGTATGGGAATATCCTTACAGTCTTTATCCCACTTGATCTTTCTGGCGACATCAAACCCTTTATCGCTGGTCTCCATCATCACATCAAGTATAACCAGATCCGGTTTCTCCGCCTTAACCATCCTCAGGCCTTCTTCCCCGCTAGTGGCATTCTCTACCCGGTAATTCTTGCTTTCCAAGACCACCCGCATTGACTGAACGATATCCGGATCGTCATCAATGATCAAAATCCTTGCCTTACTCTCCATTTTTACCTCCCTTTAGTGAATAAAATTTTTTACTTGAGCGTAGTTAAATACAGGGCCATCCTTACAGATATAAAGAGGGCCAATATTGCACCTTCCGCATTTACCCAGCCCGCATTTCATCTTCATTTCCATCGTAGTAATTATGGCTGTCTCGCAAAATCCCAATTTCAGCAGGACAGGTAAGGTGTATTTAATCATTACTGGCGGGCCGCAGAGTATCGCCACACTATCCTCACAGGTTGGCGCCAATGTCTCTAAAATCTTTGGCACCACTCCCACCATACAGGCCCAGTTTTCTTCCTGACAATCAACGGTCAGATGCAGCTGAGTATCTTTGGCTTTTCGCCAATGCTCATATTCATCCTGATAAACTAAATCCTTAGGTGTTCTTGCTCCGTTTAGAATAGTGATACCCTTAAACTCAGTTCTCTTATCCAGACAATAATTTATTAAAGACCTGAGCGGTGCCAAGCCAATTCCTCCTGCTATAAACAAAAGGTTCTTATTCTTCAATTGCTCAACAGGAAATCCATTTCCATATGGCCCCCTTATTCCCACTCTATCGCCGATATCTAAATCATGCAGCGCCTGAGTAAGCTTACCTATTTTCTTTACGCTGCATTCAATGCTGCCTTTAGGCATGCGCGTAGGAGAATTAGAGAGGCAAAATGGGGCTTCCCCTTCGCCAATTACAGAAAATTCCACAAACTGCCCCGGCCTATAATTAAAAAAACTTCCTGCGGACAAATCCAAGAGAGCCAATTTGAAAGTTTTGATATCCTGCGTTTCTTGTTTGATCCCGGTAATTTGGGCTAAATGTGGTAAATATAGGCTATTCATCTCTCCTCTTAAACAGGCGCTTGATCAACAATCTCCGCTATATTCATCTTCACCGGACAATGCCTGATACATCTTCCACAGCCAACGCAAAGGTGTTCACCAAAATTCTTTTTGAAATAATCAAATTTATGGAAAACCCTTTGCCGGTAACGCTCCATTTTTGTCGGCCGGGGATTTCCTCCGGAAGCCTCCAAGGTAAAATCGCTAAACGCGCAGCCATCATAACAACGCAGCTTCTTACGTTCTTCGTCCACTAAGTCAAAACAATGACAGGTAGGGCAAAGATAAGTGCAGACTCCGCAGCTGATGCAGGCGGAAGAAACCTTACCCCAATAACCGCTTTCAAAAATATTATCCAGGCTTTCAGGAATTTTAATTTTTTTGCGCAACGCCGCATTGCTTTTTTCCTTAAGAGATTCCCAAGCCTTTATTTCTTCTTTATCCGGCTCTTTTGGGCAAGTGTCAAAAATATCTTTTCCTTTATCGGTAATTATTTCTATGACGTATTTACTGCCGGCTGAGAAAATAAGCGCATCCATACCCCGGGCCTGGACTGGCGAGCCTCCGATTGAGGTACAAAAACAATCTTTTCCCGGAGCCTGACAACTCAAACCGACTAAAATAGTTTTTTCCCGCAGGCTGACATACGCCTCATCTTTATATTCCGTATTAAATATCTTATCTAATAAAGCCAGGCCTCTTGCTTCGCAAGGCCGTACTCCGATAATCATCCGTTTATTTTGGGCTAAAGGAATGCCTTCTAAAAATTCGCTTCCCTCTTTTAAACCTCCTTCAAAAAGATACTCTGACGGCCTGAAGAAGAATTTTTTTACCGGTTCAATGGCGAACCTTTCGCCTAAATATAAATCTTGGGCATTAGTGATTGGCTGGTAGAATATACCCTTACCCGGTAATTCCCGCGGGCCGATAACCTCGTAATCAGCCAGGAACCCGTCGATCATCTTCTGCAACTCTTCTTTTTGCGCTATTCTTAACATAATTTTTCTATTTAATAAAATCTTCCGGGTCGCTTTTATCAAAACAACTTAAGAGAGGCTTTTGCTCTACGCTTAAGCCGGCTTCATATTTAAATAATTCCTTGATCTCTTTTTCTATTTTTTTATTGATATCTCTTAATGGAATACCTACGGGACAGGCCCTTTCGCACTCCCCGCAATCAATGCACCTGCCGGCCAGATGCATCGCCCGCGTAATATTCCAGGAGAGATTCCCTTCTAAATTAACGCCTTTTGAGAAATAACCCGGCGTAATCTGCTCTGCCACGCACTTCGGACAGTAACATAAAGGACAGATCTGCCGGCAGGCATAACAACGGATGCAGCGGGAGAATTCACTCTCCCAGAATTTAAACCTCTCCTCTATAGACTTTGCTTCTAATTTACGCACAGGCTCATATTCATCCTGCCCGATTTCAGATAGCTTGTCATTTTTTTGCGGTTCGTTGATCAAGATATCATAATAGGCGGGTGTTATGGTTTTACAGGTTTTACATTTTCCCGCAAAGACGATCTCTTGGGCCTGCTGATCAAGCGGGTTTAATCTTTTTTCATCGATTACACCCGGACAGGAAGCAGCGATGATCAACAGCTCCTCCCGCTTCACTTGATTCTCCTGAAGCAGGACGGTGATTGACTTTAGATCGCAGACCTTTACAACTATCCCTTTTCTTTTCGCGGGGAAATCCTTTAAATAACTAGCCAGATTATATACGCAGTAGGAATCCCAGATCAGTTTCTCCGCGTCATCTTGGCTATCGATAAAACAAGGCGCGGCTAAAACTCCGTCCGCTGCCCTTTGATAGCCGATAATCAAATCTACTTTTTTATTGGTTAATAATTCTTTGGCCTTGTTTTTTAATTCTTCGCTCATTTTACCTATGCCCCAGCTTATTCGGCCCTGCCTGTCTAATCTCTTCCACCAACCCTTTAACTAATTTTGCCCATTTATCCGCCTCAGAAGCAGAAACCCAGGCCATCTGAAACCTCTTGGGATCTATGCCTAAATATTCAAAAAGTTTCCTTAATATAGTGAATCTTCTGCGCGCGTGAAAATTTCCCTCGGAATAATGGCAATCACCGGTATGGCAACCTGAAATCAGTACCCCATCTACGCCGCTGGACAGGCACTTCAAAACAAAAAGAGGATTTACCCTCCCTGAACAAGGCACCCGGATAATCTTTACATTTGGCGGATATTCCAAGCGTGATTGCCCGGCCAAATCCGCTCCGGCATAACTGCACCAATTGCACAAGAATCCCACTATTTTCGGCTCCCACTCACTTCTGTCCCCTGTCATAAAACCTCTATCTCTTCCATAATCTGCCGGTTAGAAAATCCTTCCAAATCTATCGCGGACATACGGCATACTGCTGTGCAATTGCCGCAACCAGAACATACACCCTCAATCACCTCAGCCACAGTTCTCTTCCTTTTAAGCGCCCTATCTTCTACTTCTTTTGTTTCGATGGCATTAAAAGAACAGGCTTTAATGCAGGCCTGACAACCGGAACAGAGATTTTTATCTACCCGGGCCACTAATGGCTCTTTTTCCAATTGATCCTGTACTAAAAGCCCTAACGCCTTGACTGAAGCAGCTGAGGCTGTGGCAACCGTATCGGGGATATCCTTGGGCGATTGGCAGGCTCCGGTTAAGAATACGCCGCTAGTGATCGTCTCTACCGGCGCCAACTTAGGATGCGCTTCGGTAAATAAATTGTTCTGATCATAAGGTATATGCAGCATCTGGGCGAGTTTTGCCGCATCGTTCTGGGCGATTAAACCCACAGCCAAAACCACCAGATCCGCCTTGATTTCAATTTGAGCGCCGCTTAAAGTATCCGCGCCTCTGACAATGAGCTTTCCTCCCTTTTCAAAAATCCGGGAAACCCTCCCTCTTAAATAAACCGCTCCGTATTCATTCTGTACTTTTTTCACAAACTCTTCGTAATTTTTACCCGCTGCCCGGATATCAATATAAAAGACATAGGCTTGGGAGTCCGGATTATGTTCTTTAAGCAGCAATGCGTGTTTTGCCGTATACATACAGCAGAGCCTTGAACAATAAGATACGCCCTTTTGTTCATCACGCGAGCCTACGCACTGGATAAAAACTACATCCCGCGCAACCTTACCATCAGATGGCCGGATAATCTTACCCCCGGTGGGGCCGGAAGAATTTGCCATGCGTTCAAAATGCAAACCGGTAATCACATCTCTATATTTTCCGTAACCGTACTCGCCATAGACAGAATGGTCAAATTGCGTAAAACCGGTAGCCACGATAATCGCCCCGAATTTCTCTTCAATGATTTCATCTTGCATCTGGTAGTTTATCGCCCCAAAAGGGCAAACTTTTTGGCAGAGGCCGCATTTCTTGGATTTAAGATAAAGGCAGTTTTCGCGGTCGATCACCGGTATATTGGGGACAGCTTGAGGAAAGGGGGTATAGATGGCGGTTCTTTTGCATAAACCTAAGTCAAATTCAGAAGCTACTTTTGCCGGACATTTATTCCAACAGGCGCCGCAGCCGGTACATTTAGACGTATCTACAAAGCGTGCCTTTTTTCTAATCTTAACCTTAAAATCACCCACATGGCCGGTAACCTCTTCTATTTCAGCATAAGTATGCAATGTTACATATTTATTCTGAGCGACCGTGACCATCTTAGGCGTTAAAATACAAGCCGCGCAATCTAAGGTAGGAAAGGTCTTATCAAACCTTGCCATTCTCCCGCCGATTGAGGCCTCTCTCTCCACAATCACCACAGGGAATTTAGCGAAAGAAATATCGATGGCTGACTGGATACCTGAAATCCCGCCTCCGATCACCAAAACTCTCTTTTCTATCGGCATATGGGTTTTCTCAAGGGGCCGATTATGCGTAACTTTAGTTACGGCAAGCTTCATAATTTCAATCGCCTTCCGCGTGGCAGTCTCTCTATCCCGATGGACCCAAGAACAATGCTCGCGGATATTGGCAATCTCTAATAAATAAGGATTTATCCCGCTTTCTTTCAAGCATTCTCTGAATGTTTTTTCGTGAAGGCTGGGGCTGCAGGCGCAAACTACAATCCTGTCCAATCCTTTTTCTTTGATCGCGTCTTTAATTAAAGCCTGCCCGGGTGAAGAACACATATATTTATAAGTAGTGGAAAATTTTACCTTCGCCAAATTTAAGGCGGCCTTGGCCGCCTTTTCTACATCCACGGTAGCGGCGATATTTGTTCCACAGTGACAGACAAAAACACCGATTTTCATATTTTAGCTAACTTATCTTTCTCTCCTAATAACGCTGCAGGAGGAACAATATGTTTATCTAATCCTAACTTTTTACCATCAATGCCTAAGGCGAGCCCTATTAATTGCGTAAAATAAAAAATAGGCAGATTAAAATCTTTTTTGTATTTTTTATTAATTGTTGACTGCCTAAGGTCAAGATTCGACTGGCAGAGCGGACAGGCAACCACAATCGCCTGAGCGCCTTCGTCATAGGCCATTTGCAATATATCGCAAGAAAGCTTTAAGACAATATCAGTTTTAGTCAGAGAAAAACTTGCTCCGCAGCATTCGGTTTTATAAGGCCATTGCACAGGTTCTACGCCGATCGTGCGCATAAGGTCATCGATTAAATGCGGATCTTCTAAATCATCTAACTCGGTAATTTCCGGAGGACGGGTAAGCAGGCAACCATAATAACAAGCGACTTTCAAACCCTTCAGCTCCTTCACCAAATTTCCTTTTAGGTTTTTTAAGCCAAAATCATTTACCAGCACATCCAGAAAATGCCTCACCTTAACTTCGCCTTTATACGGCTCGCCCACTATTTGCTCAACCTTTTGCCGGTGCTCATCATCAGTCCGCATAAAATAATTGGCGGTCTTTAAGCGGCTAAAACAAGCGGCGCAGCAGGTAACTATCTCATAAGAACCCATTGCCCGGGCTTTAATGATATTTTTAACCGGTAGGGCAAGCGACAAGAGGTGCATGGTGATATGCGCGGGTGTTGCTCCGCAGCAGATCCAATCGGGGATCTCAATAAGTTCGATACCCAGCGCTTTAGCTACCTCTCTTGTGGAAAGGTCATATTCTTTGGCGGTTGAATGCAAAGAACAACCGGGATAATAGGCGTATTTCATGGTTCGACTCGCTTCGCTCGCTCACCATGAACACTGAGTGTAATCGAAATGTTCATTTTAGTCTCTCTATTCGCTCGATAAGTTTTCTGGATAAATTCAAAAATAAAAGCTTAGGCTGCCATAATTTATCTCTTCTGGCTCTCCCTAATTTACCGGATTTCTTAAAAATTTCCTTGACCTCTTTTGAATTATTAATTTTGTGCGGGAACAAGCCGATTTTACGCTTGAGGAACATCCTTGGCGCCAAAGCCACGTCTTTAAAAAATTTTCCGCTTAAGAGATTAAACATACCGATAAGCCCTAATTCAAAAAGCCTTCCGTGTAATTCTATGTTCCTTAAAAAAATCTTATTAAAGAGAGGGACCTCGATTTCTCCCGGCGGGGTCATATGCTTGGTATAAGCGCGCCTGCGCAGATAATCCATAATTTCAGCAACATTGATCTGACGGGGGCATCTGGAGGTGCAAGTAAGGCAAGAGGCGCAGAGCCAGATGGTTTTACTGGATAAAACCTGCTCCTCCATCCCCAACTGGACCATCCGGATAATTTGATTCGGCAGGTAGTCCATCTGATAAGAGATAGGACAGCCCGCGGAACATTTGCCGCATTGATAACAATGGCTGATCTTTTCGCCGCAATCTTTTTCCAAAGTCTTTAGAAAGGGCGACCTGATTGTCTCGTGGGAAATAAACCACTTCATATTTTTAGTGAGCCGGCCAAGGATTTACTGGCGGGCGAATTGTTAGTTTTTTTCAATCATTATAGTGATTTTAAGCCTACCCACAAGGGCCGAAAGTCCTTTTCCCTAAAAATAAAAAGACCTATATTATTCTAGGCCTTTAGCCCTACCAGAAACACCTCAGAAGAACCTGGGGACGGTTCTATTTTTATCCCCTTAAAAGCCTCAGGTAATCTTTCTGCGTTTCCCTTACCGCTCTTGAAATAAACTCGCTAAACTCCTTATCATCTGTATGCGCCTTCTCTAATGCGTTGATATAGTCCCTTCGTAGTATAGGCGGGATTAGCGCTATACAATAGCCATTTTGCAGCAAGATCAGATTCATTAAGAGCCTTGCAACCCTGCCGTTACCATCCACGAAAGGATGTATAAAAACAAGTTCTTTATGAGCAAGGGCTGAATACACAACCGGGTGGTTTTTCTTCGCCGAACCTTCCATCTTTTTGATAAATCCTTCCATAAGTTCGGGAACTTTTTCAGGGCCCGGCAAAGGATATTTTGAGCCGGAGATTAAAACTTTTTCTTTTCTGTATCTGCCCGAGCGCGCCTCGTCAATTCTATGGTAAAATAGTTTATGCAGTTTCTTAATGTCGTTTTCTGTGAACCCTCTCTCTTTGGATAACTTATAGATATAATCATAAGCCTCGCTATGCCCCAATGCCTCGTAGTAATCTTTAATCGGCTTTCCTCCTATGGTTATTCCATCCTCTAAAACTACCTTTGTCTCAGTTTCGGTAAGAGAGTTACCTTCTAAGGCGTTAGAGCTATAAGTCAAACCCACTCGATAATATTCTTTTAACTGCTTTAGCGTGTTTGGCGCTAGCGGCCTAAAAGAATTAATTTCTTCTTGAAGCCTGTCTATCTCTGAAAGTATCTCTAACATATAAACGCCCTCCTCTTCTTTCTTTTGATTGTGTAATTTTTATTCTTTTCCAGCCAGCGCTCTATATCTTTTTCCTTAAAGCGCCACTGGTTGGCGACCTTAATCGCAGGCAGCTGTTTCCGATAAACCATACGGTAGATAGTAAACTTATCTACCTTAAGATAATCCGCCAATTCATATAAAGTGAGTAATTTTTCCATCTTGATTTCATTATACTACATTTATTCATATATTCTGTCAAGGCTTATCTATTGGCGGGCGAGAATTTCCTATTCTCCCTTAGGGATGTGGAGTAATCGCAAAAACTACTATTTCTCCGCGGCTTGAACCATAATAAAAGAAAATTCTATAAGCAGCGGGCGTATCCTGCTCTGCGTAGGCCTCAAAAACCTTTTCTCTGCTTGGGCCGAATAACGAGAAATACTGATGGGTCTGCAGGCTTGGATGGCGCGGATTTTCTACGAGATATTTCAGCGCCTTAGTGACTGCTTTAAAGCGTTTTTCCAAGTGCGCCGAATCTTTTAGTTCTTTCAAGCTTTGCTTTGCGCTGGGAGTAAAGCTTAAAAAACAACTCATAGTTCATTCAAAAAGCCTTCTAAATCACTGACCTTCTCTGTCTTGGCTTCGCCCGCTTCTTGCAATCCCTTGCGGATTTTACCAATAACTTCAGGGTTTTTATAAACCCAGGCTTCGCTTGAGGGAATCGAAACTGCCGGCCTAAGAAGTATATCCCCGCTCTTACCCACAAACACCTGATAAGAGTCGATCTTCATCTTGCTCATTATCAGCCTATAAAGCCTTCCCCCTAAAGTTATCCTGTGCTTTGAATCAAGCGGCCGTGTATCTACAGGCATAAACTTTTCCTTTATCTCGACTACTTCTCTCTTTTTAAGTGGAATTTTCATAGTTTTCATTTCTATTAACCTCCTTTCCCAACCAAAGCATAACATATAGTGGGAATTTTGTCAAGTGGGAAAGTGGGCAAAACTCTGCTATAAATCAGGACCGCCTACGCTTTCTATCTTTCCTGTTTTTTTATCAATATCCACGCTAATCCACCATTTCATTATCCCTGTGAGACCAAAAATGTTAGCTTGTTTTATACTTTCCCAATATGTTGCGTTAAAAGTTATAACCCATTCTGTACCGAAATCACGCTCATCAACTTCAGGTTTTCTTAAAACATATTTCTTATCTAATTCTTGCTCAATAAGATAATTCTGAGCAATAATAATCGCCTCTTCTTTGCTAACGCCATCAGATAAATCGAGCTGTTTAAATTTTTCTTGAATCACTGCTTTGTAATCCGGTCCTTTTGCCATAGCTACTCCTCTAAAATTATTAATTAGTATAAAAATTGGCAATATGAATAAAAGCAACTTAATTTTTCCCATAATAGCTTATCTCAATTATTTGGGTTCTGTGAATAATATAGGGTTGAACTCCTAAATTCTGGTGCCCAAAATGCACCGGGGGTATTTCCACCTGCCGCATAGATTACCGTATTGACGGCATAATTGCTATTGTAACTGAATGCGCTATACTGGCTACCACCCCAAGAGCCGTTATATAGATCTATCGCATCAACTAAACCAGAAAAGCTAACTTCAGTGGTAACAGTATTAGCGGTTCTTGTCCCAAAAGCATCCTGCGTATTTTTGAAAGTACGCCAACTTGACAAATCATTAACTGTGTTTGTGGTTGTTATTGGTCCTCCTCCCGGTTGTTTTGGCCCCATTTCAAACCCAGAGATAAAGCGATGTGATGCACCAGTTCCGGCAACTGGTCTACCACCAGTTTCTATCTTTACCATATCATTCTTTTTTACGTTAAGATCGTGCATTTGTTTTACTTCACGTTCATAGGCTCTTGCTTGAACAGCACGAGGGTCTAAACTATTGGCACCATATGATCCTAAAAATCCCGCGCTACTGTATGCTGCCCCCATCAATGCGCCTTGGCCAAAGCTACCTCCCGAAAGTTCTGCGCCTACTCCTCCAGCAATACCACCGGCAACTGCTGAAGCGCCTAATCCACCCCAAAAACTTCCACTATTCCATCCACTCGCCCAAGAGCCAAGACCGTACCCTATTCCTGCACCCAATCCACCAGTAAGTGCGCTAACTCCGATATTTCCACCATTAACTGCAGAGCTAGCTACACCACCTACTATTCCTCCAATCGTTGCACCCAAACCTGCTGAAAGCCCCATTTCTGTAGCTAAAGCAGCACCTCCGGCAACTAATGCTCCGCCCAAGGCACCCATAAGCGCCCCCTGCCATACCGGTTGATTGTTGACTGCAGAACTAACGCCGCCAAGTATTGCGCCTACTATAATACCAATAAACCACCAATGTCCGGTAGGATCGATGTAATTTATGGGATTATTCCTACAATAACTATAGCGATTAAGGCTCTGGGGATCATAGGACGCCTGCACTATCGTATCCGCACTTATAAACCTGCCTAACTCCTGATCGTAATATCGCGCACCATAAAAATATAATCCCGTACTCTCTAATTCTTTACCATTAAATTTATACTTGGGATCATAGGAGCCTGACTGCTTAGAGATAGAACCATAGGGAGTGAATTCTGTAAGGCCTATCTGGTTACCATCTTTGTCGGTAATCACATTGGATGAACCCAGATGATCGCTATGATAGTAAGAGATTGCCTCGTCGCTGCCTTCGGCAGCTCCTCGCAATGACACTGAGGCTATACGGTTCGCTCCGGCAAAGATGTGCTTGGTTGTTTTACCGGTTGAATCTTTTTCAAAGAGCGAACCGATGTAGGTAGTTGAGGAAGAGCCTACGGCTTTTTTTACCCTGCCCCCATCTCCGTCGTAGACAAAGTTAGTGCTAAATGCTGGAAAGTCTAATTTCCAGTTTGTATCCTGCAAACAATAAAGATAATATGCTACTCCCGGTTTAAAAGTGTCAAATTCTTTTTTCGCTGGAGAGTATTCCAAGAATCTATTTTGAGATTTGTCATAATATAAAACTTTGGAATAGTCTACGCCTACTTTTAGCGAAGCTAACGCAGCTTCAACTTCGGCTTCAACTGTCTTGGGATAGAAAACTAAATTTGCGCCGGTTTTAAGCGGAATTAATTTAGTCCCTTCAGCCAAGCTGCCTGTAATAGTAAAGGTTAGGCTGGTTGGAGTGGTAATACATATCTGATATCCTCTCCCATACTCAAAAGTATCAAACTGGTTGAATTCAGGGTCACCCACATAATGCTCAAATTGCTTAGTCTCAGGATTATAGCGCGAAACCTGATCATATTTACCGGCAATTGCAGAAAACACGGAGCTGATTTTTGGATCCTGAAGTATAAAAGGCGAAGAAATGAAATTCCAACCGGGTTTTAAGGTAAGCGTTACACTCTTAACTTCTGAAACAGGACTCAGTGATTGATCTTCTATTTTAGTAAGACGATTTTCAATATCATAAGTAAGAGCAGCTCCTTCTCCTGAGGAGGGCCCTTTTGAAATCATATTACCGTTGGCATCGTAGTCTATTAATTTATCTGCGTATTGAGTTACCGCATGAGGCAGCCTGCCATTCTTACCATAGACTAAACTGATACCTTCCTTATGGAGCATATTTCCGATCGAATCATAATCATAGCTAAAGGAAACATAAGTCCCCGTTGCCTGCGTTAACCGGTTTAAATCATCATAGATAAAGGATTGCGTGGCAGTATTAACTTTATCTGTAAGGTTAGCAATATTACCTACGTTGTCAAATTTATATTCAAGTTCCTGAATTTTTCCTGATGGGGATTGGGTAACCAGGTTAGTTAATCTTAGGGTCTTTGGGTCATAGTCATATTTTGTTTCTGTGCCGTTAGCGTATTGGATGTTAGTGATTTGACCAGTTGGCGAATAGTCAATATTTGAAATATAACTTGTTGAGTTGTTTGCGTAAACCTTTTCAATACCCTGAGGATTGTATTCGTATTGAACAATAGAGTTATCAGGATAAGTAAGCTTAGTAAGCCTGCCTAAGGTATCATAATCCCTAACTACTACATACTGACTATTATCTACTGTCTTTATAGATTTAATCTCCCTGCCTAAGGTATCATAGAAAAATTCAGTTGAACCGGATTGATCTGTTACCTTAGAAAGCCGGCCAATACAATTGGGCTTGGTTAAGTCGTCGTAGTCGTAAGTGGCAAGAAGTATTGTCCCTTCTACTGGAGGAACCGTCTCTTCTTGAGGAGGAGTAAAGTCAGACGTCCAAAGCGCTTTGCCTTTGGTTACTCTTAAATCATCTATCCAACCGTTAAGAAGCATATTGCTTGTTCCATCAAAACCTCCAATAAATAAAGGTGCAGAGACATTCCCAACATCATTATCACCAAATTCAGCCCAAGTGCCAAGCGCTTGGGAGACGCCATCTATGAATAACTTCGCGGTTTTACCAGTCCTTACAATAGCAATATGGTACCACCTCCCTATTGAGACTGGCCAGTTTTTAAGCATTGAATATCTTACTTCAACAGTTCGGGCATAGGTAAACAGAAAATAGAGCCTATTGCCGGGGCCCCAATCCTTTACTATATGCCACTTGTTATTATATCCTTCGCCTTGGCTTAGAAGCATCTGAGCCTTTTCAAGATCATTAAACTTCACCCAGAAATCTATGGTAAAATCTTGGTTTCCAAAGCTCCAATCATCAGAATCTTCCAAAGTTAAATAGCTTGTTTTGCCATCAAAATATAAAGAAGTATTATTAGATTTGCCTTGTTTGGTATCTACCATAGTATTACCATATAGGCTTAGCTTTTTATGGCCAAGAGAAAGGTCTTCAAAGCTATCAAAATTCAAGAGTAATTTTGTGTAAAAATCAACTATATAGTTATTTGAATTAGCTACATTAACTGAATCACTCGCGTTAACCGAATTAACTGCAAATCCTTCTTTAGTGGTTAAACGGTTTAAGCTGTCGTATTGAAAACTTAACTCTTGCCCTTTGGCATCAGTTTGTTTCTTGAGGTTGCCGGCCTTATCATATTCGTATTTCCACTCACCCATATCAGGATCATCCATCTTAATTTTTCTACCTAAAGAATCATACCAGATTTGAGTGATATTGTTTTGATTATCAGTAACTTTGATGAGGTTACCTTGAGCATCATATTCATAAGTGGTGGTGTAGGTTTGGCTACCGTTATGCTCCTCTATCTTCACGACTCTGCCATAGACATCGTAATATTCGGTTTTATAGTGGCTGTTTTCATCGGTTATGGTTCTAGACCAATCTGAGTAGGTAATTTTAGAAGAGGTTTGATCGGGGTTAGCAGCTTGGGTTAACCTGCCTAGAAAGTCGTAATTGAAGGTAGTATACGGCGTATCAAAAGTAAGCGGCACATATTCTTCAGGGTTATAGGTTGTAGATAAAAGGTAATAGGGTAAATACTTTTCCTTAAGCTGGCCTTTTGCATCAATTTTACTTATTCCAGAGATTATCTGGCGAGGTTGCCGGGTTTGGGGATCAGCTTCAGCAGGAGATTTGCTTTCGATAAGCCTGCCTAAGCCGTCATAAAAAGAGTAGGTTATAAGGTAGTTTGGCGGCGAGGCATAATCAGCCTTGACTTTCTTGGTCATCTTAATGGGCCGAGTAGTTAAATCGTATTCATAAATAACTCCCGGGTAATCCTCTGTATCAAGCGGCCCGATTACCTTAGTTAAGCGGCCTAAAGTATCATAAACATTATAGGTCTTTTGGTTATTAGGATCTTTGGTGTATTTAACTTGACCAAATAAACCATATCCTTCGAAAGAATCAGCTGTTACGTTTGGATAATTGCTTATTCCATAGTAAACCGTTTCTATTCTCTGTCCTAAAGCATTAGTTAGCTTTATAGGATAGGTTTGTAAAAAAGAATCGTATTCAGTAGTAGTAATCCTCCCTTCAGGACCAATAACTTGAACTAGATTACCGTGGGCATCATAAGAATATTTGGTTGCAGTAGTATAATTAGTTTGAGTGATAGGGTTAAAGATTAAAACTTCATCTTGGGTTAAAAGGCCTTTTACAGGGGCACTATCAATTGAAGCTGCATCATCATAATAAAACCATTCCTCTGAAACTTTATTTTGGTTTTGATCTATAAGATAGGTGCGTTTAGGAGTAGATACAATCCAATCTTGAGTATTATAGGTATATTCAGTAACCTGCGTTTTCTCATCGCCGGTTTTATCCGTCTCTCCTTCTGAAATAACCTTAGAAGGATTACCATAGGAATCATATTCAAATGAACTTCCTGTACGCTTTTTATAATCTATATCTCCTTCATAAAGATAATTATCTGTGCGCTCTAAATATGCGAAGTTGACTCCCAGATACGGCTGTATACTCTTCCAAGTATTTTCAGTCCTGCTATAAAGTTTACCGTCTTTATATTTGACTTCTTGCTTATAAGGCCTTCCTTTAAATATTGAATCTTGTTTAAAATAACTCTCTGAGTAATTTCCTTCGCTGTCAATCGTCTTAACATCTCCAAAACCGCGGAATTCCCTTTCGCTAAAGTCAAATAAGCCGTCCTTGTATTCGTACCTTGTGGTTATGTCAGGATTATTTGGGTTAACCGTATCGTGGTTGGTAACTGTATCTACCACATAAACAGGAAAAGGTAAATCACAGATATCGTCACCGCCGGTATTATCAAATTGGGTAGAAGGTTTATAAGTAATTTGTACTTCGCCGCCAATACCATTAGAGATTTTAGTAAGATAGTCGGACGGCATTTTGTTTTTATTCCTGTAAACTTTGCTTACCAAATGGCTGCCTCCATCATATTCCATTCGGTTTATTACAAGGTCAGGTAAAAATTTACCCTGGGTATCTATCAATTTAGTTCCTAGATGTGGAGGATAATCATTATTTCCTTCTGGAATCATATAATTTTGATCCTTGCGCCAAATCGTCCAGTCGCCGCGTATATTTAAGAATACACTATCTGTAAGAACAATGTCCACTAAGCCGTCGCTATTTATATCTGCTAATTTAGTTGAGTTATCACTGAAATCCATATACCATTCATTTGGGCGTAAAGCAGTGTCTCTAAACCAACCTGCCCCTGTACTCAGAAATGTTTCTTTAATATTCCCCTTGGGGTTTCCATTTTTGGTAGCAATTACTAAATCAGACAGACCATCAGCATTAATATCGCCTAATTGCGTAGAGCCGTCGGTAAAATCAGTCTCGGTTGGGGTATCATAAGTAGCGTCTCTTATCCATCCTGATGATCCGGAATTAAGATAAAATTCATGGCCGCTTGGACTTGCTCTGATTATATCCACGAGGCTGTCTCCATTAACATCAGCTAAGACATAACCCATCGATTCAGAGGCTTTAAGGAAATCATGGTTATTTACAAAATATGCATCACAGGGGAATTTTTTGCTTAAGACTTCATCATAATCCCAACCATTTTTCTTATTGTTAATACCGATATACGCTGGCTGAGGTCCTCTTGTATCTCCATGTTGATGATAGATAATATCCACCCACCCATCACCGTTTAAATCCGCAAAACGAAAATTTTCTAAATCAACAAAGGTATCTACATTCGTGCTTGGTAACTTCCAATGACTCCAGTCGATAGTTTCCTGCCAAGAACCATCGCTTTTCCCTAAATAAAACTTGCCACTATTTTTATCAGTTATATCCGGTAAACCGTCATTATTTACATCTACTACAGTGGTTACCCCACTAAATATTCCTTTACCGGGAAATTTATCACTAGCTAATGTC
The DNA here is from genome assembly GCA_030650425.1 of Candidatus Omnitrophota bacterium. GTDB lineage: Bacteria > Omnitrophota > Gorgyraeia > Gygaellales > Profunditerraquicolaceae > UBA6233. The sequence continues at coordinate 155,113 of JAUSED010000012.1, read as the reverse complement.
CAGCCAGGATTAGACCGTTGATAGTCAAAGGTTATCGGTGGCAATGAAGTCTTCAAATCCGAGCCGATTTGAGTAATAGATGTAAGCAGGCTTTGAAACGAATCAGTAAAACTATATCCAAAAGAATATTTAGTGAATATATCTCTACCGGCCATATTAGAGAAATCAAGGATGATATCATAGGCATAAAAATGGGCAAAGGAAATATAAATACTATCTAACTTTTTTCCAGTAAATATTCTGAAACCTGCTCGATAACTTAAGACCCCATCCTTTCTATCATCCCAGCTAAACCATATTTCGTTATAAGTGCGGTATAAAGGCTTATTCTCATTAACAGTATAGTATATCCTGTAGGGGTAAAGCTGATTATCGTTTTTATAATAGATAACAACGAGGTAATTGTCATTAATATCTATAACCTTTTCCAATGCCCATTTAAAAATCCGCGAGCCGTCAAAGATCTGGTTAGCGCTATTCTGCCCAAAGTAATATTTGGTTCCTGATTTATCTATTGCTAACCAGTATGAGCCGTCAAAGATAAACTTCATAAAGGCGCCTTCAAGATTAGCGCGATATTCGTTGTTTCCGATACTGACTAATTCTGAATTTGAGCCTCCGGAGTTAAATACAAAGGTATCTGTGGAATCATATTTAGGCGCGCCTTTTTTGGTTGAGCGCTCAATAGAGCCTAACTCTAAAGACCAACCTAAGCCTAAGATACCATTTCCAGCTCCTGAAGAATAATTAAGCGTAATATTGGGTTGAATGCCATTTCTTCCAGCTGGAACAGATATAGGAATAGAAAATGTTGCCTTACCAGTAAAGGGATCACTCTGAAAAGACCGCAGGGCGCCTAAGTTAAAACCAAAGGAATTTGAAGCCTGACTTGATGAGCCTTCCTCCGGGCTATTAAGCCTTGTAGGTTTCACATAGTTAGTTTTTGCATTACCCGACTCAGATTGAGGCTGTTCAGAAACAGACGCTGTTTGACTGGATTGTTGGGTAGATTCAACAGATGGAGAACTTTGAATAGTTGTTTGAGTCCCAGAAGAATCTGCAAAACTTACATCATGAAGAGAAATAGTAAGAATATGGATTGATACTAAGGCTATACAAATAGTTTTATAAAGAATCCGTTTCATAATGGCTCAATGGGTTTTCTAAAAACATAGACATCCATCCACTTATTATCTTGGCCGCTAATGTCCTTAGCTTCTACTTTTATGTTATGCCTGCCAGGAGAAGCAGGAACCCACTTATAATTATTTTTTTCTGACCAAGCCTGTTTTATTACGCCATCAATATTAAATTGGTATTCTAAAAAACTAAGATCACTAATTTGAGGAGAAATTATGGCCTCATCATTTTCATATAAAGTTGAGCCGTTAGCAACATTTAAACTGGTAATCTGCGGCGGTGTCGTATCAAGAATTATAGTAGCAGAAACCGGATTTGACCAGTTACCCACTCTATCCTTAAATCTAACATACACAGTCTTTACGCCATCACCAAGAGTTAAACTCCAGTTCCTTTGAGTATCATAGTCTCTAGGACCAGACCGGTAGTCCTTAGGATTATCCCAATTAGCGTTCTCATTGGAGTTTTGCATTTCGCTCATCCCAGTAAGCGAATCTTCGGCGGATAAATCTAAGACAACCGAACGCGAATTAGTGTGTTGGCTGCCATTATTAATTTTTATTGAACCCTTCTGCGGAGGTGTTTTATCTATGATAATATAATCATATTTTAAAGCGGATTTTATCGGTTCTGCTTGGCCAAGTTTATCTACGGCATAAAACTTAACATCGTATATCCCTTCTTTCGAAAAGGTCACGGGCCCGGTATATAGTATTGAAGGACTTGAGCCATCAATTGAGTAATAGATCTTATCTACCCCTGCGCCCGAAGAATCAACAGATGTAAGGGCAAAAGTTAACGATGTATTTCTCCAATTGCTACCTTCGTCTTTAGAAAAAGTAGTGGTCGGCGGCAGAGGAACCAACATAATCGTATCAGAATAAACATTTGACCAGTTTCCTGCCTTATCCTTAAATTTTACATAGACAGTCCGTTGGGCCTCGCCGCTGACAAGAGGTAAGCTTGGTCTTATACGGGCAAGATATTGGGCAATAAACATAGAATCCCCAATATCAATCTTGTTATTCTGGTTAACATCAGCTAAGGCAAGCTGCTCAGGGGTAAACTGACGTTTGCCTGCGAGGTATTGAGCTATAAACATAGCGTCCCCTATATTAACCTTTCCATTGCCTGTAACATTTCCCTGCGGAGATAGATTCCAGCTTTTAGTTGAATTATAGGATTCTGGAGTTGTCCAGCTTGCATTATTGTTAGAAAAACTCATCTGAGAAACATTGTTTCCGTTGGGGATATCTTGCAGGGAGAGGTTGAGAGTAACGGCAGTAGAGTTGGTATATTGGCTGTCGTTATTGATTTTCAGGGGAGCAGCAAAGATTAAGGCGGGTAAAAGGCAAAAAAATAGAGCCAGTAAACTGACCCTTGTACTTTGCCTCCTCCGGTAAAAATGATGTGGGTGAACCTTTTCCTTCTGGAACATTACTCTCCTTCGAGTTGTCCCGTGGCTTTAACAAATAAAATGTAACACATAACTCTTGAATTTGCAAGGATATTTTTTCCTGCATAAAATAAGGCCTTAATTCTCTAAGATTATGATATAATATAAAAGTGCGTAAATTTAGAGGGATATTAGAACCAAAACATACGGTTACCTTTGTTTTTCGCTTCGCGGTTATTGTTTTAACCGGCTGCTTGGTCTTTGGCTTAACCATACTTATTTTTCTGAACAAAAATATCGGGCCTACCTATTTAGAAGGGATTGCCAGCCTTAACCAGCTTAAAGCCCTTCTCCCCTACACAATTTTAGTAACTACATTTATTCAAGCAGTGTCATTAGGTACGATTGCATTATTCGCTGCCTTATTCTGGTCGCATAGTATTGCCGGACCGGTGTTTCGGTTTAGAAGGTATTTAAAAGAGATTGGCCAGGGAAAATCACTTAAAGAACCGATCACCTTTAGGGCTAATGATCAACTGCATGGCTTGGCGCAGGCTTTTTCCGAAGTAGTTATGAGCCAAAAAGAAAATTCTATAAAAGCGCAATCCCTTTTGGCTGAAGCGCAGGGAATTATCGATGTTTGTGAAGCGTTAAAAAAAGAAGGTAAACTTGGTGAGGAAGATTTTAATCCTAAATTAACAGAATTAGAGAAGATTTATCTGAAAATAAAGGATATTTATAATTAGGAAAGAGATTGCTTCGGCCCTGCCTGCGGCGGGTCCTCGCAATGACGGTTTTTCTAAATGAAGAAGTTTAGGATTTTATTCTTCGGTTTTCTATTTTTAATTTCTGGCTTTTGCCTGATCTGGGCAATTTCAAACTCTAAGGTACATAACTTTGAAGGCAAATGCGCAATCTGCCATGTGAGCAGCCAGGATTTAACCTTCTTGGTTGCCGAGACTGACGTACTATGTTACAAGTGCCATATAATAAACCGAGAAAAATCTCATCCGATTAATATCAAGCCAAACAAGGCTATTCCTTTAACAATGCATCTGGATAAAGGCGGCCGGATGACTTGCACTACCTGTCATGACGTGCACAAAGAAGATAAAACCCAAAATAAGGCTGAACTAAGCGGCCTGCTTTGGGGCCACGTAAAAGGCAAGGCCTTCTGCTTATTATGCCATGACAATACCAAGCAGGATGCGGCTTGGCGGCATCAAACAGTGATACAGTACGCGCACCCTGCGGGTAAACTCCTAGAAACTACCGGCGGCTCCATGCTGGATAAGACTTCCACTGAGTGCTTGAGCTGCCACGACGGGACTATTTCTAAATTCCCGCAGGTGGAAGTAAAACAAGGCCTATGGCAGCACGGTATCGGAATGAGCCATCCAATCGGCGTAGATTATCCGCGCTCAGCAGATTTTACGAACTCAGAATTATTGCCGAAAGAAATCCAGCTTTTTAACGGGAGGCTCGGCTGCCTCTCCTGTCATGATATATATAGCAAAGATCGTAATATGCTGGTAATGGATAACCGAAAAAGCAGGCTTTGTTTAGCTTGCCATAAAAAATGAGTAACCAAAAAAGAAAACCATTTCTTCTAAAAGGAAACTTTCAGCTTACCTTTATTTTAGGTTTTACCCTGTTTTTGTTTATAGAAGTTATCGCCGCGGGATTTGCCATATATATCTTATCGGCAAAGGCGCTTGAGGATGCGGCATTCAGTTCCCATGTAAGCTTTAATCGAAGCTTGGAAATTATCAGCCCAATAGTGCTCAAGGTAAATATCTGGATGATTTTAGGGAGTATCTTTTTGGCTTGCGTTATTATATTAATCGTCTATCTTAATCTCCACAACTTATTTTCTAAAATTATCCAGGGTTTAGAGAATCTTAAAAATAATAACACGGCTTTTCGAATAGACCTACGCGGTAACAAAGATACCCGTGAGCTGATTAAAGAATTTAATCACACAGCGGGTTATCTTGATCACCGTCGGCTTGATTTACATACTACCATAGACTCTCTGCTGAAGAAAAAGGAATTAGAAGATATTGTAAAGCTGCATAAGAAACTCTCTTCTATTATCTAAAAAAAGGGACGGTTCTATTTTTTCGCTCAGGGGACACTTTCCTTTACGTCAGAAAGGGACATTTTCCTTTTGAAGTTCTAGTTAGAGCCCTGACGGAAAGTGTCCCTTTCTGCAGAGGTTGGAAAGTATCCCCTACTAGGGAAAAATAGAAACGGTCCCATTATTTTTAATAGCGTTTGCCCCTATGCCCTTTACCATGGCAGGTGAGCGTGCACGACCCGTGCAAAGGGCCGTTGCTTTGATAAGAAGGCTCGGATGTATAAGAAGATCCTTCTCCTGCTTCATCGTCATAAGAATACGCACCGACAATATTACGGTCAAAATTTATCAGATGCGGGGTATTTCTTACACCATGCGGATCGTGGCAGGCAGTACAAGGGGCATGCGCGTCAACAATATGTTTTCTATGTTTTGAAAAGCTCTTATTGCCTAAGATACTGCTCCGATCATGGCATTTATAACAGAGCGCGTAAGTGTTTAGGCTCTCCCCCTGATAATCTCCAAAGATTAAATTCCTCGCTAAGAGCGGGCTATAAAGCGAACCGTGCGGCCCTTCGGGGCCTACACCAAAATTTCCCCGGCTGGCATTGTTATTATGACAATCAATACATCTGATTATGCTTGAGTTTGTCAACCCCGCGACTAAACTCGGAACATTCGCATTCCTGCCGATATTTTCTATCGGGTGATACGACTGATTGGAAGGATCAAATTGAAGCCGCACGTTACTCTCCGGGTATTGACGGTTAGTATAGAAACGGCCTGTATAATTACTGTCCGCGTGGCAACGAAAACATAGTTCATATTCATTCTTAATCTCATCAACAGCTAATCCTTGCGCGTTTACCCCTCTTACCTTCCTTAACGCGCCCGGAAGAGAACCGGAAGCAGTATCCGAGGCAGCATGAGGATTATGACAATCCGCGCATTCCACGTGCCTATTGGAGGTAACGATCGTCTCTTCCGCTGGATCATGCAAACCAGAAGCATTGTAAATAGGATGAGTGCTTATTTTATTAAATTCGGAAAGTATATTCTTTTGCGCCACATTTCCATTATGGCAAGATAAGCAGTTATCCTCTTCGTTGGTATAATTCAATAAACGTTTCTTGCCTCCAGCGTTATGGGGGGTATGGCAATTCTGACAGGCGTTATCAGCCACATTATTCCACGCTGTATGCTTCCAGGGGTTGGTAGACGCGCCATTCCAGGAAGCGGTTGAATTTTTGTGTATAGATTCATCCCAGCCGTTCATCGTGTGACAGGTGAGGCATAAAGATCCCCGCGCAGCATCAACTCTTAAGAAAGACCCAAACTGGTCATTGTGCGGATCATGACAGCTTGTGCATTGCAGTTGAGCATCTTTATCCAGACGAATAGAGCCGCTAAATCCAGCAGGATCTTTTAGCTGGCCATTTGTAGAGGCAAGCGAGGAATCATATCTAAACGATACCGGATGGTCATTAGATAAATCCGTGCTAAGGTTATCCTCTCCTGTCAAAGCTTGGGTAAACTGAATAGGCTGGCTGCGTGAACGCACCATACCCAAAGCCACCGTTCCATCATGACAGCTCAGGCAAAGTTTAGACGCGCCGGTAGGCTGCCCGGTTTTGGCTTTTAAGGTCGTGCTTGTATACGGAATATATACCTGGCCTGAATCATAGCGGTTCCATAAAGGCGCTTGCGTGCTTGCATTATGCGGGGTGTGGCAGAAGATACAAATTTCACTTTCTGAAGACGCTTTTACATTTCCCGGCCCGCTTAAGGAAAGATTGTGTTTGGAACTTACAATACTGCCGGCAAAGCAAGGTGGCGTAAAAGATAAAATCAAAAACATAAGACTACAACTTATAGCGAATAGTGGATGATGGATGATGGCTTTACTCATTGCCCGCTCCCGATATAGCGAAAAACTTGAATGCGCTGGTTATAAGCATCCGCTACATAGATATAATTATCCTCATCAATGGCAATACCCGAGGGAATCCAAAATTCTCCATCCTTATGTCCGGATTCGCCAACTGAAAGTAGGAATTCTCTCTTCTGGCTGAATATCTGAATATTATCAAATATTCCATCGGCCACATAGATATGGCCTTCGCTGTCTAGCGCAACAGCTTTAGGCCGGCTAAATGAACCGGAGGTGTTCCCTGCCTGGCCCAAGCTGTATAAAAATTTGTTATTTTTATCAAATACCTGCGCCCTGCAGTTCATTGTATCCGCAATATAGCTTTTATTTTCATTATCAATAGCGATGGAGGTAGGATAATTAAATTCGCCCTCTCCTTTTCCTCTTGCGCCAAATTCTAGGATAAAATTACCCATTAAATCAAAGATAATGACCTTATGCGCCTGCGTATCTACAACATACAGCCTTCCGGAAGCCACAGCTAAGCCTGTAGGCCTTAAAAATCTTTTGTCTTGGCCAATGGTAAATTTATACCTTGCCTTTTTGTCCAAGCAGAAAACTTTTTTCAAAGTGGAATCAGAGATAAAAACCCTGCCGTCATCCGCTACCGCTATACCAACAGGATAGATCAGCTCTTCATTGTTAATCTTGGTTATTTTCTGGTAGAGTTTTTCTTTCGGCTTAAATATCTTTACCGAGGCATCCCCGCTGTCACAGACGTAAATTGCCCTCTCCTTATCCACTGCCACGGCCATCGGCTTATTTAAAATTTCTCTCTGCGTACCAAAAATGATCGCCTTCAATTTCTGGAAAAAACCTGTTTTTATGCCTAGATCCTGCGCTGAATAAATAGAGCTGACAAAAGCTATCCGCGGCCTAGAAGGCGCAGCTGGCCAGACAATCCTAGCTTCTTCTTGAGCGCAAAATGCGCAATTTATAGCCTGAAAAAAGAAAATCAATAATATAAATAAATTTTTGAGTTTGGGTTTAAACATATTAAAATTTACGCTTGATCTTGGTAAAGATGAAATGGTTAACTAATCTTTCGCCTAAATTTAACTGATTCTTAAAATCATACCTTATATCCATCAGGAATTTACCTAAATTTAGTTCAAAGCCTGCTGAGGCAATCAAATCATTCAAACTAACTCCTGCCCCACCCTGCCAACGAAACCCTGCCTCAGCATTAAAACGCATATGCCTAGTTAAATTAACAAAATAGCGGCTGATGAAATCAAAGAATTTCTGGGTATCCCGCGTATTCAGCAGCCTAATTTTACTTTGCGAAGATTGAAAGGTTAACGTAGACGCAGGAGTAGGATTGAAAAATACGGATTCCCTAAGCCTAATCTGCCTATAGGGAGAAAGATTAGAATCATAATCCTCATTTTCGAATTCGATGTCTATGTTTTTAAAATGAAAATCCACGCCTACAACCGTATCGCTAAGGGTCTCCAAGGTGTTATCCTGATCGCCTACAACCCTTGGATGATCTTGTTTATTTAAACGATAGAATACGCCAAACAGGTTATCAAGAAAATCCATACGTAAGCGAAAGTTCTCAGCTAAGGTATTGAATTTAAGGGATGGACTAACCCTCGCCTGATAATCAATTAAAACTTCTGCTCCGTCAGTAATAGTATGGCCCTGTTCAGACAACAGTATTTGGATTTGTGTACGCTCTCCGACGTTGTTAAGTTGATAATCAATGCCTAAGTTATATTTAGTCTGCTTATCTGAGCTTCTCACAGTCACTGTTGCTGTATTCACATTCGGCTGATCTAGAAATGTAGTGGTGCCGGCCCTAAGGATATGCGGCTCTTCAATAATAGAAATAATGCCTGAGAATGCCTTTCTTTGTTCTTCCGCGTAATTTAAACCAAAACCTGAGCTAAATCTTCCGATTTTACCTAATTTTTTCACATAATCTTCATCAAGATTAAACCCAAGGGTTTCCCGTGAAAAAGAAGCGCTATCGCTTTTAAAATAATACGGATTAAATAAAGAGGTCAGGCTTTCATAGAACCTGTGCCTTAAAGCCGCGTTAAACTTATGATCCCTGATCCTTGTGCCTGAAGAAGTCCGATCCTGAAAATTGTAATTGTAGGCACTGTTTAAATAATCAGTATGGTCAATATTCAGGTTTTCATTTAAATTGAAGGCGCTGCTTTTACTTGTTCCGCTAAGGCCATAAAAATGTAACGAGGAATTTAAGAGTTTTTTATTATCTTCGGATAATGATTTTTGGTTCCAAAGGTCAAAATCGCGCGCTGTCCCCTCTTGATCAGGGATGTCGGATGTTGTGCGTAAGAATTGATCTTGAGATGCCTCAAAACGCGTTTCTCCGAGTAACGCGGATTGATTGCTTAAATTAAGCCTAAGCTGTTTATCGTCAATCTTCTCCACCGGGCTTACCTGCCTATCGATGGTCTTGGAACTACTGCTCACAAATAAACTGGCAGGAATAAATTTATTCTTCAATCCAAAACTACCCCTGTAGGTAGTAGCATCGACAATCTGGCGTTCGAAGAATTCCCGGTTCTCGATCTGCCTTGACCTATCCGCGGATAAAGAAAAGGCATAGGGCTTCTGGCGGAAAAATCTGGATAAGATATGAAAACGGTTGAGGAAACCATTCTTTAGTTTACCCTCTGTAGTGGGTTCAAATTTTTCGCTTGTCTGCTTGAAACCGTTTTCCAAATTTATATCTATATCCGCAAAGTTCGGATGGTAGATTGAGCCCTTAAAATCAGTCTCCAACAGTTCTTCAAATAATAATCTGTTTCTATCAAACGGTACTGCTGAAGACGTAGTCCTGCTGCTTTCCATTTCATTCTCAAAACGAAACTCAACGGCATTTTGTGTATTTTGCAGAGAGAAAAACTTTATCGGGGCATTATCGGATTCTGCTTTAGGCTCAAGAGCCAGAGGCTTGGTTTTTGGGTAAAAAAAAACCTTTCTTTTGACTTTTTTTGCGTAAGTTTAGCCATCGTCTCATCCATCGAGTTATCTCTGGCTGCCATATCTTTGCTTATCTTTGGCCTGATCGCTTCCTCCATTGCCTTATCTCTACGCGCCGCAAGCTTATCCATCTCCTGTTCCATCGCTTGATAGCGCAGCTGGGCTTTTTCGTCCAGGCCTTCTGCCAAAATCATACTTAACGGCAAAAACAGAATAAAAGTTATAAGAAAGATTTCTTTGATTCTCATTTCAGTAATTTTTCCTCATTGGAAGCGTGCGGATTATGGCAATCATTACAAATATTTTGGCCTTCATGAACAACGTTTGCCCTTATCTCTTTTTCATCGTGACAATTAAAGCAAATCTTAGGCAGCGCTTCTTTTAAAATAAATTTATTCCCTGATTGATGCGGATCGTGGCAATCAATACAGGCGCCTTCGCTTACCGGATAATGCGCTATCTTTTTATCTTTCGTAAAATCATCGTGACAGCTAAAACATAATTCTTTACCCTTTAAAACCAGCTTCTGGGAAGATTTTGTATCATGGCAGACATCGCACTGGTTTTCTAAGAAAGGCTGATGGATGAATTGAATAGGGGCCTGCGGTACTACCTTTTCTGTCTTTACTCCTTGGTTCTCTTGTTTGTGTTCTCCTTTAACTATTGGTGAAGCTTTCCCCGGGGCTGGCACACCGTCAAAAAAAGTGCGTAATAATTTATCTTTGGCTTGGATACTACAGCCATTTAAAAAGTGGAGAAAAAAAAATAAAACAAATAATCTACGTATCATAATATTTTAAGATTGATTCGGCACTTCGTGCCTCACAATGACAATTTCATTGTCATTTTTTATGGCCAAAACCAAAGACGCTTAATTTTCTATCGCCATATTGGCTGGTGACTAAAACAAGGTATTCTATTTCAAACCCCGGATCAGCCAAAGGGGTAAAATATTCCTTTAACGAATAATCTATAGCAATCCCTGCCGGTAAAACCAATGCTGCAGGGCTTGCCGGCTCTCCAAAGAAAAAAAGCAGCTTTGCCTGCTTGTTAAAGACCTGCACATTTTCAAAGGCGGCGTCAACGCAATAGATCCTGCCATTTTTATCTATCGCTATGCCTTTGGGCCGGGCGAAGCGGCCAAGAGAATCCCCCTGCGCGCCGATACTGCGCAGGAATTCGCCGCTTGGGCTATATTTCTGCACTCTAAATGCTCCGGTATCTGAAACATAAATATTCCCTTCCGCGTCAGCGGCGATATTGGTCGGAGAAAAAAGATTGGCTTCTTCGCTTGCGTTTTCTCTGGGCAGGCTGAATAAATATTGCCTGCTTTTTAAGTCAAAGGCTTTAACCGAATGCGTCTTTAAATCACAAATATAAATATTTTGGCCGCTAATTAAAACACCGGTGGGCTTAAGCTCCCCCTGCCTGTCGATACTCCCCAGAAAATTACCATCCTTATCAAAAATTACCACTTCTCCCAGCCCGGCATCCGCAATATACATATTGCCACTATCGTCAAAGGCTAAATTAATCGGCTCAAGCAAACGGAGCCTTCCCTTAGGATTAAAATAACTAAATTTCCTTGCGCTAAAATCTAATATAACGATGGTATTGTTAACCGTATCACACAGATAGATCTTATGACCATCCACAGCCACGCCATAAGGCTTGACAATCGGCTTTCGCTCCTTCTCATCACCGATAATGAATTTCCTAAATGTACTCGGCGAACCTTCAAAGTCAGCTGAAGACGAAAAGGCGGCTAAAAACTGTATGCGCGGCGCATCAGGCGCAGATGGGTAAAAAATAGGCCCTATATTTTCCCGCGTAATCTTGGAAGCGGTTACGCAGCCGGAAATACAAAATAAAAGAATTAAATAAACTAACCTTAGTCTTGGCATTTTAATTTTATTTCTTATGACAAGTTAAGCATAACTCACTTTGTACCATACTTACCACCAATAGTTTTCTACTATCAGTTTGAGCATTGCCTTTGGCTGCGTGCACATCATGACAAGAGGAACATTCAACCTTACCCTTGATAAGCATGCCTGAATCAATAGTCTGACCGCCTAACGCAGATACCGACGTTGAAGGATCGTTAAGGCCTCCGTCCTTATTTACTAAAGTGGCAGTATAAGTAAAAGATACGGGGTGGTTATGAGAAAGATCGGTGCCGACTTTTAAAGGCCCAACCGCAAAGGTAGAACTCCCAGTGCTACCACCAAAGGCATTCAGGGCAACCGTTCCATCATGACAGCTTAAGCAGACCTTAGAAGAAGAACTCGGCTGACCTACGTCTTCCGCAACTAAGGTATCACTGGAATAGGTGATGAATGTGGCTGTGGTCAAAGCATGGTTCCATAATGGCAATCTATCCTGGCCTGTGTTAGCCATAGCATTATGCGGAATATGGCACGGAAAACAAATCTCCTGATTGAGTTCCCATGCCTGCGATGAAAAATCATGACCTGAACCGGTAATCTTAGCAAAAGCTAAATCCCCTGCTATAAGGCTTACCGCTAAAACCAATAACCCGATTAAAAAGTTTTTACTCATCAACTTACTTCTCCTTTCATTTATCCATAACTATGTAACCCTGATAGTAAATAATTAACCCCAAAATAAGTAAATAACATTGCTAAAAACCCGATTACCGCTAACCAGGCTGCCTTCTGCTCTTTCCAACCCTTGGTAAAACGGATATGCAGATAGATGGCGTAGATAAACCAGGTAACCAAGGACCAAGTTTCTTTAGGATCCCAGCTCCAATAAGTGCCCCAGGCAGAATTCGCCCAAACCGCGCCGGTAATAATCCCCAAGGTCAAAAATAAAAATCCAAAGGCAATCACCTTATGCGCGATTGTATCTAATTTAGCAATTTCTTTTTGCTTAAATAAGATAACCGCGCTGGCAATAAACCCCACGGTTAAGCCTGCGTATCCGATAAAACAGGTTAATACATGGATAGTCAGCCAGTTGCTTTTTAAGGCCGGCAGCAGCGGGGTTAACTCTTTATCCAGAAACGAGGCGTAACCCAAGCTCAACAAACCCAATAAGGCTGTCAGGCCGGAAACACTTTTAATTTTATATCTTAAATCAATGAAAAGAAGCACCAAGCCGATTGCCCAGGCAAAGATCACCAACGACTCGAACATATTGCTTAAAGGCGGCCTTCCGGCGACCTGCCAACGCATAGCTGCATACAGCGTTAGGCTAAGAACTCCCGAGAGAATAAAAACTCTCCCCAAAAGCGGCAGGAATTTATTACGGAAAAATAATCCTACGCAATAAAAAACTGTCGCCAGAAAATACATCACAAAGGCGATATTTAGGTATGTAGAATTCATCACTCCTCCTTTAGTTGATCCCTCGCCTTTTACTTGAAAAAATGGCTGAGGCTCGGGATAAATTCGGACAATAACTTAGCTTCACCTGCGGCTCGCTAAGTTATGTCCTCATTTACTTTTTTAAAGTCTTAAAAAACGGGTTAATGTAAAACCTTATACATAATCCTAAAATAAACAGGCCAAATCCCAAATATACCAAGCTTACTCCGGGATCTCTGACCACGGTTAAACCTGTCCAATTAAGGTTTTCTGGGTCATAACTGGATTGGAAAAAAGAATATCCCCCAAATTGAAGAGGAAAATTTACCCGTATTTCTTTTTTCAACACTTCCAAGCCATCTTTGATAATGGTTACTCTGCTGATAAAATCTTTGGGCCGGCGCATTTCCCAATGGTAAACGAAATTAAAATTAGGGGTTTTTGACTGATGTATATCGGGATATCTCGCAAAAACCCAAAAACTTTCTCTGGCGCCATTCTTATCCCGAAGCTCTACCTCTATCGCGGGATTATTCGCCTGCGAGGACCTGCTGGTTACCTTTTTCGTAGCAATGTCCATCACGAAATCCGGCAGATAGCGCAGAACTTTAATCTTATAACCTGTAGCGGAAATTTCTCTTTCCGTGCCTGGATCAGTGGGAATTTTAGCGATCAACCCTTCTTCTCCATTTTTATGGGAAGCGCCGTCCATTTGACAAACCGCGTCATTCTGAATAGAATAAATCAGCAATTTTTCTTTGGGATCAATGTTTTCATTGTAAATAAAATCATCCAGCCTGATTGAAAATCCTAGATTAACTTCTTTACTTTCAGAAGCCATAAAAGAATTCGCTTTTTCCTGCCTGCTTAATTTTAAGTAACCTTTCTGGCCAAAGAGCATTCCAATAAGCGCTCCAAGCAGTATAACCAAAACACTAAAATGGCAGATAAGCGTGCCTAAGGGGCGGTTCTTCAGGGATAACCTGCTTAAAAGGCAGGCACTTAGATTTAACGCAAATAAAATTATCAATAAAATAAACCACCAAGATTGATATACAGACACCTCTTCTTCATTTTGAGGAATAAGCGTGCCGATTAAAGAAACTAAAGCAATGATTCCTAATAGCCAGATAGCCAGCTTTAATGAAGAGATAAACTTCCAAATTTTAGCCTGCTTAATCAACATCTTGCGCTCCTTTTTTATGTGACTCCTTAATTACTTTTCCCGTGATCATTGAAAAATTAAGCGGATAATGCTCCGGATCAAAGATAACAAAATACATATGCCAGACCAGAATCGCTAGAACAGCCAAAACCGCTTCGTAATAATGTATGGTCCTGGCAAGGTCTAATCCCCATTTAGAAAAATGGCGGAGGAAAAAGTCCTCAAAGGTAAGCAGTGAGCCCGTAACCAGCATTACCACCGATCCCCAGACCAGCGCCCAATACTCCGACTTCTCGACGTAACTATATCTCGCGTGTTGAGGCTTTTCTTTTTGTAACCCTAAATTATATTTGGTTATTTTGATAAAATAAGTTAAATCATCCTTTCTGGGCAACAAGGCTTTAAACTGCCCTTTTCCCCGCCTGGTGCAAAACAAATAATAAACGTGAAAAAACATTAAGATTGTAAAAACTATAGCCGCTCCTCTGTGGATAATTCCCCTCCAGTCAAAACCGGGATTCCAGATTCTAAAGGGCGCTGTCCACCAAGCCTCCTGATACCTTAAGGCAAATCCCGTGTAGGCTAATAAAATAAAAGAAGACAATAGAGCAAAATGCTGCAGCCGTTCGATTTTGCTAAAACGGACGTACTTAGCCTTTTCTTTATGCCGCCTGTAATAGGCCCTTACTACAGGTATAAAATAAAGGAGATTATGCGCAAGCATCCCGCCAATGGTTATAATAATTAGGAAAATATAGAATCTAGTTACATAATAAATTATCTTATCCTGTTTTAAAGAAGAAGAATGGATTGAGACTTTAATTAGTTTATTTCCGACATTCTGGTGGCATTTTCCGCAGGTGCGCGGAAGGTTATTTTTATAAACGGTGGAATGCGGATCGCTGGACGGCAGGATATTATGAGCACTGTGACAGCTGGCGCAATTGGCTACCGTAGTTACGCCGAATTTACTGGCTAAGCCGTGATAACTCTGAAAATATGTCTGGAGCCGGTCGCCGGGCAGGCGGTATTTACTCACAATCCTTTGGGCGGCATGGCACTGGCCGCAAGTTTTGACCGCAATCTGCGTCGGATAAACCGAAGACTTAGGGTCCTTAGGCGATCTTATGGCGTGCTCGCCATGGCAATCGACGCAAAGAGGAGCATCGCGGTTACCGGACTTAACCGCTTTCCAATGGATGCTCCCTAAATAGGCCTGCGCTTGGCTCTGGTGGCAAACCGAGCAATTTACCTTGGCTGTCTTTTCGGGATGAGGAAGGGCGCGGATATCAGTATGGCAAGATACGCAAAGATTGGACCCATGCACCGAAGAATTATATTCTTTAACCCTTGCGTCATCATGGCAGGTTAAGCAATCATTATTCGGGATAACTTCATTAGCAAAAGATTGCCCCGGAAATAAAATAGTAAAAAGGAACAAAATCCCCGCACCTATTGCGCGGCAATAGTATTGATAACAATAGATACGGGGATAAACAGGATTCATTTATGCCTTTGGCCTTGGATGGGCGATTTTTTTAAAGTAGGAGTCAAAATCAAACCCTTGGAAATTAGGGCTTTCGCTATTGTGGCATTTAACACATCCCTCTTTGGCAGGCATAATCAAGCCTGCCTCGATCGCTTTTGCCTTATCCTTCATTACTGCTATAGGCATGTAATCGCTCCCTGCTCCGTGACAGGATTCGCATTGGACGCCATCGACCTTGGCAAAACCCGCTTCAAAGAGGCTGGCGTCTTGGCCATAACCAGTAATATGGCATTTTAAACATTGCGGCGCTTCCTGAGGATTTCCGGTGACGCCTGCTTTTTGGCCGGTTTCCTGCGCCGCGGGGGTAGCCAAAGTTTCATATGCTTTAGCGTGCTTGGTAGAAAGCCATTGCCCATACTGGTTACCTTTGGATTCGGATTTATGACACATCGAACACTTTTTTATCCCCACATACTTATGATTCGCCTCCGCAAAAAGTAAACCAGCTGCCGCAAGTACTGATACTGTTGCAACTACTACTAACTTCTTTGCCATTTTAGCTCTCCTTTCCGTGTTGTATTAACTCATGGCAGTTAATACATTCGGCTTTTTTTTCAGTAATATGCCGCCTGTGCAATAATTCTCTATCCTTGATCTTATCCAGCTTCTCTTTATCGGCATGGCAGAAATAACACATCTGTTTTAAGACAGGCGCATTGGTTGTTTTGATGGTGGTATGGCAGTCGGCGCAACTGGCTGTCCCGTCCTGCAGGAATTCTTTATGATCAGCCCTATCCTTAATTTCAGTATGACAGGTTGAACATTGTTTAGAGATCTGCTCCACGGAAACATTCTTAAAATGGCAGATCAGGCAGGTATTTTCATCTACGGCCAGGTGCTTATCATAGGTTAACCACTTGTGGCAGGTCGCGCAGCGCAGGTGCACGCCTTTACCTAATTCATCAAAATCTCTCCAATGCGTAGCATGCTGGAATTTAACCTTACCCTTAAACATAATTTTCGTATTGATGATTTTTTCTTTTCTGTGACAGCCGCTTCTTAGACAAGAGGTATCCGGTATTCTGGCAACCGGTTTTTCAGAATAGCGTCCCAAGGTATAATCCATAACTTGGGCCAGCCCGTTAATCTTTCCCCAAAGATGAGACTTCAAATTTGGCTCATAGTGACAGTCTAAACATTTAACCATTTTGTGGGGTGATTCTTTCCAAGCTTTATAATAAGGCTTCATTAAATGGCAACTGTTGCAAAATTCAGGCTGTTCGGTATAAATAGACGCGGCAATCATTCCGGCGATCAATAAAAACAAAAAAACGCCTAAGCTAATCATTACTTTTTTCTTTTTCATCTATCTCCATTTAAGCTGCGTTCTACAGCGCTTAATGTTTTTTTAATATCGGCTGAACTATGTTTTATCGAAATAAAATTCGCCTCAAACTGCGAAGGCGCCAGATAAATTCCCCGTGATAGCATTTTCTGGAAAAATCGCGCGAATTTCCGTAAATCACACCTACTTACACCATCATAATCGGCTACTTCTTCTCTATCTGTAAAAAACAGGGTAAATAAGGAACCTTGCCTCTGTAAAGCTACCTGAAACGCTGTTTGCCGGATTATGCGCTTAAGGCCTGATTCAAGGCTCATTCCTAAGGCTTCTAATCTTTCGTAGATTTTATTATTCCTGATCAATATCTTTAACGTATTAATCCCTGCCTCTACCGCTACCGGATTACCGGAAAGGGTTCCGGCCTGATACACCGGGCCGTCCGGAGAAAGAAAATCCATAATTTCTCTTTTCCCTCCGAAAGCAGCGATAGGAAAACCGCCGCCTAATATCTTACCTAATATAGTCAGGTCAGGCCGGATGCTAAAAATTTCCTGTGCTCCGCCTAAAGCAACCCGAAAACCCGTGATTACCTCGTCAAAGATTAAAATAACCTTATTTTCCCGCGTTACCTTGCTTAACTTTTTCAAGAAATCATCCTTCGGTAAGATGACGCCCATATTAGCGGGAATAGGCTCAACAATCACACAGGCAAGATTATTCTTTTCTCTCTTGATCACCTCCTCTACTTTGTCGATGTTATTAAAAGGTAAAATAATTGTATCTTGAGTAAAACTCTGATTTACTCCGGAGGAAGAAGGTACCCCAAAAGTAGCCGCGCCAGAGCCTGCTTTCACTAAAAGGCTGTCGGACGCGCCGTGGTAACAACCTTCAAATTTAATAATCTTCTGCTTACCGGTATAGCCGCGACTGAGGCGGATCGCGCTCATCGCCGCCTCAGTGCCGGAAGAAGTAAGCCTCACTTTTTCAATTGAAGGATAAAGCTCAGTAATTAATCGCGCTAGTGTGATTTCTTTTTTGGTAGGAGCGCCGAAACTTGTGCCTTTCTTCAAAATGCCAGCAACCGGCTTGATCACCCTTGGATCAGCATGGCCTAAAATCAGGGCGCCCCAAGAGAGCACATAATCAATATATCGATGGCCATCCGCGTCATAAATATAAGCGCCGCTCCCCTTTTCGATAAACAAAGGGTCCATCCCTACTGCCTTAAAGGCGCGCACCGGGCTATTCACTCCCCCGGGAATAAACTTCTTTGCCATATCAAAACAGGCTTTCGATTTTTTAACGGTTAGATTTTTCATAATTAAAATGCCATATTCATGCTGGCAGACAAAAGATGTGCCTCGTAATCATTAATATGGTTATTTGAAGATTCAGCATAGTTTAAATATTTGTATTTAAATTCCAGCGAGCTATTCTTATTCAGCGTATGTTTAATGCCGAAAGAAACATCTTGAGAAAAATTATCCAACCCGTAAGGCATCCCGCTTGCGGAAAAATCATTAAAGTTATCGGTTTTGTACATCGAAAAACCGGCAGTAAGAGTAGTACCCTTGGAGAAAGCATAGCTGCAATTAAAGCCCAAAACATCGACATTAGCCTTATAATCAGGCTGCTGCACATTCGTACCCTCGGCCCCATCGGCACGCGTGCTGGTAAAATCATTTCTTCTTTCATAAAATAATGAAAAATAAAAATAATCAATCGGGATCAGGGTAACCTCCGCGGAATAGGCATGGATTTTGTTTTTAGAGACTTCGGTAGCGCTGCCGGCCCTGGTGCGCACGCCATATACCGAATCCTCATAAGTATAGCCTAAAGTAGAAGCTATCCATCTGAATGGCTTGTAATTTAATTTCAATTTTGGGCTGTTAGCAGAAAGTTCTAAGCGATCGATATAGCCCCTGTATCCATTTAGCACATCTCCGGTTAAGAATTCATTTCTATTGTCAATAAACTTATTCTTATAATTATCCTCAACGCTAATATTTGCTTTTGAGAGCGGATACCATTTAGCCCCTAAAGTAAAATTATTGGTATCGGCAACACTGTCTGTTTTCCTGGAAAAACGGTTACTCGCGGTAGTAGAAGAAGTTTGCTGCTCAAATTGCCTGATCAGCTTTTTTTCAAAACCGGCATCTCCATACCATACAACGCTCTTCATACCATTATATTTAAGCTGAAGATTTTGGGTAAATATTTTTTGATAGGTATTACTGGTGATGTTGATAAGCTCATTTCCTGATGTATTAAAATCTGAATCGCCATTCTTGTTTATGAACTCTGCTTTTGACCCAAAACTCATCGCTAAATTCTTAAAAGGCTTAAAAGAAATAGTGGGGAATACTGTAATGGCATTTTGCTCAAGGGAAGCAGGGTTATCCATATTTTTTGCTCCTGATCCTGTTCCCGCTATATTCTCTAACGAACCGCCTTTATAATTGTTATAGAGCACGCCGCAGGAAACAGTAAGCTTATCATTCAGATCTTTAGAACCCCGTAAAGTTGTCGTATATAGATCTGAATCAAAATTTTCTAAACGCATGTTTTGGGCTGTGAGAGCTCCGCCGGGTAAAGTTAAAATCTCCCTATAATTATCTTCATTCTTGGCCCTGGTGCTCTCCCAGGCTTGTTCCGCGGATACCTCGGAAGTTTTCGTTACATATTTTACCCCGGCCTTAACCCTGTCTGTAGTTTCATGCGTCTCAAGAACAGCCGGATAGAGCTGGCGCGTAGTCGCACCAAGCACTACATCGCCCCATTCCAGCAAGGATTTAGTGCCGCGGCGCGTATCTCTCTCATAGGCAAGCGAATACTCCGGAGAGTCTTCTTTGCTCAATGTTCCCTCAATCTTAAAATTCCCGATATCCAAATGAAGAGCTCTATTGGGTTCGACAGGATTATACTGGTTCCAGGCAAATCCTGAATAAAAACCTCCAGTAGGGTCAAAGTATTTACGAAATTCTTTAAAGGCAACGATTAAACTGCCTAAGCCTTCTCTGGATAAAACCAAGTTAGCATCATAATCGTTATTACCGGCAATCGCTCTACCGGTAAACTCCAGGGAATCCTCTTTATTTAACTGCTTTGAAATAGCCATATTTGCTATTCCACCGCTGGCATTACGCGATGTCCAGTTATCCTCCTCAAATTTGGCCCGGTCCCCTTTGGCAGTCACGGACAGAAATGCAGGCTGTACCGTAACCATCGCCACATCCGTTACGGGTTCTGCTTGGGCAAATAGTTTACCGGAAAAAATGAAAATGAACGAAAATAAAACATTATAAAAAAATTTCTTATTTTTCATCGTTCTTTTGCTTACATTTTAAGGTGGTCATCATAATTAGAACCATGAACAGCAGTATGGCAACCTCCGCTAAAGCAGACGCCTCTGGGTATCCTGGTAGCATGGGGAAAATCTCCTATATTAAAGTTAGCGGCATTCGTCTGCACCTGATAATGACATTTCAGGCAAAGATTAGCATCTCGTTGCTTCAACATCTTGCTATTGATCGAGCCATGCGCGTTATGGCATACCGAACAACCCTCTCTTAAGGCTTCATGCTCATAGACAAAAGGCCTGGTCTGGTCTTTATGACATTTAGCGCAAAGGTCGTTTTTATCAAAAAGCGAGGCATTGGATCCCGGCTTAACACCTGGGCTGTGCGGATCATGGCAATCCGTGCAAGACATCTTGCCTTCGGGCACAGGATGGTGATATTCAAGGCTAAATTCGGCTTTTTTATCCAAATGGCATTTATAACAAGCTTCCGGGGTTTTTCCGGGATTGACAATCGTTGCTTTTTTCTCTTGCTTAGTCTGGGCATCGGCATGCAAACTTCCTGCTCCGTGGCAGGCTTCACAAGCCTGCCCTTTTAACTCTTGCGAAGAAACCACTATCCGCGAATGTTCCGTTTCTTCAAAGTCCTTGACTATTTTTTCATGGCACATCGCGCAGGAATCCATACCGATAAACTCTGCCCCGGAGATCTCCGGAGGAGGAAGCACAACTCCTGTTGGCGGCATTGTCCTACAGCCAATTACGCCCAATATTAATATTGCCAGCGCGCCAGTTTCTACCAACCTTAAGCATCTCTTTTGCATTCGCATATTTCTAAAGTTGCGCGGCAGACTTTTTATATTCATAAGTAGAAAATAAAAGTTGATAATCCTTACAGTCTGTTTTTTTAGCAATTGCCCTAGCGGCCTCAAGACAACCTCTCTTACTTCTGGTGTGGATCATCGCATAAAGATTATAATTCCAATCTTTTCCCCTTTTTCGCTCATAGCAATGGCTTACCTGAGGAAAAGAAGCCATTATAGCACCTGCCTCTTGGACGTATTTAGCCGGCATATTCCAAGCTGCCATAGCATTATACCTAAAGCCTACTTTTAGATGGTTTAGCGCAACCGCATACTTACGTAAAATATCATTTTTCTTATAAAATCTTACGCGCTCAAGAAGCATCTTTTCTCCTATCCCTATTTTAGCAGCTAAAAGCTTAAAAGGGCGTTCTTCCAGAGGCAACTCTTGAGAAATAACCCTAATTATTTTTCTGTCTAAGCGCGTTAACATTTTATTTTCACAGAGGAAACTTTACATCGATCTTAAATAATTTTGTTGCCGGCAAATCCAGGAGCTGATCAATAGTTTGATCTTGTTTTATCTGCTTGATAATCCGGCTGATTGAGTGCTTATCCTTGGCCACTAAAGTAAACCAAAGGTTGTATCGAGCATTTCTTTTATAATTATGGGTTACTTCCTTGTACGCATTGATCCTTTGGGCAACTTGATCAACCTTGCTTGGCGCTGCTTTCACCGCCACAAGAGTAGAGGCAAAACCTATCTTCAGGGTATTAAAGGTTGCGCTTATCCTACGGATGATCCCTTTCTTCTTTAAAGCCTTAATGCGCTCTAAAAGTAATTGCTCAGCTATACCCAAATCCCCAGCCATTGCCTTCCAGGGTGTTGCTACAAATTCAATATCCTCCTGAAGCCTATTCAGTATACGCTTATCGAGCGCGTTTAAGCGGTTCATAGGTACAATAAGGCTCCTCAGCTAAATAATCTCTTGTTTTGGCAAAAGCCCGGGCGCGGCAACCACCGCAAACCGCTTGAAACTCACATACTCCGCACTTACCTTTATATTTGGAGAAATCTCTTAAATTATTAAACACCTCTGAAGTAAGCCAGGCTTTTTTAAATCCCTCGTCCCTGACATTGCCGCATTTAATCTCCAGATATCCGCAGGGCTGAAGATCGCCTGTATGCGAGATAAAACAAAAACTCACTCCTCCCATACACCCTCTACCACGTAAAGAGCAAGCCTTATCCGCGTGTTCCTGAAGTAAGATGCGGTTAAAATGCGGAGCGCAGGTGGCTTTTAAATCTAAAGGAGAATTTTTCTTCTCTTGAGAGAATAATTTCAGCGCCTCTTCGTACTCTTGCGCAGATAGCTCTTCATTCACCATCTCCTTAGCGCGTCCCGTAGGCACCAAAAGAAAGATATGATGCGCTTTTGCCCCTAAATCCTTGGCCAATTTTATAATTTCAGCGAGGGATTTAATATTTCTTTTACTAATCGTAGAATTTATCTGGAATTCCAGCCCTAAGCTTTTTGCCCTCTCGATGCCTTGCTGAGCCCGCTTAAACGCGCCGGGGACATGCCTTAGCTGATCATGGGAAGCTTCATCCGGGCCGTCTAAGCTAACTGAAATCCTCTTTATCCCTGAAGCAATAATCTTTTTAACATTTTCTTCATTAAGCAGGGTCCCGTTAGGCGCCATAACCAACTTCAAGCCCTGCTTATGGCCATATTCGATAATTTGAAAAATATCCTCTCTTAATAACGGCTCGCCTCCGGTCAAAATAACCAGCAGGCTGTGGCTTTGGCTATAGGAAGCCAAACCATCGCCTTCTGGCTTACCAAAAGCAGCAAGCTCGTCGATAAGCTGAAAACATTCTTGAGTGGTCAATTCATTTTGATATGGCCCAAATTTACTGGACGCCCGGCAATGACTGCAGGCTAAATTACAGCTGCGCGTCACTTCCCAGGCAATCATCTTTAAAGAATCTAACGCGTTTCTTTCAACCACTTAGCCACCTCAGCAGCATAATAAGTAATTATAAAATCCGCGCCCGAACGCTTAAATCCGGTTAAAATCTCCAGAACTATCTTTTTTTCATCCAGAAGATTCTTGGCTGCGGCCAGCTTAATCATCGCATACTCGCCGCTTACCGAATAACAGGCCAGCGGAAAATTTAATTCATCTTTTATCCTGTAGATAATATCTTGGTAGGCTAAGGCCGGCTTGACCATAATGATATCCGCGCCTTCCTGAATATCCAATTTAGCCTCAAGGATAGCCTCGTCAGAATTATAATAATCCATCTGATAGGCCGCTCTATCTCCAAATCGCGGAGAAGACTCCGCGGCTTCTCTAAATGGGCCGTAAAAACTTGAGGCATATTTAGCCGAATATGCCATAATCTTTACCTTAGCTAAGTTATTTTTCATTAAGGCTTCTTTGATTACCTTTACCTGCCCATCCATCATTGCCGAAGGCGCCACATAATCCGCGCCTGCATTGCCATAAGATAAAGCAATCTTAGCTAGTATTTCCAGAGTCTGATCATTATCCACCTGGAAACCTTCTTTTGTCTTTTTAATTATTCCGCAATGCCCATGAGAGGTATATTCGCACATACAAACATCCGCGATGACCACTAACTGTGGTAGCTTCTGCTTGATACTCCGGATTACCTCCTGAATAATACCACGCTCATCGTAGGCAGATGAAGCGGTTTCGTCTTTATGTTTAGGAACGCCAAAGAGGATTAGATAAGGGATCCCGGTGTCGTAAAGCCTCTGGGCCTCCCCGACCGCTTCCCGCGCTGAAAACTGATAGATGCCCGGCATAGACTTAATCTCAGACTTTGCGCTTAAACCTTCTTTAACGAATATGGGCATAATTAAATCCCTTTGGGTAAGCGCGGCAGTCTGCCTTAATTGCCTGCGCACCTCTTCGTCTTTTCTTCTTTCCCGCATTCTTAAGTTAGGAAATATCATAAGAAATCTCTTGCTCGTTCAAATAACAGGCAGGATCTTCCTGCCAAATATCGCCATAAACTGCTTCGGCTCTCACTCTAAAATTACCAGCGCAACAATCTTTAAAATGACAACGGCCGCATTTTCCTTTTAAGAGAGGTACGCGGTTACGCAAATTCTTTAACAGCTTATCGTTCTCATCCAGCCAGATTTCGCTAAACTTTCTTTCCCTGATATTACCAAAGGAATAATCTCTCCAGAACTGATCCGCGTGCACAAAACCTAACTGGTCAATATTAGCTATACCAATCCCGGACTTATTCCCTCCGTTTAGCCTGAGAAGCTTCAATATTTCCTCAGACCTTTGGGGAGAGCTTTTCTTAGATTGCAGATATAAATAAACTCCGTCGGCGTGGTTATCAACCGTGAGTATCTCGGCGCGGGTTAGTTTTTTACTGCGATCAAAAATCAGATCCATCGTATCGCGCGCCTCTTGAGCCGTTAAATCAGATTTTGCCATTGAGCTTGCCCTGCCGGAATAGACTAAATGATAAAAACAGGCGCGCGGAATCCCTTCCTTTTCTATCAAATCAAAAATACCGGGGATATCTTTGAAATTATATTTGTTGATCGTAAAACGCAGGCCTACGCGCACCCCGTTTTTTAGGCAATTCCTTATACCCTTAAGCGCAAGCCAAAAGGCGCCGGACTGTTTCCTGAATTGATCATTGGTTGCCTCTAAACCATCCAGGCTTATACCAACATAAGAAAACCCTGCCGCGCTTACTTTTTTGGCCATCTCGTCAGTAATCAAAGTACCATTGGTAGAAATGACTGTCCTTAAGCCGCGCTCTACGGCGTAGCTGCCTAAACTAAAGAGATCCTCTCTTAAAAACGGCTCTCCGCCGGAAAATAAAAGCACCGGCGCCCCAAATCCAGCCAAATCATCAATCATTGCCTTAGCTTCTACGGTAGTAAGCTCTCTTTCATCTCTATTTGTGACGGCATCGATATAACAATGCAAACAGCGCAGATTGCATTTCTTGGTCATGTTCCAAACCACAATCGGCCGGTTATTATCCGCGGGCTTAACTTTCCCGTATCTAATTTCATCGTAAAAACCATCTTTCCCGCAAAGTAACTTTGTACAATTAATCATTTGATTTTATAATCGCCTCCACTAACCCATCAATGGTAAAAACCTTGGCTTGAACATCCTGCTTTAAGCCAAACTCTTTTAAGGTGCCGGAAGTAATCGGACCGATGGAAGCAAGCCTCACTCCGGAAAGCTTTCTCCGATAATCCTTACCCAAAAGCCTGATAAGATTTTTTACCGTGGAAGAACTGGTAAAGGTCAGCAAATCTATTCCTTCCTTTAAAGCCTCTTTGATCTTTAAGACGCTCTCTTTTTCAATACAGGTATCATATAGATCAATCACCTTAAGGCTCATTCCAGCATCACTAAGCCCCCTCGCTAAAACATCCCTTGCCTGTTTCGCCCGTAAGAGTAAAACGCTTTTACCTCTAAATTCAGGCTGCTTAAAATGCTTTACCAATGCCTCCGCGTAAAAAAGCCGAGGAACAAAATCAGCTTTTATCCCTTTCTCTTCCAGGCTCTCTTTTGTTTTAGGGCCAATGCAGCAAATTTTTGCTTTACCCAATATGCGTAAATCTTTGCCTGCTCTCTCTAAAAATGAAAAGAACTCAAGCACGCCATTCTGGCTGGTAAAAAATATCCAGTCATACTGGCGGCTTGATAAGGCGCTGGTCAGTTGTTTATCCGCTTTTAAAGATATAATTTTAATTGCCGCGGCTTCCATAACTTCAGCTCCCAATTGAATAAGCTTTTCCGCCAAGACGCTTAGCTGATGCTCTGGCCGGGTAATCATTATTCTTTTGCCAAAAAGAGGCTTATTTTCAAACCAACTCAACTGCTTCCTTAGATTTACTACCTCTCCGACCACAATGATGGCAGGAGGACCGATCTGAGCTTCCTCAGCCAGCTTTACAATATTGCCGAGATTCCCAACAATTGTCTGCTGCCTTGTCGTCGTCCCCCATCTGATCAGCGCAACCGGAGTATGCTTAGGCTTTCCGCAAGCAATTAAATTTTTTACGATTAAAGATAAATTACTAACCCCCATTAAGAAAACAATGGTTTCCAGCCCCTTGGCCAAAGCAGGCCAATCAATCCGGGAAGTTTTATTGGCGGGATCAAGGTGCCCAGTAACAAAACCCACGCTTGAATTGATACTCCTTACTGTAAGCGGTATCCCGGCATAAGCAGGAACAGCTATAGCGCTGGTTACCCCGGGGACAATTTCAAAATTAATTCTTTTCTTTTGCAAGTAAAGCGCCTCTTCCGCGCCCCGGCCAAAGATGAAAGGATCCCCTCCTTTAAGCCGCACGATAGAGCGATGAATTTTCGCCTTGTCTGCAAGAAGTCGATTGATCTTACTTTGGGGTAAAGTATGCGCGCCTGCTTTTTTACCTGCATAAACAAGCTCACAATCATTTTTTCTAAATCTAAGCAAACCGGGATTTGCTAAATAGTCATAGATAATACAATCCGCCGTCTTAATCAATTCAAGCCCTCTTACTGTAATTAAAGAGCAATCACCCGGGCCTGCGCCCACTAAATATACTTTTGACTTAGACAATTTATCCCTTTTCTTTTAGGTTCTCAATAATTTCCTGAGTGCCCTTCTTTAGCATTCTTTCGGCTAATCCCTGAGCCAATCTTTGCGCGTCTTCTTTCCGGCCAGCCGCCTCATCCCTTATCGCAACCTTGCCATCCAAGGAAAAGACGCCTGCTTTTAAAATAATCTGCTGATTGTCTACCCGGGCATATACCCCAATCGGCGTTGAGCAACCGCCTCCTAATCCAAGAAGCACGGCTCTTTCCGCGTCAACACACAGATGAGAGTCATAGTCATCTATAACTCTAACCAAATCACCTGTTGCTAAATCGCCTGAACGAATTTCAATACCTAAAGCCCCTTGTCCCGCCTGAGGCAAGACTTTTTCTATGGCTAGAGGCGTTATTTTTAAATCCAGGCCGAGGCGTTTAATTCCCGCGTAAGCAAGCACAATCGCATCATATGAACCCAGCTCTAATTTTTTAATCCGTGTATCTAAATTCCCGCGTAAAGACAGTATATTCAAATCAGGCCTGATATTTAAAAGCTGGGCGGAACGCCTGAGACTGCTGGTCCCGATATTAGCGCCTTTTGGCAGCGACTCCAGGCTAAAACCATTGAGTGAAACCAATACATCGCGAGGGTCTTCCCTTTTGGGAACCGCTCCAATCTCAAGGCCTTTTGGGAGCTCAACCGGCAAGTCCTTTAAACTATGTATGGCAAGATCAATCTTACCGCCTAATAGCGCTTCTTCGATCTCTTTGGTGAATAGACCCTGATCGCCAATTTTATTTAACGCTTTATCTAAAATCTTATCGCCGGTAGTGATTAAGGTTTTTAGCTCAAACTCAAGCCGGGGATAAAACAGCCTTAAGCTATCTTCAACTAATTTTGCCTGCGCAAGCGCTAACCTGCTCTTTCGGCAGCCCAACACCAACGGCTTGTTTTTCACCCCGCGCTTCCTCCTTATCTACCCGCAAACCTTCTTTCAATAACCAATGATGAAAGTGTTCTGAAGAGCGATCGATCACTTTAAAACAGCTATCCAATTCATTGCTCCTCAATGCTATTGTTTCATCCACTGTTTTTTGTAAATCGTCTATATTATAGAGATAAACATTATCTAATTTATTTACCTCTGACTGAACATCCCGCGGCACAGCCAAGTCAATAATAAAAAGCGGCCTAAGCTGTCTTAAAGGCATAAGCGATGAAATCTCATCTTTACCAATGACATACTGAGGAGAGCCGGTAGAGGTAATAATTATATCCACCCGCGCTAAACTGGATTTAAAATCCTCAAATGGCACAATTTCAGCGGAGAATCTGGACGCTAAATCCTTAGCTTTCTCCAAAGTCCGGTTAGTTACCAGCATCGTGCCGATTCCCTCTTTCTTTAAATTTAAAACTAACTTCTCCCCTACTTTGCCCGCGCCGATAATTAAGACCTTTTTATCCCTTAACCCGCCTAATATTTTTTCTGCCAATCTTACGGCCACTGAACTAACCGAAACAGCCCCGCGGCTGATAAAGGTTTCTGTCCGAACTCTCTTGGCGGTGTTAAATGCTTTTTCAAAAAGCCTGTTTAAAATCTTGCCGGTAGTAGTACTTTCTCTGGCGTCCTGAAACGCTTTTTTCATCTGGTTCAATATCTCCATCTCCCCGATAACCATGGAATCAAGGCCACAGGCAACTTTAAATAAATGCTCCACCGCCTCTTTGTTTTTATAAACGTAAAACCTATCCTTATAGTCAGAGATATTCAGGTTATGATATCGGCTGAGGAAGTTTTCTATGTTGGTAATATAATCTTTATGCCTGGCGCATACCGCATACAGCTCTACCCGGTTGCAGGTAGATAAAATCAGGTTTTCTGATAATAAAGCGGTCTCTTTAAGCAGGCGGTTTACCCCGACAACCTGCTTAGGATGAAAAGAAAACTTTTCCCTGATCTCTACCGGAGCTGTTTTATGATTTATACCGACAACCGTTAAATCCATCCGCATTCTCCAAATTAACGACAGCTGCTAAATAAGGCGGCAATAATAATGCAAAAAGCAAAGAGAGATAATTGGGCAACCTTCCTACCGCGCAACTTAGCCGACAACCTGACGTGCAAGATCAGCGCGTACACCAACCAAAGGCTCAAAGAATAAACCATCCTGGGATTAATATTCCAATAGGCGCCCCGGATATGCTTAACCCAGATAAAACCACTAAGAATAGAAAGCGTAAGTATGGGAAAACCCAGGCCTATCGCCCTGTAATGAAACTTATCCAGAGAAAAAAGATCAGGCAGACGGTTAAAAATTACCCCAATCTGTTTATGTTTAAGCAGGTTATCCTGGATAAGGTATAATACCGCGCAGAGCGAAGCTATAAAAAAAACAAAATAACTTAAAGTAATAGTAATAATATGTAAATTAAGATATAACCCTTGAAATCCCGATAGATAATTATACGGCTGCATTTTTTAATATAGCTCTCAATTTTACCCGCACCCGGCCTTCTTTATTCTTTTTGAGAAGATTGAGCATCTTGGTTTGAACTGCTTTTTCAAAGAAAATCTTTCTTGATTCCGGGCTTTTTATTTTCTTTAAAGCCTCGGGCCTGATTTCTTCCAATATACGCAATAATTTCAGGTACTCAACCCCAAATTTTTGTTCCAGCTCCTGACGGATCTTTTTTGACAGGGCGGGACTGACCCCATTGGTAGAAATGGCTATGGTTAGATCTCCTCTCCTAAGTATTGAAGGAAGAATAAAATTACATTCGCTGGGAGCATCCACCACATTAACCAGAATGCCTTTCTTGCGGCAATAAGCAGAAATAAGGGTATTTATTTTTCTCTCACCGGTTGCAGAGATTACCAGAAAAGCCCGGTTTAGATCGCTTAAATTGACCCGGTTATGCTTAAGCGTAATTTTTTTCTTTTTTGCCAAGGCCTTTAAGCCGGCGTTAATCACAGGGGCTATCACTGTAACCAGCGCCCCGCAATCTAGCAGCCGGGCTACTTTACGGGCAGCTACCGGCCCTGCGCCGACTACTAAACACTGCTTGTTTTCCAGATTCAAACTTACCGGATAGTAATTAAGCATAATTCCGTAAATTATACATTATTTAAGAAAGCTATACAAGTGCCCAAAGTCCTGTTTGAGTAAAAATAAATAGTCCTATGTTTCCGTGGGCCTTTAGTCCTACTTAGATTTTCTTATCCAAAGCATAGATAGCGGCTTGCGTGCGGTTATTTACATGCAGGGTTTGGAAAATACTGCTGATGTGGTTTTTTACGGTCTTTTCGGCAATGCCGAGCTTTTTAGCGATCTCCTTATTCGCGCCGCCCAAGGCAATCAAACGCAAGATTTCTTTCTCTCTTTCGGTTAAATCGCTGTAAAATCTGTCTCCCTCTTTCAGCTTTCGCTTATCGAGCATGGCAAATTCCTTTAAAACCTTAGTCGCTACTACCGGCTGGATCAGGGCCTCTCCTTTATAAACACTGCGGATAGCAGCGATTAACTCATCAAAAGACGCGTCTTTTAACAGATACCCCATTGCTCCGGCCTTAATTGCCTGAAAGATATGCGGTTCATCTTCGAAGACGGTAAAAATAACAACTTTGGCGCGAGGCAATATTTTCTTAGCTTTAGAAGTAGCAGTAACCCCGTCCATATTAGGCATTCCTATATCCATTAATATGACATCCGGCCCTGTTTTTTTAAGCAGATCCAGCATTTCCTGGCCATTACCCGCATCTCCTACCACAATAATATCAGGCTCTAATTCCAATAATTTCCTTACACCCTGGCGGAATATGGCGTGATCATCACAGAGCAATAGCCTTATTTTAGATTGCATAGCTTCTTTCCTTTTTGTTAAATATTATATATTATACCGCTAAATGGAATCCTGACAAGGATTTCAGTCCCCTGCTTAGGCATTGAGCTTATAACTAGAGCACCCCCCAAAGAAGCGGCTCTCTGGCGCATTCCCATTAAACCCCATTTCCCGCTGGCCGAAGCTAATAATCCAGCCTTTTGAGGATCAAAACCGATGCCATCATCTTTGATCTTGATGATCAATTCATTTATTCCATTATAATCTAAGGATAAATCCACATTTTTAGCCTGAGCATGTTTTCTAATATTAGTGAGCGCTTCGGTGATGATATAAAAAATGTGCGTTGCCTTATTCGCCGGAATATTTTTATTAACTGGCCCGGAAACATTGAATTTAAGATTAATCTTATCATGCTGCTGGTAATTCCTGATAAACTCATTTATCTTCTGCGACAGGGGAAAGCCCTCTTCTTCCGGCGATTTAAGCCCGTGGATGACCTGGCGCGCCTTAAAAAGATGCCCGCGGATATTTTCTTTTAGGGCATTCAATTCTTCGAAAGCCTTTAGAGGTTCGATTTTAAAAAGCTTCTCGCACAGCTCCAGTCTTTTAATCAGATTAGCCAAATCCTGCGCGCAGGTATCGTGTAAATCCAAAGCAATGCTCTCCCTCTCTCTCTGCCTAGTAAGCCGTCCTACCTCTTCTACCAGTTGGCTTAAATAAGCAGTCATTTTATTAAACGCGCCTGCCAAGAGGCCAATCTCATCCTTGGTCCTGATCTCTATTTTAGTTGAAAAATTGCCTTTGCGGATAGATTCCGTAGCCTCTATCAATTTGGAAATCGGCTGGGTAATTAAGGAAGATATCTTATAGGCTAAAATCAGCCCAATGATGATCAGAAGAAACGTAACAACAATGATAACTGAATCAATGAGTATGATCGTCCTCTGGATGCCGCTCTGGAGGATTCCTAAACGCGCGTTTCCAATCAAACTCTTATCTAATAGAATAGGAATATTGATATCATAAATAAAACCCAGCTGAGTATCCAGAAGTTGTATATTAAAATCTTTATTTTTAGGGAGCATGTTTGCTTTAATTAAATCTACCGGGAACCCTTTTGGGAAGGTATGCGCGAGGACTCGGCCGGAAGAATTGGTGATAAAAATGTAAGCCGTATTCGCGTCTAATCTTTTTTCATAATCTAACATTTTCTTAAGCCGCGAGCTATTCTGAGTCAAAATATCCACCAGGCTATAAGCGGCAATACTTCTGGCGTGGATTAAACCTTTATTCTGAAATTCTGTTTTCAACAGCCTGAACAAAAAGACCTGATTAATGAATGCGGCAGTTAACCCCTGCAGCAAAAGAAGAAAAATCATGCTCAAGAGAATCTTTTTACGTAGTCCTATGAATTTTTTCATCCTATATCCTGCCTCTCATAGTAAGGATAAGTGTCTAAATCTATCTTCAACGCTTTGATTATTTCATAGAGATTAGCATAATCTTTATCGTTGGTCTCAATAAACCTGCTGGCGCCTAAAGCTACTAAAACAGGCCCGGCTTCCGGTTCATTTTCTAAATTCAATAAAATATTTTTTAACCTATCCTTCAAGCTCAAACCCAAACCTTTCCTTACGCAAAAAGCATTTGAAGGAACCGGTTTAGAAGCAGAAAGGATAAGCAGTTTATTCTCTAAATCAGGATTATCTTTTAGCATCCTCTCGTAGACAAGATCTTTAGGGACAGCGATATCTGCCTGGCCGTTTAAAACCGCGATTATTGCCTTATCGTGGCTGCCGGAAAATATAACTTGAGAAAAGAATAAGTCTAAATCCGCGACTTTATGTTCTTTAAAATAATATAACGGGTAAAGATACCCGGCATAAGTTGCCCGATGCACCAATGCCAGCCGCTTGTTTCTCATATCCGGGAGATCTTTTATATTGCCATCCTTCCTGACAATGATCAGCCCCCTGTAGGTTGAGACACCTTGATAATCCGGCCGGGAGAGCGCCTCCACTCCTGCTTTGGCATGCGTAAGCGCGTAGCTAAAACTGCCGAAGAAGGCCGCGTCAAGCTGTTGACTAATAAACTTATCACAAACCTCGCCGTAATTATCTAAATAAACAAGAGTTACTTTTAAATTTAATTTTTTACCAAGGTATTCCGCCAGCGGTTCATATCTGGCGGCCATCTTGCGAATATCCTGTTCAGGAATAATCCCGATTCTTAATTGGTTAGGTTCCGGGAGATTTTCATTTAGCTCTTCTGTTTTGTCCAAATCTATCTTTTTAGCCCCCTGCTCATTATTACACCCGAAGAAAAAAGACAGGCCGAAGAGAAGAAAAACACCGATGAACACTTTAAATATTCTCACCCTTATCAACTCCTCCTCTCGATCTCCTCAATCAAATTAACAAAAATGAAGCGGTGAAAAGGCAGGCATAAATACCAATAGATTTTACCAAAGAGGCTTTGCGTATCGTAGTAGGCGGCGATACTTAATTTTCTCTTACCACCCTCATCCGTAATGCTAAATTCCAGCCAAGCCTTACCCGGTAATTTCATTTCCGCGCGTAAAAGCAGCCTTTGGTTCTCCTGAAAATCTTCAATTCTCCAAAAATCCACCACGTCATTTATTTTTAAGCTGGACTGGCTTTTTCTTCCTCTGGCTGTCCCCACTCCCAGCAAGATACGGTCTATTCCTCCTCTTAACCGCCACAACCAATTACTGTGGAACCAACCCTCTTTTCCTCCGATTTTACAGATGGAGCTAAAAAGCGAAGAGGCGTTCTTTTCGGTGAGCAGCGAATAATGCACCACATAATCAGGCGTTTTTTCAAGCTCATGGAGTTTTAAAGCCAGCGCGTGAGCAGGAGGATAAGCATCAGACCATCGGGTATGCACCCTATCCTGTTCCTCCCGGGTCATTGCTCTTATGATCGCTTCCTTATATGATAAGGCCTCAAAAGGCAGGATATCTTTAATCCTTTCATCCTGACAGATAACTTCATTCTTCAAGCCCTCCATCAGGCACTCGGTTATTGACGCGGGGACCGGGGTCAAGAGGCTGGCGAAATAGGCATAAAAACGGATATTCGAAAAAGGTACAGGAAAGAAAAATATTTTTTTGCGTAAAACTTCTCCTAAAACCTTAAGCATCTTTTCATAAGTTAAGATATCTTTCCCCCCGATATCAAAAGAATTACCGCTGGTTTCTAGTGTCTCTAACACCCCTACAAGATATTTAATTACATCGCGGATAGCTATCGGCTGGCATCTATTCTTAGCCCAACGAGGCATTGGTATAATCCGCAGCCTCTTAACCAAATGCTGAATAATTTCATAGGAAGCGCTTCCCGAACCAACGATGATTGCGGCGCGAAGAATGGTAACAGGAACTTTCCCGCGTTTTAGTTCTTCAGCCACCTCCAACCGGCTGCGCAAATGCGTTGAAAGTACACCACCCCTTACATCGCCCAACCCTCCAAGATAAATAATCCGTTTGATTCCTGCTTCCTGCGCAGCCTGCCTAAAATTCCTAGCTGCCTGTAAATCCGCGGCAGCAAATTCCTTAGAGCCCAGCTGTAAGGAATGAATTAAATAATAAGCGGTATCTATACCTTTAAAGGCTATTCTTAACCCTTCTATTTGGCGCGCGTCCGCGACCGCTATTTCGGCCTTAGGCCAAAGACGGCTATATTCAAGCGGGCTTCCCCTGACCATCACCCGGACTTGATATCCTCTGTCCAGCAGTTCCGGGACAAGCCTTCCGCCGATATAACCAGAGGCCCCGGTTACTAAAATTTTACCGATCAAAATACCATCCCGTTTTCAATCCAATGGAAAATCTCTTCTCGCAGGTACCTAAATGCTGTAAGAGTGTCTTTTTCAATTCTTTTGCCCTTGAGAGGAAAACACATTTTCGATTTTCCCGCGTTTTCACAGAGCATGGGTAAACAAAAATCTTTGAAACCCTGGTGAAGTTGTTTTCTATGTTCAGGAAGCAGCGGTAAATTAGCTTTAGCGAAATCGCAAAGCGTAACGATGCAATCGAATTTTTCGTCAGAAAGTTCTTCGATACTCTTCAGGGAAGCAGACAGGGGATCGATACCGATTTCTTTCAGCGCTTCTTGTGCCCGGGGATTTATTGCTGAAGGGCTTATTCCGCAAGAATACGCTTCATAACGCTCTCCAAAATAAGTATTTAGGAATCCCGCGGCCATCCGCGAACGGATCGCATTATCCCTGCAAATAAACAAAACTTTGAGTTTTTCCATAGCTATTAATTATAGCCGGAATAGACGGGAGAATCAAGAAATTTCGATTGGTTTGATTGGTTTTAGCTAAAGTATCAAGCCATACGGGTGCCTGTTTTGAGGGCCTCTGTAATAAAAGGATTATTGCGGGCTTTTAGTTCTTTTTCTGAAACTGGAAATGCCTCTATTTGTGAAGCGATACGTTTGGCAATCTGATTAATCAAAACCATCTCCCTAAAGTCATTCTTTCCGAATATCTTTGAGACAACACAGAAATCAATATCACTCCCCAAACGCTGCTTACCTTTGGCATAAGAACCAAAGAGATATATTGAATCCACAGGTATATTGTTTTTGATAAGCGCGGCTTTATATCTATAGGCCAGCTGTTTTACATTTTCTAAAGTCATTCTATCCTCTTAAAGAATTCTTTTATGGCTGTTAATTCAGCTACAGTGAACTTTTTATTTGCCTGTTTATAGAGCGACCTCTTATAATCTTGGTATCTGGCTCGAATATTGTATACGTTTACTCTTGCTAAAAAGTCTAGATCTTTTATATTCAGTTTAAGTTTTGCATAGCCTGATAAAATAACCAAATCATGCGAATATAAGGGCTCCTGTTTAGTCGTTTCAATAATTTTAGCCTTCAGAAGCTTTTCTATCGCAAGATGGCCAAAAAATAAAGCTTGGACATAATGTTTTGAGCGGTATAAGTCTTCGGCTGTAATGAAGGCTTCTTTAGTAGAAATTATACTATTAAATTACCACTTTGCAAAGGAAAATAACCTATACCTTACTCCACAGATCCACTCTCTTGTTCGCATCGGAAACAGCTAAATATGCACTACCTGACTATTATCGTATCGTCCTTATTAGTCTTACTAAAATGTAGTATATTCCTTTTTGGTAAAGTACCAGATTTTTGTACGTGTTTTTCTGGCCATAAAAAATCCCCCCTTGAGTTTGCATTCCTCCATCCTCCCCCTAAGTTACATTCAAAGTATAACACTTAGCTCGACGCTATCAAGGTCAAAACAGGGGTATATTTTGGAAGCGCTTTCAAAACAGGGGATCGTTTCTATTTTTTTCGCTCAGAGCAAACAGTAGGGGACACTTTCCTATAAAGGGCTTCGCGATAGCCCTGATGGAAAGTGTCCCCTGCTGTAATCAGATTGGACATTTATAGCCTACTATTTTTGAGTCTGCAACGCCTTTACTACCAAATAAACTCTATTTAATATCTCTTCCAAATCTCTCTTGGTTATACAAAGCGGGAGGAACAAATAAATGACATTTCCTAACGGCCTTAAAATAAGCTGTCTTTTAAGCCCTAATTGATAAGCCTTAAAACCGATCCTCTTTTCAAAAGGAAATCCCTCTTTTGTCTTTTTATCTTTTACTAACTCAATAGCACCAATCAAACCCAGATAGCGTACATCACCCACTAAGGGAAAATCTCTAAACCCTTCCATCCGAAGGTGGAAAAAAGGAATTATTTCTTTAACTCTTTTCAGCGTATCTTCTTCTTTAAAAATATTCAAACTTGCCAATGCCGCGGAACAACTAATCGGATTGGCGGTAAAGGTATGGCCGTGAAAGAAGGTTTTACGTTCCTCATAATCACCATAGAACGCCTGATAAACTTTGTCAGTAGTCAAAGTTACGGCTAAAGGCAGATAGCCAGAGGTAATCCCTTTAGAAAGACAAAGGAAATCAGGCTCTACCGAAGCATGTTCCAAAGCAAACATCTTGCCTGTGCGGCCAAAACCGGTAGCCACTTCATCTAAAATTAAATGAATATTATAACGCTTAGCTAATTCCGCCACCTTGATTAAATACTCTTTGGGATAAATGATCATTCCGGAGGCAGCCATCACCATTGGCTCTAAAATAATAGCGGCTATCTCCTTGGATTTTTTCTTACACAAGTCTTCTAGCGGCTTTATGCAATCAATATTACAAGAATCTCTCTCCTTTTTCCGCGGGCAGCGATAACAGTACGGGCTAGGCACTTTAAAAGAGGGTAAAAATAACGGAGAAAATATTTTGTTAAAAAGATCTACCCCGCTCACGCTCATCGCGCCGATCGTATCACCGTGATAACCCATATCCAGAGAGACGAATCTCTTCTTTTTACTGGCGCCAACATTCTGCCAATACTGAAAAGACATTTTTAGGGCTACTTCCACCGCGGTTGAGCCGTTATCCGAGAAAAAAACCTTGGTTAAGTTAGCCGGCGTCAAAGAAACTAATTTTTCCGCTAAGCCTATGGCCGGCTTATGGGTAAGTCCCGCAAAAAGAATGTGATCTAAGAAATCCAACTGTTTGCATATCGCTTTTTTAATCTTGGGATGATTATGGCCGTGCACATTACACCACCAGCTGGAGATAGTATCATAATACATATTACCTTCTTCACTATAAAGCTTTACCCCTTTGGCCGAATTAATTAAAAGCGGGGGAACCTTGCGGCAATCCTTCATCTGAGTATAAGGATGCCAGACGTATTCCCGATCTTTTTTCAGCCATTGATGCGCAGGCATATCTTCTCCCCTATCCGCTTAAAATCTTGATATAATTTTTTATAATCCGTTTGCCGGTTAAATGCACCAAATACTTCTTCTCTGGCCATTGATTCTATGATGCGTTGATTATCCTCAAGCACTCTTTGATTCTGGCGCGGGAAATTATTAAAGACCAACCCTAGAATTTTCAATCGTCTTGCTCTTAGCGCCTCAATCGTCAATAAACTATGATTGATCGCCCCTAATTTATTTCCCACGACAATCAAAATCGGCAAGCGCAGGTCTTTGGCGATATCGATCACTAAACGCTTTTGATTAAAGGGAACCAGCGCCCCG
This sequence comes from Candidatus Omnitrophota bacterium, assembly GCA_030650425.1. Taxonomy (GTDB): domain Bacteria; phylum Omnitrophota; class Gorgyraeia; order Gygaellales; family Profunditerraquicolaceae; genus UBA6233. Next base: position 117,610 of record JAUSED010000012.1, on the reverse strand, counting down.
CCTACACCCTCTACGAGTACAAACTCAAAAGAGTCGCTTAACAATCTAAAATCATTTTTAATCTTACCCGGGTTTATTTTCCTGCCTTCGCTTTGAGCGGCAAGATGAGGCGAACAAGCAAGTTTGAATGAATATGGACAAATACTCTCCAGATAATCTCCTATATACGCCTTGTCTTTACCCATCATCTTAAGATGTGTTTTGATATCCTCGGAAAACCCCCGGGAACCGGTCTGGATCCATTTCTGCGTGATAACGTTACAGCCACTCTCTAAAAGATATCTCGCCAAGAGGCCGGTAACTACGCTCTTGCCTATACCGGTATCCGTGCCGGTAATAAATATAGCCTTATTCATGACTTTCCCTGACAAATAAAAACCTGGTAGGTAGCTTTAATTTCTTTAAATTTATCCAAATAACATTTTTCTAATCTCTCGATAAACCCGGGCGTAAAAGTTATTTTTCCGTTAAGGCCATTCCCCCTTACTCCGGTGTATTTTATTTTATAGAATAATTCCTTAAGGCTAACGTGCGTCTGGGTAAATACCGTTTCTTTTATTTTAACTTCAGAAAAATTATTGCGCATAATTTGGCTAATCCCTTCTTTATCCAAGAAACCGCCGGAACTTAAAATGCTGGCCTTGGAAATACGGTTTAAGGACTCTTTTAATTCCCAGAAAGTACGCGGTCCAAATAGAGAAAAAGAAACCGCTCCTCTCCGCCTAAGCAGCTTCTTATAGCCTGACAATACCTCCTGCGGGTTACTAAACCAATGCAAGCAGGCATTCGAAGTAATCAGGTTAAATGATTCGCTCAATTCTAAATATCGCGCATCAGTAACAACAAATTCTATTTTCCGGCCTAATAATTTCTCTTTGGCAATTTTAACCATCTCCGCGGATATATCTATAGCTTTAATCTGCGCATGCTCAAATCTATTTTTCAGCAAGAGAGTAAAATTACCCGTGCCACACCCTATTTCAAGAATCTTGTTTACTTCAAAATCTTTTATCTCTTGGAGAAGCAAGGAAGCGGTGTAGTTTTGTACCTGCGCGTGACTGTCATACAAATGCGCATAGCGGGAAAAATTCCTAACTAATGTATTTTTCTCCATTAAACGATATTTTCCTCGAGCCTGCGGTTTAAAAAACAAAGGTGGCCCAGCTTAGGCAGAGCAATAAATTTGGCCCGCGCTAATTCCGATTTTATGGACCTCGCCTCTTCCAGCGGAGCGATGCGATCGTCTTCCCCGTGAAAGATACTTATTTTATTTATCGGGCGCAGGGATTGCGGATTGATTCTGGCTATTTCCAGATAATCCAAACCCGCCATCAAATCCTCTAACCTCATCTCCTTTAAGTAATCTTTTAAAAGATGCTGCTTAAACCAGCCTAATCCTTGCGCATCGTCCTTGGAAAAACAATCCAGATAAAACCTATAAAGGTACCCCCTCTGATTTTTTATCAGCTTCTCTTTAATCTCCTTTATAACTTTGCCATCATATCCCTTACGTATACTCAACAGGATAAGCTCCCCGACCATCTCAGAATAATTTTTAGCAAAATCTGCTGCTAAAAATCCACCCAGCGAGTAACCTAAGAGCGATATTTTATCCTCGGATATTTTATGCAGGTAATCGGCAAGATGTTTACTAAATTCAAAAGGAGACAAGCGCATGGCAAATAAATAATTATATTTTAGATCTAGCCAAGAAAAGAGCCTATAATCAGCAGCCCAGCCAGGAAGGCAAACCAGGGTTTCTTCGAAACCCCGATCCAAGAATTTAAATTCCGATCTCTGTAAGATCATCGATTAATTTTCGCAGGATTTTTTGATGATGATGCGTAGTCAAGCTAAAGCGCAGGCGCGCCTGATTCCGCGGGACAGTGGGAGGCCGTATAGGAAGCACCCAGTATCCCTTAGCCTGAAGTTTTTCGGATAGTTCTACTGTCCTAAGACTATCTTTGGTAATTAAGGGAACAATCTGGGCCTCGCCTTTAGGGCTTAAACCTTTTTCACTTAAGGCTTGCCGAAAATATCGTACATTTTCCAAAAGATCTTTCCTGCGCCAAGGTTCATTCTTGATTATCTCAATAGCTGCCAAGTTAGCAGCGATAGCCGAAGGCGGTAAAGCTGTAGAATAGATAAAACTTCTGGCTGTATTTACTAAGTAGCCGGTTATTCTTTTAGAGGCAGCCAAATACCCGCCATAGCCTCCCAACGCCTTACTGAATGTCCCCATCAATAAATCTACTCTGTTAACCAACCCTTCTTCTTCTACCACTCCGCTCCCATTCCGGCCAAAGATGCCTGTAGCATGCGCTTCATCAACCATCAACTGACAATCATATTTTTCTTTTAAGTAAACCAGCTCCTTTAGCGGAGGCCTGTCCCCATCCATACTAAATAGTGATTCCGTGACGATCAAGGCATGCCTAAATTTACTTCTCTCTTTCTTAAGCAGCGAATCCAGATGTTCCAGATCATTATGCTGAAAGCGAAAAAAATGCGCCTGAGACAAACGTATTCCGTCGATAATGCTGGCGTGATTTAGGCGATCAGAGAAAACAACATCCTTATCCGCGTAAATACTGCTAATCACGCCGATATTGGCGTGATAACCGGAATTAAAAACCAGGGCTGATTCTTTATCTTTAAAACAAGCGAGCCTCTCCTCAAGCAAATGATGCAAGTTGAGGCTCCCACTCAACAGGCGGGAAGCAGAGCTTGCCGTACCAAACTTATCAATCGCCTTTTTACTCTCTTCGATAAGTTTTGGATGACTGGATAAACCCAGATAATCATTGGAAGAAAAATCAATATATTCCTGCTCCTTAAAACAAATTCTCCCGTTATGCCTTCCAGATATAGGCTTCAAGATTCTAAGTTCGCCCGCATCCTCTTTCTCTTTTAAGAATTCTGCTATTTGCAGATCTAATCCTGCCACAGCTTTTTTACCTCCTCAACCAATTTCCAATCCTCATCCACGCTCCGGCCTTTGATCGTAAGATACCCGCCGATGAGCATACCATTGGCCCCGGCCATAAAAGCCATCGCCTGAAAATCCTTAAGCACTGACTCTCTCCCTGCGGCAACCTTAATCGTCTTCTCCTTTAAAATAATCCTGAAGATAGCGACGGTACGAATAGCCTCCGTACAAGAAAGAAGCGGCCTCTCCCCTAGAGGAGTCCCCTTGATAGGTACTAAAATATTAATCGGCACGGAGTCAACGCCCAATTCCTCTAAAGTAAGCGCCAATGAAATTCTGTCTTCCATACTTTCACCCATTCCAATAATCCCTCCGGAACAAGCCTCCAACCCAACTTTTTTTACCGCTTTAATGGTTTCAACGCGATCATCAAAAGAATGTGTACTGACGATCTGCGGGAAATAACGCCGTGAGGTTTCTAAATTATGGTGATAACGGGTTAAACCAGACTCTTTTAATTGGCTCAGTTGTTTTTCGCTAAGCTTACCCAAGGAGGCGCATAGCTTGATGCCAATTTTATGCTTAATTTCTCGAATCGCTTCACATATTAGCGCAAACTCATCCGCAGACAAGCTATTCCCGCTGGTAACAATATCAAACCTGTCCGCGCCTATAGCTTTAGCTTTTTGGGCAAGCTCAAGCATCTCTTCTCTTTTCTTAAGAGAATAGGTGTTTATTCCCGTAGAGTGCCTGGCGGATTGCGCGCAGAATTTACAGTCTTGAGCGCACATCCCGGATTTAGCATTCATAATGCTGCAGAGATCGATATGCTTACCAGCATGTTCATTTCTTGTGCTGTTCGCCAAAGAAATCAACTCGGGAAACGGTAATTCCAGTAATCGAAGTATATCCTTTTCCATTTGTCAATTATCTTAATCTATTTGGTTGACAATTACAAGAAAAAAATGAGGCTTGCGTTGAAAAATATAGGAAGGAATTAATCTAAATAGTTATTACGCGTTAAAACGTACCCCTGCTTGATAACGAATGCTCTCTATTTGTAAATCAGCGCCTATCTCGGCCCGCCAAAGAAGGGTGCCAAAATGGTGCCCCGGCTCCCGGCCATTAAAAAAGTCAACCCATAATTCAAGGGTATCTTGGGGATTAATTTTCTGGTTAGACTCGATACAAATTCCCCCCGGAGAGATATTCACGCAATATGCCTCAATGAAACCGTCTTTACCCTTTATTTTTATTTTCACTCTCCCTAAAGAATGAATCCGGATAAATCTACGCTTTTCAGCTTCATCCTGGAATAAAATGGAGTCAAAAATCTCCTTGATATAACCGTAGTGCCTTGATTCATCGCTAGCGACATTTCTCAATGTATATTTTAACTCTTGATCATCCAGCAAAATAAGCAGGTCCTGCACATTATAGATCATCAACCTTTCTACTCCGGCAATTTGTTGAAAATATTCCTTATAATCATCTTTAGAAAACATTGCGGGTTGACTCCGTTATCTTATTAATCAACTCTTGGAATATAATCTTATGGCCCTCTGAATCTTGCTTTAAAGTCATCAAAGTGCTTTTAATCTTTTCCTGATCTTCTTGGCTTAACCCCGAAAGAAAGATAATCTTATCTATATGCCTCGCATAGATAGGAATACCCTTCTCTTCCATATCCAAGCCTTTTCTTAAAAGAGTAATCAATTCATCTTTCTTAATCATATAAGCCCGCCTTCTTATCTACAAAATATGCATCCCGTAATTGTGTCTTAAGTTCTTTCCCGTAACTGCTTTCCGGAGGGAAACTCCAATCTCTTTCCTTTTCCAGATTAAAAATGATAAATCCACGTAACGCCGGCATCTCCTTAATCGTTTGCATTGCCTCTCTTATCCAGACAGCCTTATCCCCTCCGCTGGCTGTTGAGCTGAACTCTGAAATCAACACGGGTTTATTCGTATGCTTGGTAATTTCATTGTATCTATTTACGAAGATTTCCCGGAAACTCATCCATTTACTCCACGGCTTAGTTCTACCCCAATTATAGCCATCAATAGCCGCATAATCCACATATTTATCTCCGGGATAATACAGCATAAAATCATTCTGCTCTTTAGGCACATCCTCCCAATTTACCGAAAAAATCCATTTCACCTTATTTAGATTATGCTGATCAAAAATATCCTTTACATGCCTATAAAGTTGAATGTAGCTCTCTTTGCCTATCTTCTTTGCGGACCAAGGATACCAGTCTCCGTTTGCCTCATGGGCAAATCTTAAAAAAACAACTTCATCAATTTTCTTTAGGCTCAAAGCGAAATCAGTAATATATTTATCGTATTTACCGTTAATTAAAGCGTTATAATCGATACCCGTCTGCTTAAGGGCATCCCACGGCTCCCAAGTGATGAACAAAACGCAGTTTTCTCCATAGACGTCCTGAACTATTTTAGCAAGCAATGGCTTATTCCAATCAATAAAGATCATCACCAGAAATGGATTCTTCCCATAACTATGCTTAAAATAACGAATATCTTCACTGGAGGGATTATCGCTTAAAAAAGCTCCGGTAAAACAAGAGGATTTATTTACTTCGGCGCGCGCATGATAGGGAAATATTGTTATTAGAAATAAAATAAATACGGCTATGCGTAAACAATATTTCATCCGGCCTCCTGATTAAAATAAAATACGCTAGAGAGGATAATACAATGATACATTGTCCAGAAGCTATTTACCAAGATTGCGGCCTCTCTTTCATAAATAAACCTGTTTAATCCCCAGATAACCGCGATAAAACACAAAAAGACCAGGGTAAATTGCGGCCATAGCCTTAGGCAAGATATCGCTTTGGCATTGTTTTTTCCGGTGACCCCGAAGGTAATTTTGCTGCCCAGTATAGCCGAAATCGCTGCCTGTATATAAACCGGAATGGTAATCTCGCCTAATAACTGGCCGAGAAATAAATCTTTCATTTTATATTGCCTACCTCTAAGCACAACATAAAAAACACCCGTCGAAAAGATTATGTAGGGCAGAAAGGCCAGAAAATATATTTCAGGACTGGCAAAAAAAGAGGGTATCCTGAATAATAAATAAATCACCGGGCAGATAATCATAATCAAGTAGGCAATACCTACTAGATAATAAGAACTGGATAAGAAATACTCCCACCATTGTAAAGGCTTCAATGAATTTGGCTTGGTCAGAAATTTCCAAATCACCTGCTTAAAAACCGAAATCGTCCCTACCGCCCATCTGAACTGTTGTTTAAAATAGCTTGCGAGGTCCTCCGGCCCCATACCAAAGGCGTACACGTGATTAAAATAAAGCGATTTCCAGCCTTTTGCATGCAGCTTAACGGAAGTCGCGAAGTCTTCGGTAACGGTAGATTCATCCAAACCGCCAACATCCAAAAGCGCCTTGCGCCGGAAGATGACATTGGTCCCGCAACAAAACATTGATCCGCCTTCGCTCTTGCCTTCGCATATATATTCATAAAACACCGCCTGCTGAAGCGCGGCCGCTCTGGCCACCCTGCCCTTCTCTATATTTGTATAGAATTGCGGGGTCTGCACAAAACCCAGATTTTTATTATTTTCTAAGAGAGGCATAACCGCATTTAAAAACTCCGGGATCGGGTTTTGGTCAGCATCAAAAACAGCCACATATTCCTGAGTCAAGGTCTTCAGGCAATCATTGATAATACCCGCCTTTGCCCCGCGCCTTTGGCTTCGCCTAAAAATAGTAAGATTGTACTCCCTGCTTAGCCTATCCGCCTCTTGCCTAAACTTTTCATCCGAACTATCATCCAGGAAATAGATGATTTTATTCCTATAATTCAAATTATTCAGCGTAATAAACGTCTCTTCTAAAACCTCTCTTGGCTCATTCCTCGCGGCAACCAGTACAGCCACAGTTGGCTCCTCTTTCAGGAGACTCGTTTGCGTTTCCGGGTTTGATGGATTTTTTAATATTCTTAAAATATTTAAAGTATAACCCAGCCCATGGATTATTACAAAAAGCTCACCGCAGATCAAGATAATCGCCATGACTTTTTCTATTGAGTTGTATTCGGCAAAAAAGAGCAGTGTCCCCCTAACAATGATATAAACAATAATAGAGACTATCGCAAACAACGCCAGGGTTTCATATTTAGCTATTTTTCTTAAGCTCATCTTTTAAAAATAATAATTCAATGAAGCCATAATATTTCTGTCTCTATAAACGTTTGCGCTTGATTGAGTATCCGAACCTTTAATATTCAGATTCAGCCTCTTATTAATATCCCAGTTGAATTCGGCGCTAAAATTATGAAAGACTAAGCCTGTGGAATCGGCGCTAACTTCATATGCTAAATCGTAATATAAGTCATTGCCGCCAAAGAATATCTCTTCTTTATTCAGGAAATGGCGCCAGGCAATTTTTAAGGCATTTGTGGAAAAACCTTTGGGCGAAAAATATTCGCTTACCTTATGCAAAAAATTCTGATAGAAATATCTGTATCTTAAAGCCAGAGATTTAGGCTCAAGGAAGATATGATAAAGCAGGTCTATCCCGGGTTCTTGATTATTGTTGCCGTCGGAGTAATTTGTAAATAAATAATCCGCCCCCAATTTCATTCTTTTATTTATGTCGATATCAAAACGCCCCTTAAAGTTATCGCCGTAAAAATGCTCTCTGATCACCGTGCTATTATTCTCAAGACGCTTCCTCTCATAAGAAAAGTTAGCGGTATTCCTGTCAAAAAATCTGAAACTATAACTTGTCCCAAAAGTATGCATCGCATCGATATCCTTATTATAAAGAACAAGATCGTAAAATGCGTCGGCCCGCCAATCGGGATTATTTAGATACACCAGCTTAAGCCTTCCTTCGTTTTCCAAGACATCGGCGAAATCGCTAAACAGGCGGTTAGTTAATCTATAATCTAAATTAAATGTAAGATGGTGATCTAGCGGATAAACAAATTTATTAAAGAATGAATGCCTTTTAAGATCGTCCATTCTCGCAGAGCTATCCGCTTCATAGAATTCATATCCTGATTTAAGTGATTGATGAGAAGAAATAAGCCCGGCCTTTTTAAGGCCTTCTTTTGCCCTAAAATGGGTCGGGGTCAAATTAAGTATCCTACCATATTCTCCAATCGCCTCTTTCCACTTCGATTGATAGGAATAAATTTGGGATAAATCAAACATCGCTTCTTCATTTTTAGGATCCAAGGAAATCAGTTTCGCGTAATCATCTATCGCCCCCTTGACTCGGCTATCCCAATACGCTTGTTTTGCTTTCATCTCCAGCGCAACCAGGGGATCGCCCGTTTTCTCGAGTAGCTCCTGATATGCGTTAGCCGCCTCAACATATCTCCTTTGCCAACCCAGAACACGGGCTTTCTGCAGCCACGCTTGTTTATCTTCTTTTGTTCTGATCAATTCATCGTAGATAGCTATTGCTCTTTTATATTGCTTATCCCACGATAAAACATCAGCCAATTTCCTTTTTACCTCCAAATAAATCTGGGTATCCGGGTTATCCGAACAAAGTACCAGCGCCCTTGTATATTTTTTTATTGCCTGGGCGTATTTACCCTGCCAGCTTAATATATCCGCGAGGTTAATCATACTCTCTAGGTCGCGAGGCTTATTCCAAAGGATATCCCGCAATAAAACCTCTGCCTTGTCAAACTCTTTATTCCAGATTAATACCTCCGCAAGGCGCGTTCTTAATCCATAATTCCCCGTTGTTTTGATTATGTCCCGGTAGATATTTATAGCTTCGACGTATTGTTTTTCCCAGGCAAGCGTAAGGGCGAGTGATTCTTTTACTTGGATATCTTTTGGATTGATGGAAAGGATTGTACGGAAATATTCTATCGCTTCCTTATGCCTTCCTGTCCACTGGCAGGAATAGGCCGCGTCTTTTAAGGCGTCCAAACGACGGGGCCTGATGGCCAGGCTTTTTTTAGAGAAAATTATGGCTTGATCAAAGTTTCCGGCATTGAAAAACCTGTGACCCTGAAAATAATAGATATCGGATTGTTGAGTTTTATGATAAACAACTGTGGTGGCTAGAGAACTAAATAGTAACGCAGCAATGAAGCAGATGATTTTTAGCATAAATTTGGTTACTTAATGCTTCCTCGCCCCAAAAGATCTCTTTAAGTCTTAATCGTTTTAATGTTTTAGCTGTTCGCTCAAGCGATACATAATTCCAGAGGCTATCTCGGGTTGAGGAAGGCCGAATTTGCGCGCGGAGATAGTAACCTGAATAGACTTTGCAGAAAGCTTTCTTAGTTTAAAGTTTACCCGCGCTCCGTTAACCTCCGCTCTAATAAACCCGTTCCCTTTATTTTCCAGCATAACTCTGCCTGCCAGTTTGATCGCCTGTAAACCGGCTTCATAAACTCTTTCCTCTGTAACATTGAAGGTTTCCTGAGCGTAATCTTTACCGGTAAAGGTAAAGGCAGCCGTAACCGGTAAAGCCGCTACACCGGCAAGCATAGAAACCCCATACACTTTCAACCCCTGGATCCCCGCCGCCTTCAATGGCTCAGATATAATTAAAGCAGCGAGTTGCTGCGCGCTAGTGATATTCTTATAGCTCTTCTTCAAATTTATATCATAGACTTTAACAACAGGCTGGCCTTGGCCGCTGTAATCCCTCTCTACTACCCTGCCCATCCCTAAACTTAGAGCATCTATTTGCATAGCTAGCTTTTTAGCAGGCTTCTTCTCTTTGCCTCCGGATTTTTCCGCCGCTATTTTTAAAGAATCAACGTTGAACTTACCCTCTTTATTCTTGACCATACCTATCTCTTTAATTTCTAAGTCTAACTGCTTAAGATGGATTTTACCGGTGATCAGCGCTCCCAAATCACAGGCAACACGCATCCGAGGAATATTAACAAGAATATCTTTGGGAAACCCCTTAGGGTTATAGATCTTAAAGTTGGATATCCTTACCGATTGCCTCATTATACTCAGCGAAAGGCCGCCTACGCTGGTGGGCGCGCCGGTAACGCTGGTTGCTACGGTGCCGATTAACGACTTGATCAAAAAATCTCTCGCTAAACAAAATCCGAGGAGAAAAATAACTGCCAGAATAATAATCCTGATTTTTTTCCGCATTTAATCCCTCCTTAATTTATTGTTCATCTGAAAAAACTAAACAAAAAACCTATTCCCCCATAGATGAGATTTTCCATAAAAGTTATCGCGGGGTTTAATAATCCGGTAAATAGCAAAAGAACTAATATAAAGAATCCATAAGGTTCTAATCTTGACAAGCCCTCTTGCGCTCTGTAAGGAAGAAAACTCATCAGGATTTTTGAGCCGTCAAGCGGAGGAATGGGAATTAGATTAAAAGCGCCCAGAATGATATTGATTTTTATGACAATAGGCAGTGTGGCGGAAAGCACTGAGTTACTATTAAAAAGACTAAACTGCAGTAAGATTAACGCCGTTACTGCTATAACTATATTCGTCAGGCATCCTGCCAAGGCAACACAAAATAATCCGAAACGGGTATTGCTAAAGCTGGAGTAATTTACCGGAACCGGCCTTGCCCAGCCAAATCCTACCAGAAAGAGCATCAGCGCGCCTATCGGGTCAAGATGCGGCGCGGGGTTAAGCGTCAATCTCCCGTAATGCAGGGCTGTATCATCGCCAAAAAGATGCGCTACCCAGCCGTGGGCAACCTCATGCAAAATAATAGAGTAAAGAAGCACAACGGCTAGAATAATAAAAAGTACCGGATTGCTGAATAAAAGCGAGATTAATCCCATTTACGCCTCCTCTATATCTTTAAGATGGGTTTCAGTGAATTTAATGATCTGATTCATCATCTTCACCGATTCAACAGGGTATTTTCCTACTGCAGTTTCTGCGGAAAGCATAAGGTAATTAGATCCATCAAGAAGGGCGTTGGCGACGTCAGTCACTTCTGCGCGCGTCGGCCTTAAATTCTCAGTCATACTCTCAAGCATTTGAGTCGCGGTAATCACGGTTTTCTTCACGCGGTTGCATTTCTTAATAAGCATCTTCTGAATCACGGCTATTTCATAAATAGGCAAGGAAACTCCCATATCCCCGCGCGCTACCATAATCCCGTCAGAAATCGCTATGATTTCATCGATATTCCTGATGCCTTCCCTATTTTCAATTTTAGCAATTATCTTACAATCAGGGTGCCTGCTTTTAACGGAATCCCTAAAGGCCAAGATATCTTTTTTACTCCTTACAAATGACTGGGCGAGATAATCCACTCTATTTTTTACGCTGAACTCTATATCTTTTTTATCCTTCTCTGTCAAACCGCTAAACCTAAGCTTAATACCGGGGATATTGATTCCCTTATGTTCCTTTAAGAGCCCCGGAACAATAACTTCCGTCTGAAGTCGGTGTTTATCCCTTGATTTAACTTTAAGCGCGATATTTCCGTCATCAATGTAGATAAACGAACTATTTTTTAGATCACTTAGAGGCCCTGAGTAATCAAAAGGTATCGAGTTTTTATCACAGATAGCTGCCTCATTACTCAAAATAAGTATTTGCCTTTTTTCCAGAGGGATTTCCTGTTTAAGTTTTCCTATTCTTATCCTATAGCCTTCTAAGTCACTTAATATCATTAGGTGCCTTGAATATTTTTTATTCAAGGACCTGACTAAGTGAATAATTTCCTCATGCCTGGCATAATTCCCGTGAGAAAAATTAAGCCGGACAACATCCATGCCCGCAAGCATCATTCTCCTTAAAGTAGAATAATTACTGCTCGCCGGCCCTATCGTACAGATTATTTTTGTCTTCATTCTTAGTTTTCTATAACCCTTGATTTTTTGTATCCGGAAGGGATGAGATGATTTTACGGCCTGTTATAGTACTCGACTATAAGGTAACTTAATCTTAACCCTATCGAGAAATCCCGCTATCGTTTCCACGCAACCAAGGCACGGAAGTTTATTAATCTTCCTGATTTCTTTACACTTAAGAGACCCTGCCTTAGAGATGAATATATTTTGGCATTCATCTAATTTATCCTGATGATTCACCTGCAAAATAAATTTTGCGGCGTAGAAAGCCCCGCACTCTCCTTCCGGAGCCCTGCCGCTGCCAAAAGATGCGAAGAGACAAACGGTATTCTCATCTAAGCCAAACTCTTCCCTAAACGCCGCGATTACCGACTGGGCGCAATTCAGTTTTTTAGGGCCGCTTCTATCCGTATAATATGCTTTCGCCTTCGCAACGCTCATAATTTAATGAAAATGTGACCAGCGGCTATATCCCTGCTTCCCCGGCAGAGAGATAGACCTCTAAGATTTTTTACTGAAATAGGACGTTTTTACCCAACTCCAATTAAGGGTAATATGGGTTAACCACAATATAATCAAAGGCACGCCATTATATTTGTGGATTAGGAAGGCAAGGCGGAGACTGATAAAATTTAGGTTAAAAAACATCACTAGGCCCATTGCCGCTTGAATGACAAACACAACAAATAAAATGGGATTTACGACTTTTAATAATTTCGCTTTGTTCATAATAGGATTATTTTAAAGAAAAAATGAACAATTGTCAATTAGTTCTTCCCCTTCCCCTTATTTGGGGGGAGATTTTTTCAACTATCTCTGGAGAGTTTAAGAAGAATCCCGTAATGATACGGCTTCAAATCATATTGAATCGCATTGCTAAATCCTGCGCTCTCGGCCCACTTAATACATTGCTCCGGCTTTGGCCGGATATCCATTGAAGGGCCGCGAGGTGTCTTAGGATCGTAATTCCAATGGATGATTCCCAGCCTGCCTCCATCCTTCAGGATTCGTCTTGCCTCGTTAATCAGCATCATAGGCTTTTCAAGATGAAGGATATTAAAAAGCATTACATAGTCCACACTTCTATCGGGCAGGCCAGAACCTTCCGTTATAAAATCACGTTCCACAGTTTGCACATTACTCAAACCGTGCTTTTTAACTTCTTCATCAGTAATGCGGATCATCTCCGGCTCGATATCCAGCGCATAAACTTTCCCTTTAATAACTTTTGCGGCTGGAATCGTAAATGTACCGTAGCCGCAACCGAACTCCGCTACATCACCTGTTTGACTATTTAAGCCAAGCGTAGCCAGAATTTTTGCGGGGTTAAAGAACTTTTCCCACATATCGCGCTCAGGCATCCCGCTTTCTCTAATTTTCATGGTTATTCTCCTTAAATAAAAACATTAGGCAGCTTTTTTCCATTCGTGAATTACATTTGAAATAAGCTGAAGTAAAACAGCATTCCCATTATCTTTACCTTTTTCGAAATCTTTATCAATCAAGCCCATTTGATTTGTAACATGAGCGAAGCATACAACTTTCTTTTTGCGTGCCTGCGCAAAAGCATAGAGTGCAGCGGCCTCCATTTCGACGGCAAGTAAATTTTCCGAGCGCGCAAAGGAAATAGCCTCTTTTGTCTCACGAAATGGCGCATCGGTTGTCCAGACCGCGCCTTGGATAACTAAGGGTTTCTTCTTAATAATTCCATTTAACATGGCAAGGATGTCTGGACGAATGCTAGCGTAAGTCGATTCCTGTATATAGTGATAACTAGTCCCTTCGTCTCTTAAGGCGCGATCGATTAAAATAAAGTACGGTGGTTTATGGACAGGTTTAATTTGCCCAGCCGAAGTAATACTAATTAGCAACCGGCATCCCGATGCGAATAACTCTTCCGCTACAAGTACGGCAAAGGAAGCGCCTACAGCCCGCCCAATTACGCCTACGGATAGACTTTCAAGTTCTATATTGTAAAGGTCTGTGTGATAACAGGCCCAGTAAGGGTTGCGCTTCCCTATAGAAGAATCCCGAAGATATGAAGATAGGTCGCCATCGGGATCGAGTACGCATATCTCCGGCACACTGCCGGATGGCAGCGACTTCTGACGCCGAGCCTGCTTCAGCAAATTTGCCGGACAAAAAACTGACGGTTTCCGGTAATATTTATTTGCAAGTATTGGTATCGTACGATTATCTTTTTCTTTATTCATTTCACTCCAAACTTATTTATAAGCCCTGATGTTGGCGCATATCGCAGACGGATGTCCTGTGCGGGCATTGCGGCATTTAGAGATGACTTCTATGTTCTTAAATCCTACTTTTGTCATTAAATCAATAAAATCGTTTTCCACCAAGGCTCCGCCGATACACCTAAACCAATCGCTGTGACTCTTTCGTTCATCTTCTGATAACGGTTCTTTTAAAACAATCTCGCAGAATACAGTCCGGCCACCCGGCTTTAATACACGATAAACCTCTTTCATCACCGCCTGTTTATCGGGAGAAAGATTATATATGCCATTACTGGCAACGACGTCAAAGAAATTATCGTTAAATGAGAGATTGTCGGATTCGCCTACAGAAATCTCCGCGTTCTTTATTCCTACTAGCCGCATATTCTGCTTTGCCTTGTTGGCCATGTCTTCTGAGATGTCTAAACCATAAACTTTGCCTTTTTCTCCAACGCTCTTCGCATAAAAATAAAGATCCAGTCCTGCCCCACAACCCAGATCTAAAACTACCTCTTTCTCTTTCAATTCCACAAAGGGTTGAGGGTTATTCGCACCGGTAAAGGATTCGGTCAGAGAAGAAGGCAAATTATCCAATACCTCTTTAGGATAACCTACTTTTAAGGCAAATATTTTACCTACCGGAAAATTAAATACTCCGCAAGGATCTCTTGACACTTCGCTATATTTATCTTTCACCAACTTCTTAATTTCATCCGGATTTATATTAAGCATCTAATGCCCCCTTTTTTTAGAATACCAGCGTTTGCTTACTCGTTTTTATGGCATTGGTAACGTCGGTTAAACAACAAATTTCCGCGCCTTCAACTAATTCGTCTTTCTTCTATTTACGAATGCCTTTGATCAATTTATCGTTCTCAGCAAGCCGTTCTAAAAGCATTTCTCTTATAATATCGAAGGCCTTAATAATTTTAGGACTAACCAAGGAATAATAGATTGTCTTACCGGCTCTGCGCGTCTTGACAATTCCTTTTTCTCGCAAAATACTCAAGTGCTGTGAGATATTTGCTTGCCGAATATTGGCTTTTTTTGCTACTTGGTTTACCGATAGTTCATTATTCCTTAAAAGATTTAATATTTCTAAGCGCTTTGGCGAGGTAAAGACCTTGCACATCTGGGCATGAAGTTCATAAAGTTTATTTCCCATAGTCTCCTTTCATCTTAATATATTCGAATGTTAGCATATGTAACTATTTTTGTCAAAGATTTTATTTCAGTGTATTTTAAAAGAATGCCCAAGGATATAACTGGTTGGAATATTTCCACTCAGGACGCCCAGAAATACGGCGCGGCAGAAAGAATTCTCTGTATACAGGTAGAATATAAATTTAAGGCAGCCTTTTAGGGATGTTCCGGAAAGGGACATTGTCCATCTTGGGTCAGGTACACTTTCCCGATTAGTTTGGAAAGTGTCTGCTTAATGCTTAACTCTTAACGTGTGCTTAACGTGCTTAACGTATTTCTGAGGGCTTTACGCTTCTTTCTGCCTCATAAAAAGAAAAACCCTCATACGAATCTGTGGCTCGCTTGAGCCTGTGTTCGTATGAGGGTAACATTTGGGGTCGATGGCTTCGCGCTGTCCGAACACTTATGATCAGCCAACCGACGCCGTTTAATCCGATGTATTATCAAACCAGCCATTAAACGCCAGTCGCGACCTTGCTCTTCCTTGAATTCTGCTGGAGCTTAATCGGCATATCTTCAGCCGGAAAAATCTCATGAAATCCATCAGAAATATTTTGCGCCATCTTGGAAACAAGACCAACAATTCTATTTGCTGTTTGGGAGCTTTCGCGTATAACTTGCTTAACACGCACAGAGGTGTCCCCGCTATCTTTAATGTACTTTTCATCAACCTCGCCCCCGTTATGCTCATAAATGTGCCTTCGATGAAACATAAAAACAGCAAAACTAATATCGTCCTGTTTAAAGCTCTTAAATGCATCAATGTCAAAAACGGTTTTTAAGGCATCGGCGCATGGCTTTATATTATGGAACAGCTTTCCAGTCCATTCTTTTTGTCGTGCAGGTGTCATAGGGATACGTTTTGCCAGCTGTTTTACTATTTGACGAGCGAAACTGTCAAAAGCGGCTACTGCATCTCTCGCGCAATCTTCATACTGGTTGCCTTTTGCAATCTTATCGCGAATATCCTTTAGATCACTTTCGAGCTCATAAACACCATTATATGTACCACAGCTGGAGCAATAGCCATATCGCCCGAGTATGTCATTAAGTTCTTTACAAACCGGACATGTGTATTTATTCTGCTGGCTTTGTTCTGCATAATAAAACTTTGGTTTTTCGCTGTCTTTTCCTACTGCATCTGCCACTTTGTCCATATCCACAACAGATTCACCGTCTTTATCAGAGGATAGGGCTTGTTCTATTAGCTCGCAACAAGCCTTAGCATACTTAAGCTGACCTTCCGTCAAAAAGGCATGGCTTTCAGCTCGTAACCCACAATAAGGACATGTCATTTGCCAGCGCACAGGAGACGATCTTGATCTCCAGTAGCCACCGCACCTTTGACATTGATGACCAAACATGCTTTGAGTATCTGAAGCAATAAAGATTGATAGACTACCGGGAACTGGCGCAGGATTCCACGCTTGCCCAATGCCTCCAAGCTGAATCATGCCAACAGGAATACCTTGTGGAAGAAAATAAACAGCAAAAAATGACGCCGGGGTTGGACGCGAATGCCGCATACCCAACTGATAGCTTCTACGTCCATCAGCGGCAGTTTTTACATCTACAGTATACTGCCCACCACAATGTCCAATTTCTTGAAATTCTTTCTCGAAAGATAACATATTTAAACTTCTAGTTTATCTCTATGATATCACATTAATTTTGGTTATCGTTTTATTTCCAACTATTTGCAGCCATAAAACAAATACGGTCATCATGTTTATTTTTAGTGCGATCTTATATACAGCCACGCAAAGTGACTACTGCTCTTTTGTCGCTATTGCTAGCTTGGCTTCTTTAAATAGCTCTAGACACTTATTGGCAAGATTTTTATTGCGATATATCTGTTTATTATATTTCGAGTCAGCAATGTAGTTTTTTAGAGATATCAAACGGTCTGGGCAGCTCGTTGAATAATCAGATAATAGTTCGAAAAAACTAAAATGTTCGACCGAAAGTTCCAAATTTTCTAGATCTTCTATTGTTAATATGATTAAGGGATGCACCGTGAATCTGCCTTTAATGAGTTCGCCAGAGCCCCTTTTGTGATCCGGTTTAAGTAATTTTTCAAATTCTGAAGCAAGAAAATTGCCATAAACTGGCGCGGTTAAAAAACTATCATAAACTAATAGTATGGGATAAATTGTTACAATTTCACTAAATTCTCTGTTATTTGCCTGAAATTCCTCACGAAATATATTATTTAATATTCGTGCGAGCTGCCCAACTCCTTTAATTGTTTGCGCTTTTGGATTGTCCTGCTGCCCAACAACACCATATTTTTCTCTTAAATGCTGTAGATATGTCTCATAATTTTCATTTAATATTTTATCTTCGCGAATCCAAACTGCTTTTATTTCAAATATGGCCGACTCAGAGCCTTTATTAATACAAGCGTCTATTTCTGATTCTCTTTCGTTTAAATCCTTTTTTTTCAGATTACAAAACAATTGTTTGATAGCATTAATATCTGGAAACATCTTATTCAGAATGTCACAGGAATAATTTTCAAACGCTTTGCCGAAGGCACTAAAAACCTCGTTTGCTTTCCCACGTGCTTTATTCTTTGTCAATACAAACAACGGCCCAATACTTGCTTTTTCGCTATAAAATATTGGATCTAAAATAATTGCTCGATTATCCTCAGCACGTAAAATTGGTTTTTCTCTCATAGATAAATAATCATATTCCATTTCATATTGCATTTCTAATTTATTTATACCACTGCCCCATAATGCGTTTTTAAACTCATCTATTGACTGTGACTCAAATGTGATATATTTCTGAAACACGTCTTTCAACGGTGTAGAATCAGCAAAAGTTGTTGCATTAAAAATGCCGGTATTATTGCTTCTAGGATTGGCAAAATGAACTGTGATAATCAATAGGCATTTAAAATAGTCCTCAATTGATAAACCTGCTTTGGACTGAAATTCGCTAGCAAGCAAACCATATTGCTTACGAAAATAATCCATAAAAATAGTCCATCCCCTTCCAAATGATCTCGTCAATTCTGCACATAGCGATGTGCCCTCAATGGCTTTTCGAATAGCTCCTAAGGATCTTTCCCTTGCAATCTTTATCCCTCCCTCTAAAGAGAACCTATTTCCATACACCCACTTTGACCAAAGATCACTTGCAATAAGTGCAGCCTGTACAAACATCCTTCTTGTATTTGGATCTTCAAAAGTCTTTCCATCGTTAGGATGATTGTGACAATACAGCAATGCCCATCGCATTAATTCAAGGAGTTGGCCTCGGAAAAAGACCGTAACTCTATTAGCCCCGCCATGAGCCATGGCAAATTGATTTACTGCCTCAATCTCGCTCTTCGTCAAAAATTTGTCGATTGCAACCTGCTGCCTTGAAATATGGCCGTTTTCAATAGGATTTGTGATAATTAAATTTATTCTTGCGCACCAAAATAATGTGTCAGTACGACTTAATTGTTGCAATATATCTTTGAAAGTTTCAAGATTGCTTTGTATATCCGGGAACACTTCTGATACCGGTACATAAACTCCGACTTGATTTAAATTCATTGATTCCCCTAAAGAGGGCTTTAAATTATTATTTCTTGTTATATTTTTGATAAACTTCTATCAAAAACTCGAAGCCCGCCCTTGCATATTTATCACAAATTGGATTAGCAATTTCATTTTTCAAATCTGCTTTATAAAACTTTTCAACGACAGATTGAATATTTTCCTGTTTATACCATGGGATGGTTTTCTCTAACATTATTAAAAATACGTTTCCCACATCTTTGGGATTGTTCTCTGCTAATTTATCAAAATATTCCAGCAGGAATGAACTATGGTAACGCTCCTCCACGTATTTAACTGACTGTCTTAACCAATCCACCTGTTCTGCCGTTAACGGATCAAAGAACACCGCTAGCAGATTCAAATCGGAAAGAATATCCTTATGTGCGTCCTCTTTCCCTTTTATCTGATTAAAACAATGCCGCCAAAAATTAAATATTCTTGCCTTTTGTTCGCAGTCTAATTCAACATCCCTGTGAGACCAAAACAGACTTATTATTTCTTCAATATCATCGTGGTTCCATTTCTCTAAAATATATTTAAATAAGCTGTTTTGACCATCTATAGTCTCTTGTCCCCTTAAATATGATACCGCTATGTTTTCTATAATTCGGCTTCTTGTCTGATCGTTCGAAAATTTTGTATCAAGTGCACGTTTGAGATGACCGTTATCTCTTAATATATTGTAGATAACCGCATAAACGGTATTCACGTAAGAATATCCTTGCATAGCGCATCGCCAATGTTTTTCTTCAGTAGGAAAGATATTGTTAATATTCGAAGTAACCCAATCTTTATTCAAATAATACAGATTAGGCAAATAAGCACCGGATAGACTTGAAAATTCGAAGCTTCCTTCCTTTGTTCCTTCAATCTCCCGAACAAATAATGGCTCTACCTCTTTCCAAAAAGATTCTTTCTCCCTGATTCCTTTATCGGGCAATCTTTCAAAATCTCTATATCTTCTTAGGACATAACTCTTGAGACATTCCAACACGTGCCCTTTTGTAGTATTAATCGCTTCTGTCAACGCATCCTTATCATCTCCACTCGCTGTACTGGGTTGTTTATCAAGCAGTACCCTAACAACCTTATCAATTAACCCATATTGCGATTCTGTAAAAATGATTGAATCTTCTTGAAGCCCCTTTCTCAGTAAATCTGATATAACGGCCGGGATCCAATCTTTTTTTGGCTCAAGCGGGTAATCGCTCTTTTTGCCTTTGCCATCCCATAATATTTCACTTAAAATAATCTCATTGCAAAACTCTAAAACCTTCTCCCATCCAATCGTCTTTTTATCTTGCACGAGTTCTTCAAAAGCCTGCACTGCATAATACCAATACTCATATTTAAGCTTTTTAAACTCAAGCAAATGATTATCAAATACTTCCTGCTTATTTTTAATCGCTTCTTTAAAAGACTGGCCTGCTTCTCGTATAGCTGTCTCTCCAAATCTATTTTTGCCTTCAAAATTATTTAAAAAGGTAACCATTTCTTCAATGCCACCTTTAGACAATAACTCTGCCGATGAAAACATTGATTCATCACCCCATGACACAGGACCGATATAACTCAAAAATTCTGGATGTTCAGGTTTATATTCAATATCTTTAAAATATTTGTCTTCTAACTCATTTGAAATATTGTATCCAGATTGTTTAACCGCATATAACCATCGTCTACGAAGCATACAGTTTAATCTATCCTTGTCCGAATCATCTTTCCAATCACCAGTCAGGCCAGAAATAATATCAATCACTGAAGATTGGACATCCGTTGATAACAATGTGAAATGTTTTGTGATCAAAAAATATAACTCGTGGTGATAATTACTTTTGAGAAATGTTTTATTGGCGTCTTTTAGCAGGATCTCCTCTGCTAATTTCTTATATTTATCAAATAGCTTACCGATAACATAAAATGCTATACGTTGGATGATATCTCTGGGCGACTCGTAACATGATTGCAAAAAGGTTTCTGCATTATGAAAAGAGGCGAATTTAAGATAAATATCCCTAAAACCTGCAATAAGAATATGCCTATACTCATCTGAAGCGACATTTTGTTCGCTATCTTCAATAGCAGGACGCCAAATATAACAATATGCATCATCCTTTTCTTCTACAACGCTTTCAAGTTTGTTTCGTATAATTTCCAAAAGTGCTAACCCACATTTTTCTCCGAGTAAATCAGAATTATTTTTAAACATTTTTTGAAGACCGTGAGACATCATGCCATGTCTTCTTTCAACTCTGACAGAATCTAATACAATTTGGATAATCCGAACAACCTTGTTAGCATCCTCAGCTGTTTTTACTTCTGTTAGTACCTTCGGCAAAAGAGTTTTTCCAATCTCAATAACCACCATTGATGTATCAAATTTACTATATAGCCATTCTGCGATCATCTCAATGTCATCGCTTAAAATGTCATCAATCTGTAACTTTGAGAGAATTTTTACAAACGATTGCCATGTTCTCCAATTATCTTGCTTTACTGCAGGAGGAGCTGGCTTAGATACCTTGCGAATAATATCAAGCATTCTTTCTTTATCTTTTTTACCCAAGCCCACAGCAATTTTTTCTAAAAATATAACAGCTGCCCATAATGGAATACTGTAAAATCCTTCATTTTTTTCTGATTCTACTGGAACTGGATTAAAAGCAAAAAACCCTGATGCATACAAATGACTCAGCCATTTAGGATTGGAAAGATTTTTCAAAAAATACAGGCTGTATTCTTGTCCTTTACGACAATAATCTATAGCTATTTTTATCTGGCTGGATGTTGGATCATTCTCGCCCAATATAACATCTAATACCTTACGGTCTTTGTGGAAATCTTTATTTGTTACCAGATCATTGTCTATTGACCAGTAGTGAATCCGCCGATATAATTCTTCATATTTCGAATCAAATTCGACTTCATTAGAGAAGTCTATCCACTTATCGCCCTGTTCCGTTTCTTGATCTATGGTAAAACCAAGATTATTCATAAGAGCATCGCCACAATTAAATTTAATAGGAATAATAAGAGGAAATTTCCCGAATTGTTTTCGATTCCGGGTTTGCGCTAATTCTGAAGTGCAATTGTTTCTATCTTTAAATCCTGGACTGACAATTGGGATGAAGATATATGATTGGCTTAATGACGCATTTAAGTCTTTGGCAGAATTCCATCGTTCATTTTGACAAGCAACAAAAGGGTCTATCCCTTCAATATCGCCTGTTAATTTCTCGGCTAGCTTAATTACTAAATTACAATTACCATTTGTCCCGCATATATGGCAGAAAAAAATTGGAATCACTTTAATAATACTCCCTTATATACCCATACGCCCGAGCAATCAAAATCTATATAAGCGAACTATTCTAAATTTTCGAATAGCGGGGCAATTATCTGAACGATGGTTTCAAAATATTATCAGCGATTTCAGAAAATGCAGGGATTTATAACCCGCAGATTGGGCAGGCCCAGCTATAAGATAATTTTGCAGGATGCGCGGTATTACAGCTCGGACGATATTGATGGAACCATTCGCATTCCAATCTATAAGCTTCTTGCGAATTAGCTGTCGACTCAAAGTAAAAGTCTGTCGGAAAGCTTCGCTTTATCCACGAATTTTCTTCACGCTCAGGCAGGTGATTTTTTAACCGGCCATTTAAATCAGTATCTGACATTCCAACATAAACGGCGTTATTGCTACTGTTAACCAGCACATAAGCGCCGGAGGTAGCCGGTACTGTGGCATCGATATTCGCGGTATTAAGTGTAAATTTTCCTCGCATAGCTATACGTAATATAAGCCTTTCTTCAAGGCGTTCGCTTCGGCTTGATTAATAAACCCGAGCTTCTGCGAAATTGTCACGATATCCCACGAGTGAACGCACGTCTTGCCAGAACAACGAGATTTAAATTCATTCCTTACAACGAGTTCATCGCTGGCAAGGCCGTAGCCTTTTGAGATTGCCAGCGCAAGGCAAGCGGCTTCACCCGCATGGATAACCGCATCACCTATTCTTTTATTGCGATACTCATAAAAAAGGTCTTCTTGATCCTTGCCGTGAATTTCTTCTTCTATTACAGAACCGCTGGATATATACGGTTCAAGGTCTATCGGGCCGTTCATTGAATGGCTCGCTTCTTTTCTTATACTTTTCTCAATAACAATTTCTTTTGGAGCCCAACCGATAAGCTTATCGAGCATAATAAGGCCATGGAAATTAATAATAACCATGGCATCAAAAACAACTTTATTCCCGTTAAACAGAGTCGCCGGGCCCATCCTGAATACTCCCTCTTAATTTTCTCCCCAGATCCATCGCTTGATAAAGAGGAATTTCCAGGAAGTCGGCGAGTTTGGCAGTAGTTAATTTCCCCTGTTGAAAGGCCTTAATGGCGAGATGCAGGTAAAGGGTAGGAAATTTCGATCTGCTACGCTCCGGCTCAGATATCCCCATCGATTCACGAACGGAGGTTACCCAAGTATAATTTATAAGTTCATCTTTAATCTTATCTGTAATAAGTTTTAAATTATTAAGGCGATATACCATTGCGGTAAAGCTAACTCCGAAATAATCCGCAAGATAAATAACATCTTCCGACTTAACATCATCATCTTCCTTGATTCTCATACTAAAAAGATCGCGCAAGGTATCTTCCGGTATTAGGAAATTGCTTGCGAAACTATTCGCGACTTTCTCATCTGTTGAGTTTCTCTCTTGCTCCGTCGAAATAATACCCAACTTCTCTTTATGGAACACAAAATGAGCGTATTCATGCGCGAGCGAAAAAAGCTGATTGCCAAAATTCGGATTTGAATTAATAAGAACGCATCCGCCCATCTTCTGATCATAAGTAAACATTCCGTAAACGCCGCGTTCAGGCGGGATAGGCAGATAAAAAATCTTAAGGCCGCGTTTCTCTTCGAGAAGCTGGCTTAAATTTCGCAGTGGGGCTTGGCCGAGATCAAGTTGTTTTCTTTCAATATCCGCGTAATGCTTGCCCCAATACCATTCTCTATTCCGTTCAAATTGATAATCCTGACTGACTGGCGGCCGGACTGTAACGCCTGATATATTCTCAAGCTCGCACATTTTCTCACATAGATTTTCAAATTCAGTAACAACTCGAGCAACTTCTTCGTCGCCTTCGGTCTTCCTGAAAAGAACTTTGAACCCGCTATCAGTCAATAAGGTTTCTTTAACGAAATAATCGATCGGACGTCCGTAAAATTCAGCAAACCGGTAGAGATCTTTTAACGGAACGTCCCTTTTACCGTTTTCAATATCAGAATAACGAGGCCTGCCAATCTCAAGCTTGGCGGCCACATCTTCTTGAGTTAATCCCAACGATTCGCGAGCGCGTTTGAGGCGCTCGCCTATAATAATCAATCTATCCATTTTAATTTGTCCTCGATTTGGGACATTTATAATATTCTCTACTTAAAATATACATTATTTGTCCTGCTTTGTCAATGTTTTTGTTATGTAGGAATTTTCTTTGTGGCAGAAAGGAGATTAAGGCATCGGGTTGCCATTTCCCATGCATCATGAAAGAAACCTTCCTTCTCCAGATGATTTCTAAATTCAGTTAACTTTGAAACCAATTCCGCTTTATTTTTTTCTGCCTTAATCACAGCATCAAAAGCTTTATCTTCGGCAGTCAATTTCAAAGGCCCTTTAACCGGCAGATCTATATCCTTAAAATGATAACGATTGAGCAATCTGATTGCCCCTAAAAGAGCAAGCTCCGTCTTTATTTCTTGCGACACTCTGAGCCCTATTTTTTCCTGAAAAAGCAGAGCAACTCGTTCTTGCAAGAACACCAAGCGCTCATAAGGCTCTTCGCAGTCTCTATGATGCAATGTACCATCCCCCTCTTGAACTGGGAATGAATCGCTCATTGCTTCAAGAACTAAATCAAGCGCAAAAATACAATCCTGATCTAAAAAAAGCTGATGATCATAATATGCCTTTTTCAGTTTATCGTATTCCCCAGTAGGTACTGGAACCTGCTCTTGCCACCCCAACTCTGAATCATATCCAGTTTCAAACCATTTTTGCTTAGTTTCAGCAATCTGGCTAAGGATAGAAGCGAACGCCAGCCGCTGGTGTTCAAAAAAAAGAGACGTTCGAAGTTGATATAGTTGCTGTTCATGTAACACTGACTGGATATTGGCATTAAGTTCAGCCTTATATGCTTCAAGTCTTTGCGCATACTCGTGTTTTATGCTTTCTTTTATGCGCTCAGAAATCCAGTGGCGCAAAAGCCACACTAACAATGCGCCTGAAAGACCACCCGATACTATGTTTAGAATTATTTCCATTTGAACCGACTCAATTATGCAAAATACAATACCCGTGACCCACTATTACGCTCTTCACTTGACGTTAAAAAATTGATCTATTCTTTTGACAAGACCTCCACAAACTCCGCCGCTATGTGGAATTCATCTTCACGAACATTTTTTAGGACGATATCTTTGAATTCTTTATTGTCCGGGGAAAGAGTTATTTTGGTGTGGATCCACGTTTCATCCTTAAACTGCCTCTTTTCGCTTCTATACCTCTTGATGGTAAAACTTTGCTGGGTTTCGGGATCAGTTACCCTGCGTGATTCAGCTAACACAATTTTGCCATTACGCGAACCGCCTTGGTCTGGCCGGAACAAACACCAGCTTCCGTCAGGTATGGTCGATTCCATAGATTTGCCTATGACCTGAGCGATAAAATAACCCTCTGTATACTTCTTCTTCGCGGGCTTCCAGCCTTTAATCGTAGGAGTCTTTTGCTCTCGGAAAGAAGTTGCTACTGCCTGAAGATCGCAAATTGGGAGATAGCCTTCTGAGTAAGTTGATTCCGGAATAACATCGCTAAAGAATAAATCCGATTTCTCCTGTCTGGGCGAATCAACAAATCGCTCAAAAGCCTCGCTAAACTTCTCCTGCAATTGCTTATTATAAAAAGGCAAGCCTATTAAACGAAAATCCTTGTTTTCTATTTTTAAATCAACAGTATGATTATTTTCTATTTCAAGAAGCAATTTTTGCTTCCAGCTTTCTTTAGATTGTTCAAAGGTGTTCTGCGCATCCAAGAATTGGTCGCCTTTGGGCTCAATAAATATTTGATACATAACTTCTTGCTTCGTCTTCTTCTCGGTCAAAAACAAAACAAAATCCGGATAAAATGGCTCGCCATTTTCAAAGCTGTAAATTTTGAAAAACTGCTCATTGCGGAGCAAGGCAATATCTTGATATTTCTTCTGTAGTTTGGCTATTGCCTCATCAATAAATCGCAAAAATGCCTCTTCCTCGCTAGTCCCCCAGATTTCGTTTTGCGCAAACCATTCCTTATTATCAAAATCGAAATCCCGCATATTTTGCGCTCTCGGGCTTTCACTGTCCAACTGGAGCACTTTATCGTTTTCAAATATCTTCTGGACCAAATGAGCCTTAAATTCATTTGTCCCGTAGTATTCTTTTTTCTCTTTAGTTGCAATTATTAGCACTTTATCAACCACAAATCCGGCAATGCTTAATTTTTCAACCTGCAGAAGATTCGCTACCTGCTCACTTGTGCCCTTGACTTTTATTTTGACTCCACCAAGGTATTTTTCGTTTGAAATAAAATCTTTCGCAGATTCTATATTGCCGAATATCTTGCTTAACTCGTTAAATTGCCCAGAAGGTATCTTCATCAAAGCAGTGCGAATGACATGCCTTCCTAAGTCAATGAGTCTAAATTC
This sequence comes from Candidatus Omnitrophota bacterium, assembly GCA_030650425.1. Taxonomy (GTDB): domain Bacteria; phylum Omnitrophota; class Gorgyraeia; order Gygaellales; family Profunditerraquicolaceae; genus UBA6233. The sequence continues at coordinate 91,125 of JAUSED010000012.1, read as the reverse complement.
CTTGATTTCTATCTTAGCTTTTTCTCCAACACCAGCGCCAGCAACGAATAAATCTTTTTCAATTGCTTCTCTTGTCGGTAATTGAAAAATATTGCTTTCGGCATTGTAATCAAATACCGCTTTGGCGTCCGAAAGCGCAAAAATATCCTTACCCAAATTTTGCTTGCGTGAATTTAAGAAAATGTATCCTTCCTTCCAAAAATCGCTAAGTTTAAAATCGGCTTTTATTCTTATTTCTTTTTGCACTGTTCGAGAAGGAATAATGCCTTCACGGACTAGGACAGTTTCTAGCTCTTGAATATATCTGGTATTGGTAACGCTATGATAATAAAGCTGTTCTAAAATCCGAAGCTCATTTTGTGTATCAGCATCATATTTTCGGCGATATGGATCAGTAAAATCCGCAATCGTAAATGGATAGTATCTTGCTCCTCGCCCAATCAGCTGTGCTTCCTGAACCGTCGTTTTCCCCGGCTTATTGCCTTTAGCGTCACGGCTATTGTAAAGACGGACAATATCAAAAAGGTTGAGAACATCCCAACCTTCGTTTAATTTTTCAGTAGCAAAAACCGCTCGAATTTCATTATTTCGATCCTCCAGTGAATTCAACAGAAGTTGTTTTTGCTCCAAATCTTTATCATCATCAACTGTTATACATTTTTCAGGCGCAAAATCATTTTTGATTTCTTCCGCCAAATTAGATAGTGAGATTTTTTGCTCTTTGAAGAATCGAAAAACCTTTTGTAATGTGTCATCTTTGATTTTGGCTTGCTGTTGAATTGCTTTTTCATTGAGCCCGGCAATAAGCTTGTGAAAAGAATCCTTAAAAATACTTGAAACGACAATTTGCGGATTATACGCTTTAGATATTCCTTCCTTGGGAATACTTACCCTATTGGCCTTAAACATAACTACCGGCTTTAATGCGATTTTGTGCTTTCCCGCTATTTTTAAACGGTACTGTGAAATAATCACCGCCGAAAGCACTCGCTCCATAATCGGCGCATCAATCTGTAACGTTCGCACATCTTTTGAAAATCCGTCCAAGCGATATTCTTTAAGATCGTACCGATAAATTGCCTTGTCTTTATATTTTTCAATGATTTCCGGGTATTCCTGTTCAAGCCGGGCAGTAGCCGTAAATTCCAAAAGCACATTGTCTTTTTGGCTGTTGGCGTTCAAAATCCGCATTACTGTGTTTTCCCAATTTCGGCGGTCTTCTTCATCAGTTTTGCTAATCTTACCGTTTGTTTCCGCTGACAAGTTATGCGCTTCATCGGCAATCAACACAATTTTCTTATCCTCAAAATCTTCGTAAGTTAAAACATTTTCGCGGGCGTAATTAAAACGAGAGTGTAAAAGCGATGTGGTAGAAAAAATAACGCTTATGTCCTCATCACTGACGCCCTCAAAATTATCTACTTCATTGATTTTTACTTCTTTCCCGCCAAATACTATTTTGTCGGCAAAGAGATATTTCTTAGAAGTCGGATCGAGAAAATTGGCTTTCGTCTTTTGGATGATATTGCCAAGGCGGGTGAAAAAAATGAAATTACGATAGCCTTTTTGATATAAATATAGAATATTGGCCGCCATGATGAGCGTCTTGCCCGAACCGGTCGCCATATTAAACATCAAATGGATCGGCTTTTGTTTTTGGTGATATTCTTCACAATAATAATAAAACCGTCCCAGCGTTTCCTTCTGGTATTCACGCGCAGGAAAAGCCGGATTGATACTTTTCAAAATCTCCGATTTTGCTAACGCCTTATTTTTGAAAACATCGGCACCGGCAAAATTTTTATATGTATTAAATTCGTCATATAACATCATTGTTTCCCATTATAAAAGCTCTTATTCAGATCTTTATCATCTTTGCTCACCCCGTATTCTTTATCCTCAATCTCGCTCAAATTGATATAAAGCTGATTTTTATCCAAGCATTCAACCAAAAACTTCTTTTGGTCGGTAATCCCCAAATCTGCGAATTCTTTGGAATTTGCATCAACTGTTTTTGGATCAACTTTGTAGCTCAAAAAGGCGATTTCTTTCATCTCGTCCCAAAGTTTGGCAAGCTCTTTTCCGGTCTTAGCTTTTTCTATTTTTTCTATCCAATCCTCGTTCCATTTTGCGAGCCCCATATATATGAAGTTGTTCTGTTTTGTGCTTTGTTCCAAGACTTTTTTTATTCTTTTTATACAAACATCAATATGTCTATCTAATTGTTCAACCAAAATGAATTGCCTCTGTTGTTCATCTTCCTCGTTTAACGCTAGGGTTGCGTGCCCAGTGGTGCCTGAGCCTGCAAAAAAATCCATAACAATATCATTTCCGCTGGTCATAATCTTTAATGTGTCTACCACCGCATACAAAGATTTAGGATAACTAAACAGGTTCGCCCCCAAAAGTTTTTTTAACAAGTTTGTTCCCTGAAATTCAGGAAAATACTTTTTATCAGTCCATAGGTTCTTTAAAACCTGCTGTTCGTAGTATTTATGATAAATAACAATTTCGCCTTGTTCCTTTTTGGCAACAAAAAAGCCGTTTATATTTCGCTCATCAAATGTCTTGGAAATAGTTTTCCAAGAGTATTCAACACCATTTTGGATAGGAAATACCGCCTTATAGCCAGGTTTCTTAATGAGCGTAATATCCTTCAGATCGTTACTTACATAAATCGGATAATAAAAATCCGGCTTATTTTTTCTCGACGTACTAGTTCTTGCTCTAATAAATTTTTCCAAGCGATAATCCCCATCATCATCAGAAAAATCAAAAGTTTCGGCTATCTCATCATCTAGCGTAATTTTATTAAATTTCGCACTAACTTTATTTTTCGCATATATAAGCATGTATTCAGTCGCAGCAGAAAAGAACTTCTCATGCTGTCTTCCTTTTGGATTTATATAGATTGTGACTAAACCAACCCGATTTTCTCTACGAAATACTTCATCGGCTAATGCGCCTAAATAATATAATTCCTCGTGATCGATAGTAATTGCAATAAATCCATCCTCTCTCAGAAATGATTTGGCTATTTCAAGCCTATTTTTCATAAAAACTAACCACGTGGAGTGATCAAAGTCATTGTTGTATGTAAAGGTATCAACGGCACCTCCGGTATTATATGGCGGATCAATGTAAATCAATTTCACTTTCCCTGCGAATTCTTTTTTAAGCGAAGCAAGTGCAAGAAGGTTATTTCCTTTAATAATCAAATTGTCTTTAATTGTACCTCTTTCATCACGCTTGAAGCCGTCCAGTTTATGCTCGCCCTTTTTGTCTATCCGTTTGAAATCGGTGAAAACTTTGGCATCCATCAAGCGGTTAATGTCATCCGGCGCCAAGGTTTCGTTATAAAAAATCTCATCGCGCTTTAGGTCTTCTTTGGTCATCCCGCCTTCCAAAATACAATCCTTGTAAGGCCAAACCAAAACAACTTCTTTTTCAGCATTAATTTCTCTGAACATCCTTCCATCTTCGTGCAATAGTCCAATATTTTGAGAAAATGTGGTATATGAATCCGGTAAAAACTGTTTATTGGATACAAAGCGGACGAATTTTTCTTTATCAAAAATCAGAGCCTTTTCGACTTCAAAAAAGAAGTGCTGTTTTATGGCTTTATCAGAAAGCAAAAGTTTTATGAGCTGGGGATCATTTTTGCGCGCCAATTCCTGTGTTTGATTTTTTAAAAGTACGCCATCTTGCGAAACAAGACGCTCGTCTTTTTTTAATAACTTCAGCAAGTCATCGATTAAATTTTGCATAATTTTATCTCCTCGTATAATATGCCTATTTTTAAACTCCCTCCATTAATGCATCTATTGAAATACCTAAAGCCTTTGCTATTTTAGCAACTGCCTGAACAGAAGGCTTCTTTATTACGCCAGTTTCAATCTTCGTTATGCTTGTATAGGGGATATTTGCAATTCGAGCAAGTGTATCCTGCGTCAATTTTTTCTTTTTTCTAAATTTTTTTATGTTTTGACCTAACATGAATCCCCCTTGACTATGTTGCATTATTATGATAGCATTATCAGGAAAGTATATTTAATCCATCATTATTAAGCAATATTATACACCAAAAGTGCTTTTTAAAATATCTCTTTTTCGTTCTTTCTTTGAGCTAATGGTTTTAAGGGTTAGGCAAAATTTGCCCGCACCAAATTTTGCCGGAGCCAAGGGTAGATGTGGGGCGGACGTGCCTCCTCCTGCGGAGGACAGGCAGCACCACGCCCGCCCCAATGTTTGAGCTTTAAAGTGTTGATCGGGAGAGGCGCAGCAATGCCGCGTCCAAAGCTGTATTTGGGGAGTAATAGCGGCATAGCGGACGAACCTCTCTAAAAAATTTTGTTTTTAGCTTGTAACAGCATGTCGGGTGAGGACGCTGTGGCTTGCGCCGCCCCCGCCCGGCGCAAGCCACAGCTGCGCCGCACACGCACTAAAATTAGCTCGAAGCGAGCGGCCCAGCGAGCGCCAATGCACGCTCAATGTGGGAGCGCCCCCCAGGGCGCGGTGCATTTAAGCTGTTTCCTTAGAGACCAGCTTTACCCCGGTATTAGATACAGTAACCTTAAAGGGCGGGGCAGAGCGGCGATAATATAGTAGTAGAGGTTCTTTCCGGGAAAGAATTTGTTTGTGGGCGCGGTGCATTTTAAGCTGTTTCCTTAGGGCTTTACCCCGGGGAGTAGAGGGGTTTCAGAGAGACGAGAAAAAATTAAGTATATTTGGAGCTAAAAATCTTTCGATTACCAGAAAGCAAGGACCCCAATTCTAAATGGCGGTTTTCCGCCATAAATTTGAAGTCGGAACTATAAGAAACAATTAGGGTTTTGTTATACAGCTTAAGGTTCGATACAATTTTTTGCAAAAAATCACGCTGGGCGTCGGGATTTGCCTGTTAAATAATTTTGAGTTGTTGAGGACTCAAAATTTTATAACTGTCTGCTCTTTGAGCAGACCCGCTGCGATATAAGTTCCGTAAATGCTTGACGGACGCAGTCGCCAATTTTCTAAGGAGGTGTGGAGATGAAATATTTCTTGTATGCGCGCAAGTCTACCGACACAGAAGATAAGCAAGTCCTCTCTATTCAGTCGCAATTAAACGAAGTTCGCGAATACGGCAAGAAAGAAAACCTCTTAATAGTTCAGGAATTTCAAGAAGCCAAGACAGCTAAGTCACCCGGACGCCCGATATTTGACGAAATGATTAAACGAATTGAGAAAGGTGAGGCGTCCGGCATCATCGCCTGGCATCCGGATAGACTTGCGCGCAACTCGATAGATGGCGGAAAAATTATCTATCTCGTAGATACCGGGGATATCCTTGATCTTCGCTTCCCTACTTACCGCTTCGATAACAGCGCACAAGGCAAGTTTATGCTCAATATTATTTTCGGTCAGAGTAAATACTACGTTGATAATCTAAGCGAAAACACTAAGCGTGGCTTGCGCGAAAAGGTAAGGCTTGGCGAATATCCCGCATTCGCGCCTATCGGGTATTTAAACGATAGAGGTAAAATAACTGTTGATCCCCTCGCCTCTCCCCTTGTACAGAGATTGTATGCCTTGTGCGCTGAAGGAAGATATACGGTTGATGAGTTGAGAAAATTGGCGACTGCGTCTGGCTTGGTGAGCAAGAGAGCCAAGCGCCCGCTTTCGTACAGTAACGTCCACCGGATATTAACGAATCAATTCTATCTTGGCCTCTTTGTGTATAAGGGCGAGATTTTCCAGGGCAGCCACCCGCCTATTATAAACAAAGAATTATTTGATAAGGTGCAGGAGATTTTAAGATTCAGGAGCAAACCTTCTTACGAGAGGAAACATTATTTTGTCTTCCGTGGGTTTATAAGGTGCGCTGAATGTGGCTGCCAAATAACAGCCGAGGTTCAAAAAGGACATCACTACTATCATTGCTCGAAAAAACGCGATCCCTGCCAGCAGTCTTCTGTTTTTCTTAGAGAAGAAAATCTCGCCCAACAAGTCAAAGAGGCCATCGAGAAAGTTGCGCTTGATGACAATGCCTATGCCTGGATGATAAAAGAGTTAGAGCGAGAGCGGGCGTTCCTTGCAGCGGAAAAAGTTCATAACCGGATTAGCGGCGAAATGAAAACGCAAGAGGTTGACGACCAGCTAAAGCGGCTCTTGGACATGTCGCTAAAGGGTATCATTACCGACGAAGAGTATAAGCAGAAGAAAGCCGAATTGTTTAGCAGGAAGTTCGATATTTCAGAAAAGGGTGACAGTAACGGGGACTGGCTCGAACACTTCAAAAACTTTCTAACTCTTGCTCACCAAGCCAGTTACATCGCAGCGGAGGCAAATCCCGACGCCCAGCGTGATTTTTTGCAAAAAATTGTATCGAACCTTAAGCTGTATAACAAAACCCTAATTGTTTCTTATAGTTCCGACTTCAAATTTATGGCGGAAAACCGCCATTTAGAATTAGGGTGGCTAACGGGGATCGAACCCGCAAACCTTCTGAGCCACAGTCAGACGCTCTAACCAATTGAGCTATAGCCACCATAAAACTAGTTATGCAAAATTGCGTGACAATTACAACAAAGGCGTTCTAAATTCTTAATACTATTATTTTTTCTATCGCCATCTTTATGGTGCACGATTAATACCCTTTTATCAGAGATTCCGCATTTAGAGCATTCATACGGAATATTATATCTATGCATTAAATCACGATAAGCACTTTCACCTGCAACCCAATTGGGAGAATTAACTCCACACCTGACATTTTTATTCTCCCATGAGCAATGGCATCTTACTGAACAAAAGAATCTCTTACTTTTTGATTTTCTATAATCACGGGGTGTCCTGTAAATCTTTTTCCCGCAATAAACGCATTCAACCCATTTTCCATTTCTCTGCCCTTTTGCGTGACATTTAACTGAACAATACTTTCCCCACCCCTTTTCCGCATGAAATTTTTTTATAAAGAATACTTTCCCGCAAACTTTACATTTTCTTTTTATCATAAAATAATTATATCAAAGAACTCTTTACCTGTCAAGACAATGCAACAGTTCACAATCTGACGCCATAACCAACCAAAACCATGGCTATTAATTATTTTTGAGTTGAGCCTTTACCTGCGTGGCCGATTTCTCTACCGATGGCAAAGACGCCGTCAATCATTGCCCGGGTTAAATCCGCAAAACTCTTCACCCCGTTTTCCATAATCTTAAACGGTAAGGCCAGAATATTCTCCGGCTTAGGGCTTAAGAGGCCCAAGCCTTTTGAGATTTTCTCTTCAAAAGCCATCTTGAAGGCACCAAAGCCAAACTGCGGGCTATCCATCTTGGTCTTCAGGGTAAAATTAAGTTCGACCTTTCCCTGATCAACGGTTTTAAACATATCCAGCACTTTATCCGTAATCTTAGATGCCTTCTCTTCACCCTGCCCGGGCTCAAGCGGCTTACGCACCATATCGGTCAACTCCAAGTGGCATTCGGCGCTGACATTATTATTCAACCCGATGATATCAGTGGTAAAATTAAGCTTGGCTTTTTCAATGCGCGCCTTCTCCAAATTCACCCAGTTAGAATAATAGGGATGCAAATAAACCGCGTCGATATCTTTGATCTTTAAAGTCGCCTGCATATCCTTTTTAAATAAATTCACCCATCCGTCGATATTCAGCTGGCCGACATCCTGCCCTTCTCTCCACGGAATCTTGCCTTTCAGCTCAAAACTGGTAGCGATAGGGCGCGGGTAAAAATAAAGGTTGGAAATCTTACAGCTTATGTCTTTTAAGACTATTTTTATTCCGTCTGCGCTGATGCTCTGGTCAAGAAAATTAACCACCCCATTTTCTATTCGTATTCGGCGAAAACCTAGCGGCATCAACCTTATTGCTCTGGGCTTTACAGCTACAACTACTTGCCCGGCAGGAGCAGGAGAAATAACATCTGTACTTGCCTTTACCTCGCCTACAATAGAAGCAGGGGCTGGCGCTTTAACGAAGGTAAATTCCGGAGAGACAATCTTCAGGCTGTTAAAGACCGTTCTACCGGTGAATAAACTAGGAAGGTTTGTCGTGATAGAAATCGATTTTATCTTGGCCAAACCTTCAACCTTAAGGTCTTTTATCTCCAGATTAAGCGCGGGGCTAAGGTTAAAATGCCCAATCGTTGTTTTCTTGTGGGTCAGCTGCTCGATCTGGCTAGTGATAATAGACTCGCCGGTCAGGCTTAAGAGTATATAGACTAAGCCAAAGGCGATGGCAAAACCTATAATCACTAACCCTATGGTTTTTTCCGCTTTATTCATAATTTTACTGGTGCGCCTGGGCCGAATCGAACGGCCAACCGCCTGCTTAGAAGGCAGGTGCTCTATCCATTTGAGCTACAGGCGCATAATTCGGGGGAGAGAGATTTGAACTCTCGACCTCTTGCTCCCAAAGCAAGCGCTCTAGCCAAACTGAGCCATCCCCCGTGAAATTTTATTATATCAATAGCTTAATCTTTCTCAATATATTTATTGAGAATGTTTCTGGTTTTTGCTAAAGCATGGTAACGATGGCTCATCTTGTGCTTTAGGCGCTCATCTAACTGGCCAAAGGTTTTTTTGAATTTAGGGATAACAAACAACGGATCATAACCAAAGCCGTGCCGGCCTTTTAATTCCAACCCGATTATACCATTACACTTGCCCTCAACTACTCCAACCAAACCATCTTTATCCGCCAAAGCAACCGCGCAAACATAATGCGCTTTTCTTTCGCTTAAGGGTAAGCCTTTGAGCAGCCTGAGTAATTTTAAATTATTTTTAACGTCACTCTTATCTTTCCCTGAAAAACGTGCCGAGTAAATCCCGGGAGCGCCATTCAACGCCTCAACGCAAAGCCCGGAGTCTTCTCCGAGGGCCAGCTTTCCGCTAGCCCGGGCAACCTTAACTGCTTTCTTTACGGCATTCTCCCGAAAGGTTTTTCCATTTTCAATGATACGCGGAATATCATTATAATCTGACAAAGAACTTATTTTTAACTTTAAACCTTTAAGAATTATTTTGATCTCTTTTAGTTTCTTCTTATTTTTAGTAGCAACGACCAACTCTGTCATAAGATATCGCCAACTAGCTTACGTTGAACGCTGAATAAATCTTCGATCCCCTTTTGCGCCAGAACCAGCATCTTATCCATTTTCTCTTTGGCAAACGGCTTGCGCTCGGCTGTCCCCTGAATCTCAATAAATTCGCCGGCGGCAGTCATCACAATATTCATATCCACTTCGGCTTTGGAATCCTCTTCGTAACATAAATCCAAAAGCATCTCACCGTTCACGATTCCAATACTAGTAGCAGCAACATAATCGCTAATCGGAACGTTTTTAATCAATCCGGATTTCTTCAATTTACTTAAGGCATCAACCAAAGCAACAAAACTCCCGGTAATCGCGGCAGTGCGCGTGCCGCCGTCTCCCTGAATCACATCGCAATCAATCCAGATAGAGCGTTCGCCCATAGACTTCATATCCGTAACTGTGCGCAGCGACCTGCCCACCAACCGCTGTATTTCATAGGTCCGGCCGGAATCTTTCCCCCGCGGTATGCGCCTGTCGCAGGAGCGCGGAAGCATCCCATATTCAGCGGTAACCCATCCGCTCCCGCTTCCTTTTAAAAACGGAGGAACGCTCTCTTCCACCGACGCGGTACAGATAAGCTTGGTATTCCCCAGCTCGATAAGACAGGAACCTTCCGGATATTTTAAATAATTACGGGTAATGTTTACTTTTCTGATTTTATCATTGCCTCGTCCGTCTAATCTAACCATAAATACTACCTCCTTTAGCGTCTATCCCTACGATAAGCGGAAAATCTTTTACTTTAAGTCGCGTTATACTCTCCGGGCCTAAATCTTGATAGGCGATTACTTTTAAGGCTTTGACATATTTTGAAATAAGCGCTCCGCATCCAGCCGGAGCTAAAAAATATACTGCTTTGTACTTTCTGATTGCCTGCCTTACTTCTTTAGAACGGGTTCCCTTACCAATCATTCCTTTTAAACCTTTTTTGAGCAATAAAGGCGTGAATATGTCCATCCGCCGGCTTGTGGTCGGACCGCAGGAACCAATAATTTTTCCCTTAGGAGTTTTGGCCGGGCCGCAGTAATAGATAATCGCGCTGCGTAAATCTATGGGCAACCTTTTTCTTCCTTTTACTGCCTCAACCAGCCTTTTGTGCGCTTGATCGCGCGCAGTATAGATTTCACCGCTCAATAAAACCTCATCGCCCATTCGTAAGCTTAAAATATCTGCTTCTTTTAAAGGAGTAGTTATTTTTTTCATAATCTGACACTCGCGCTGCGCAAGGCATGGCAGTTTATATTCACCGCGACAGGCAGACCCGCAATATGCGTAGGATAGTTTTCAATATTTACGGCTAATGCTGTTGTTTTTCCACCTAAACCCATGGGGCCAATATGGAGCTTATTTATTTCAAATAATAATTCTCGTTCAAGTTCAGGGACAGTCCCCTTCGGGGACAGTCCCTTCTGATGTCCACTGTTTATTCCCTTAAGCAGTGCTCTCTTAGCTAAAAATCCGGCGTAATCCGCTGCCCCTCCTATTCCCACGCCAACTACATATGGCGGACAGGCATCCGGACCGCTGGACCTAACAACATCAACCACAAACTTTTTTATTTCATCGAGGCTGGCAGTAGGATTAAACATTTTAAGCTGGGATTTATTTTCACAGCCGAATCCCTTTGGTAAAACGGTTATCTTTAATTTACTCCCCCTGACTATATCTGCGTGGATAATCGTTCCTTTATACAAGGGCTTACCTCTTTTAAGAGGATCGCGGATAATCGATTCTCTAAAATTTCCTTTTTTATAGCCTAACTCAATCCCTCTCATCACTGCTTTTTTAAGATCGCCGATAATCCGCACATCCTGCCCCAATTCAATGAAGACAATCGGCAAGCCGGTGTCCTGACAAATCGCTAATTTTTCTTTTTGGGCTATCCCGGCATTCTTGATAATTGCTTCCAGCGCTTTTTTGGCCCGGATATTTTTTTCCTGCTTGTACGCGGCTTTAAGCTTACGCAAGACATCGCTCCTTAGAACGCAATTCGCCTTCACGCATAAATCTGCCACAACCTGAGTAATCTTATCAGCTTTAATTGTCTTGATCATCTTTATATTCCCTGATCACTGTAGTTATAATTCCACCGCGGGGATTAAACTGGCTGGTAATCTTGGCCCAACGCGGCCCAGAGGCCTTCACAAAATCATCCAAGATTTTATTCGTCAGATGCTCATGAAATATGCCGATCTTCCGATAAAATATGGTGTACAACTTAAAAGACTTAAGTTCTACGCAATACGCCGCCGGTAAATATTCTATTTTTATGGTGGCGAAATCCGGTAATCCTGTCTTCGGGCAGATACAAGTAAATTCCGGAATATCCAAAACAATCGTATAGTCCTTATCCGGATACTGATTCTTCCAGACTTCAATTTCAGGAGTCTTGAGATTCCTGATATTTTTTTGCAGCCCCTCATACGTTGAAAATCTCTGTCTTCTGTCTTCAGTCTTCTGTCTTCTCATCTAACTCCTATCACTTTATGGATTTGCTCTACCAAACAAGCAGTGACTCTTTCTTTTTTACAGAGCTCCTTAAAAGTATGTAATTTGTCGTGCAGATATACCTTATCCACACTGCTATCCGGCTGTAAGACTAAAACCGCTTCCGGCGCGGTTTCACGGACCAGCCTTAAGGCTTTTTTTAAATCTTCTTCCTTGCTCTGGCTGCAGATTACCACCTTTAAAAAAACCTCGCGCTTGGAAGCAATCTTTAAAAATAGGCGATGCTCCTCCCAAAAATCACCTAAGCCGGTTGAACTGGGTAATTTCAGGTCCATCGCCACTATATCCACGTAATCTATGACTTCTTTTAATTCTTCGTGGAGTACTCCGTTGGTCTCGAGATAATTCCTAAAATTATCTTTACGGGTGAGCTTGAGCATCTCTTTTAGGAAATCTTTCTGCGAAAGCGGCTCTCCTCCGGTAAATGAAACTGAATGATAACTGTCCTGATATAATTTAAGCTCTTGGAATAATTCATCGGGCTCGTATTCCATAAAACTTTTTAGTTTGGTATCGCAAAATTTACACTCGAGGTTACAGCCGTAGAAACGCACGAAGATCTGTTTCTCCCCCAGATAAAGACCCTCACCCTGAATGCTATCGAAAACTTCCGCTATTCTTCCCCTCATTTTTGTGCTATTCCCGCCTCCCTAAATCCCTTATTCCTAAAATAGCAGCTGTCGCATCTGCCGCAAGGTTTCTTTCCGCCTTGATAGCAAGACCAAGTCAACTCAAATGGTACTCCCAACTTATTTCCCAACCTGATAATTTCAGCCTTTGTCTTATTAATTAGCGGCGTTGTAATTTCAATTCCTTTATGTTGCACTCCTGCCTTTGTTCCGGTTGAAATTACTTTTTTAAACGCGCGGTAGAACTCCGGCCGGCAATCAGGATATCCTGAATAGTCCTGAGCGTGAGCCCCGATGAATATCCCCCTGGCGCCGATTGCCTCAGCAAAAGAAAGAGCAAAGCTTAAAAAAATAATGTTGCGGCCCGGCACATAAGTTGAAGGAATGACCCTGGACGATGGGTGTTTAGAACTTGGTAATTTTATTTTATCATCTAAAAGAGCAGAACCTCCCCATGGTAGAACAATTTTAATGATTTTTAACGGAGAATCTGTTAATCGGGAAATCTTTTGCGCGGCCTGTAATTCCCGATGGTGGCGCTGGCCGTAATCAAAGGCAAGACAATGACAATCAAATCCTTTACTCCTGGCAAAATATAAAGTTACGGCTGAATCAAGCCCGCCGGATAAAAGAACAACTGCCTTCTTATTTAACATAATAAGTGGCGCTGGCTTTATCCGATTCCCAAACCGTCACGGAATAAAGGCCGGGAACTTTTAATTTGAGATTATCGTATAGATATTTGGCGATATTTTCGGAAGTTGGATTTATCTTCTTAAAATAATCGATCTCGTTTAAATATTTATGGTCTAATTTATCTAAAAGGTTGTATAGTTTTTCTTTTAAAAATTTGAAATCCATCACCATGCCGATCTTATCCAGCTTGGGGCTAGTTACCGCAAGCTCCACCTTCCAGTTATGGCCGTGCAACTCTTCGCATTTACCCTTATATCCCCTTAGGTTATGCGCCGAACTGAAATCTCCCTCTATTTTTATTTTATACATTAGTCACCTTCTTTACATTCCTTAATGGCCGGCCTAAAAACCTCCGCGCCAGATTACTAAACCATTCAGGATTATCGCTGACGAAAAACTCATGCCTAGCCTTCCCTTTTTTATTCAAAAGCCCTTCGTTGGAAAGGATCTCCTGTACTTCAACGGCGACTTGTTTGGCTGAATCAATCAAAGTAACCTTCTTCCCCATCACTTCTTGGATTACGGATTTAAGCAATGGATAATGCGTGCACCCTAAAATAAGCGTATCCACTCCCGCCTCTTTCAGCGGCTTTAAATAATACCTGACCACGCTTGTGACTACCTCGCCGCCTAACCAACCCTCCTCGACAAAAGGAACAAACAAAGGACAGGCAATCGCCGTAACTTTTACTGCGGGGTCAAACTGCCGAATTTCATTCTCATAAGCGCGGCTCTTAATCGTTCCTTTGGTACCGATAACGCCGACCCGCTTATTCCGCGTGGCATAGACCGCTTCTCTTGCGCCGGGCGTAATCACGCCCACGATAGGAACCCGAAAATGATGCTTAATCTCCGGCAACGCGAAGCTGGATACAGTATTACAGGCGACACAAATAAATTTAACATCATGCTTAAGCAGAAAAAGAATATTTTCAATGGAGAAACGAATTACCGTTTCTTTAGACTTAATCCCGTAAGGAACGCGGGCAGTATCGCCGAAATAAACTATATTCTCATTAGGGAGCTGGCGGATTAATTCTTTGACCACAGTCAATCCTCCTACTCCGGAATCAAAAACTCCTATGGGCCTCATTTTGAGCAACCTCCGCTAAGATCAATTCCTGAGCATAATCGCTTATCCCTTCCATTATGCTCTCCGCGATTTTCTGACGGTAAAAACCGTTTTTCAGCATCCGTTCTTCGTTGTAATTAGAAACAAACCCGGTTTCGATCAATACTGCCGGAATCCTTGAGCCGCGCAAGACTGCGTAGCGGGCGTCTTTTACCCCGATTACCCTGACATCCATATTACTCCCTACGGATTTACAGATATTTTTGGCCAACTGTATTGACTCCGCGCGATCATAAGTATAAATCATATCCCAAAGCATAGCTTTCAAATTAACGGAATTACTGGCAAACGAAGCGTCATCCAGATTAAGGCTGGCGTTGCGGGCGGCAAAAAGCGCGCGCTTGGCATCATTTAAACTCGAGGCAACATAATAAACTTCAAACCCATTTACACTCTTGGCGTGATTAGCGTTGGAATGTATGCTCATGAAAAGATCCGCTTTTGAGCTATTGGTAATCTGTACCCGCGTACCCAAAGGAATAAACTTGTCGACGCTCCGCGTCATTACTACATTCACCCCTTCCGACTTCAAAAGCGCGGCCAATCTTTTAGCAATATCTAAATTAACATCCTTTTCCCTCAGGCCTGTCCTGCCTATCGCGCCGGGGTCATTACCCCCATGCCCGGCATCAACCACTACCTTTTTAATCTTTCTGGAGATAGAAAAGACGATTGCTTTTTTGGGGGATATTTTTTCTTCCCGGAACAAGGTATCGATAACCTGCTCTTTGAATTTAGCCGGCACAACCGGCGCTCCCTCGTAAAGATCTACGGGGTGATTAAGCAGAATCGCCCTCTGGTCAACCAAAACCAAATCATCACCAACCTTTAAATTTATCCTATGCCCCCCTTTATTTAAAACGGCGATCTTGGTAAACGTATCATACTGCCAATTTATTCCTTTTGTCTCGCAAAGCGGAATGAGCGGATAATAAGTTACGCCGTTGAGGCTATAAGTGGGAAAGGCTTGTTTTAACGGTACGGTGGCGCAGCCCGATAATGAAATAATAATTACGCAAGCAATTAATACAAAAATTATCTGGTTTTTGATTTTCATAGATTTTGATTTAAAGATACTCCGCTCGCTAAACCGCTTGACGCGGTTTTTAACGCTCGCTTGAGTATCCACCAAAATTTTCCTTGTCGGAAAATTTTGGTGGAGGTGGCCGGAATCGAACCGGCGTCCTTAAACAACCGAATAAAAGCCGCTACATGTTTAGCCCTGTGTTTTACGCTTACGCTTGCAACTCCCGCAAGGCAGGATTTGCAAACCGCAGCCTTTAAAAGCTTCATCCCGCCTACAAAGGCAAATTACGCGGGACTATCCTACTAAGTCTCTATTTCATCCCGTAGGCTGGATGGATAGAGGCTTCGGTAATTTAGTTACCGAAGACTGGCATAACGCCAGCAAATAACGGCATCCCCATTACTGGAGTTGCCATTACTGGCTGAACGTTATTTAACAAACGGTTTTTTGTGTTTGCGTTTGTATTGTGCACGGGTTTTTAACGCGGCTAACCATGCGTCCGCGACATGCTGCTCTTACCCGACGGCCTAAGTCGAGCCCAATTCACCCCCTATTTTCTTATGTTCTTCATCATCCGGCGCATCTGTAAATCCGTTTCGCGCCGCTTAATATCATCTCTTTTATCGTAGAGCTTCTTTCCTTTACAAAGAGCCAATTCAACCTTTACGAATCCCCGGTCATTAAAATACACTTTTAGGGGAATGAGGGTAAGGCTTTTTTGGGTCAACTTACCCTCTAACTTCTCAATCTGATTCTTATGCAAAAGGAGCCTGCGTTTTCGCGTTGGCTCGACATTCATATAACTAGCTTCAGCATAAGGACTTATATGCGTGTTATATAAAAACAGCTCGCCTTCTTCAATGCGGGCAAAGCTGTCATTCAAAGTAACTTTAGCCTGCCTGATGGACTTTACTTCGCTTCCTTTTAGTTCAATGCCGCACTCAAAACTCTCGATAACGCTATAATCCCGGTATCCTTTATGGTTAGAGGCGACAATTTTACTCATTTTAGCATAGTTTGGCTAAAATATATAATTAAAAATAGGGGAATCGTAATAATGCTGGCAATATGCGTAAGCAGTATCCCCTGACTAACCAAAAGATCCTCTTTTTTGTAATTCCTCAGGATTACCGATGAGGTCACTGCCGAAGGCGCGGCCAATTGGATAAGCATGAGTAAACCGATTAATTTCGGGATTCCCAAAGGAATAATTAACAGCACGCCTAGCGCGGGAAGAATAATCATCTTGGCTAAAATTAAAAGCGATATCGCCTTCTTGTCAATGGCCTTCAGGCTTATTTCAGCCAGATTCCCACCGACTACCAACATAGCTAAAGGAAGCGTGCTATCCCCTAACATCCGTAACGGCTTGATCATTGTATCCGGCACAAATTTATTCCAACCCAAAAGGATGATGATTAAACTAACTAAGGTAACCACAACCGGCGCGCTCAAAAGGTTCGACCAGTCAAATTTCCTTTCTTTGTGAAAATTCAGGATGTGCGTACCGACGGAAAACATCACTAAGTTAAAACCGGTAAGAAACAAAAACAAATAGATAAACATCGCGCTAAGCTGCTCTCCTGAGAGTAAAGCCGCTGCCAAAGCCAAAGGGAGGTATCCTGAATTCTGAAAACCCACCAAGCTGATAAACTGCAATTTATGCAGCTCGCCCTTGACCAAAAACGAAAAGAGAAATCCTAGCGCCAAACCTATGGCCGTAATAAGTATACTTAAAAGAGGAAAAATCCACCAGTTTGGATAAGCTTGGAAAGAGAAATCCTTAATTAGCTGGCAGAAGATAAGGACGGGTAAAGTAACCTCCATCACCAGATTGCTGATGGCGTCCAGGCCTGTTCCTCCTAAAAATTTCCTCTTCACCAGCAAATACCCTATTACCGCCAGAATAAAAATTTGGAAAACAGCGATACCGGTTATCTTAAAGTGCTCTAAAGGCATAATTTATCCTCTTAATTTAAGATTATTATTATAACAATAAAACTATGGGCAGGCAATGCTTTTATATTTGACAGGAGGTAAGAGCTAGGATATACTAACTCGTCATGCGGAAGTGGCGGAATGGCATACGCGCTAGTCTCAGAAGCTAGTGGGGAAACCCTTGAGGGTTCAACTCCCTCCTTCCGCACCAATCTTTTATCTACTTACTGTTTTTCCAATTATCAACACATTCTTTATAGGCCTTAAAGCTGGGTTTACGGGAATAGTCCCAGCGGATCAGCCCGAAATAATCTACGCCATTCCCCCAATGGCCTGAACAATCGCGGAAGAACGCCCAAAACACCTTCTCCACATTTTTATCTTTTAGTAATTCCGTATAAACCTTTTTTAGCCACTCTCCCTGCTCTTTTTCACTGGGATTCTTCCCCAGCCACCAATTATCAGTCTGCACCCCGCGTTTTACCCCGGGAGAGCCGATCTCGGTAATCCAGATTTTCTTATTCCCGTCGCCGTTACGTTTCATGATCTTATACGCCAGCTTGGGATAATTGATCACTCCTTTAATCACACCTTCTCCGTGCTCCGGGTTTTCGAAAAAGTGAAGGTTTAATATGTCAAAATAATTTTTGGCACCATTGTCATAAAGCCGGTTGATGCTGGACAGGCCTAAGGCGAGTCCGCCATTGAGGATCTTACAATCCGGATCAGCAAGTTTTGCGGCCCGATAGACATCTTTCAACAGGCTGCAATAGCTCTTCAGGCCATCCTGTTCTGACCAATAGGTGCATGAATCCGGCTCGTTCCAAACCTCCCAATATTTTATTTTATCTTTATAGCGTTTAATGACCATTATCGCGAACTTAACAAATAACCGATTATCTTTGGGGGGACAGTTCCAGCCTCCGCAGGTAGCAGCCCAATCCACGCTGTAATCAAGGATACCGAGGAGATGAATATTGTTTTGATAAAGCAGGCCAACGACTTTATCGTATTTCTCAAAGTTAAATTTGCCTTCTTCAGGCTCGATATCCTGCCAGAGAAAATCCATTCTTACCCAACCGACGCCGGCCTCTTTCATTAACTTAATCACTCTATCCCAGTCCGCGACACAGGCATATTTATAGCTGTTCCAAGAATGATTCCAATGCAGAAACTCTAAAACCCCAAAAGGGCTATTCGTATTCAAATCTGCCTCCTCATTTTCCGCTCCGGCTAAAGGATTAACGGATAGAATCAAGAATAAAAAAAATAAAACAAAATATAGCTTATTTGTGCGGCTGATCTTGGATATTAATGTAATCATTAAAATTCATTCCTTTACCTAGCTCTTCCTTGACGATGCGGATTCTATCCGGGACATAAGGGTGTGTTTTAAAGTAAGAAATAGGGGCCAAGGGCCGCCTTTTCTGAACCTCCTGCAATTTCTTAAGAAAAGTTATCATCGCGTTCGGATCATAACCAGCCAACCGGGCATATCTGGTACCCAACTGGTCGGCAAGCAGCTCATCTTCCCGGCTGTAACCTAAGATTAGCTGCGTAATCGCGACATCCGCGGCTGCTCCGACATCTCCCATGCTAGGGGCTGCGGCCGTGAGGACTCTTAACACAGAATATAACTGCTGTCCCTGAAGCCTCTTGATACTATGCCGGGCGACAATATGGCTGACTTCATGGCCGATCACTCCGGCCAGCTCATCGTCATTAGAGACTTTATCCACCAGGCCTTTATAAATAAAAACATATCCTCCGGGAAGCGAAAAGGCGTTCACATCATCTTCATTAAGTACGTAAAAATAATAATTTATTTCTTTCCTGTCGCAAACCGCGGCGATTTTTTTACCGATATCCTCCACGCGTTTTTGAACCAGAGGATCCTCCACGGGCTTCATTTCCTTCTCTACCTGCTTAGCGATAGCTTTACCCATCTGTACTTCTTTATCCGTATTGTAATAATAAAGTTCCTGCTCTCCGGTAACGATGTTATATTCGGTAGAACAACCGGATAAAGATAGAAAACAGAAGACAGAGAACAGAAAACAGAAAATATTGTTTGTTATACCGAACTGCTTAAAGATCCGGTATAATTTTCTTAGAGGAAGACCAACCACGTTGTAAAAACAACCTTCAATCCGGCGGATAAAGAATGCGCCCTTGCCCTGTATATCAAAACTTCCGGCTTTATCCAACGGAGAAACTTTTTCAAAATAAGCGCGGATCTCTTTATCGCTTAATTTATCCATATAAACCCTGGTCTTTTCATAATCAACGATTACTCTGCCGCTCTTCTTTTCAATCACTGCCAGGCCGGTATAAACAGTTTGAGTTTTTCCGGACATCGCCTTCAGCGTAGCTATCGCGTCTTTTAAATCTTTAGGCTTACCGAATATCTTATTATGCTGAACCATAATCGTATCCGCGGCGATAACTACGCCATCTTTTACTTTTGCGGCGACATCTTCGGCTTTCTTCAGTGCGTTTAATTTAACAAGTTTAATATAGGATATCCCCTTTACGCTCCCTATTTCCTCAACCGCACTCGGCAGGACTTTGAACTTCAGGCCCAAAGATTCTAATAATTCTTTCCGTGCTTTAGATTTAGACGCTAAGTAAATTCGTGTCATATAAAATGTTGCCGAGGGGTGACACCGAGAGGGGCATCCCTATTCCGAGGACAAACTTGCCCGCAGGAATGGGGAAACTTCGGTGGCAGGACCCCGAGGCCCGAGCAGGACCCGTTAATTTACCGCAGCGCTTTCTCCGGCAAGATAACCGGTCGAGAATGCCGCCTGAAGATTAAATCCTCCGGTATCCGCATCCACATCAATCATCTCCCCGCAAAAATATAGCCCCTTAACTAGCCGCGATTCCATTGTGCGAGGGTTAATCTCTTTTAAGGAAATTCCACCCCGGGTAATCATCCCTTCTTCCAGCGGAAGGGAACCAGCGATATTTAAACGCCAACCCTTAAGCAGAGAAACTAACGCCTGGCGCTCATTCAAGGTAATCTGATTGGCTTTTTTGTGGGGTTGGATCTTAGCCAGCTCAATAAATAAATTAATTAATCTCAAAGGGAGTATGTTTTTCAAAATATGTTTAATCCCTTTTTTCGCGTTGGCCTTAAACTCCCTTAAGAAACGGGAATCTAATTGTTCCCTAGTCAGGCCCGGCTTTAAATCTATTTCAAGATAAACCTCTTTCTTATTATTCAACCAATCCACAATTTTACCGCTTAAGCTAAGCACTAACGGCCCGGAAATCCCAAAACCCGTAAATAAGAGCTCCCCGACTTCTGAAATAATTTCATTTTTACCCGCGTAAAACTTAAGCCGGATATTCTTCAGGGTAAGGCCTTCCAGATCTTGAGCATATTTTTCTTCGGTCACTAAAGGAACCAGCCCCGGCCTTAATGGAATAACCTTATGCCCGGCTCTCTTGGCCAAACTTAAGCCTTCGCCGGTTGAACCGGTAAAACTGTAGGAAGCCCCTCCAGTAGCTAGAATTATTTTATCAAAAGGGAGGAATTCGCCGGCTTCCAGATATAATCCTTTTAGCTGATTTTCTTTGATCAAGATATCTTTTACTTTGGTTTTACGCATAATCTTTACGTTTTGCTTAATCAATTCCTGCTCAAGTACGCTTACTATACTACTCGAGCTGTCCGTAACCGGAAATACCCGTAACTGCCTCTCCGTTTTAAGCGAGAGGCCTCTTGTCTCAAAAAAATTTATCAAATCCTGATTAAAAAATTTCTTAAAGGCATCCCTTAAAAATTCTCCGTTTCTGGAAAACCTTTTTAAGAATGAATCTAAATCGCAGGTATTGGTTAGATTACAGCGGCCTTTGCCGCTAAGCAGGAGTTTTTTGCCTAAGGAAGGGTTTTTATCGATAAGAGTTACTTCTTGGGAAAGTTGCGCGGCCTTAATTGCCGCGATCATCCCGGCAGGGCCCGCGCCGACAACCGCTATTTTTCTATTTTGCACTATAATCGATTAGGGACCGTTTCCCTTTAGGGAAACGGTCCCTTGTTTTCTACAGTCCGAAGTCTTTTATGGTAAATATAGATTCCAGGCTCAAGCCTTCTTTGCTCAAATTCTCTTTAGCGCCTTCGCATCTATCGACGATCACCAAGGCTGACTTGGTAATGATGCCCAGTTTATCCAAGGCCTGCTTGGCTTCAATAAGCGCTTTGCCAGTGGTAGCTACATCATCGACCAACATAACCTTACTCCCTTTGGCTAGCTCAGGGCCTTCCACTTGACGGTTAGTCCCATGAATTTTAGCCGCCGGCCTTACGATAAACGTTTTTAGAGGAATATTTTTTATGTGGCTTAAAACGCTAACCGCTCCCACAATCGGGTCTGCTCCTAATGTCGGGCCTCCCAACGCGTCTATCTGCTTATCCTTGATCAATGCTAAAATAATACTCGCCGTTAAATACGCGCCTTCAGGAGTCAGGGTAATCACCCGTCCGTCAAGATAATAGCTGCTTTTTTTGCCGCTCGAGAGCAAAAAGTCACCTCTCTTTAAGGCTTCTTTTTCCAACAAGGCAAATAATTTTGTTTTTAATTCTTTGAAATTATCTTCCATAGCGGATTTATTTTACTATTTTTAACAGCCTCAGTCAATCCCTATCATAGCGGCGTTACCCTGATGATATATTCATTGCCGATCTGTTTCAACACTTCAAATTTATAATAGCCGGCGCTCAGGTATTCAAAGTCTTTCACATTCGTCCTCTTGATAATGCCGTAGTTAACCGGCCGTTGAGCTAAGAAATCCCTCACCTTAAGATGAGAATTCAAGAAAGGCAGAGGATGCGGACTGAAGAAAGGCGTCCCGGGGATATCCACAACGACAACCTCTTTATCGGTATAGAACTTCACCCCGCGCGCATAAAACTTCGAGCAGATGATCGGGCCGCTGAAAGTATAATTTTTAATAAGATATTCGCTGGCGGCCTTAGAAGAGACAAACGGCTCAATATCTTCATGGATAGAAGCCGAGCCGAATAAAATTACTAACAGCGATGAGGCCAATACCAAAGTAAAGCCTAAAAACTTTTTGCGCGATACCAAAACCAAAGCCAAGATACCCAAGATAAACAAGGCGGCGCTCAACGCGTAAACCGGCGCCTTGGAACTCAAATAAGGGGCAAAAGCCCCAAGAGCGGCAATTAACCCTATTGACACGATTAAAATAAATACCGCCATAATCAAAGATGAAAAATAAAATAACCGGCCTTTATTTTTTCCGGATATACTGTTATAAATAAAATCTCCCGCGATAATGATCAGCGCCGGATAGAGCGGGAATATATAACTGGTCAGCTTAGAATGCGCGAACTGAAAGATAAGCAGAACCATCGTTATCCAAACGATCAGAAAAATATTAAAGCTTTCTAGATGGCGTTTGATATTCTTAAGCAAATAAACAAGCCCGATTAATGTATACAGGCACCACGGGAAAACAGTGCCGATCATTGTGAACGGATAAAAGTACCATTTATCGTTATCGGGATGCTCCGCCTTAATCAGCCGGACAAAGTGGTCATTATAAAAAAACTCCCGGTTAAAACTTGCCCCATACCTTATCTCCATTAAGATATACCAAGGGAGCGCGATAACGCTAAAAGCCAACAAACCCCACAGAGAATATTTGGAAAATAAGAATTTCAAATCCTTCTTTATAAATAGGAATACGACGACGGTCGAGAGCGGAATCAGGCAGCCAAGCGGCCCTTTAGCTAAAACCGCCAGAGCCATCGCGGCAAAAAATAATATAATACCCCATCCCTTCCTGCGCGGATAGGCATAACCCCAGTAAAAAAATAAAAGCGCAAACAGAATCAACACTGAGAAAATCAGGTCGGTAAAGACACTCCGGGATAAGCCGATATAAAATCCGCTGGAAAGTAAAATCAGGCTTGAAATAAACGCTTTTTTCTCGTTCTTAAAACCGATTAAAGTTATGAAGTATACCGCGATCACTCCCAAGATACCGAAAAACGCGGGAGCAAACCGGGCGGCAAAGCTGGTATTTCCGAAAATCCCGATACTGATACGCATCAACCAATATAAAAGAATCGGCTTTTCAAATTGGGGCTGGCCGAATAAATACGGGGTCATCCAAGATTTATGCTGAATCATCTCTTTGGCTGTCTGAGCGTAAAAAACTTCGTCGGGATTGGTTAAGCTCAGCGTACCGTTTCCAAACATCAAGTATATGTAGGCCAAACCCATCAAGATTAACAAATGAATTAAATTGTTTTTTTTCATTTAGCCCCTTCTAAAAGTTCGGATATGGTTACAAACTTATATCCTCTTTCCCGCAGTTTTCTCACTAATCTTGAAATAGTTTTAACCGTTTGAGCCCGATCACCGCCTTCAGTAGTAAAAGCGCCTCCGCTATCGTGGAATAAGATAATATCCCCCGGCCGGATACGCCTTAAAATGTAAGAGGTAATCTGCTTATCATGGAAAGTTACCCAATCTTTGGAATTAAGCGACCAAAGGATAACTTTATACCCCATCCGGCCTATGATCACTTTTTCTTTTTGCGTAAGCCAGGCCTTGGGAGGCCGGAAATATTTAGGAGTAACACCCGTAACGTTTTTTATGACGCGTTCGGCATGATTTATCTCATCCTTAAGCTCTTCCGGTTTATAATAAATCAAGACATGGTGATCATAGGTGTGGTTACCTATTTCATGGCCTTCTTTTGCCACGCGCTCGGCCACGGCGGGGTATTTTTCCACGTGCGCGCCCAGCATAAAAAAGGTGGCTTTAACCCCTTCTTTATTCAGCTCATCGAGTATTTTAGGCGTCCATACCGGAGAAGGGCCGTCATCAAAAGTCAAAGCCACTAATTTATCCGCGGCTCTCACGCGGTAAATCGTGTTTTTCCTGACGATGACTGCTTCGTCAAAAAATATACAGAAAGCTGCCGCGGCCAAAACAACCAACAGCAACACGCTTAAAGAAATAATTATCTTTGATTTTCTTTGCATAATTGGAGTTTATTATAACATCATCGGTGTAATTGACAAACAATAAATTAGCTGTTATCATATGTGCATGTTGTTTCGTTTTATCCGGAGATTAACGGATATCGCGTATCCTAAAGTTTGCCTGGCCTGCAAACGCAAACTTGACGCGTTCAACACCGACGGATACATTTGCAACGGCTGCCGGCTCAAGATCAAGAGAAACCTGCCTCCTTTCTGCGCAAGCTGCGGTAGGCACCTTGAGAAAAAAAGCCTAAACAAGAATATCTGCCCGGCTTGTTTAAAAAAAAGGCTGCATTTTGACCGCGCCTTCAGCCCCTGTTTATATGAAGGGGTAACCAAAGAATTAATCCATGAATTCAAATATAAAAGTAAAGACCATCTGGGGAAGCCTTTAAGCAAGATAATGATCGAATTCATCAAAGAATACGAACTGCCTGTTGATTACCTTGATTTTATCATCCCTATCCCGCTGCATAAAGCGCGCCTGCGCGAAAGAGAGTTTAATCAGGCTGAAATTTTAAGTCGGCAGATCGCTCTCGAATTTAAGAAAGACTTAATCACTGACGCGCTTTACCGCCATCGCCTAACCAAGACCCAAACCGGGCTAGCGACGGATAAACGTTTCGCTAATGTCAAAGAAAGTTTTTTCGTTTCTCAAGACAGTGACTTAAAGAATAAAAACATCCTGATCGTTGATGATGTCCTGACTACAGGCGCGACTTCTTCCGAGGCGGCGCTTTCTCTGAAAGATGCCGGGGCGAATATTGTATTTGTGTTAACTTTAGCCAACTAACCCATGAAAATCCTGCGTAACTATTTGTTAAAAGAATTTATCGGCCCATTCTTTCTGACCCTCGGTGTCTTAAGCTTTGTGATGATTATCGCGGGTAACCTCAAAAAGATCGCTGACCTAGTCATTAACAAGGGTGTGGATATCTTAAGCGTGATTAAACTATTCCTGTTAATGACCCCTTACATCGTCACCTATGCCCTGCCTATCTCTATTTTGGTCGCCGTGCTTATGTCCCTGGGCAGATTATCCAGCGACAACGAAATTATCGCCATAAGGGCAAGCGGAATAAATATTTTCCAACTCATCCTTCCCCTAATCACCTTAGGGTTAATTTTAAGTTTAGGGCTGGTTTTATTCAATGACCGGGCTGCCTCCTACGCGCACTATGAATACCGCAAGACCCTGATTCAAATAGGCGTAAAAAATCCCACCGCTGCTTTTGAAGAAGGTGTTTTCATCAATTCCTTTCAAAAATATGTCTTATTTATTTATAAGGTCGACCAAAAGCGTAACCGGCTGCTTAACGTGCGCATCTACGAACCTCAAGGAGATGATAAGCCCACGCGCACCATCGTCGCCAAAAGCGGTGAATTTATCACCATCCCGGAGAAAAATTCGGTTAAATTAAAACTTATGGATGGGACAAGCGATGAACCTGACCCGAATAATCCCACTAATTTCTATAAGCTTAATTTTAGAACTTATTTTATGAACTTAAACCTGGCTGACGCCCAGAAATCCGGAAATATAGCGAAAAAAGAAAAAGAAATGACGATTCAGGAATTAAGGAATGAGATTAAAAGATTAAAGAGCTTGAATATAAATCCGGCTCCGTTGATTGTGGAAATCCATGAAAAATTAACCCTCGCTTTCTCCTGCCTCGTCTTTGTGCTCATGGGAATTCCACTTGCTATAATTACCCGGCGCAGGGAAAAATCTATTAATATTGGCCTAGCCATCCTGATTATTATCGCGTATTATCCACTGCTTATCGGCTGCGAGTCCTTGGGGATAGAGGGATTTATCAACCCGGCACTAGCCATGTGGACCCCTAACATCATCTTCGGAACGCTGGGGACAATCCTAACTTTTAGATTATGCGCATCTTAGACAGATATGTTCTAAAGTCAGTAGTCTCTATTTTTGTTTCCTGTATTTTTGTTTTCCTTTTTATGTACATAATCATCGACGTGCTTTCGCGGCTTGAGGATATCTTAAAACTGCACGTTCATTTTACACTGCTAATCCAGTTTTATCTAGCCAACCTTCCGGTTATGTTCATTCAGGTCGCTCCCTTCGCCTGCCTTTTAAGCACTATCTATACTTTCAGCAAACTTAACCATAATAACGAACTTATAGCTATGCGTGCCTCAGGGTTAAGTATTTTTTATATTACTAAAACAGCGATTATCTTCGGACTCTTGGTCAGTCTCTGTATCTTTTGGGTCTCTGACCGCGTAATGCCGCAGGCAATCCTATTGACCAAACAAATTCAGGAAAAGATGGAAGAAGGTAAAAAGGATAAAAATGATAAAAAAAGCGAGTCCCTCACCAACGTTTCAATGTACGGCTCAAAAAACAGGCTGTTTTTCATCAACAGGTTTTACCCCTCTACTAAAACCATGGAAGGGATAATCATACTTGAGCAGGATGAACGGCAGGATTTAATCCGTAAAATCGTGGCAAACAAAGGAGTATATGAAGACGGACTCTGGAGATTTTACCAGTCGATTACCTACAACTTTGACCCTAATAGCCAGATTATCGATGAACCGCAATATCTGGAAGAAGAGATAATGACCATCCCAGAGACGCCTGTTGATTTTCTCTCGCAAAGACAACGGCCGGAATATATGACTATCAATCAATTGGGTAATTATATCTGGAAGATGTCTAAGAGCGGGGCAACCTCGGTCATCCGTAACCTAAAAATAGATCTATACCAAAAATTTACTTCCCCTTTTACCAGCTTGATTATAATTTTATTGGGGATACCTTTTTCTCTGATGATGCAAAAGCGCGCCACCGGACTTTCTTCTATAGGAATTTCGATTATCGTGGGGTTTTTGTACTATGTTCTTGACGCGGTATGTGTTGCTGTTGGACGGGGTGGATTAATCCCTCCGTTTGCGGCTGCTTCTTTAGCGCATATCATTGCGCTTACCTTCAGCATCTCCTTAATCAATCGTCTTCCTTAAAATTTGTTATTCTCGGGATACGGCTCCCCAAACCACAGACTATCTCATAAGGGATGGTATTGGAAAGGCTGGCTAGTTCTTCGACGGTAATTCTGTTTCTACCTTGTTTACCGATTAAGACTACCTCATCGCCTACTCTTACCGAAGTATTCCCTACATCGACCATAATTTGATCCATACATATCCTGCCGCATACTTTAAAACGCCTCCCCCTGATTAAAACAGGCGCCTTATTGGAGAGGTTGCGCGGATAACCATCGCCATAACCAATAGGCAAAGTAACGATAGTGGCAGGTTTCTTAGTAATATAGTCATGCCCGTAGCTGATGCCGAAACCCGCCGGGACTCTTTTTACAAAGATGGCCTTAGTCTTCAGGCTTAAAACCGGCTTAAGATTTATGGCTAAGCTTTCTTTAGGGTATAATCCGTAAATTACCAGCCCCGGCCTGATCATATTAAAATGACTCCCTTTATAATCAAGCACACCCATGCTGTTTGCGGCATGCACTAAAGGAATTTTTATCCCTTGATTAGCTAATTTTTGCAGCAGTTTACCAAATAAATCTATCTGATTGATGGTAAACTTCTTGTCCAAATCCGCGAAAGCAAAATGCGTGAAGATACCCTCGATATTCAGATGTTTAAAGCTACAGATTTTCTTTACCAATCTGTACGCGTCATAATGGGAGATGCCGATGCGGCCCATCCCGGTATCCACCTTAATATGCACATTTAATTTCTTGCGCAAAAGCGAGGCCTTGCGGTTTAAGGCGCGGCTTAATTCTTCGTCGCAGACAGAAGTAGTGAGATTATATTTAAAGAGCGGCAGGATGTCGCTTTTTAAGATTAAACCCAATATTAATATCGGTACCTTTATTCCTGCCTCCCTAAGCTTGATCCCCTCGTCTATGGAAGCTACTCCCAGAAAATCCACGCCGCATAACTCAAGCCTCCTGGATATGAGAATCAGGCCATGCCCATAGGCATCGGCCTTAACCGTAACTAAGATTTTGGTGCGCGCGGAAATCAGTTTTTTTATCCGGGAAAAATTGTGCTCAAGATTAGCTAAATTAATCTGGGCCCAGGTCGGCCTATAGCCTATTCTGTGGTTATTTATGGGCATGTTTAATTTGGCATTCTTTAGCATAAAGATAAATCGGGTTTATTTTGGAAATGTCTGACATTTTTTTATTTTTGATACGGACTAAAGCAAGCTTAATTATATTATGGGCCTTGGGGTACCAGTCGTCTTTATCCAAAAAAATAGCTGAAGCATTCTTGGATAGCTCATCTTTATATAAATTAAGCGCGTCTCCTAATACCACGCATGGCTGTTTCATCTTCTTGGATAACTCTTCTTTTGAAATAAGCATATAAGCGGATGTTTTTTCCGGCATTCCGGCAGGATTTTTGTAAAAACAAGAGTAGATAAGCTTTCTCTTAGCGTCGATTACCGGGATAATCGCCTTCTCAGTAAATCCTTTAGCATTCATTGCCAGGATATCCAGCGTCGATATTCCGATAAGCGGCTTACGTAGAGACCAGCTTAATCCTTTCATCGTGGACAAACCTACGCGCATTCCGGTAAAAGAGCCCGGGCCCAAACCGCAGGCAAAATAATCAAAATCCCCAAGCTTTAAATCCAAGGCCTCAAGCGCCCTCTTGATAATTACAACTAATAGCGAGGATAACCTTCTTTCTATCTCTAGGTTGTATTCATATACTTTACCGTCATCATAAATGCCAAGAGATAAGCATTTAGTGGCGGAATCAATGGCTAATATTTTCACGCAGACTCCTCAATAAATTTTTATAACGCGCGCCTTGCGCCAAAAATTCGAAAACCCTCTTATTCCCCGGGTAATAAGCTAACTTCACCGTAAGATGTTCTTGAGGCATCAGGCATTCCAACTTTTCCGCCCATTCAATAACCGAAACCCCGTCATCGTAAAGATATTCCTCAAACCCGAGCGCGGCTATCTCCCCTGAACTCTTAAGCCGGTAAAGGTCAAAATGAAATAAAGGGATACTTCCTTCCGGGTGCTGTCGAATAAGAATAAATGAGGAACTTGTAACTTTCGCTTTATCAATACCAAGGCCAATAGCAATACCTTTAGTCAAGGTAGTCTTGCCGGAACCAAGGTTGCCTTTTAAACAGATTATATCCCCCGGCTTAAGTTGCCGGGCTAAAGAGGAGCCTAGATTTAAAGTTTCTTTAACTGATTTGGAGATGATCTTCATTTAAAAATGCTTAAAACCTTTTGGCTTGATATTAACCGGCCTGCTCCTCTTGTCTATCAGCTGAAAACCGTATTTTCTTTCCCTTATTTCTCCAATCGGCCTAAAAATCGACAACTTTCTTTTTAATAATTTTAAAGCCTGCGGCCGCGAAAGAGTAAAAAGAAGCTCAAAGTCCTCTCCATTGTTTAGGGCATCGGATAAATTACGGGCTTTACCGCTTAACGGAATCAAGGCCTCATAAATCACTGCCCCCGCATTGCTCTGCTCCAAAATATGGCCTAAATCAGAAGTCAATCCATCGGAGATATCAGTCATGGCCTTGACTTTAAAATTGCGGCTTAAGAATCTTGCTTCTTTTATGCGCGGAGTAAATTGAAGATGCTTGCCTGAAATTGAACCGCCAAGCTCGCCGGTGATAAAAATAATATCTCCAACCCTGGCTCCGCTCCTTAAAGTAAGGTATTTCTTTTCTACCTCGCCAAGCATGCTTACGTCAAGGACGACTTTACTGCTTCGGCTTAAATCCCCTCCCACAATATTTACTTTATATTTTTTTGCAATATCCAGCATCCCTTGAAAAAGCTTATCTACAAAGCTTAGGGAAGTATTTTTCGGTAAGCCTAAGGAGATAACGCAATGCCGGGGTTTACCCGAACAGCTGGCTATATCGCTAAGGGATACGGCAATCGCCTTTCTACCAACGAGATACGAGTTATCTTTAAGAGTAAAATCCACACCCTCAACCAGCATATCGCAGGTAAAAAGCTGGTGGTTTTGTTTGTCTAACTTCAACACAGCGCAATCATCCCCGGAACCTTTTATAACAGAAGAATCTGTCTTAATTTTTCTCTTGAATCTTTCAATCAGCGCGAATTCACCTATATCTTTTATCAGCATTTTAGTTCCGTTAATAAGGTGACAGTCACAAAAAACGTGACAGTCACCTTATTACCTTATTACTACGCTACAGGCGCACGATTCTCTTAATATTTAGATTATACGGCGGCCTAATCACTCCCTTATCCGTAATAATCGCGCTGATAAGATTACGCGGGGTGACGTCAAAAGCAGGATTAAAGATCTTTACCCCTTTAGGCGCGATTACTCTTTTAAATAATAATTCGCTGACTTCTCTGGGGTCACGCTCCTCAATCGGAATATCTTTTCCTGATTGCGCGCGTAAATCAAAAGTGGAAACCGGAGCCGCGATATAGAATGGAATCTTATGATAGCTGCTTAAAACTGCTAAATTGTAAGTGCCGATTTTATTGGCGGTATCGCCGTTGGCCGCGATCCTATCCGCTCCGGCAATAACTTTATTTATTTTGCCCTGCCGCATAAGAGTAGCCGCCATATTATCGCAAATAACCGTTACATCCACGCCTTTCTGATTCAACTCCCAAGCAGTAAGCCGGGCTCCTTGCAGGAGCGGCCTTGTCTCACAGGAAAAAACTTTTATTTTTTTACCTTCTTCTTTCGCGCGGTAAAGCACTCCCAAAGCCGTGCCATAATCGATTGTAGCTAAAATACCCGCGTTACAGATCGTTAACACCGTATCGTTATCTTTAATCAGCCTGCTGCCATATTCACCAATCTTACGACAGCTGGATTTGTCATTTTCAATAATCCTACAAGCTTCTTCATAGAGGAGTTTCTTAAGCGCGGCTAAATCTTTTCCTTTATTCTTTCGCGCTACACTACAGATCTTCTCTATCCCCCAAAAAAGGTTTCTCGCTGTCGGACGGGAACCGGCGATATAATGGCTAACTCTATCCAATTCCTTATTAAAAACAGCCGGATCTTTTGTTTTGAGGTCTTTTATTCCTAAATACACTCCCAGCGCGGCTGCCGCTCCTAAAGCCGGAGCCCCCCTGACCTTAAGCAGCTTAATCGCCTGCCATAAATCTTCCAACTTATCAATATCCAGATATTCCAACTTATGCGGAAGTTTAGTCTGGTCAATAAGCCTTATCTTATTATTTTTCCATTCGATAGTAGTTATTTTCATAAATTATAACCCGATCATTTTTGCGAATAAGCTCTTTTTTACTTTAATTGCTTTTGACGGACAAGCCTCTTGGCAGCAAAAACAAGCAATACACTTTCTATAATCAAAAATAATCCCCTTTTTCCTCATGCTTATACAATTATTCGGGCATATCTTAATACAGGCAGTACATCTGGTGCAATTTTTCCGCACAGGATACGGATAATATTTAATCAGCTTCTTAGCCAAACTGATTACCGGCTTAGGCAACTTTCTTGACAGGCTTATTGAAGAAGGAAGCAGAAATGGCCGAATATTCAACCCTTCAATTTTTTCTCCCAGAATTTCGATAGAATTTAAATCCGCTCTTCCCAAGCCTCTTCGCGCGGCCTCTTTCGTGGTTAAAACATCGCATGGCTCGATCCCCATTATCTTTGCCATAACGCTATCCAAAGCCACACAATCACC
This sequence comes from Candidatus Omnitrophota bacterium, assembly GCA_030650425.1. GTDB lineage: Bacteria > Omnitrophota > Gorgyraeia > Gygaellales > Profunditerraquicolaceae > UBA6233. The sequence continues at coordinate 59,383 of JAUSED010000012.1, read as the reverse complement.
TCCCGCAAGTAACAACCCTAAATCCCGTAATTTTCCGCTGGTTGCCGGGCCATCACCTTCCATAGCGGTTACCCCGTCGATAATCGTCAAACCCGGCTTAGCCTCAGCAAAAATATCCACCAGAATCTTGGCAAAATCTTCCCGCTGAAAATAGTTTTTGTGCAGCTCTGTCTTAAAGGTCCCGGAAACCAAACCAAAATTATTCTTGATCGCTCCTGTAAGCAGAGTAAGCTCATGCGTCTTAAACTTCGGTAGATTAATTAAATAATCGCAATGATCAAGCCAAGTGGTTAGGGGAAATTTTTCGCGCATCCGCCTTTTTTCAAATTTAACTAACTCCACTTTTTCGTCCTCACAAATCTTGGTTATTCCTGTCCGGCGATAAACCTCATCCACGTTTTCGATTTCTTTTCCCCAGACGCTTGGGCCATCACCCACGAAAATACGGCAACTAATATCTTTTAAAACCCTGATTACGGCCCGGACCACTTCGGGATGAGTACCAATCCCGAACTCCGGCTCCTTAGCCATCAGCATATTGGGTTTGACCAAGACGCGTGAACCCGGCTTAACATAATGAGTTACCCCGCCGATTAAACCGATAGCCTTTCTTACGCTGGCCTCGACAAGGCTCAAGTTGTAATTAGCGCATTTTATAATGCTTACTTGAGAATTCATTTACTGAGTCTCCGGTAAATTAAAGAAACCTCTAGCGTTTTCTGTTGTGGCTTTGGAAACCTCTTCTAATTTCAAACCTTTAAGATTTGCCACGGTTTCAGCAAGAAGGCAGACTTGAGCCGGCTCATTCCTCTTCCCGCGAAAGCCTTCCGGAGACAAATATGGCGCATCAGTCTCCAGTAACAATCTATCGAGTGGAACCGCCTTAACGATCGCTCTTAAATCTTCGGCTTTTTTATCCCGCCAATCTATTTCAGCGAGGGCGGGATCCCGCCTGCTATTAGATAGTTTGGCGGGATACGTAATATTACAAGTAAAAGAAACTAAAAAACCTAAATCCAAGCAAACTTTTAAAAAAACTTTATCTCCGGAAAAACAATGCACCACCGCTTTAACCGGCATTGCTTCTTTTAAAACCTTCAAGGTATCCACCTGCGCGTTTCTTGTATGGATAACCACCGGAAGATTAAAATCTTTGGCAATCTTAAGTAGCTGCGTAAATACAGGGAGCTGATTTCGGGGTTCGGAATAATGCTTAAAATAATCTAAGCCGATTTCGCCTATGGCGACGACTTTCTTTTCCTTTGCCAGATTCCTTATGCTTTTTTCTGTTTCAGGAGTAAAACTATCCGCCTCATGAGGATGAATTCCCACCGTCGCATAGATAGATGCATATTTTTGGGATAATTCTACGGATTTCTTAGAACCCTCAAGACTCGCACCTATGTTGATAATATAGCCTACGCCCTGCTCTTTTGCCCGATTGATTACTTCATCCCGATCAGCGTCAAATTCCGGAAAATCCAAATGACAATGCGTATCGACTAACATAGGATTATTTCTCTTTGGTCTCAATACGGGGAAATAAAGGATTTCCTTTTTTAATTTTCTCTTCGCCGATCTGCTGGATGATTGATTCTGAAGTTAGCGGCATAAAAGGATAAATATTTCGAGCGGTCACTCTAAGCGCTTCCACTAATAAACGGATAAAAGATTTAAGTTCTTCTGTCTTATTTTCTTTGGCTAAATTCCAGGGCTTAGTCTCTTCCACGTATTTGTTGGCCAGATTGATCAATTCCCAGATTTTCCCTAAGGAAAGGCTGAAATCGAAATTAATAGCTATAGGACCATAAGCTGCCTGTTCTAACGTACTTATTGCCTTCTTAATCTTCTCGCCAGCCTCGTTAAATTTAATCTTATCTAATTCCAGGTCAGGTATATTCCCCTGATAATATTTCTCGATCATCGTAAGCGTCCGATACAAAAGATTTCCTAAGTCATTGGCTAGGTCCGCATTAAATCTTTTAACAATTGCCTCCTCGGAGAAATTACCGTCTAAGCCAAAAGGCACATCGCGTAATAAGAAATACCTGTAGGTATCCACTCCGTATTGTTTGACTAAATCTAAGGGACTAACCGCGTTCCCGCGTGACTTAGACATCTTATTCTGATCAATCATCCACCAGCCATGAGCAAAGATTGTATCCGGCTGCCTTATACCTAAAGCCTCCAACATAATCGGCCAGTAAACCGCATGATGCCTAAGAATATCTTTTCCGACCAGATGCGCAACTTTTACATCCGGCTGCCACCACTTGGAATGGTAAACTCCATTACCGTCAAACTCCCCTACCGCGCTGATATAATTTATCAAGGCATCAAACCAGACATACACAACATGTTTCCCGCTAAAAGGTAAGGGAATCCCCCAGCTAAGCCGCTCCTTAGGACGAGAGATACAGAGATCCTCTAATTTATTGTTTTCTAAAAACCCTAAGACTTCATTCCTTCGGGTAAGAGGCGCGATGAAATTAATGCGCTCAGGATGATTAGCTGTATCCTTGATATAATCAATCAACCACTGCTGGTATTTTGATAACTTGAAGAAATAATTGCTCTCACTTATCTTTCCTAGAGGCCTTTTACAATCCGGGCAAAGATTATCTACGACCTGAGTCTGCGGCCAGAAGGTTTCGCAAGGCGTGCAATACCACCCTTCATATTTACCTTCATAGATATCGCCTTTGTTATAAACTATCTCCAAGGCCCTTTGGACTGTTTTGATGTGCCTTTCTTCGGTGGTGCGGATAAAATCATTGTTGGAAATTTCTAGCGTCTTCCAGAGATCTTTAAATGTCTCCACCACCTTGTCCACAAATTCCTGAGAGTTTAATTTTGCTTCATCTGCCGCCTTTTTTATCTTCTGGCCGTGCTCGTCAGTACCGGTCAAGAACCAAACATTATCTTTCCCGAAATCCTTACGTTGACGATAATAGCGGGCTAATGTATCCGCTGCGATATTGGTATAAGAATGCCCGATATGCGGCGAGGCATTTACATAATAAATCGGGGTGGTGATATAAAATTTATTTACCATGTTCCTTTTCTTTATAGCTTACGGTTATCCACGTGCCGTCTTCAAGCTGAACTGAGGCGCTGCGGCTAAATACATTAATACTCATCACTTTACCTTTCCCTCGAGGGGTATTGACGTGCTCCCCTTCGCGGGGAAGGCCTTTAGAAAGCAATTTATAGCTTTCGTATTCAAAAGAAAGACAGCACATCAGCCTTCCGCAAATCCCGGAGATCTTAGGCGGATTTAAAGGCAACCCTTCTTCTTTAGCCATTTTAATCGTTACCGGCTCAAAATCTTTTAAGAACTTGGCGCAGCAAAGCTCCCTGCCGCATGAGCCAAACCCGCCGAAGAGCCGGGCTTCGTCGCGCACGCCGATCTGACGCAGTTCGATCCTGGCCTTAAAAATCCTAGCCAGGTCTTTTACCAAATTCCTGAAATCCACCCTGCCGTTAGCCGTAAAATAAAATACGATCTTTGAACGGTCAAATGAATATTCCGCCTGCACAAGTTTCATATCCAGCCTATGCTCTTCGATTTTTTTAATACAGGAACTGAAAACCTCTTTTGCCTTTAAACGATTATCCGTGATCTGTTTGATATCCGCTTCTCTGGCTATACGCAATATCTTCTTGGGAGGCTCTTTTTCTGCGGGGTTAGCGCACTGGCGTTCACCGCAGCAAGATTTAGGTTCAGTTGGGACCACCAAACCATAGTCCTGTCCGCGGTCATGTTCAATAATCACATAATCCCCTTCTTTGACGCTAAAACCCGCGGCATTATAAGCATAAATCTGGCCTGAATCCCTTAAACGCACATAAATTAAGCCTTCCATATCTCCATCCTCAAATTATAGAGTATCAATCGCGTGTTGACGTTCTGGTCTAAATAAGCTATCGCGCTAGTAATATTCCCCAAAATTGAATCCAAATCTAAAAATGAAAACCGGGAAAGCGAACGCGCCAAATCAACCTTTCGGTCCGAATTGATCACTTCTTCTTCCGCTACGCCTGTTTTTAATAAATATATATCCCGAAACCATGTAACTAATAAGTTTAAAGAATTACGGATATCCGCCCGGGCGCCCTGCGCCAGGCTTTCCAGGTTAGGCTGAGATGAAAGGATCAATTTATCGATCAGCATATTTTTTTTGGTGATAATATCTTCGTCCTTTAACTTTAATGCCCGGCCAAGCCTCCCTTCGGAAAAATAGGCTAAAAAATGCGCGTAACCCGTATCTAATGAATAATCTTTTTTGAGTATTTCTTCCAGCGTTTCTCTTTTAAGCGCAAGAAATTTTAAAATCTTACAGCGCGAGATGACCGTCTTAAAAAGCAGATTAGGCTTATCTGTGATCAAGATAATCAGGCTCTTTTTAGGAGGTTCCTCCAAAATCTTTAGTAAAGAATTAGATGCCTCGGCAGTCAGGGTATGGGCATTATCAATGATAAAAACCTTAAATTCTCCTTCGTAGGCCTTCAGGTTTATCTCTTTTTGCAGCTGTCGGATTACTTCTATTTTTATTTGCGGCTCCTCATCTAAAATCATATGCACATCCGGATGCTGGTTATTGTCTATTTTTAGACATGAAGCACAATGGCCGCAGCTATCTAGTTTACCCTCTAAACAATTAAGCCTCTTAGCCAAAGCCAGAGCAGTCATCTTCTTACCAATACCTTCGGCGCCGGTGAAGAGATACCCGCCTTCCAGCCGTGCATTATCGATATAAGCCTTGAGGATCTCTAGGGGTTTATTCTGACCTTTAATCGCGCTAAAAGACATATTTTTCTACCAGTTCCCTTATCTTGGCTTGGGTTTTGAATTTATCTTGCTCGACCTTCACAACTTTAATCCTTTTCGGTTCCTGTTTAGCTAACGCGAGATAACCTTTGCGAACGCGTAAATGATAATTAACTGAGCGCATTTCAATGCGATCAAGACTGGCTTGCCGGTGCTTGAGCCCATGTTCAACTGCTAAATCCAAAAACAAAGTTAAATCCGGAGCAATACCAGCGGTAGTAAACTTACCTATTCTTCTGATTAAATCAATATCCATCCCTAAGCCATAACCTTGGTAAGCAAGCGTGGAATCCAGAAACCTGTCGCAGATGACAATTATTCCTTTTTTAAGCGCGGGCTTAATGACTTCTCCGACAATTTGAGCGCGGGCCGCCATATAAAGGAGCATCTCAGCTTCCGGAACGATAGCCTGATTTTTGGCGTCGAGCAAAATATCGCGGATCTTTTCGCTTATTTTAGTCGCGCCCGGCTCGCGCAAATAGATTACCTGCTTGCCTTTGACTTGAAGATATTCGTAGAGCAAGCGCGATTGCGTACTCTTACCGCAGCCTTCTGAACCTTCAAATGTAATAAATTTGCCTTTCATGATAAATTAAGCGAATTGTAGCCTGTGTTTATTCCTCACAAAACGTTCAATACCATTCTTAACCCTATGGCTTAGAGGAACGGCTTGAATTTTCACCGTATAGCCAATAAATAGCAGGATTTTTTCCAAAGTCACGATACTCCTAAAATCTCCGTTTTCAATTTTAGAGATATGCTGCTGCGTAACTCCCGCTTTTTTGGCTAATTGGCCTTGAGTAAGCTTGCTTTTTATCCTGTAATCGATAATCCGCTTCACAATGTCGAGCTTTTGCTCCTCAAGCTCATAGAGCTCTTTGAAATACGGATCCTTTAATTTTTCTTTTAAGTGTTCGTCAACTCTTTCCATATTCATAGCGCACCTTCCCTTCCTTCTTACTTTTGTCTTTCTAAGAATAATCTTCTTCTTTCAATTGCAAGTGCCCGTTCCTTTAATGGCGTCTTAGCGCTCTTTTTAACAAAACCGTTAGTAAAGATTAACTTTTCGTGGAGGAAAAAGAAGTATAAAATCCTGATTTGGCCTTCCTGCCCCTTAAATCTTAGCTCAAATATATCATCGCCAATGTATTTGGCATGAGGCTGCGGCAGTTTACGGCCGAATTCTTCCAAAAGATTCTGCGCAAAGAAGAATTTTCTCTGGCTTCCTGAATCCAGCGAATCAATGAAATCCCTTACCGGCGACTTTCCGGATTCGGTTACGTAATAAAAACAACTGACAGCCACGCTATCCTTTTCCTTCATCTAGAGTATACAACTAAATAGTTGTATTGTCAAGTTTATAATTTTTAATACTCCTTTCGCCGTGTCACCCCCTGATAACTCAAGTAAGCCATTCGCTAAAATTAAGCTTTAGCCTTACTAATTATTCTCTTTTTGATGGTTACTTGAATATGTTCATTCAATTCCTTAATAACACTATCGGAAAGAGGTAATTCTAATTCAATAACTTCTTCTTCTATAGATTTATCTTTAATTTGATAGTTTCTTGTTATTTTGTACTTCAACAAACCGCTGCGATTATTCTTTTCTAATTCTCTAGCTTTCAACAAGGTAATAATTAAATCAACAATAGATTTTATTAAATCTACTGTCGCCTTAGCTAAATAAATAACAATCTCTGGGCCACTTTCATGGCATTCTAAAACGAATTCTCCTTTGTTAGTATTTATTAATACATCGCCTTCGTCTTGTAGGGGTCCACAAGGATGGATATATTCGTTTACGATTTTCCAAGTCTGTGGCCAATGATGAAAACAACAGCAAGACTCTCCCACTGGATTCACCTTTATAACGACATACTCCTCATAATCAGCCGGAGTATGTATTAATGTAATTGCCCTATCTATACTGTTTTTTAGATTCATACTATCTGGTAAGTAATCTCAACATTCAAATGAACCTTGGTAATTTTCGAGCGAATTTCGATTTTGGCTCTAGCTATTTTGCCGAAGGGTGTTGTGAGCGCGCATTAGAAAATTTTCGGCACCTCTATCCTAGATAGTGTGCAAACCTGCCTGCCGGCAGGCAGGCAGGGATTTACGACGAACGGAGGACCTGCTTAAAAGCGTAAGTCTGTCCGGGAGTGAGTCGTAAACCGCAGCACACGGCGAAAATTTTCAGCGCGCGAACAATACCCTGAGAGCAAAATATCAATTAATATAACGTAGGCGTCTAAATTTTCCTACGCCAAGTCGTACCTTCTTTGGTATCTTCTAAAATAATACCTTTTTCTTCTAATTCTTTTCGTATAGTATCAGAGAGTAAATAATCTTTATTGTCTCGCGCTTTATTTCTTTCCATAATTTTCTGCTCAATCTCTTTATCAGTAATCGCAGAAACTATATAAGAATCAGAGGTAATAGTAACTGATTTAGTAGATTTTAAAGAGATTCCAAAGATATCCAAAAGCTCTCTTAAGGTATCTTTTGCTCTATGAATAAAATCTATATCGCCAATATGTTTATTCGCCAAACTTACTAAATCAAATATACTAGCCAAAGCTTGCGGCGTATTAAAATCGTCGTCCATCGCCGCAATGAACTTATTTTTAATCTCCTCAATTTGTTTAACGCTTTTGCTTGAGACTTTGAGACTTTGAGACTTGGAGACTACATCTATTTTATTCACTAGAATTAAAATCCTCTCTAGTGCCTGCTTGGCTTCTTGAATCTTCTCATCGGTATAATCCACCGGATGCGCATAACGCGTGGATAAAAATAATAGCTTTAATAAGTCGGCGTTTTTATATTTCTCCAGAAAACTATTCACCGTAACAAAATTCCCCAGCGACTTAGCCATTTTTTGGCCGTTGATGGTGAGCAGGCCGTGGTGGATCCAGTATCTGGCGAATTTTTCTCCGGAGGCTTCGGATTGGGCGATCTCATTTTCATGGTGTGGAAAGATTAAATCAATCCCTCCACCGTGGATATCGAATTCATTGCCTAAAATATCCGAGCTCATTACGGAACATTCGATATGCCAGCCGGGCCTCCCCGCGCTCCACGGGCTATCCCACGAAGGTTCATCTGCTTTAGCAGACTTCCAAAGCGCGAAATCCAAGGGGTTGCGCTTATTTTTATTCGGAGCTACCCGAGTTCCGGATTCCATCTTTTCCAAAGACTGATTGGATAATTTCCCGTAGCTTTTGGCTTTGGTGATATCAAAATAAACATCCCCTGCTGAAAGATAAGCCGCTCCTTTATCAATCAGGCCTTGGATAAACTTAACCATTTTAGGAATATACTCGCTTGCCTTAGGTTCAAATATTTTTTCCTGATCAACTCCTATATTTAAGCTCTTTAGCGCCTCATGATAAGAGGTAAGGTATTTTTCGGATACTTTTTTAAAAGCCGCGTTTAAATCCTCTCCGGGAAATTCCTTCTTGGCCCTATCGATTATTTTATCATCCACATCCGTTACATTACGCACAAATTTTACTTTATATCCTTGGTAAGCAAGATAGCGCCTGATCACATCGAAAATATAGGCGCTGCGGGCGTGTCCTATGTGCGGCTCGTCATAAACCGTAGGGCCGCAAGTATAGATCTTAATCTCGTTAGGCTTTAAAGAATGAAATTCTTCTTTCTTACGGGACAGGGAGTTGTATATATGGATGGGCATTTATTTATTTTCTAACTTCTGGATCCTCTTCTCTAACTCTTCTATCGACTGCATTAATGGATCAAGCACATGTATATGATCAAGACTTATGTCAATCTTCTTTCCGTCCTGTTTAGTGATCCTTCCCGGGACACCCACCACCGTTGAATTAGCCGGGACATCTTTAATCACTACGGCATTAGCCCCGATATAAGCATTATCCCCTATGGTGATATTCCCTAAGACCTTGGCGCCTCCACCAATCACTACATTATTTCCGATCGTCGGATGCCGCTTCCCCTTTTCAAGGCCTGTTCCTCCCAAAGTAACGCCCTGATATAAAAGCACATTATCGCCGATAATCGCGGTCTCGCCAATTACCACTCCCATTCCATGATCGATAAACAGGCTTTTACCGATTCGAGCTCCCGGATGGATTTCAATCCCGGTTGCCCAGCGCGCCATTTGCGAGATAAACCGGGCTAAGAAAAAAAACCTTGCCCGGTAGAAAAAATTTGCTAACCGGTAAGCTACAAGAGCGTGCAAGCCCTGATACAAAAATAAAACTTCGATAAAACTCTTCGCCGCGGGATCCCTCTCCTGAGCTGTTTTGATCTCTTGATAAAAGATCACGGCGACAAGGATATTCTTAATGATGATTAACCCTAAAATCAATAATAATACCTGTACTAGGCAAGTCATAATTAACTCTCCTTCTTAATTAAAACCGTAGCAAAACAGGCAATCCCTTCTTTTCTGCCTATTTCACCCAAGCCTTCGTTAGTCTTAGCCTTGATACTTACACGATCTTTATTTATATTCATAATTTTACTTAAGTTTTCCTGAATTCTGCTCTTAAATGGAGACATCTTTGGCTCTTCGGCGATGATAATAGTATCAAGGTTAACAATTTCATACCCCTTTTTACCCACTAACCCTAAGATTATCTTTAACAATTCGGCACTTGAGATGCCCTGATATCTAGGATCAGTATCGGGGAAAAGTTCTCCTATGTCTCCCGCGGAAATCGCGCCCAGCAGTGCGTCGCAGATCGCGTGAATTAGAACATCGGCGTCAGAGTAGCCAAATAAACCTTTTATATAAGGTATCTCTACTCCGCCGATAATTAATTTACGTTCGCCTACCAAACGGTGAAGGTCATAACCTAGGCCTACGCGGGTTTCCATAAATAAGCTACTCCTTTAGCGATTATGAAATCTTCGGGAGTGGTAATCTTGATATTCTTATACGAACCTAAAACTACGCTTACCTTAGCCCCCAGCCTCTCTACCAACATCGCATCGTCAGTTGCATCGCTATGACTAAATCTTTGATACGCCTTTAAGATTAAATCTCTCGCGAATACCTGCGGAGTTTGCACTTCCCAGATATTCTTTCTATCTATCGTTTCTTTTACCATGCACTCTGCGCCTTGCAGCTTGCATCGTTTTATCGTTGCTTTCACCGGCACGCCCAAAATCGCTGCTTTTGATTCATAAGCTTCATTTATTACTAAAGAGACCAAATCTCTGGTTATAAAGGGCCGGGCAGCGTCATGAATTAACACAAAATCCGCCTTAGAATTAATTACTCTCAAGCCCGCTGCTACGGAATCCTTACGCTTTTTACCGCCTAAGACAACCTTAACCGCCTTGTAAAACTTATTTTTTTTAATAATTCCGCGCAGGCTCTCGAAGTTCTGCGGGTTAGCGACGATAATAATTTCTTTTATCTTGGGATGTTCATTCAGAATACCCAACGAATAAACAATCACCGGTTTGGAGCCTAACTTTAATATAACTTTGGAAGTTTTAGTTTTGAACCTTTTACTTTTCCCGGCAGCCACCACTATCGCGCTGACCAACATTATCGTTCTAACTTGGTAAAAATCATCCTACCTGCCTGTGTCTGAAGGACAGAGGTAACCGCGACCTTTACCTCCTGCCCGATCAGCTTGCGCGCGTCTTCCACCACCACCATTGTCCCGTCCTCTAGATAACCGATTGCCTGATTATGCTCTTTGCCTTCTTTAATCAGCTTAATCTGCATCTCTTCTCCGGGAAAAACTATCGGTTTAAGGGCATTGGCAAGTTCATTAATATTTAAAACCTTGATTCCCTGAATTGTGGCTACGCGGTTTAAATTAAAATCAACAGTCAGGATCTTTGCTTCCAAAAGTTTGGCTAATTTCACAAGCTTAGCGTCCACTTCGTTAGTCTCTGGAAAGTCCGTCTCATGTATAACGATATCCAATCCCGATTCTGTCTGTACTGTATGAAGAATCTCCAGACCCCGCCTGCCTCGCTGACGCTTAATCGGATCAGTCGAATCCGCTATCTGTTGTAACTCCCTTAAAACAAACTTAGGGATGATAATCTTACCAGAAAGAAATTTGGTTTTGCAGATATCCACAATCCTTCCGTCGATGATCACGCTGGTGTCTAAAACCACAATCTCCTCCGCTTGATCCTGACGCCTAAGCCGCACATAGGGTATAATCACGCTAAACTCATCTTTACCGCGTAAAGCCATAATCATACCTAAATAACAAAAGACTAAGGTTAAGATCACTCTCACCGAAGCAAGCGTGCTTGGAGAAAGCGGAGTAACGCTAAAGGCGTCTCCCACCAGCTTAGCCATAATCAAACCTAGAATCAACCCGAAAACGCTGCTTGAAAGCCCGCTTACTGAAACCTTACGTAATCCCATCTCTATAAGAATCAGTGTAGAGCTTAGGATGACTCCGATAAGGCCGCCTTGCACACTTCCCGCCTGATAACCCACGATCGAGCTTGCGACTATGAATAAAATACGCACGAATAATAAATTCATTACTTTCCTCCTTACTTACCTACAGGCACCCTCTGCAGGCTTAAGGCGATATCCAATGCTTCTTTTAAATTCGCTACCGGGATCAATTCGATATCGCCTTTATAATTTTTAAAGTTTTTATGATTATTCTTCGGTAAAATACAATGTTTAAAGCCTAATTTTTCTGCCTCGTTAACGCGCAGCATAATCTGAGAGATACTTCTGATCTCGCCGCTCAAACCTACTTCTCCTAAAATAAGCGTAGCCGGCATAACTAACTGCTCACGGAACGCGGATGCGATGGCTATGGCTAAAGCAAGGTCAGCTGCCGGATCTTCAACTTTTATTCCTCCGGCTACATTAACAAAGATATCCTCTGTTTCCAACGCCAATCCTATGCGTTTCTCTAAAACCGCGACCAAGAGGCTTAGGCGATTAGAATCAAATCCTTGGGCTCGCCTCCGGGCATAGCCAAAACTTGAGCGGCTGACCAAAGACTGCATTTCAACTAAGAGCGGGCGTGACCCTTCCAATATGGAAGTAACTACCGAACCGGCGACATCCTGAGGTTTTTCAGATAAAAATATCTCGGATGGATTCTTTACCTCGGCCAAACCCTGACTGCTCATTTCAAAAACGCCTATTTCATTAGTTGAGCCAAACCTGTTTTTTACCGCGCGTAAAATGCGAAATAAGGAGAACCTGTCTCCTTCGAAATATAAGACGGTATCTACGATATGCTCTAAGACCCTTGGTCCGGCAAGCGTGCCTTCTTTGGTTACGTGGCCGATGATAAAAATCGAGGTCCCGGAAGTCTTAGCCAATTGCGTCAGCATTCCGGAACATTCCCGCACCTGACTTACGCTTCCGGCGGAAGAGCTTATCCCCGGATCAAAAACTACCTGAATAGAATCAATAATCACTACTTCCGGCTTAAGCTTTTTAATATACTCGGTGATTAAAGATAAATCGGTTTGATTAACAATATAAAGGCGGTCGGATTCATGCGAACCAAGCCGTTTGGCCCTTAGTTTAGTCTGATGCACGCTCTCTTCGCCGCTTACATAAAGCACAGTTGAGCCCTGCTTGGTCAACTGATTAGATACCTGTAAAGATATCGTAGATTTGCCGACCCCGGGGTCTCCGCCGATCAAAATTACCGAGCCGCTGACTATGCCTCCGCCTAAAACCCTATCTAACTCCAGAATACCGGTCTTCAGCCGCTCTTCTTCTCTGGCCTGCACATCTTTAAGCAATACCGGCTCGTCTTTATATAGCGCGCTGCGTTCCTTTACTTTAGAGCTAGGCTCGCTGTAATCCTCCTCGACAAAAGAATTCCAACTCTGGCAATCCGGACATCTCCCCATCCATTTAGGAGATTGATAACCGCAACTCTGGCAGGTGAATATAGTTTTAATCCGCGTCATTATTTCTTTTCTTTGGTCTTAATCAAAAGCTTCCAGGGATTTTTCCTGACATCGGTAACCAAGGCATCAAGTTCGTTATATATTTTATCATCAAATAAGAGTTTGCCGACGGTACCCTCTTTATCCACGATCCTCTGCAAGCCTAAGTTAAGATTATCCGTGATCTGCTTGGCATCTTTCATAATCTCATTCATCGGCAGCGGATCTTCGCCGGACATCTCCTGCCCAGCCAAAAGAAGCCTGTTACAATCTTCTCCCGGCATAATCTCAATATACTTTTCTCCCAATAACCCCAAGGTATTTACCCAGATCTTGGAATCCAAAGGTATGTTTACATTCTTATTCAGCCAACAAGTGACGCGGACCTTATTTTTTAACCCTTTAGGATCACGAAAAAATCTGATGCTCCTGACCACCCCTGAATCCACCCCGGCAAACCTCACCGGAGCGCCATTTTTTACCCCGTTCACAAAATTAAAAATAAAATTCACCTTATAGCCGGATGTCCAGGTCTTCACCCCTCCTATCGAAAGGACAAAAACTACCAGTATAATTAAACCGATAAAAACAAAAACTCCCACCTTCATCTCTAATTTTGTTTTCCCGAAGATCATGGTTTAACCCTCCGTTATCTGGAATGATCGAGTGTTTCGGTTATCGGGCCAAAAGCAAGCCCGTTAATAAATTGATGTACCACCGGATTCTTTGTCCGCTGAATCTCATCGGGTGTTCCCTCGGCGATAATCTTCCCCTGATAAAGCATAGCGATCTTATCCGCCACCTTGTAGGCACTTTTCATATCGTGAGTCACGACAATCGAGGTAATCTTTAATTTGTCGTGCATACTTTTAATCAATTCATTAATGCTGTCAGCGGTAATCGGGTCTACGCCGGTAGTTGGCTCATCGTATAAAATAATCTGAGGATTAATGCAAATCGCCCGTGCCAAAGCCACGCGCTTGCGCATTCCGCCGCTTAACTCCGAAGGCATCAGGTTGCCTATCCCGTGCAGGCCAACCATTGACAGCGATGATTCTATCTTCTCAAGAAGTTGCTTGTGGGGAATATGGTCATGCTCAATTAAGCCAAACCCTACGTTTTCGCCGACAGTCATCGAATCAAATAACGCGCCTCCCTGAAAAACCAAACCGATCTTCAGACGCACCGCGTTTAATTCCTTCTCTGCCAATACCCCCACGTCCTGTCCGTCGATTAGGACCTTTCCCTTATCCGGCTTTAAGATCCCCACGATATGTTTAAGTAAAACCGACTTACCGCAGCCGGAGCGGCCGATAATCACGCAGGTCTTTCCTTTCTCTATTTTAAGATGCACTCCGTTTAAGACCTTATGCGCTCCAAGCGATTTATGTAATCCGGTTATTTCAATCATAATTTTTAGGGGAAGATAAAATAAAACAAAGCTGTAAAGAAGCAATCCGCGATAATAATCATAATGAAGGAAAAAACTACTGAACGCGTAGTCGCCCTTCCTACGCCCTCTGCTCCTCCTTCGACGTTAAAACCTTCCATGCAACTAACTAAGGCGATAATCATCCCAAAGAATATTGTCTTAAATAAACCGGTAAACAAATCTTTATAAAAAAGCGCCTCCGCTGTAACCCTTAGATACATACTCGAAGATATACCCAGTTTAAACACGCAAATCATATAGCTTCCCAGGATGCCTATAGCGTCGGAGTAAAGGGTCAGAAGCGGAAGCATTAAACTTAAAGCCAGAAACCTCGGCACAACCAGATACTTTATGGGATTACTGGCCAGCGTTTCCAAGGCGTCTATCTGCTCGGTAACCTGCATTGAGCCTAACTCCGCGGTAATCGCGGCACCCACTCTTCCTGCTACTACCAGAGCTGTGATTACCGGGCCTAATTCGCGCACAATCGAGAGCGCGACTAAACTGGCGATATAAATCTCCGATCCGATACGCTGCATAAAGTAGGCCGTCTGGAGCGCGAAGATAAAACCGATAAAGAGTGAAACAAGCGATACGATAGGAAGGCTGTCAAAGCCCGCTTTTTTCGCCTGTTCGAATATCCGGTCTTTCCTATACGGCGGGACAAAAATCTGATACATCGTCTGCACGAAAAGATTAAACAAACCTCCCAAGAAATACATAAAGGAGATTATCCGCGCGCCGACAGTGATAAAAAATTCGTGTAGGATCATACGAAAATCAGCTCATTATTCTTACAGGTTACCTTGACCACTGAACCATCCTTAAATTTTTTGGAGATGATCTCCGAGGCTAAAGGGTCTTCTAAGAACCTCTGAATTGTCCTCTTTAGAGGCCGGGCTCCGAATACAAGGTCAAAGCCTTTTTCAATCAGGAGCTCTTTGGCAGAGGCATCCACTTCCAATTTGATATTCTGCTCTTTTAGCCTGGCGGAAACATGGCCGATTTCGATATCGATAATCCGCTGGAGGTCCTCTTTCAGTAACTGCCTGAAAACAATAATGTCGTCGATGCGGTTCAAAAACTCCGGTTTAAAGGTATGCTTTACTTCCTCAAGCAGCTTATCCTTCATCTCCTGATAAGTTATCTCTTCTTTTTGCGTCTTAAAACCAAGCGAGCCTGCCTTACGGATAAGATCTGCTCCGACGTTAGAGGTCATAATAATCACGGTGTTACGAAAATCAACCTTCCTGCCGAAACTATCGGTAAGCCTGCCTTCTTCAAAAACCTGCAGTAATAAATTGAATACATCCGGATGGGCTTTTTCGATTTCATCCAGAAGTATTACAGCATACGGCCTGCGCCGGATTCGCTCGGTAAGCTGTCCGCCCTCTTCATAACCGACATATCCCGGAGGAGCGCCGATTAAACGCGAGACATTAAACTTCTCCATATATTCCGACATATCCAATTGAATCAACGCGTCCTCATCTCCGAACATAAATTCCGCCAATGCCCGGGCAAGCAGGGATTTACCTACGCCGGTGGGGCCTAAAAATATAAATGAACCGATGGGCCTTTTCGGATCCTTAATTCCGGCGCGCGAACGCCTGACCGCGTGGGCAATCGCTTCAATCGCTTCATTCTGTCCGACTACGCGCCTATGCAGCTCTTCTTCGATCTTCAGTAATTTTTCGCCCTCTTTTTCTTCTAACCTAAATATCGGAATTCCGGTCCACTGGGCGACAATCTTAGCAATATCCTCTTCCGTCACTTCCGGACGCGTCTTATCCTTAGCCTGCGACCACTCCTTATTCAATTGCTCTAATTCCTGCCGGGCCTGCCTTTCCTGATCACGCAAAGAGGCTGCCTTTTCAAAATCCTGGCTTTTAATGAAGGATTCTTTTTCTTTTCTTAAAGATTCCACTTTCTCCTCTAATTTTTTAATATCCGGAGGAACAATCAAGACATTAAGCCTTGCGCGCGAGCCTGTTTCATCGATTAAATCAATCGCCTTATCCGGCAGGAACCTCCCCGAAATATAACGGTCGGATAATTTTGCCGCTGCTCCCAAGGCATCATCCCTGAAGGTCACCCGGTGATGGGCCTCATATTTATCCCGCAGGCCCTTGAGTATTTCAATCGTCTGGTCTACTGACGGAGGCTCAACCATAATCGTCTGAAATCTACGCTCTAAGGCCGCGTCTTTCTCTATATATTTCCTATATTCATCCATGGTGGTCGCGCCGATGCACTGCATCTCGCCGCGCGAAAGCGCGGGTTTTAAGATATTTGAGGCGTCAATCGCGCCTTCAGCCGCCCCCGCCCCAACCAAGGTATGCAACTCATCGATAAAAATAATCACATCCTGCGAACGCTTGATCTCCTCCATCACCGCTTTGATTCTTTCTTCAAACTGCCCGCGATATTTAGTTCCGGCGACCATTAAAGCCAAATCCAAAGTAATCAACCGTTTGCCGCGTAAAAGTTCCGGGACGTTCCCAGCGATAATTAATTGCGCCAAACCTTCGACAATCGCGGTCTTTCCTACGCCTGCCTCCCCCAAAAGCACCGGATTATTTTTAGTCCTGCGGCTTAAGATTTGAATTACCCTTTCAATCTCCTGTGTACGATCAATAACCGGATCAAGCTTATTCTCTTTAGCTAAAGCAGTCAAGTCGCGTCCAAAGGCATCTAAGGCCGGAGTTTTACTCTTAGCCTGCTGAGCGCCAGCCATACCCTGAGCGCCGGGAAGAGCGGAACCCAACAACTCCATTACTTCATTACGCACGGTATTTAAATCCAACCCCAAATTCAATAATACCTGTGAAGCAATCCCTTCTCCCTCGCGGATAAGCCCCAGTAAAAGATGTTCGGTGCCAATGTAATTGTGGCCAAGCGAGCGAGCCTCTTCGGCAGCCAACTCTAATGATTTTTTCGCCCGCGGGGTAAAAGGAATATCTCCGATAATCTGGGTACTTGGGCCAGGCTGGACTAATTTCTCAACCTCAAGCCGGATATTTTCTAAAGAGAGGCCCAATTTCTGCAATACCGCGCTGGCTACGCCTTCCCCCTCACGGATAAGCCCTAAAAGTATATGCTCGGTCCCGATATAATCATGGTTAAAACGCCTTGCCTCTTCTTTAGCTAAGATAATTACCTTACGTGCCCTTTCAGTGAAACGATTAAACATAAAATCCTCCCTTAAACAAGCGCTGCCTCTGGCGTTTAGCGCTTGTTTAACTCCGCGCTATGCGCGGAGTCTTAATGAATATTGAGTTTGTTCCGGATCAGTTCCGCCCGTTTTAAATCGCGCTCTTCTGATGATAATTTTATATTTTCTATCTTTTGTAAATGTGCCGGTTGCGTAATGATAAACAATTCGTTGATTGCCCGGCGGTCAATATCTTTAACCATCCCTAAATCACAGCCTAACCTGACCATCGAAAGTAATTCGATTGTTTCCTGGCTGGAAATAATCCGGGCGCTCTTTAAAATCCCAAGACTGCGGTTGATCCTGTCTTCAAGGAGCGGCCCGTTTTTAGTCAACAGATTATCTCTGGCCTGCTTTTCCTGCTCAATGATCTGACGAATCAAACCGTTTATACTTTCGATTATTTCATTCTCGCTCGGCCCTAAAGAAACCTGATTAGAAATCTGAAAGAAATTCCCCATTGCCTGCGTCCCTTCGCCGTAAAGACCGCGGGTGGCAAAACTCAGTTTGGCAATCGCGGCTAATACCCGGTCGATTGAGCGGGTCATCACCAAAGCCGGCAAATGCAGCATCACCGAACCGCGCATCCCGGTGCCGGCATTAGTCGGACAGGCGGTAAGATAACCCCAATTCGGCAGGAAGGCGATATTCAATTCCTTGGCCAGCCCGTCATCGATAATATTGATAATATTCCAAGCTTCAAAAAGGTTGAACCCTGATTGCATAACCTGCATGCGGATATGGTCTTCTTCGTTAATCATGATCGAGATGATCTCTTCATCGTCTACCACCAGCGCTTTATTCTCGGGCTTTTGGGCATGGTCAAGAGACATAAGATGCCGCTCTACCAAAAATTGTTTATCTACATTATCGACATCCGCTAGATAAAAAAATGTCGTGCGTTTCAAATAATCCACCCGGGCGATACCTTCTTTAATCGTCTCCAAAGTTTGTCTGCCTTGCACCTTATCCGCCCAATGCGGAAAACGGGCCTTATCAAGGTTACGCGCCAGGCGAATGCGACTTGAGATCACGATGTCGGAATTCGGGCCTGTCCCTTTTAGCCACTCACTGGTATGATTTAACAAATCATTTAACTGCATAGTTATTTTTCTTTCTTTTTTTCCGCTTCTTTGATCTGGTCGCGCAATTTAGCCGCCTCTTCAAACGCTTCTGCCTGAATCGCCTTCTGCAGCCGAATACGTAATGTCTGGATATCCATCTCTTTCTTCAGGTCTTTAGTCACCTTAAGCGGAGATTTTCCCGTATGCTGGGTTGAACCATGAATGCGCTTCAGGAGCGGCCCGAGATATTTGTTGAAGGCATTGTAACATTCGCCACAGCCAAGCCTGCCGATTTTCTTGAAATCAGCGTAGGTTAGGCCGCAGCCCGGACACTTAATATGCGCGACGGTTTCAGGTTCTTTCTCCTGCTTTCCAAAATCAGCCATACCGGCTAATAGATCATTTAATCCGAATTGCTGCTCCATTGCCAGACTTTTCTGCCGCGCGCACTCTTCGCACAGATGCAACTCGCTCATCTGATCATTGAGGATCTCAGTCAGATGCACGGTCGCGTCGTTTTTTTTGCAAATATCGCAAAGCATATTAGTATCTCACTCCTTCTTTTTTCGTCAACTCCCTAAATTTCTTAAGCAGTAAGGAAGTCAATTTTCCGGGCTTACCGCTGCCGATCACCCTGCCGTCAACCACGACCACCGGAATAATCTCAGCGGCTGTGCCGGTCAGAAAACATTCATCGGAGATATAAACTTCATGCCGCGTAATCACGTGTTCATGCGCCGGGATTTTTGATTTTCGGGCGATCTCTAAAACCGCGTCCCGCGTAATCCCGCGCAATGTCCCCATGCACTGTGGAGGGGTATAAAGATGCTTGCCCTTAACAATAAAGATATTATCCCCGGTGCACTCAGCCACATACCCCATATAATCCAGCATAATCGCTTCATCGCATCCGGCATTCGCCGCTTCAATCTTGGCTAAGATATTATTCAGATAATTTAAAGATTTGATCTGCGGGTTCACTGCCTCAGGAAGATTCCTCACTGTCGGCACAGTAACGATCTTTAAACCCTCTTGGTAAAACCTATCGGGATATAAAGCGATTTTATCGGCAATAATAAAAATTGTGGCATTTCCCCGGCATTTACGCGGGTCCAATCCCAGATCTCCCTCGCCGCGCGTAACCACCAGACGAATATAGGCATCCTTTAGGTTATTCTTTTTTAGAGTGAGAATTACCGCTTTAATCAATTCCTCTTTAGTTAAGGGTATGGTAAGCATAATGCTTTTAGCTGACTCAAATAAGCGGTCAATATGCTCCTTCAACTTAAAAACCAGGCGATTGTACGAACGGATTCCCTCGAATACTCCGTCACCGTAAAGCAGGCCGTGGTCGAATACAGAAATCTTTGCTTCGTTCTTTTCGTAGAATTTACCGTTGATATAGATTTTCATTCTATCCCCCTTGCGCAGAAGCGCACACCGGCCTATCCGATAAGGCCGGGTGTTAATTCACTAATACTCCGTCTCTAAGCTGATACACCTTATCCGTTAACTTAGCCAATTCCGCGTTATGCGTCACCAAAACCACGGTCATTTTATTTTCCCGGGTAATCTGCTTAATTAAAGCGATAATTTCTTCGCCGGATTGAGAATCAAGGTTGCCGGTAGGCTCATCGCAAAAAAGCAGGCCCGGCTTATTGATCAGGCCGCGGCAAATCGCCACCCTCTGCTTTTCTCCGCCGGATAACTGATTGGGCAAATGAGTAACCCGTTCGCTTAATCCTACCGTATTCAAGAGTTCTAAGGCCCTCTCTTGGAGTTTAAGGCTTGGGGCTTGGAGCTTAGAGCCAATCAGCGCGGGCATAAGCACATTCTCTAGAACCGTAAATTCGCCGAGCAAATGATAAAACTGAAAAACAAATCCAATCTTTTCATTTCTTATACGCGAGAGCTCCGTGTCGCTAAGGTTATAAATATTCTTTCCCCGCAAGAGAATCTCTCCTTGCGTAGGAATATCTAATCCGCCTAAAATATGTAATAAGGTTGACTTACCCGCGCCTGACGGCCCAACAATAGCAACTAGGGCGCCTTCTTCGATCCTCAGGCTTACCCCTCTTAAAACAGCGAGTTCTCGCTTTCCATCATGATAAACTTTATGTATATTCTTAGCTTCTAACACTTTTATCCATTATTCGTATCTAAGCGCTTCTACCGGTTTTAACTTACTTGCCCGGGTTGCCGGATAGATGGTCGCAACTAAAATAATCACCAAAGCCGATAATATAATTAAAACCATATCCGGCCAAAGCTGTATGCTTACAGGCAGCCGGTCGATATAATATATATCCTGCGGCAATTTTATAAATTGATATTTCTTGAGCAGGAAACACAAAGTTATTCCGGCTAAACCGCCTAAGCCCGTGCCCAGCGTTCCGATGATCAGGCCCTGATAAGTAAATATTTTCTTGATGCCTTGAGCGCTCATCCCCAGCGCCCTCAAGACGCCGATGTCCTTGGTCTTCTCAACAACCATCACGATCAACGTACTGATAATATTAAAAGAGGCGACCAGAATGATCAGGGTTAAGATGATAAACATGGTCAATTTTTCTAATTTTAACGCCGCGAAAAAATTCTGGTTGGCTTCCATCCAAGTTTTAAGGTTATAATTAAAGCCGAGGCGGCTATACAAATCCTCCCTCACTTGAGGCGCCAAATCCGGATTATCCAGTTTGATGGCTACCGCGGTTAGCTGATTAGGCAGGCCAAAAATATCTTGCGCGCTCTTTAAATTCGTAAAAACCAAATTAAGATCATAGTCATACATTCCGGAATTAAAAATCCCGACAATTTTTAAGGCGTAAGGCTTGCCTAAAGGCGAATAAAGGTTTAACGTTGAATTCAATTCTAAACCCATATATCCAGCCAGCTCTTTGCCGATAATAATAGCGTTCTCTTTTAAATCATCGATATTTCCCTGCCGGATGTATTCTTTGACTTTGGTTACTTTGTTTTCGGTAGCCGGATCGATTCCTCTTAGGCCAACGGCAAAATAACGGTTACCTTCTTTGATCAATACCTGGCCCTGTATATATGGGCTGGCCCCTTTTACATGCGCGTTAGCGGAAATATTCTTCAAAATATCGGCGTATTCACCGCTCTCTATTGCCTTAAAACTGGTCAAATTGATATGCGAATAGTTCCCGACGATCTTATCATGCAAGTCTTTATCGAATCCGGACATCACCGCGATAACGATGATTAAGGCCATCACTCCGATAGCTATCCCCAGAATCGAAATAACGCTGATCAGGGAAATAAATTTTTCTTTTCTCTTGGTAGTCAGGTAACGCCAGCTGATAAATAATTCCGTTTTCATTTATTCCTGTTCCGGCCTTAAAAGCGGGAATAAAATTACATCCCTAATCGATGCCTGATCAGTTAAAAGCATCACCAGCCGATCTATGCCTATACCCAATCCTCCTGCCGGAGGCATACCGTGTTCGAGCGCGAGACAATAATCCTCATCCACGTTTTTCCGCTCATCGGAAGTAAGCCCTTTGATTTCTTCCTCAAAACGCTTCCTTTGCTCGGTAGGATTATTCAGCTCCGAATAAGCGTTGCCTATTTCAATCCCGCCTGCGTATAATTCAAACCTCTCGGAAATCAACGGCTCCTCTTGCTTATTCTTGGCTAAGGGGCACATACTGCTAAAATAGTCGGTGACAAAGGTAGGATTTAAGCCCATCCCCTCTTCCAAAACTTCTTCAATAATCTTGGCGATCTGGGTCCGCGAAAGCCTATTTACTTCTTTAGCAAAACCTTTAGCCTTAAGTTTATCCAACATTACTTCTTCGTTATCTTCGGCTGAAATATCAAATTTCTGCTTAACTAATTCCTGAAAAGAAATTCTCTTCCACGGCGGAGTAAAATCTAGCTCTTTACCTTGATAAGTGATAATAGTTTTTCCAAATAGCTCCTGAATCAAAGAAACAATCAAGCCTTCGGCTAGACGCATCATCCCTTCGTAGTCAGAGTAAGCTTCATAAACCTCCAACATGGTAAATTCGGGATTATGCCGGGTAGAAACGCCTTCGTTGCGGAAAGAACGGTTGATTTCGTAGACGCGGTCCAAGCCTCCGACTAAAAGTTTCTTCAGGTATAATTCCGGGGCAATCCGTAAGAATAAATCCATACTATATTCATTGTGATGCGTCTGAAAAGGCCTGCCTGCCGCGCCTCCCGGAATGTAATGCATCATCGGAGTCTCAACTTCCAGAAAACCTTTAGCGTCGAGAAAATCCCGGATCTGCTTAATTATCTTTGCGCGCGCTATAAATACTTTCTTTACTTCATCATTAGCGATTAAATCAAGGTAGCGCTGGCGGTAACGCAGATCCACATCGCGCAGGCCATGCCATTTTTCAGGTAAAGGCCGCAAGGCCTTCGCAAGAAGCGCTATTTTTTCTACCTTTAAGGTAGGTTCGCCGGTATGCGTCTTAAAAAGCTCTCCCGCGACTTCAATAAAATCAGCGATATCAATATTATCATAAATAAAGAAACCGTCATCTCCCACAATATCCGCCTTGATGTAAAGCTGGATTTTTCCGGTGGAATCCCTTAAGTCCAAAAATGCGGCTTTCCCGTGCGAACGCTTGGCCGTGACGCGTCCGCAAAAGGCTAGTTTCTGACCTTCCTTAAAATCAGCCAAAACCTCCCCTATGCCTGTATACTGAGCTGCCTGAGCAGGATACAGAACAACGCCTTTGGCCTCAAGTGCTTGCGCTTTAGCTTTCCTTTGCTGAATAAGCTCGTTTAAATCCATAGTTTTTTAATTATATAAGATAATTGGGGTTATGTCAACTATGGTTTAAGCCTTTGACAGGAAAAAACCTGACTAAAATGGAGGGAGATTCCTAATTAATTCTTAGCGTACTGCATAGCATACCTATCCAACAATTCACGTATCATCCGCTGATATTTACTGTGATAGCGCTGCGCCTCATGCCTAAAGAATTCTACGCTGGATTTCTTCAAGGATATAGTGATTTTTGTAGTCTCTTCGGGCATAGCAAGCTGCGCCGGAGGAGGAAGAAAATCCTTGACTTTAGTTAACTTGCCAATAGGCATATCCGCATTAATCGTTTTCTTTCTCATAGTAAACCTTTCCCTTTCTCCAATACCCGGCTCCAAAGATCCTGATTTTATCATGCCGGTAAATAAACCTGACTGTTAGGATTTTACCGCCTACTTTACCTACACAGAATAATCTTTCTTCGGCCTCACTGTGCTTGGAATCAGTGTAAATCTTTCTTTTTGTATCTCTAAATACGCTGGCAGCGGCAACAAAATCAACGCCATGCTTCTTTATGTTGATTAGCTCTTTGCGGCGATCCCAAATAAAATCCCCAGAGATTCTATCCACAATAAAAAGGTAACATAAATATGGCTACTTGTCAATATAATTATGTGTATTTTTGAAAACTACCCTAAGAATATTTTGTTTAATTCCGTACTTGAGCCGGAGGCTTCCAGCACAACAAGGATGTCGCGCAAGGTGGGGTCGGTTGCGAAACAGGTTTCCTCTTCGCCTCTTAGAATATCAGCTATACAGAGGATAACCTTATCTTTATCCTGGGGGATGTCGCCTTTGGCGCAGGAGGCTTGCAGGTATTCTTTCATCCTTTCGGGTGAAGGCGTGATACCGGAACTCGCCATTCTTTCTATCTCCTGCCACTCGTCCGCAGGGGACAGTTTCCGATAAATTCCTGAGGAGTTTGTTCTTAGGAAACTGTCCCCAAGGCTACTCCTTAAATTGCTCACCGCCTCGGTGACAATAGGAAGCGCGCGGAAATCGATGCCGCCTTTTACATCCCCTACCGCCAGAGAGGCGGCTTTCTCCTGCTCCGGTCCCTCGCCCTTCTGGCTCGGTCGCGAGCCAGCGAAAGGGGTTTTTCTTATAGCCAAACCGGCTGAACCCCCTTCTCTCTTGGCAACCCGCATTCTCCTATCTTCTATTTGTTTCCAAAAATCTGCATCTTTAGCCAATCTGCTTGCCATCCTTTTTGCGAATTCATCATAAAGTTCGCCGTTTTTGTCATCTGAAGAAATTGCAGGAAGTAACATATCTATGTTATCGGGAGCGTCGAAATTGAAGTATTGATAAGGGTATGAGATGTCAGCATTAAACATATCTATTTTTTGGCCCTGGTCGGATTTCCTTACCACCTGCTGCGCTGTTGAGACCTGATTACGCGCAGAGCCGTCAACCATTACGATAGGTGCTCTTGACAAATTGCTGAGTATATCTAAAGTATTGAGTTTTTCCTTTTGAGACTCTAAACCCGTATACGTTATAGTGGATGGAATTTTGAACCGGACTAAAATAATGCGGGATTTAGAGAATTCAGATTTTTGCATAATAGTATTTATATATTCTACGACCTCATCATTAGTTTTATTTTCAATATTATCCAAATCAACCTCAAATACACCGAATCCCTTCTCTCTTAACAACTCTTGCATATCCTTTTCCATAATAGGATATACCGCACCAAGCCGTTTGTTTTGATACATTATCACTTTACCCGAAGGCGAATGAGTTAACGCTACATCTATGGTGTAAGCCAAAGCTCGTTTTGCCGGCTTTAAAGCAATATCAGTAATAAAATCTAAATGAGGCTGAAGCATGTCTTTTGTAAGCCCGTGCCACTGGCCTGCAAGATCTCTATATCGCATAGAAAGAATTACATTCATCAATCCTGAAATGAAACGCTGCATTATTTCGTCAGGATATACATTATAGTTATATTTTATAACTTCCATAAAAGCATCTATGCCTCTAGCTTTCAGAAAATAACTGAGCCTAGTTTTGTTATACACGTAAAGACTAAAATCTTTTCTTTTTAAATAGTCAGAAAACCTTGAGAAATCATGGTTTATTTCTTCAATCTCTTGCTGCTCCTGACTCATCTCCGAGCTGGCGGATTGTTTCCCCTCTTCCACCGCCGAAGAGACGGATTGCCTCTGCACCGGCGAGCCGGCGGCGGGATTATCTTCCAGCGGAAATCCAGAACTCTCTATAGCTCTCTCCGGTTCCTTAGTTTTTTCATATATTGCAATTCGATTCGGAATCGAAACTAATTTTATTATTCCTTTAGTTATAGAAGCGTTTTTCGTTCCTTCAAATATTCCATCATCCCTGTAAAGAAGCCTATAATATTCATTGATCGCTGGTAGAGATTCGAAAAACTTTTGATCTTCCTCTTCAAATATTATGATTTTGTCACTAACTTTTAAAAAATGGAGCAGTAAATTTTCTAAGAAATTACGTCTCTCCGTTTCTGAGCTTATAAACTGCTGCGCAATATACATAAATCCTTTCATAACGAAAATAAATTTCTTATCTTGCTCTCTTTTTATATCGAAATAATTTTTTAGGTCATAGGCATCCAAATACTTACCCTTTGACAATAATTTCTGGAATATTATATCATTATCAAAATTTTCATAGTCAGGCTTTCCCAATATACCGGATTCTTCCAATAATTCCCTTCCCCAGAGATTATCTGTAGCCTCATTATTCAACGCGAAAGTATCCGCGTGCATCTGAAATGCAAAATCTGGGCCTGGAACTGGATATATATAAACTGACTCCCCGGAATCAAGATTAGAAGTTAATGCTTTAATAAATTGATAATACGCCAAAAATAATGAAGCATTCCTTTTCGTAAAATCATTTGTCCTCTTATAATTACGTTCAGTTATTATAATACTCTCCCTGTATCTTTCTTTAAGTTCATCTAACCGCTGTTTATAAAAGTCAACACTCTCTTGTACTGATTCCTGATTTCCAATTCTAATCAGCGGAGAAGAGACGGCGGGCGCTTCAATCAAATTCTTCACTGCCGGAGAAACAGGGGTGTTTGCCGGGACTATTATCATTTGAGGAGATGTTATATTCCCAAAGTTTTCTCCTCCTGAAAAATAACTCCTGATCACCTGGCCTGTAGGAGTATAGACCGGTTCCTGGATATTGTATTCACCGTCTTTAAAGGACTTCTGGTAGGCTTGGAAGTAGGTGGCTTTGGGCCAGGGTTGTTGGGAGGTAAGGTTAGTGAGGTTACGGGAGTTGATGAGAGCATCAGGGGACACTTTCCTTTTAAGAGTTCCCTTATCGCCCTGACGGAAAATGTCCCCTTCTGTTGGAGTATGCCTAGCCTTAAACCATTGGGCTAAGATTAAAGAGTAATAGACCTGCCTTAAGGGAGCGTATCTTTTACTGGAGTTAACTTCTTTGGTGAGTTTAGGAATGATTAGTTCTCGGATGAGTTGTGATGAGTATTCATTGAGTTGCTTGAGACGTTCATCCTTAAACTGATACTGCGCGTAGGGGACACTTTCCTTTTGAGAGTTCCCTGATAGCCCTGACGGAAAATGTCCCCTGCTTTTACTTGAAAGGTAATCAGATTCAAGCATTACCTTGAGGGTGGCTTTGTAGATGTAGGCTGAGTCAGTAGTTTCTCTGATAATAATTTCATCCGGAACAATCCAAGGCCGGGTGAGAGTGGGAATAGTGATGTTCTCAGAGCCAAAGAGCTCTCCTGCTTTGGTATAGAGCTTATTCCAGTAGTCTCTTCCTTCAGGGGTCTCTGGAGAAGTGGCTAGGGCTGTGTCTTTTTTAAGCTGGAGGTCGGTTTCCAGCATTATCTTACCTACGTCAGTCTTGGCTAAATAGTCATCGATGATGTTATCTGGAGAGTCTGGACGCAGGTTAACCCAGAAGGAGTCATTGGGGAGGGTTAAACCGATGAAGAAATAATTGAGTAAATCCTTAGTTGCATTAGTTAAATTGGTTGAGTCAGTAGGGGACACTTTCCTATTAAGTGGTTCCTTATAGCTTTGATGGAAAGTGTCCCCTACTGCTAGGGTATTCCCTACTGCAGGAAATTGGTCGCCTTTGTCTAAATAGAGCTTAAAACTATTTTCTCGAGGAAGATACTGCAGATAACGCAGATGCAAGGGTCGGAATTTGTCGACCACAAAAGAGTTACGCAGCGCGCTAAGGTGGCCGGCGATATTCAGTTCTGTGGCAACCTGAGCAAAACCAATCTGCTGGAAGATTAAAATAAAGGACAAAACTATAGCCAGAATTTTTGAGGTTCTTTTACGCATTTTTTAACTTTTTAAGAAACCAGCAAAAAATAAAAGCCGGAATCGACCCTTTTTGTGTCAATCCGGCTTCAAGTACTGCATAGCAGTCCTAAACTACCTCCATAATTTAGGACTATAGGATTATTGATGAAAGTGTAACATATAGGTAAAAAAAACAAGGGAAAGGAGGCGATTTTTTTGTTGGAAAAAGATTGCTTCTGAAGCAGAAGGGGACACTTTCCTGTGAAGAGCTCCGCAATAGCCCTGACGGAAAGTGTCCCCTGAGGTTATCTTCTATTTTAATTAATGATATTCCGAAAGCTTTTTGATGCGCTTAAGCATATTGGGATGGGTGCTTAACAGCTCCATCAATTTATCACCCACGCCTAAACGTATATTCTTACTTTGTAAAAGGGCGAGCTCCGAAGGGTCGATTGTTCCGCTCTTATCTAAATCCAACTGCGCTAAATCCTTAATTTCTTTCCGGGCTTGGGAGGGGTCATTGACAAAAAATGCCTTCAGGCCTTCGGATTCCTTGAGCGCTTCCGGATTCATTCGCGCCGAACCATAAACAAGCTTATAAAGGCTGGAGGCAAGCACTGAAGGACGGTTGCCTAAAGCCACCGAGCCCTTGTCCGCGAAATACTCGCGGATACGCGAGGCATAAAGCACCAAAAGATTAGTGATAAAATAAAAAATAAACGCGGCTAATCCGATTAATACGGTATTGCCTCCCCTTTCGTCGCGGCGGCGTCCGTAAAAAAGAAACTGCCAGGCAATCCTATACATCACCATCGGGATCACCGAAAGAAGCGTAATCGTCAAAACATCCCTGTTCTTTAAATGCGTCAGCTCGTGCCCTAAAACCGCTTTCAATTCTTCGTCGCTCAATAAATTCAGAATCCCCTGCGTAACGCAGACCCGGCCATCGCCTATACTTCTGCCAAAGGCAAAGGCGTTGGGGATCTGGATCTGGGCGATGCCTATTTTAGGCGCCGGGATATTCGCCCGCGCAGCCAGACTCTCGACCATCTGGAATAACCTCGGGTTATCCGTCCGCTGAATATATTTAACCCGCATCGTCCATTCAACGATCTTCGGGCCGATCATATACTGGATAAACATCAAAATCAAGGAGATGATCAGATAAAAACTAAAATCTCCTACGTGCAGGAATGTCTTTCCGACGACAACAACAAGCGCGTAGATAAACCCGAAAAGAATTGTCAGTAATAGCCACATCCTTAGTTGTAAAGACCACATTGGAAATCAGCCTCCTTCTAATTACTTCAACAATGCCGTCATTGCGAGGCACAAAGTGCCGAAGCAATCCCTGAAATTATTTAACTACCTCAGCTTTTATTATAAACCTAATCACCGGCTTGTCAATATCATCCGTATTCACATAGACAAACTGTTGTACTGCCCCTGAATAGCCCTTGGAGTTAAACTTTACCTCAAGTTCAGTAGATTCCTGGGCTAATAAAACTTTCTTTTTGACTTCTGAAACAGTACAGCCGCAGGAGGTATTTAAGGCGGTGATATTGAGTGTCTTGCCAGATTCATTCTTTAAGCTAAAGACATGCGTGGCAACCTCCCCCTGCTTAATCTTACCAAAATCCCAAGCATTAGGATCAACCGCCTCTTTCCCAAAACAAGCCGTATGTAACAAAAACATTAACCCAACTAGTCCTAGCACCCTGCACCCTGCACCTCGCGCGTTTTTCATTATCATCCCCTCCAGATTAAAAATATCCCTAAACCAATAAACATAGCGCTCATCAACGCCTTTACACTCACCATATGTTTTCTGATAAATTGGGCGAATTGAGCTGAGGTCACCCCAAACAAAGCCAAAAGAAAGATTATAAATAGCGGGATGACAAACATAATATTATAGATTACCAGATAGATAAATGCCTTAAATTTGAGCGGCGTAGTCTTCAAAATAAAACTTATCGTCGGTAAATAAAGCTGCCCTGTACAAACAGCCTCCAAAACAGAAACCAGGAATCCTGAAATCAGCGCGCTTAAAATTAGCTTAACTAAGCGCGACAGGGTTATCTTTCTTACCCCCGGCTCCTTAGCCTTACGATAATGCATTCCGATTATGGAATGAATCTGATTTTTTATGGCTTGCGGTAATTGCAGGAGCATACCTTCGGGATTTTGAGTTTTTCTAAACTTCAGCAGATCATAAATAGCTAATCCGCCCAAGGTTAAACTGAGCGCTCCGATTGAAATGTTAAAGACTTTGGCCGCAATCCAAAAGCCTTCCAGCCGATAAAGGAAATTAAATATACCCAAACCAAGCAATAAATACGTGCAGAAGACCGCGACGATAAAAGAGAGGCCGATAATAATCAACTCTATTTTTCGGTAACCTTGAAGGGCCAGATACGAAATAAAAAATACAATTACCGTAAACGCGCAAGGATTGATCCCATCGGTTAGCCCGGCGCCTGCGATGGCCAAGGGTTTAAAATTCTTAAAACGACTGACTAAATCTACTGAACTGGCTTGCTCGCCTCTATGCGCTTGGCCTAAGGAAAGATAGATCGCGATTTTGAGAGCGCTTTTCAGGTCGCCTTTACCATTAATCAATTGGCCGTTGATAAAAAATACCGGCAGCTCGATGCTAAAATCTTTATTATATTTATCTTTAAGGCTGACTAAGAGAGCGTAGTTATTAATATCCGCCAGATCGTAATACTGCAGCTGCAGCTTACCCTTAAACTCTTTTTCAATTTGCGGCAGGATATCCTTTTTCACTTTTATGCACCGCTGGCAGCTCGGGGAATGAAAAACCATAAGCACAGGCGTATTATCACTGTACGCCCTATTGGCGGGTATAAATAACGCCGCCGATAAAATCGCAAAAATAAGAATTAATTTAGCTTTCATCTGCTTATAATTTATCACTTTACCTTAATAATACAACATAATTAATGCTGATGATGATCCAGATGCTGATGGGAATGAATATGCGCTTGACCTTGATGCCTATGCTTATGAATATGCATCAGGTTATGCTCGCGCAGTAATTCCGCGTCGCTTAACAACTCTACTACCGGACCACTCAAGGCTATTCGTTTCTGGCGGCTTAAGATGTAAGCTTTATCGGCTATCTCTTCTACAATATGTAAATCATGAGTCGCAGTAATAATCGTTTTACCCTTTTCATTAGCTTCGATAATAATATCCATTATGTGCCGGGAAGTCTGCGGGTCAAGCCCAGCTGTCGGCTCATCCAAAAGGATGATCTCCGGATCAATTGCCAAAACAGAGGCTATTGCCACTTTACGTTTCTCCCCCACGCTTAGCTGGTGCGGAGAACGCTCCAGTAAATCTGCTATCCCTAAGCCTTCAATAATTTCTCCTACCTGCTTTTCAATCTTAGGCCTATCCATCCCCAACTGCAAAGGCCCAAAGAAAATATCCTCTTTTACCGTCGGACAAAAAAGCTGGATATCCGGATTCTGGAAAACTAAACCTACCCTCTTCCTGAAATTCCGGCAGAAAGAAGCATCATTAAAATCGGCTTCGCGAAGTTGGCGCTCAAACGCCTGAATATTCCCTTGATCAGGAAAAATGAGCGCGTCCAAAAGCTGTAAAAGCGTGGATTTCCCCGAGCCGTTAGCGCCAAGGATGGCTATTTTTTGGCCCTTAGCAATCTGCATATCTATCCCGCAGAGAGCCGGATACTTTTTAAGATAGGAAAAATGCACGTTATTTAACTTAAAGATTAATTCATCCATTTCTAAATATGATTACCCCGATGAATATTATCGCTACAAAACAAATCCAAACCCAATCCTTGAAAGTAGTTTTAAATTCTTCGATTAAAACCGGTTCTCCCCTATAGCCTCGCGAGAGCATAGCGCTGTAAACATCTTCGTTTAACTTAAAAGACCTCTGCCAAAGCGTCGCGATATTCCAAGCTACTATTGACTGCCCCTTTTGGTAATGAATTAAGGCGCCGGTACGGCTCTTTATCCCGAGGTAAGTATTCTCGACTATCTCCATAAAAAGATAGATGTACCGGTAAGACATACCTAGAACCATCACAAAAACTTGCGGCACCTTAAGCACGCGTAAAACCTTAAGCAGGGCAGATTGACGGGTGGAGAGGCTAAGCAAGATGACTAGCGATACCGAGGCAGCGACACGGGATACGAATAAAATCGCTCCCGCTAAACCCTGCCGCGTGATCGCTAGATTGAAGCCAATAAATTTAAAAGTAACCAGGGCCTCGCCGGGGCTGACAAAACTAAAGACCGCCGGGATAGCGATAAAAAGTGAAAATAGCGGAATAAAAACCCAGGTCCTTTTTAGAAAGAATCCTAAATTCAGCTTGGAAATAGCTGCCAGTAAAATTGAAAAAGAATACAAAAAGATTAACGCATATATATTCTTGGTAACCAGTACCGCGATACAAAGCGATATAACTGTAATTGTTTTGACCCGGGGGTCGATTGACTGCAGGAATCCGCGGTAGGACGCCTGCTCCTCGGATAAAACCGAATCTTTAAAAAACAACAATACGCCCTTTATGGAATGCTCAATAAAATTATTTTTCTTAAAAGCGTTACGCATTGCCTGTAACTAAATCTTTAATAATCCCTATTTTGTTCTTAAAACCATAGGAGCGGTAAATACACATAAAATAATGGAAGAATACGGGTAAAAATCCCCGCATCTTCATCCCTAAAATTCTTCCGCAGCCATGATTATTCGCCATTGGAACAATGAGCCCGAGGTCCGCAGCCTTATATTCAATCAATCTCTTCCCGGCTAAACTCCTGATGATATTCTTGGCACTACAGGCGCCTTGGGCTATGGCAAATTGTACAGCCATCCTTAAAAAATTATGCTTATAGAGAAAATACGCGGTGTCCCCTGCGGCAAAACAGGCGTCATTAACCCTAAGATACTCATCGACCTTAATCCTGCCCTGCGGATTTTTTTCTACTTCCAAATTCTGGATAAAATCGGCAGTTCTTACGCCCGCAGCCCAAATAAGCATAGCATGATTGAAGGTTCTTCCGTCAGCTAAGCTTGTGCTTTCGGTTTCAATCTTTTCAATAGTGGAATTAACGATTACCTCTATATCGAGCCTTTTAAGATTGTCTTCAACACAATTCTTCAACCACTGCGGCAGGGGCCCCAAGATGGCGGGCGCGCGCTCTATGATCACTATTTTCCTGCCTATCTTTCTCTTCTCTAAATAAACCCTTAAATTTGTAGCCACCTCTATTCCGGTGTAACCTCCGCCGGCGATCAGGTAAGCAGCATAGCTATTTTTCTCTAACGCCTCGAATAAGAACGCGGCGTCTTCGACACTGTCAAGTTTAAAAGAATGCTCTCTGGCCATGTTATTGCCGTAGAAATTTGTTTCCGTGCCGCTTGAGATAATTAAAAAATCGTAGTTTAGGGATTGCCCGGAGGTAACAACCTCTTTTTTCTTCAAGTCTACGGCAATAACTCTGCTCTTCAGAAGATTGAAATATTTTTTGGCGCTTAAATCAGCCAAATTAAAAAGCAGGTGTTTGGTTTTTACGCTTCTACCTAAGCAATCCGGAAGCATAGGTAAGAAATTAACCTGCTCCCTATCGCTAATCAGAGTGATTGCCAAATCAAACCGCTTTTTGTAGCGGCTCAGCCTAAAAAGGCTGGCTAATCCGGCAAAACCTCCGCCGATAATAATAACTTTTTTCATAACAACAGGTTCAAGATTAGAATAATTCCGGTGAGCATCTGGATATCTATGGTAAGTTTCGAGGAACGCAATAATTTAAACTTATCAGAGTAATCCCTCTTCAAAATATCCCTTGCTCTTATCGCGGGTATAATTATTACGGCGGAAAAAATAGCAATAATGCTTAGATACCCCAGAAATACACAGGCAAAGATGGATAAGAGGCCCAAGGCTATCAACGTATAGTAAACAAGAAAAGCCCCTTCGATACCGCAGAAAGTTATCAGGTTATTTTTCCCCGCTTGTTTATCTCCGAAGAAATCCGGGACCTCATTGGCAAAAAGTATAGCCATGGTAAAAAAACCAAAAGGTAAAGACATAACCAAACTCTTTAGGCTGGGGAAGATCCCGGTCTGAATAAAATACCCTCCCATTACCAGCGCGGGGCCGAAAAGTAAAAAGACAAAAAATTCACCGAGATAATTATAGGAAAAGGTTAACGGCTTGGCGGTATATTGCCAACTCAAAATGATAATCAAAAGATAAATCAGAATAACAAACCAGCTTTTTAAATTAACTGCTAAAAAGATAACGCTGATAAAGGCAATGCCGGCGCAGGCTAACGCGGCTTTTAAATAGAATTTATCGGAGAAAACGCCTTCTTGAATCAACTTTGAGCCGCCGAAGAAACCGTAAAAATTCCTATCCTTCCAATCAACACCACTCCGGGAATCAAAATAGTCATTGATCAGGTTAGCGCTTGAGTGCGTAAAGATCACGGCGAAAAGGCCAAACAAAAAACCAGCCAGATTAAAGTCTCTCCTGACGATTAACGAACCGAAGATAAACGGCAGAATGCTGGCGGTGATAAACGGTAATCTTAGGGCACGGGCAATATTTTTAAACATGGCTCATGGTAAATCTGTACATCGTGTAGATGGAAATTATTTATCGTTTGCCTTAAATACAACTCTATGTTAACATAAATTCATGTTTTTGAAAATAAAAAAACGCATCGAAAACGAACTCGCTTTATATGCCCGCGGCATAGATAAAACCTATCCCCTAAAGAAGCTGTCTCCCCTGCTTTTTAAAAGCATAAAAGAATTTATCTTGCGCGACGGTAAAAGAATCAGGCCTATCCTTTTTTGTATCGGCTATTTCGGATTTTCCGAAAAAGCGCCTTGCGGGCTCTATCGCAGCGCCCTCTCACTGGAACTACTGCATGATTTCATGCTTGTCCATGACGATATAATCGACAAATCCGACCTGAGGCGCGGAAAACCCTCAATGCACGCTTTACTAAACAAATATCTCAAGAACGAAAAAAACTTTAAATTTAGCGGCGAAGACCTCACCATTGTCGTCGGCGATGTGATCTATGCCCTGGCCTTAGACGCTTTTTTAGCGGTTAAGGAGAATCCCCGGCGCAAAGAACGGGCCTTAAGAAAGCTTATCTCGGCAGCTGTACATACCGGAAGCGGTGAATTTATCGAGCTTCTCTTGGGGACAAAACCGATAGAGAAAACCACTAAAAACGATATTTATAAGATCTACGACCATAAAACCGCTAACTATACCTTTGCCTCTCCCCTGGCCATGGGAGCGCTCCTTGGCGGAGCAAAAGAGAACCAGATAAAAAAACTTTTCGATTATGGAATGCATCTCGGCCGGGCATTCCAGATTAAAGACGATATTATTGGAACGTTCTCCAGAAGCGGCCAAACCGGTAAATCTAACCTCACCGATATCAGTGAAGCAAAAAGAACCCTGCTTATCTGGTATGCCTATAATCATAGCGATAAAATACGCAGGCTAACCATAGAAAAGGTTTTTTCCGGAAATAGCGTGGGCAATAAAGAACTGCTTAAAATCCGTGAGATTATCACTGACTCTGGGGGATTGGATTACGCGAAAAAAGAAATAAAAAGACTACTTGATAAAGCCCAGGGCTCGATTAAATCATTAAAGATACGTAAGGAGAGCCGAGGCGCATTGATGGACTTCTCGCAAAGAATACTCGTCACCTAAAAATATGCGCATAAATATAGCTAAGTCCGCGGGTTTTTGTTTCGGAGTAAAAAGGGCGCTGGAGATAGCTTTTAAAACCGCCAAATGCGGAAAAAAAGTTTATATGCTCGGGGAGATAGTGCATAATGAAGATGTCGTCCGCCAGATAGAGGCTTCCGGAATTAAAAAAATAGGTAAATTAAATAAAACAAAATCCGGCACTCTCTTAATCCGGGCACACGGCTCATCCCTCAACACATTTACTAAGGCGGCTAAGCTCGGCTATAAAATTATCGACGCTACCTGTCCGATGGTAAAAGAAATACACAGAATAGCTAAGGATATGCGAAGGAAGGGCTATAAGATTATAATTATAGGGGATAAGGAACATGATG
Source organism: Candidatus Omnitrophota bacterium (assembly GCA_030650425.1). Taxonomy (GTDB): domain Bacteria; phylum Omnitrophota; class Gorgyraeia; order Gygaellales; family Profunditerraquicolaceae; genus UBA6233. Next base: position 23,727 of record JAUSED010000012.1, on the reverse strand, counting down.
AAGTCCGCGGGATAGCCGGACAATTAGAAGATAAAGCGCTGGTAATCGACGGAATAAATAATATCCCTTTGAGAAAAATCAAGAAATTTAAGAAAGCTGCTGTTGTGGCGCAATCAACGCAAAACTTAAACGCGGTCCTCAGAATAACCGATACCCTAAAAACCCACATACCGGATTTAGTCTTTTTCAACACTATCTGTAAACCGACGAGAACCAAGCAGGACGAGGTAAAAAATATGCCGCTGGAGAACGACGTAATGATTATCATCGGCTCCAAAAAAAGCGCTAACACCAAAAGGCTTTATGAAATATCCCGCTCTCTTAACAAAAAAAGTTGGTGGGTCAATTCTAAAGATGAAATTAAACCGGCTTGGTTTAAAGGAGCTAAAAGCACAGGGATAACCGCGGGCGCTTCTACCCCTGAATCTACGATCAAGGATATAACCAGCTATATCAGCAGCCTTTGATGGTTTTCTCTGCCTCGCGCCAATCATCAGCGGAACTATTTTGAGGCTTTCCTTTTTTCTCCCAGATTTTCTTGGCTAATGCCTCTATCTTCTCCTGTGTTTCCGTGTTATTTTCTTCAACCAAACGGTTATACATCCAGGCAACGCTAAAGCCTAAAAGAGCAGCATAAATAAAACCCCAAATTGCTCCGATTATGCTGCCAATGAGTGTAGGCCTATAACCTATATAGACCATCGTCATCATCTTACCCCAAGAATTCCCCCAAAAATAGAGCGTATCCAATAACCCAAGTAATAAAGTGACCCCGCCCCAGACAAGACCTAAGGCCAAACTAAAAGCTTTGACATCTAATTTAACCATACATCCTCCTTGAGTCATTGCGAGGGCACGCAGTGCCCGAAGCAATCTCGTTTTTCAGAGATTGCTTCGCTCGCTACGCTCGCTCGCAATGACATCTTTTCTATTTTCTTCCGCTTTTACCGCCACGTGGAGCGCCGGCATTTCTTCCTGACCCGGCTCCGCCTCGAGGCCCGGGAGGATTACCGCGGCTAACACCTGGACCGCCTTGTGGTCCGGGAGGGTTGCTTCCTTGAGGCCTTATATTAGGACTTGCGCCGGGCCCGCCTTGAGGACCGGGACGATTTTCCCAATTACTCCCTTGTCCACCAACAGGCCCGGGAGGATTGTTATCTCTATCCATTCTAGTTCCTCTATTAGGCCCTGCACCGGGACCACCAGCAGGCCCGGGAGGATTATTGCCTGCATTAGCCTGTGGATGCATAAATCCTTCCTGACGAGCCTGATTAACATCGGCCTTTAATTCATTCCTGCTATCGCGCATACTCTGTATATCCTGTTGTTTCTCTAGGACGTTTTCCTGATGAGCCGCCTTAAGTTGTCCTCTCAATTGATTAGCTGTTGCTCTGTCACCCGCATCTAAAGCAGCTTTAATCTGCTGCCTCAAGCTTGCTTCTTCCGCACGAGATGCTTGCGCATTCCGCGATATCTCCTGCCTCTGGTCCTTGATTTGCTGCTTATCCGAACTTATTTCCTGACCCACATTTGTAACAGACGAATCTTCTCCCTGCTGGGCATATACGCCGCTTGCGCCGCACAAGAAAAAACAAAAAACAATGCCGCTAGACGCCAACAATGCCTTTCTCATTCGCACCTCCTCCTTGTCTACCAAGACAACACCCGCGCAATTCCGATAAGCGCGGGGTGTTTCCTATTATTTATATTTTATTCCAAAAATGAGCTTTTACAATATATTTTTCGTAATTATGTTATACTATGGCGTATGCTCACACAGAAAAAAAATAACCTAGGCCTTTTAATCTTCATTCTGATCAGCCTCATCTACTTCCTTTCCGTAAGAGGAAATATAGAAATATCCGATACTTATTTTTCAATACAAACCGCTAAATCCATCGTCACTAATCATTCTTTATCCGCGGATGGATGCCAGCCGGGTTACTGTTTTCAATCGCAAAAAGACGGTAAGTTTTATTCCCGTTACGGCTTAGGCTTGGCCTTCATCTTCACCCCCTATATTATTCTAGGAAAATCCATCGCTCCATTGATAAACATCCCGGAAGACGTAATGATTAATTTCCTTATATCATTTTATAACATATTTTTTGGGGCAGGCGCCTGCGTGATAATGTTTTATCTGATTAAATTTTTCGGAAGCTCTAATCGAAACTCTGTAATAATGGCTCTGCTATTGGGGCTGGGGACATTCTGCTGGCGCTACAGCGCCTGGGATTTTTCCGAGGCTGCTCAATCGTTCTTCCTTCTATTAGCCATTTATTGCTCTTTAAAAAATAGCCTTAAGGGCTTGGGCTTAGGGGGCCTATTTTTTGCCTGCCTGCTTTTATTAAAAATACTATATATTATTTATCTGCCTATATTTATTTTATATATTTTAATTAAAAATAGGCCTGGAATTAAGCAGGCCCTGACGCATGCAGGCATATTCCTTTTTACCGCGTTATCCGGATTTGCCCTTATACTTTTCTTGAATTATCTAAGGTTTGGTGAAATTCTTGAATTTGGTTACGGATTAGAGGCGATGAATTTTTATTTATCCGGGATTAAAGAGCATAGCGCTAGATTATTATACTGGCTGGATAAAGGGGTATTGATTTATAACCCTATATTTATACTGGGCATCTTGGGATATTATAAATTCTTCCGTCTATTCCGCAAAGAAGCTGTTTTTTTTCTCTCGATTATCGCGCTTAATTTTATTTTAACTTCCGCCTGGTATGGCTGGCACGGAGGATGGTCTTGGGGGCCGAGGTATCTGGTTCCGGTAGCTGGGCTGTGGCTATTACCCTGCTTTGTTTATTTTAATAAAAAAGGCGCAATCAAAATGGTGCTGATAGCGCTTATTTTTATTTCTCTCCTAATCCAGGGATTAAGTATTTTACAGGGGAATCTTGAATACCTGACGATTTGTAATGCCAACGAAAAAGAGGGCCTGCGTAAAGGGATGCCGGCTCAGATTATCGGCTCAATAATGATGCTCAAGCATAAAATCGCCAAAAATGACAATGTTTACAAACTTAGCGAGTTTGGAATCGATTCCGATACAAAAGTAGATATCTCCGATTTTAAATATTACGGAGGAGTTGACTTGTGGTATCTAAATGCGGCAAAATATTTTAATCAGCCGTCTTTAAAGTTCCTGCCTATTTTATTCCTCCCCTTGATCCTCCTCTGCTCCATACGTTTGTTTAGAACTGCCAAGGAGGCTTGAAGCTCGTTGAGCTCCTGCCTCTTTAAGAATCTGGGACGTCTCCCAGCGGTTTTTTAATTCAGCTGCATCCAGGACCGTGCTATTGGAAACATCATGGGCATTAATATCCGCGCCAGCGGCTATCAAAAACTTTACTGCTTCGTTATGGCCGTTATAGGCGGCTCGCCATAGAGCCGTAGTGCCGTCAGAGGCTTTGGCCTTTACATCCGCGCCTTTATCAATCAAGAGTTTTACTGTTTCAGACCGGCCAAAAGATGCCGCCCAGATCAGGGGCGACCATTTGTCTGAATTCTGGACGTTTACTTGCGCGCCTTTGTCTATTAAAAACTCAGCGATTTCAGTATTCCCCCTGTATGAGGCTACCATAAGAGCAGTCCCCCCATCATTACTTTGGACATTGACATCCACACCCTTATTTATTAAGAGTTTAGCGATTTCAAGTTTACCAAAAGATGCTGACCACATCAGGGGAGTCCAGCCATTGACGTCTTTAGCGGCATGCACATCCGCGCCTTTAGCTATCAATGCGTTGATTTTTTTGATATCGTTATTTTTGACGGCTAAATTCAGGTCGTCGTTAATATCAGCCGAGCAAAATATGGGAACTAACATTACGCTCATGACTAAAGCTGAAAGAACCCGAATTAATTTTCCCATTCTTTTCCTCCTATTTTACTTTTAATAATAAGTGTATCTTTTCTAAGAGCTCATCCATATCAAAGGGCTTAGCCATATATTGATCTGCGCCGATTACCTTACCGATCACCTTGTCACACTCTCTATCTTTTGCGGTGAGCATAATAATAGGCAAAGAAACGTATTTTTCGTCTTTTCTTATCGCTTTACAAATTTCTTCGCCCTGCAGGCCGGGTAATTTTAAATCCAGTATAATAAGATCCGGCTGCTGGGTGATTGCTTTATAGAAACCCTCATATCCTTCATGGGCAGCAATTACCTCAAGGCCGTCCATTTGCAGGCGTAAGCAGAGCGTGCGATTGATATCTTTATCATCTTCAATAATTAAAATTTTTTTCTTATTTTTCGTCATCGTTATTTTTCCTTGTTGTAAGAACAGTAAAATAAAAAGAGCTGCCTTGACCGAGTTTCGAGTCTACCCCTATCTTGCCTCCTTGAGCCTCTACTAAGCTTTTAGTAATCGCTAGGCCCAAGCCCCAGCCCGGCTGTTGTTTGGCTTTAGCATTGGAACACCTATAAAATTTACTAAATAACTTTTCTCTATCCGTTGCTGCAATACCTATGCCGGTATCCGAAACAGTAATCTTTACCCCTTTAGCGGAGGGCTCGACCTTAACCATTATCAAGCCGCCTTCAGGGGTAAATTTAATGGCGTTAACAATAAGATTATCGATAATCCTGCGGGTATGCTCAGGATCGATTGAAACCATCTTCTCTTTTAAATCGGAAGAAAAAAGCATATTTATTTCTTTATTTTCTGCCTGCGGCTGCAAAGATTTAACCGCCTTTTGCACTAACACAACTATATCCGTGGTTTCAAAATTAATGGGAATAAGATTTTCCTCAATCTTGGCAATATCTAAAAGGTCACTCACCATTTTTGCCTGACGGTCAACATTAGAAAGGATTATATTCAGCAACTCTTCTTCATTACTGCCTGCCGGAAGCTTGGCCACTTTCCCTTTTAGTATAATACTGGCAGCATTTCTAATAGAGGTGAGCGGGGTACGCAGTTCATGCGAAACAATAGAAATAAAATCCGATTTCATCTGGTCAACTGTCAGCAGTTTGGCATGCGCCTTCTCGACTAGGTCGAGAAGTGTCTCTCTGCGCCTTAAAGTAACAAAAAAGATGATCACCAGGCAACAGGCAAAGAAAGTAATCGCGATACTAAGAAGCCGGTAATGCAAAATAGGCTCCGCTTGGATATTTTTTGCCAGAAGGACAACCCCGGAGATATTCCCATTCTTATTTTTTACCGGATAGCTGACATAGTACTCGCGCTCGTTGTATTTGGGGCCGAGTTTAAAATAGTAGCCATTATCTCCCCGCAGCGCATCTTTGAAATAAGGCTTACCCGAATGCGTCCTGTTTACTTCTTGCGCCATTCCTTCACTTATAGCAGAGGCAATAACCATACCCTCTCTATCTAGAAGTATCGAGCTTAATGCATGGTATTTATCCCTATATTGCTTAAGAATGTTTTTTACTTTTTCCAGGTCTTGCGGCTGTTTATCCGAGACCGCCTGCCTGATTACCGATGCCTTACTCATTGAAACAGTGACATTGCTTAATAAGGTGAGTTCCCTGATTAACCTGTTTAATGAAGAATCTGTTCTAACCTTGGTATTTTTGATTATTCCGATTCCCGCGTAGTAATCCAAGTAATTCGTAAATAGCCATCCTGAGGTAATGAGAATTATGATGGTCAGTGTGATCAGCCATTTAGTCGGCCAAAGGCGGATAAAATATGCCCGGGGAGTATATTTAATATCGAAGGAGGTAGTCGAATACGACCAGACGATAATCATGGCCATCCCTAAAGCAATAATTCCGCGTACCAGCTGGACAGGCACACTAAACGTGCGATAGAAAGCTTCGACGTTAATGATACTGGCGGGAAGGAATGGCGCCTTAGGCACAACTAATCCGGTCAAAACTGCGTATAAAGCCATCAGGACGCTGAAAAGCGCCAGCGAACGATTATCCTTGAGCTCTCTTCTGTAGAATTCATAGATTATCCGGCCCGCAAAATATGCTCCGGAGAACCCGAGAAGGTAACGAATTGTCAAATAACAGCTGTCTATGCCGAATTTATAACTTAAAGCGATCAATAGCAAAATAGGCAGGTATACCCATCTTTTTATGGTTTTCCCTTTAATCCGATAGAGCCCGACTCTGGCAAATTCAAGAAGAAAAAGAAATGAAATAGTTAAGACAAATAAATTGAATATGGCAAGCGGCTTAATTTTACCAAAGATAATCTGCAGCATCTCCAGCCATTCGTTCAATCCATGCGTTATGCCGAATAAACCCAGTAACCCCCAAGGAATCCTGTGCAGGCGGGCCTTGCCGATACTGAAACAGATTACCCCTAAGAGAAAAAAAGATAAACCGTAGAAAAAATAGATATAATCAAACTGGCCTTCGAATAACCCTTTCATCTTGCCTTCCTCCAATATCTATTTTACTACTAACAAAATGCAGGGTCAATATAATCAATAAAAACGCCTCGCTCAGATTAAACCGAACGAAGCGTCAGTTGTGAAGTTTCAGATTACAGGCTGTGGCCCGGAATGCTGATAAAAAGCTTAATATTTTTTAAGTTCGGCCATCTTGTCTGCAATGAGTTTATGATGTCTGTATTCCTCATTCAAAAGAAAATTAACCAGTTCTTTAATTTCTGTATATTTATTCAGCATACTCTTATATAACTCTATTGATGATTCTTCCTTTGACAAGGCTATCTCTAGCGCTTCTATAGTAGTCATAACCACTCCCTCCTTTTTTAATTATGCTCCCGGAACCCGGCTCTATTGATTTTTGGCGCGGGAGACGCCATATTCGTCTTTGCTATTAGATTCTTCCAAAATTTATTGATCTGTTCAACGACGTTACTTTTTTGTATTTCCTGTTTCTTCCCGCTAAGATATTGTTTAAATTGGTTTGCAATAATTGCGTCAGGAATAGAATTTATCATTTCATATATTATTTTTTTGTCCGGAGACTCTATGTTTCTAATTGCTTGCTCCTTAGTCATCGTCTCAGTAATTCCATATCTAATCTTTAATTCTACAGGTAAGTCTTTGATAACCTTGTAAACCTCAGCATATCGTTTCTTAAACTTCTCTTCTTTCATCTTGTTTAATCTATCAATATTATTTTTCTTTATTTTATTAATATCCGCTACTGATACGAAAGTCTTAGCTAAGACTTTAAAGGTTGAACCTATTATCCCATCTTCCATCTTAGCCTTCTCTTCGGCAAAGATAAGACCCTGAAAACACAAGTTTAGAATTAACAATAAACCAACCTGTTTTAACACGCTAGAATTTCCTTCCATAATAACAGGGTAAAAAATCTAAACCCTCTGCAATATGCTCTATCACAGAGGGTTTAGATTTTTTATAATTAAACTTGCTTAGAATGACCAGTTGACGATAGGTAAGAATTCAAAAGGCTGCTTATTGCCGTTATAGTTACCCAACCCTATCTGTAAGCCATTAAGTTTCTTGGTAACATTAACCAGGCCAAGTTGAAAGCCTTTCATTTCAGCGGCGTAATTAAATATACCTCCCTGAAAACCTTTGAATTGGTTATCGGTGTAATTGACCGCGCCGATTGCCGCCCCAGAGAATTCTCCCTTAGAGACGTTCACCAACCCGCTCTGTAATCCCACGAACCGGCCTTTGGCATAATTCACGAACCCGTCTTGCCAACCGTGCAAGAACCCTTCAGTCCAGTTTACAATGCCGTCCTGCCAACCTGTAAAATCGCCTTCGGTCACATTGACTAAACCATAGTCGAGGCCTACAAAACGATTAGCGGTACGATTAACAATACCTGCCCGCAAGCCATAAAAAGACCCCTCGACCCAGTTGACTAAAGACAATTCAGCACCTTTGAAATCACCGGTTGTCTTATCTAAACCTAGCAATGTTAAACTGAAACCCGAAACATCCTTGTTGAGAGTATAGAATAACCCGAAACGCGCGCCTGCGATTGACTGGTCCGCAGGGACAGTCTGAACAGGATTAAAAACCGCCAATTGTAAAAACTTTGTTTCATCTGCCTGCGCAGCTGCGACGATACCCAACACAAACAAGATACTAAAAATCAACCTCTTGCCCATGCCCTCCTCCTTTCTGGTTATGTTAAAATATTTAACTTCTTATCGGCTTCTTCTCTAGCTTACTCTCCTTACGAACTCGTCCAAAAATAAACCCCTCTAAAGATTGGCTCCCCACTATGGACTCAGAACACTACAAGCGACGCCTCTCTAAGTGCAAGGAAATACATATACTTGTGAAGATGTACCGCAGACGCGGAAAGGGCACATCCATCAGTTTGTACGATCCATTGCCTAGTTTACCCCAAAAACCCAAACCAGTCTACAAGAATATCGTAGCCATGGCCATCCAAGTTCGGGAATATCTAGTAGAAAACCCTCAAAGAACACAAACTGCCGCTGGTAACCATTTCGGCGTCACCCGGGCCCGAGTATCCCAGCTTATGACCATTCTCGATAAGATCCCAGCTGACCTTATATCCAGCCTGAAAACCACTGAAGACCAAAACCTCATCAAACGATTCTCCGGCAAAACCCTGCTTAAGATTGCCCATCTTGAGAACACCGAAGAACAACGATCACATATCGATCGTGGACTTAATCTTACACATCGTTGATTCCATTGTATCAACAGCACTCTTCAAGACCTTCTCGGTAAACCCATCCGCGTAAATACCAATCTCTAAACTTACTCCAACTTTACCCGGCAATTTTTCGGACACACCTACACTAATCAAATTTCCCGAACAAAGCTGATGTACCTTATAAAACTTTTCTTTAAAGGCGGGGTCTTTTTTGTCCATTTCGAAATACTCTCCCACTCTAAACCCGGGATCATCCCAACCCTTCGAAATATACCCAACGCTCTTATCCTTGTTTAAAATATCAAAATACAGCTCCAATGCCTTGTTATTAATAAATCTTATCAACCCAAGCCCTGCTTTATTCGCGGTCTCCCTGACAAGATAAATATTCTTCCGCTGGTTAAGAACAGCCTCCAACATCTTATTTTTTTCTTCATCAGTCAATTTCTGTTTTTCGATCCAAGCATTCAATCGCTTTTTAATATCATTCTTACCGTCATCTTTAGAGAAAATATCACGCCGCCTCATACCGGCACCTCCCACAGCTCCCCATCCTCTAAAACTTTCACATTATCAAACATTTCTCCATACCGTTCAGAATGAAATGTGTGTATCGGCACGAGGACTTTGGGATTTAAGGCTTTCGCGAATGCTTTGAGATCCTTCGGAATCGCATGCCCGCTGGTATGGATCTGTTTAATCGCAATACCCTTCTCCCGACAATATCCCTGAAATTTATCGGTAAGATATCCATCCCACATAGAATATATAATCTGGGCGCCCTTAATCGGATGAATATGGCCGATGACTCTGGGAAACAAAGAATTGTCTCTTAAAATCATAAGAACCTTTTCTTTAGTTCGATCAATTTCTTCCATCTCGATTTTTTGCTTGTTAAATAAGTACAAAAGCTTCTCCTGCCCAGCCTCTGCAATCTTATCCGCATGAAACTTAAAAAACTTTACGCGGACATTCGGCCAGTCAAACTGAGGAAGACTTTTAGTATTAGCCTCAAGTCTGTGTAAAATGAATGCCGTATACAAATCAATCACAAAGGTCGTGCCTGTCTTGCGGCATGCTTTATATGCGGAAACCAATCGATCAATATTCTGCGAGGAAGCAAAAAGAAAGGCGATATTGCTCTTATTCTCCAAAACATCCTTAATGCCTTTCTCAACCGCTATCTCGTCCTTATAAATCTGCTCGTCTCTGCCAAGCATTGAGCCTTCCATCAATAGGCAATCTATGTCCTTCGGTGGAGATTCAATAATTCTTGTAAAAAGCGCGCTTTTTCGCCCATGGCCTCTGAAATCACCGGAATAAAACACCCTTGCCTTGTCGGCCTCGATCATAAACGCCAAGGCGTCAAAAGCCGAATGGTCGACAAGAAACGCGGTAATCTCAAAGCCGCCCACCTTGAACTTTTTGCCATTACCCACAATGCGAACGGTCAAGTCGCCTGTCCGGTAAGGGGTAAAGATATCGGAAACTTTGATCAGTTCCCTTGCCCCCTCGCTAAGATATATTGGAATATCCGGATGGACATACCGAAGCAAACCATAATGATCGAGATGCGAATGAGAAATTAAGACAGCGTCAACACGCGGCTCATCCCCGACATACAGTCCAGTGACGGCAGGTAGCACGCCTAAGCCTAATAGCTGTTTGACTGACTTCCCCTCCAGTACCTTGCTGTCGAAGGGCTGGTCTTTTCTATCTGATACCAGAGGAATGCCAAGGTCGACGATTATCCGAAACTTATTGGTCGTCAACTCGACGCATGTGCCACCGATTTCTTTTGTGCCACGGTGAATTACTATGTTCATTATTTAGCCCTGCTAAGGTCAATCACATTTTTCATATGTAATACTTTTATGTCGTCAAGATGCTTGCCCTTAAGTTCTTTTATGCTTTGCTCTCCCAGCCCTGAATATCCTCCGACTACTACAAACCCAAGGACATCTTCGACAATAGTGATGCTAATCTCCGCTGGCAACAAACCAATACTCTGCTTCTGCATAACATTCTTTTCATAACATTCCTTGTATGCCTGAAAATTATTCTCGATACGAGCAATATAGCCACTCAATTGTGTAAAAACCTCTCCTTTTAACTCAGGATTGTTGCCCAGCTTAACCTCCAAAATACAGAATTGATACTTACCCTCATCCTTCTTTTTGAGCGCGAGAAGATCCATCTTGGTGGAACTATTCCGATCTACAACCTGCCGATCTATTATTATTAAATCATCTCTCTTGGCATTATCGGCCATAAGCATCTGCTCAAAAACGATCTCTTCCTGAAACCCCACCTTTTTAACCCTCTGCCCCATCAATAATAAATTTCGTGTACTAAAAAAAGGGTGAAGTTCTTTGCTTGCAAGCGTAAATAATAAATACTCCTTCTCCTGCGAATTCTTAAACCTATTAATCTCCGACCCGATGCCCTCCGCAAACTTACGATGGATCCTGATCTCGTATAGATCCTCTGACTTACGGTAGGATATTTTCCCGAGGCTGTTGCCTTTATAATAAAGGTTCATGTAGTTATCGCGTATCTGCAAATCATATTCATACCCGGATTGCTCGATCTTATTGACCAAGAACCCAAAATCCCTCTTTACGGCTTCGTATGTTTCCGGAGATAAATACCGGCTAATGACTTTCTTCATGATATTTCTTTCTCAATTTCTTCGAGATATCTACTTTGCAAATAATCTCATCGTGAGTTGGTTCGCGCCCCAGAAGATTTCTCAAGACATCAACATGCGCCGTTGCCATCGCTTCATTTCGACGCGCTTCCTCCGAAGACGATAATTTTCTAGCTTCAAACTTTATTTCGATTCGCTCGGGATCCCCGAATCGCCTCTTAAAATTGTCTGATGTGCTTCTGCCGCCCATAGAACTCCCTATTTTATTATTGTTCCTTACTATACTTGTAAAACAATTCCTTTAAGAAATGTGCGCCTCGCCTCCCATAAGTATTACATATATTATCTGCATCTGATTTAACTCCCGGGTTCTTTTCTCCAAGCTTATAGAGTCTTCCAACGATTAACTGAATTTCTTCTTGCCTGAAGCTAGGCGTGGCGGTTTCCAAAACTTTTATGAATATCTTGCCTATCCGCTGAACACTTTCATCATCATCAAATTTAGTTAAATATTCAATAAAAAAAGATGAGCGATGTTCTATTTCGATAAAAGGAGCTGAAAGCATAATCCATTTTTCCGTAGTATCATCTATCCCATCAAGCCAAATTGTCAATTCTACCATACGGCATAGAAATGAAGAATACGCGTCACCCAATTTCCCCTTTACAAATTCCTGTTCGTTAACTGTCCATTCCCAGAAGGCTAATATCTTCTTTTTAAAATCTTCAGATGGCTCTTCTTGTTTGTCTTTTTCTTCTTTTTTTAATGTCCTACCAGATATTGACCAGAAGAAACCAGTGACATCTTCCCATCGACTTCGTTTATCCTCTGTGTCAGCCTCGTTAAGCATTTTCCAGAATAAACTCGGTTTGCCTTCTTCATTGTTTTGCATCAATGCTTCGCCAAGCTGAAGATACCCAATGCAAATATGCTCAACCAGTCTCTCGTCAGCCCTTCCTTTAAATACCGTACTCTGGAGAGCCTTTATATAATTCGCTCTCATTAAAGTATATAAATCTTTACATACCCGAGCCCCAGTCAGATATCCCTCCATAAACATCTGCCACTCGAAATCACTAGAATCCTTTTGAGCAAAAGAATTGATTTTTTCTATTGTATAACCGTTATCCAAGTATTTCATTTGTGGCAGATAGCACCCAAGCCAAATATATCCATCTATACCGATGGGAAGGAATCTCTCAAATTTATCCCGGCCCCAGTTCTCTTTCTTTTTCTGTGTTGCCCTTGCAACTCTCAACGAAAAAGACATATACGCCATAATTGTCCGGCCAAGAGTAGTATTTAATGCATAGGTTAAAGCATCTCTTTGCGTATCCGGCTGCTTTTCCCCTTTAAGCAACGGAAGTATTAGGTCGAATATCTGTTCAACCTTGTCAAAATACTCCTGAGAAAATGCTTTTGTATCATCCTTGGATCCATCGCCAACCAACTCAACGATAGCCTCTACAATCCATATATACCGTCCTTGACCACTGTCCTCCCCTTGGGCTTTAAGAGCCTCGGCAATTATAGCATCTTTACCTCTGTTTAAATATTTAATGCTAAAATCTAAAATATTTTTCCAATCAATATCTGTCCCGGCATTCCATGCGTCTTTTATACCTCGAAACATTCCTTGAAGGTAAAAATAATCGACATTTATGAATGCGTCAAACTCGTCAGTAAATTTCTTCGGATCGTCTTTTACAACAGCCTGTAAAACACTCCCGAGTCCTTCCCTATCCGGATCACCTTCAAAAGCACCATGCCAGAAATCAGCGCCTTTGAAATCAGCCAAATATTTAACTATTTCAGCAACAGGTTTTTTGAGTATATCCTCCTTTGAAATTGGTGACTTATGACTTACAAAGCCACCTTTAAACGCTGAACGTTCCGGCTCGTATGGCTTGCCGTCTTTAGGCTCGGCTTTTTGTTTCGCTTCTTCATATAGAAAAGAGAAATCAGGATTTTCGCGCAAGGGCGATAACCATTTATATTTCCAATAAGCTACAAGTTTTTCATCCCCCTTGCTCATATAATATTCTGGAACATTATCAATAAGAACCTTCAACCTGTCCTTTAATACAGGACTAAAAGCGGAATTGTGATTATGAATAACGTCTTGCATCTCTACCTCAAGATCTGACTCTTCAAGAATGGTTGGGATAACTTCAATCAGTTTGTCTAAAAGCTCAAAATAGTCAGTCCAGAATCTATCAATACATAGAAGTACAAAACGCCGGAATATGGGAAATTGATATTTAGTATCGTTTAAAAAGGAGCTTAAAATTTGTTTGCCCGCTTCGCGATTTATTTCACACTTAGCAAGTAAAATATCCCTCAAAATCACAGTCAAAACATCTTCAGCACCATCTCCATGCTCAGGCCCACTCTTTAATGTCCGGCACCATATATGTGAATAATCTGAATATAATCCTTCATGAATATTTAAGATCTTTTGCTCAAATTTGTCTGCACCTTGCCAGCTAATACCTGTCGGTAAATTCTTTCTTATTTCGGCGACAAACGAATCTTTCGTTAAGGCAGTAAATGTAAAATTTCCGCATTCAATCTGCGGTTCAAGATTATGAAGCGCCCAAAAATCATTCTGGCGATCAACCCCTGCAAGTTGTTCTTTTGAGAATTGCCTAATTACACATTCATATTCATCGTTCTTGAATTTAATCTCTCGAGGCTTCAGACCATCCGCAAAGATTCTGGCAACCCTAATGCGATAAATAGCATCTCCTATCTCTAAATCGGTGTAATGATCCTTTTGCTTATATTCCAACGCATTGCTTAGCTTCTCTGCTATTTCAAAAACAATACTAAGAGAACTTTTTTGACCGATTAGTTGACCATGCTTCCTAAAAGCATCTAGAATCCAATAAGTCTGCCAAGCCATGATGGCATCGTCTCGCTTTGTAAAGGTGTCTGGTTTTCCACTAGCCTTGATTGCAGTAATTACGTTTATAATTGTTTCGGCATATAAATAATTAGGCCCAAAGTCATCATGCAAAAACTTCGGCAAAAGCTTTTCACCAATATCACTAATCGTCAAATCGCTCCCTAAACCATGATCTGTCCATACCAAAAGCCAGGTCTGAAATTTATTGACTGTCAGGTTATCTTTAATAACCGCCGCAGGTAGATTATTTAAGATTTTTACGCAATACCACCCGATGTGGTAATTGTCAACCCGCTTCTTATTAAGCGAAAATTGAACAATACTCTCAATGATTTCAATCAACTCCTTGCCATATTGGGGATTCTGGGCTACTTGCTCGGAAACGCGTTCAAAATAATTCAAAATATTCCAAAATAGCGCATGTCCTTCCGAATCATAAGGAATGCTCTCCGGGCTAAAATATCCTTGATCCTTTAAAGGATAAAACCACTTCAATGATTTAACCCGAGCAAAGAAATACCTCGCTTGATCGGCATCGGTTTTAATTAAATAAAGAACTTGCTGTTCTTCTGTATTAAGCTGGCTCATAAATTCTTCTCAATAATTTGGTTAAACCCATAAAATTCATCGCCCTTGCCGTATTCCTCAAATGCCTTCCGCCATGATGACAATACTTCATCTAATTGATCGTAGCCTTTAGCATTTATTGAATAGGGTATAACTGACATATTTATCTGATCAAAATATAGCTGTTCATATTTGAATAACGGCTCTTCATTATGGAAGAAGGGCAACAAAATATAAAAGCGATTCAGAAACCCTCGTAAGGATTTGACTCCCTTGCTATATTTTTGAATCATAAAATCAATGATTTCCATCTCATCGACACCGTACCCAATAAAAAGGAAGCAGTACTTTTCATCGAAGAATGCCGATTCCAAAAATTCCCTAAAACCATCCTTCTGATAACGGTCAATATACTCATCCACAGTCATAACCAGACTTTCTGGATTATGAATAACCCCATGCAGGTGAATAATATTTTTAGGTTTAAGTATAGCTATTGAAAATTTGGTTGGGTCAAAGTGAACATTGCCTTTATCAAATAAACTCGAGAAATTATCATCAATATTGGTTGTAATGTAAATTGCCTTGAGCGAAAATAGGTTATTAAACAAATCGGGCAATTTAGCCTTTCGCTCATGTGCTAGCTGAAGTGTTTTTTTCAATTCCCCCAAATAGTTTTCATTGAGAATATTCTTGGCAATAGTAATTAATTTCCTTGGTGCGCTAGAATACTTTGTTAATAATGTTTCGCGTGACCAATAGTCTATACTGCCTCGTTCATAGCAAGAATCTATCAGCGCGGTTGCCATATCCTTCCATCGTTTACATCCCCAAAGAGCTGATATTCCTGCACCCACAAAGATAACTAACTTTTCATCTTTATGCGCTCCATAAATATGAGGCAATTTCTTAAGATCTGGAACTAGTTCTATGCTCATTTAAACTACTCCTGTATCCACGTAAATCAAGTATCTTTATGCTCGTCCTTCCGGAACTTCTTTCCGCACTTCGGGCACTCAGCCTCATCATCGAAAAACAAACTACATGGCACGTCGGCCCCGCAATGCGGGCATTTCACGACATCCGATCCCATCGTGAAATCGTATTCCATGAACTCATCAAAAAGATCATCAGGCATAGTTGTTCTTTAGTGAACAGATCTCGATTACTTTTTTTCCTTATCTTTTTCAACAACGCCTTTCTCGATCTTCTTTGTCTTCGACGGATCATAGCCTTCCGTAATACGGTCGTAAGTCGGCGGCTTGAGATCCTCCTTCGGCTTCTCTTTAGATTTATTTTCCTCAGTCATCACAACACCTCCGCTCTTAGAATGGTTTTTTGTAGACCATATTTTTATCCCAAAAACAAACATCATAACAACCATCAAAACAAATACCCATGAAAGTATTTTATACGTCCACACTAACAAATAAGATTTTTTGTCGGTAATGCTCCGATTCTCGATAAGCGCGTCTTTATTTGCCCTTGCCAATGTGTAATGGACATCGACCATCTCATTATCGTTAAAGAACCTAATCATTTCGTCATTCAATGGAATCTTGACAATGACGTGTTGCCGAAAAACCGCGAAGCATAAAAACCAAGCGGCAATTAGTCCCAAAAGGTTAATAAGCCCCAAGCCGATTAGACTAACGTCCATCCAGCCTTTAAATGGGATGCATTCCGATAGGACGCGGGAACAAAAAACACCATAAATACCAATCAAGAAAGTTAAAACGCTAAAATACTTGGAAGCTTTTTCGTCCAGCCTGTTCGTTCGTTGCTGTTCTTCATCTAAAACTTTCAGCGATAACTCAAATAATTCTTTATATTTTTCATCCATGATTTACCATCAATTATTACTGTTTCCTTCTTTGTCGATACCAATAATTATTTCTTTGCTTCCACCCATTCATCACACAAAAGCTCTGTTTGTTTTAAGATAGTTTCGGTCGCTAACATTTGCTTATCGGGTGGATACCCATATTTTCTAAGCAACCTCTTGACTATTGTTCTCAGCTTAGCCTGCGCGCTTTCTTTTAGTGTCCAGTCAATTGAAACATTTGCCTTAACCCTATCTACCAACACGATTGCCAACTCTTTAAGCGTCTTATCTCCTAAAACATCCCGCGCGCTGTCGTTATTTGCTAAAGCGTCATAAAACGCAAGCTCATCATCCGATAACCCTAAACCTTCAGCACGTTGATCTGACTCCTTAATGTCTTTTGCGATTTTGATGAGCTCTTCTATAACCTGCGCCGTTGTAAGAAGGTTGTTTTGATATTTTCTAATAGCCTGCTCAAGCATCTCCGACAATTTGCGGCTCTGAACAAGATTTTTCTTTAAGCGCATCCGCAATTCATCATTAAGAAGTTTCTTGAGAAGCTCTATAGCAAGATTTTTCCTCTGCATTCCTCGGACTTCCGCCAAAAATTCTTCCGAAAGTATTGAAATATCCGGCCTCTTTATCCCAGCCGCATCAAAAATATCAATAACACCCTCGGCAACAACTGCTTGATCCACAATCTGACGGATAGCAGTTTCTATGTCTTCATCACTCTTCCCCATACCCGTTGGTTCAAATTTAGTCAATCGGGCCTTTACCGCTTGGAAGAATCCCAGCTCATCCTTTATTCGTAAAGCATCAAGATGCGGAACTGATAACGCAAACGCCTTAGATAACAATATAACTTGCTTAGTAAATCTATTTTTTCCATCGTCCAAACCTAAAATATATTCCTGCGCTTCAAGAATAATCGTCATCTTCCCTTTAGTATCAGCAGTAAAATACCGCTTGTAATCAAAACCACTAAACAACTGAACGACTATCTCGTATTTCTCAAGCATAGTCGCAACCGCATCATTCTGATCAAGCATTGGCTCGCCTTTTCCACCGCTTTCTGTATAAGTCGCCAATGCTTTCTTCAAATCAGAAGCAATTCCAATGTAGTCGACAACTAAGCCGCCGGGCTTATCTTTAAATACACGGTTAACTCGAGCGATTGCTTGCATGAGGTTATGCCCACGCATCGGTTTATCAACATACATAGTGTGAAGGCATGGTGCATCGAATCCCGTAAGCCACATATCCCGGACTATAACGAGTTTTAATCCATCATCGGGATCCTTAAACCGGTCTCCAATAGCCTTACGGTCATCCTTGGACGTGCTATGCAACTGCCAGCTTTCAGGATCGCTTGAGCTCGATGTCATAACAACTTTAACAACGCCTTTGTGTTTATCCTCACTATGCCATGCGGGCCGCAAGGCAACTATCTCTGCATAAAGCTCGACTGCTATGCGCCTGCTCATTGCTACAATCAATGCCTTGCCTTCAAAAGCTTCCTGCCGTTTTTCGAAATGATCGATAATATCCTTTGCAATTATCCTCACACGATCCCGATGCCCAACGATTGCCTCAAGCTGTGTCCATCTGGCTTTTGCCTTCTCTTTAGCAGTCGATTCCTCCCCTTCAGTAACAGACTCGACCTCAGCATCAAGCTTTTCTTTTTCTTCTGGTTTCAGATGAACTTTTGCTAGGCGTGACTCATAATAAATCCTTACAGTCGCACCGTCAGCAACAGCTTGCTCAATGTCGTAAATATCAATGTAATTCCCAAATACTGCCAAAGTTGAAGCGTCTTCCTTCTCAATCGGCGTACCAGTAAAGCCAATAAAGGAAGCATGCGGCAATGCATCTCGTACGTATTTCGCAAACCCATACGACGTAAATGCCTCGCCGTTTTTAACCGTAGTTTTTGCACTAAATCCGTACTGACTACGATGCGCTTCATCAGCAATCACAACTATGTTCTTTCTATCAGACAAAAGATCAAAAACCAGCTCGCCATTATCCGGAAAGAATTTTTGTATAGTAGTAAATATTATTCCTCCCCCTGCAGTTTTTAGCAGTTCCTTTAAATGTTCCTGACTCTCTGCTTGAACCGGATCCTGCCTTAATAACTGCTTACACCCGGCAAAAGTATCAAACAATTGGTTATCTAAATCATTTCTATCTGTAAGAACAACCACCGTTGGATTATCAAGTTCCAGAACAACCTTGCCGGTATAAAAAACCATCGAAAGAGATTTGCCGCTTCCCTGAGTATGCCAGACAACGCCAGCCTTTCGATTCCCCGCGTCTTTTACGGCGTCTTTTGTCGAAACGACAGCCTTAGCTACGGCATAATATTGATGATATGCGGCGACCTTTTTGGCAGTCTCAATTCTTATAATCCCTGTGCTTACATCTTCTTTTCTGGTCTTTTCGTAAACAACAAATTGTTTAATTAAATCAATGATAATATCCGGCCGGAGCATGCCCTTAACAAGGGTCTCAATTTGCGGAACAGTTGATTTATCCTCTTTTACACCATCGACCGTTTTCCACGCCAAGAACCGAGACCACTCTGAAGTAATCGTCCCGGCTTTAGCATCCAATCCATCAGACGCCACTAAAATCTCGTTATAAAAGAACAAGCTTGAAATTGCCTTTTTATAATTCTGAATCTGTGTATATGCCTTCTTAACTGTAGCATTTTCGTCTGCTGGATTTTTAAGCTCTATAACAACCAATGGCAATCCATTAACAAATAAAACAATATCCGGCCGCTTATTAATATTATTTTGGATAACCGTGAATTGATTGCATACTATGAAATCATTATTTCGCACATCATTAAAATCAACCAACCAGACCTTGTCACCTTTCACACCATGCTCTGCTAAATACTCAACCTCTATGCCTTCGGTAAGCATTTTGTGAAAAGCCTCATTATTATCAATAAGGTTTTGGCTAGGCAAATTAAGAACCTGACGCAAAGCTTGTTCTTGAGCTTCTTGCGGAATGGTGGGGTTAAGAATATTGATAGCTTTTTTAAGACGGGAAATTAAAATTACGTCGGCAAGGCTTTTTCTTTCTATTTCCTGCGCCTCAGGAGATAAATAGTCAAACCCTTGACCCTGCAAAAGCTCAATGACAAATTCCTCAACTGTGGATTCGTAAATATGGCTCATGATTAATTGTAATGACTCCTAAATTGATTTAATTCACCTTCGCTAAGCAATGCTTCATTTTCCTGAAGAAGCGTTGTAAAAAAATCCGCCACATCCTGATCTGTAGCTATCAAACTGATTTGATTATTAAAGAAGAACGCATCAAACAATCGCCTGACCTGTTCTTTTGAAAAATTCTGACATTGAGACAATTCGCCTATTAATGAATGGGTTGATGCAAAGTTCGGACTTATTCTTAACCTCTCAACCACATCATTCTTGCCTAAATAATCCCCCAAGCTGGTCTTGTATGCGTCAATATCTCCATCAAATAACACGCGACTTGGCAATAACGACACGCCTCCAACAACCACTTGTTCTTGCGTTTCATCAAACCATCCGTTAAATTCACTGTAATCGCCATAAACCAACTCTCGCTTCTTCTCTGCATATACAGGGTATAAATTCTTGTAATAGCTCAGTAAAAAGAAAGCGATATTATCTGTGGTGGAGAGCAAAAAATGAATTTCATCTCCAAATAGCGCGCTTCTATTTTTCTCTAGCGTATAAATATCTTTCCCGTGAGATGTTTCTCCGAGCTTATTTCTAAACTCCGCAATAGCATTGGAAAAGCTTCCAATGATATGGCAATAGCCTTTCTCCTCAAAAAAAAGAATTTTCTTTACCTGTTTATACAGACCGCTGATATCAATATTTTTTAAATCATCTTCAGTCTTCGCGTTAACCTCAACAAGAATAGTTTTGAAAATTGATTCTATAAGTGACTTACAATTTTCAATAACAAGTCCGGGGGATGTTTCTCGATACGTTTCAATACGCAAAACATAGTCGCCGAGCGCTTGCCATTTTATATTTTCATCTATGAATGACTGCGTTTTTCTCATACTTAATTATTAAAACCTTTCACGCGCACCTCACCTTCCATCAGTTTAGGCAAAAGCGCATCGCGGAGAGCGGAGAGAGTTTGAATTTGGCCATTATTGTTCTTTAATTTTGCAAAAATCGGCTGAATTACTTTGTTAAATTTTTGCATTATTTGTTTTTCAGGAATAAAAATATCTATATCTTTTATCATTGTTGAATTTATAGCTGTCACAATAGAAGAAGTGCTTCCTAAGCTATTAAAATCTAAGCCCTTTAAAAAAGAATAAATAAATTCGGTAGAAAGATTTGAATTTTCTTTTATTTTCAAATGAGCTATCGCTTCATTTGAAAGCATTTTTTCTGTTGTAATTGCAAGCTTTCCAACCGTCATTTTAAAACTCATAATAGTTGTATTTTCAGGAATTATTGGAATATTGAATTTCTCCACTGCTTCATCTGTTAAATATTCCGACGTGTTAGATATATACATTTCACTATTTCCAATATCTTTTATTGAAATCCATTTCTTACCAATTGGAATGCTGGAGAACCATTCACGCTCCTCCCTCGGAGGCGTTCTTCCAATCGTAATATTAAATTCTTCGCCTAATTTTCCCATTCTCCACTTATCTGGAATTCCGCCAAGTTCGGAATCAACCATTTTGCCGGTTGCACCAGGAAAATTAAAATTAACAAACCACTCTTTAAAAATCACCTGCGCGGTTTCTTCAAGAATTCTATTCTGCTCGCGCAAAAGCTCAATCTTATCATCCACAGACGACAGTACCTCCGCGATGGCGCGTTGTTCAGTTTCATTCTCCGGAAATAAAAAAGAAATGCTGTAAAGATTTTCTTTTGTTAATTTAGGCTGAACAGCTCCTGTAATATATGGAGAAATGCTTACATTTTTTAAAATATATGACAAAAATTTTGTAATAATTTCATCTTTCCCTTGTAATACATGAGAGTGATTGCTTACCCAGAATTTTCCATTGACTAACTGAAGCATTGGAGATTTTCCATCATAAACTGTGCCATCTTCTGCAACTAATAAATAAAATCCGTCATATTTGTATTCATCTATAAAATCAATTGCGCTGGCCGCCCCATAGTAAGGAAACATGCCCTGCCGCCTCGCTCTTTCATTGCCTGCCAAAGGATATCTTTTATTATTGTGATTAGAAATAAGCCCTGAAGAAATGACCTCGCCTAGTGTCGTCATTTTCCAGCCCTTTGGAATTGTAGAAGTTTGATCTGCCATAGTTACCCCAATTTAAATCCAACATTTTTCAGTTGTTTTTTTATTTCCTCATCCAACTTTTTCTCTTCTACCATCTGCTCGGCAAGTTTCTTTGTGAGCCCAGTAATCTTTTCTTCAAATGGAATGCCGTCATCAACCTCATCTTTCATGCCAACATAGCGCCCGGGCGTGAGGACAAAATTATGCTTAGTGATTTCTCCTATATCGGCAGATTTACAAAAACCTTTGATGTCTTCATATTTGCCGTCGCACCTTCGCCATTCATGGTAGGTTTTGGAAACTTTAACAATATCTTCCTCGCTAAATGCCTTGTGAGTGCTGTCTTCCATATAGCCAACTTCCGAAGCGTCAACGAAAAGGATCTCGCCAGTGCGCTTACGATCGCCATTGCCCATACGCTTTCGGGAAACAAACCAAATACATGCCGGAATGCCTGTATTATAGAAAAGCTGTTTAGGTAGCGCGACAATGCAGTCCACGAGATCCTTTTCAATGAACGCTTTTCTAATATCACCCTCGTTGTTTGTTTGAGATGAGAGCGAGCCATTGGCAAGCACGCACGCCATCACGCCCTTTGGCGCAAGGTGATAAATCATGTGCTGAAGCCACGCAAAGTTAGCATTACTTGCCGGTGGCATGCCATATTGCCAACGTGGATCGGTTTGAAGTAATTGCCCCGACCAATCACTGTCATTAAACGGAGGATTTGCAAGAATAAAATCTGCCTTGAGGTCTTTATGCGCATCGTTTAAGAAAGACCCTTCATTATTCCATTTGACCTGCGATCCATCAATGCCACGAATAGCCAAGTTCATTCGACAAAGACGATAAGTCGTTTGATTACTTTCTTGACCATAAATTGAAATATCGCTAATTTTACCTTTGTGACTTTCAACAAATTTCTCGCTCATGATAAACATACCACCGCTTCCACATGCCGGGTCGAACACTCTGCCCTTGTAGGGCTCTATCATCTCAACCATCAGCCGCACAATTGACTTCGGTGTATAAAACTGTCCGCCTTTTTTTCCTTCGGCATTAGCAAATTCACCCAAAAAGTATTCATAGACCCTGCCAAGTAAATCTTTGCTTTTAGCCGCCTCGGTTCCCAAAGCGATATTCCCAATGAGGTCTATAAGTCCACCAAGCGCTGATTTATCTAGATTAGGACGAGCATACACCTTTGGTAAAATCCCTTTTAGTGTAGGATTATCCTTTTCAATCGCCTCCATGGCATCATCAACGTCCTTACCAATGGATGGAAGTTTAGCCCGAGAATGAAGATGCGACCAGCGTGCCTTTTGCGGAACCCAAAAAACATTCTCACCCTTATATTCGTCCGCATCTTCCGGATCCGCACCTTCATAATCGCCTTTGCCTGCGGCTAATTTTGAATGAAGATCTTCAAAGGAATCAGAAATATACTTTAGAAATATCAATCCTAATACGATGTGCTTATACTCAGCGGCATCCATATTCTTACGGAGCTTATCCGCCATTTTAAAGAGATCCTTCTCAAAAGAATCGTTCGCTCTTTCAATTTTGTTTTTTGCCATATTAACGCCTCTCCTTGTTTCTACCGCATATTCTTTCGGCTTTCGACAAATTCCTGTAAATCACCCGGCTTAATCCGCCACTGTCCGATTTTAGTTGCCCGGATTTGTTTTTCGCGGATCAATTGCCGGATTCTATATTCAGTCAGTCCCAACTCCTTGGCAACTTGACGAACGGTCAAATATCCCTTTAGAAGCATGATTTTCCCTCCAAATCTTGATGTAACATTATTGCACATTATATCACATAAAAATCCTAATGGAAATGATTTTTCCATATGCTATAAATAAAAAACCTCCGCCAGCCATAATGACCAGCGAAGGTT
>JAUSED010000008.1 GCA_030650425.1 Candidatus Omnitrophota bacterium | reverse complement strand
TTTTAGCTATCTTTGCTTTCGAGAAGTGTAGTACTGCTTCCTTCGGTTTGCGTTATTCTAGTGCTACGTGACGCCTCATACTGAAAAAGCCCTTTGAGGAAGAGCAGGGTCGTCCTGTAGGACTCAACCCATTCGTCATCCGAAGGTGCGCAACAGTATACGCTTTCCTCGGTGCTCATCCTTCTCGTTTTCTGCCATTTTACTCCTTTATCCTCGCCGTCATCCTGAGGGAGGCCATCTGCTCCAACACCGTCATCCTGAGGGAGGCCGCAGGCCGACCGAAGGATCTGCTTTTCCGTTAGATTCTTCGCCTTCGGCTCAGAATGACGAGACTTTAACGCTTCATCGTAACACATTTTCCAAGGCTCATTGATATCAACCTTGACGATCTCTGTATTCTGAATGTAGATGCCTCTAAATATGATCCTCTGTACTTACCCTCGTATATAACGCTACTCTCATTTGTCTGCCCTGTCATCCCCGACCCGCATGTCATGCCCGCCCTCGATTCAATCATTCGAGGGTAAACTCCAGCGGGGATCCATTATCCAACCGACATGTCATGCCCGCGAAAGCGGGCATCCATTACTTTGCTATATCCTCGTACAAATCTTTCCACTCCGGATTATTTTTCTCGATCAATTCAATTTTCCACTGGCGATTCCACTTCTTCATCTGCTTCTCTCTGGTTATTGCGCTCTCAACGTCATTCGTCTATTCGAAAAATACCAGCTGATGGACGTTATATTTCTTCGTGAATCCTTCTACTAAGCCCTGCTTATGCTCATACACTCTTCTGACCAAATCATTTGTAACTCCGATGTAAAGAGTCCCATTCTTTTTGCTTGCCAGCATGTACACATAATATGATTTTGTCATATCTTATAGATTCCCGCTTGCGCGGGAATGACAGCTTTAAAAAGAGTCCCAACGCATGCTTTTGTCATGCCCGCGAAAGCGGGCATCCATACTTCACCCCTTTAATGTCTCCCGCCAGTCTTTAATCTTGGCGATACACTCGTCCGTAAACACCGGCCAATCTTTGTAATCACGCTTGGGTTTAACCCATCCCTTGCGGATCCAATTGATCATAGTCTGCCGGTGCACGCCCAACATTTTTGCCGTCTCTGTCATCGTGTAAGTTTTCATAACCTTCTCGTCATTCTGAGGAGCGAAGCGACGAAGAATCTAAACCAGCCCCTCGTATAAATCCTTCCACTCCGAATTATTAGCTTCTATCAACGCAATCTTCTTACTCCGCAACCAACCTTTAATCTGCTTCTCTCGCGTAATTGCATTTATCATGCCATCTAATACTTCGAAATAAACCAATTTATGCACATTGTATTTCTTAGTAAATCCGTCCACCAGTTTATTTTTATGCTCGTATACTCTCTTGACCAAATCACTCGTCACGCCCGTATACAGAACTTTATTATGCACGTTCGTTAAAATGTAAACGTATCCTTGCTTTTCTGCCATATTAGATTCTTCGCTTCGCTCAGAATGACGACTTCCATCAATGATGCCCAGTATACCGTATTATACAACCCTATACAAGCGGTTTCTTCTCAAGGTCATAGCAATTTAAGAACATCCTCGACAGCAACTCTATGCCCTCATTAAAGGATTTACGAGCCTCTCGGATTTCGACGCTGGACAGACCCCGATTCTTTAGCTTTATCTCTAAAGCATCCCCGCCTCGCGGCGTTACCGCCGTCACATTAATTGTACTCGCTACCTTGATCATATTTTTCTACGTCAATAGGACATTCGGACATTGCAAATGTCCGGTTTTGTCGTGTTTTAGGACATGCTTTTTGAGGCAATTTTGAGCCATATTTAAGCCTATTCCCCGACGGGAAACGCCTTCTTGAGCCCCTACCAATCGGACACCCCGAAATACGCTCATACGACCACGACACGACATTTTGAAAACCCGACATCACTCACAGACTTCGCCTCGCCCGACTCGCGGCCGACACCCCCTCCGAAGGACCCGCCGATAGGTTTGTGAGCAATGTGAGGCTAAAATCGCTATCCTCACACCTGCCATCCTTGAGGCGATACCTACGCCTCTTCCTATATATTTATTGATTTCTAAAAAGAGTAGGAATTTAGCCTCACAAACCTCACAACAATACATAACCCCTTGATGCCTGTAGCCTTGACCTTGTGAGCACGCCTGTGAGCAAGCGTGAGCACTCGTGAGCAAACTCACACTTTTAGAACGGACGGTCACTGTCCACCTCCGCGCGATCCTCACAAAGCACGCCTCTGCTCACACCTTCCTCACACCCCTCCTCACACACCTTTGACTCGGTTCTTCTAATAGTAAAAAGCCTCCGTCCGGTGCCCGGCTCACGCTTGTCCTTTTTTACGATATCCACTCCGACATTGCGCATAACCGGCGCAATACGCAGTAGCTCTGTTGAAAGCCACTTGGCGGTCTTGGGCATGCCTTTTTCATCGTCGTCATCGCGGGTTACCTCATGCAAAAGCTCAGCGGCCGACCCTTCCCAATAACCTGCGTGTTTATCCATAAGCTCGATTAGCTTTTTGGCAAACGTGCTATCGTCCGCGGTGTCCTGCCATTTTCGATCTACAGACTCCTGATATTTTTTGAAAAACTCATCCTGCGAATAACCCAATGCCCCTGCCAGCGCGCCTCCCCATTGGGCAAAATCAGACATGCGAAACTTTTCATGTCCGGTAACTTGCGAAAAGGTATTCATTGCTTTTGAAATGGCAGTAAAGAATCCACCCAGAATCCCGGGAAGCTCACATTGCCATTCGTCTTCCATGGTTTTCTCAGCGCGGCTCTTCTTTAAAACCGGAATGTCAAAGATAATGGCCCGATCAAGCAGGTCTGCCCGCCACAATGACGTGCCGATGCCATTCAAAACAAAACACCGCCTGTAAGACCGGATAAATTCATCGTCATTGGTATAAAGGCATCGCTTCATATCGCCCTCACCGGTAACGCCCCGGCACAAGAAGTCACTAAACCACTCGTAAATTTTGGAGATATTGTCGAAGGTGCTGATCCAGTGCTTCTCCGCGGTCATCTGCGCTTGTTCCAATTCTTTGGGAGTTGAGATCAGCATGACCTTGGACGGATCGCCCAAACCTTTGATCTTGCGGGAATTGTTCGATTTGCCGGAGCCCTGCTCGCCGGTCTGGCTTAAAATGACATGCGGAATATTGGGAATGAAAAACGATGCAATGGCGACCATAAAAAGGCAGTGGTCGTCTGAATTAACATTACAGAAACGCAATATTGCCTTAGGATCTCCGCCCTTAACCGGAATCACCTGCTCTGCCTGATGCTGATAACGCCTGAATATCGGCGGCAACGGCACAACGTCCCAGCCAGTCTCATCGATGACCACGCCACGATAGTCCGGTGTTGTAAGGTCGTAATAAACCTTCCCGTTATGCCAGCCTACTCGATTAAAGAGCTCAACCTGCCGGGAACCGCCACAGCGCGCCTCAACCTGAATCCGCGCCTGATTCAGTGCTTCAATCTTCGGTGGCACGCCAAATCGCTCGCGAAACCGCGTAGCCTTCCAATTCCTGAAGCGAACGCTTGAAGTCAGACACACCTCAAAATGGCCTTCAACCGGAAGCACCACAAAAGAACTGCCATGCTGATCGCGAAAGAAATCCTTAATGTTCTCCTCGCAATCACGGGTAATAATTTCGCCTTGCGTGAGCTTAGCCTTAGCAACCGGCCCCGGAGCGCCGCTTCCTCCATAAACCTCACTACACCCACTGATCGCCTTTTCGATGACCGACTGGCCATAAGTCCGGCCATCACCAAAATGCTTCTCATCCCACTTGGGCCGCATGAGCCCTGACTGGCGAAAGAGTGAATCCATACGCCCGGCGTCTTTGCCTGTCCAAAACGCCAGCTTGTTGCCTAACGCCAGATCCGCTTCACTCTGGGACGGATAATCGTTTTGCCACTGTCCGGAATAAAGCCGCTGGAACCTCTCCGCGTCTTGGCTTTTAGCGATTATGGCGAGAATGTCTTCTAACTTTGTCATCCTGAGGGAGGCCGAAGGCCGACCGAAGGATCTATCTTCAGAGATTCTTCGCCCTTCGGGCTCAGAATGACAGTGTTTATCAAATATCGTCTTAAGCGCATTGGTGCACTCGTTAAGTTCAGCCGGATAATCTGTAAGCCGGTTGCCTGTTACAGTAAAGAACCTGCCTTTGGTATAAATCTCAAGCCCGATCTTTGATATCTTGCAGGCCCGAGCGATTGAACCTCTACAAAGAATATGAATGCCGGTACCACTCGGCGAGTATTCCGAATACGAATTGAGTGCCTTTAGGATTTCCAAAGCATATGACGCAATCACTCCGTCCTTAACGCAATGGTCAATATCCACGCCCACATAAGGCGGTTGAAACATAAAGCCAACACCCGCATATCCACGCTGGCTCACCAAATCAAGGGCAGTCTGATAATCTGTCCATGTGCTTGGATCGTTACTTTTGGCAGGACGTCCGGTCAGGACGTTCATGGGAACTTTATCAATGCGGTCTTTATTACGCCTGAGCTGATATCCTACCCAGCTCGGTAGCTTGAGCAATTCCTGTGGTATGATCTCTTCCATTTTTCTCTTCTCTTTTCTTCTCTCGTCTTCCATTTTTAAACTCCGTTTTGAAATAAGTAATCCTTTACCCTCCGGTAACAATCAAATAACTTGCGCGCCTCCGAATCAGCGTAAAACTCCTCACACGCCTTATGGACTGCCGGGATATCGTCAAACAGGATCCTTTTAAGCCGACCCGATCCCTCAATGCCTTTCATAGCAAACCCGCAATAGAGCAAATACGTAGCCAGATAGAGATTTCCTGCCTCAAAGCACTTGTCTTTCATGGTTTCACTGCCTCCTACTAGCTACATACGCAAAGAATTGGGAAACTGACGGAAATATTTTCTTTTTTTTCACTTCACAGGCCCTCTACTAGCTATATACGAAGAAATTTGCAAAACTGCCGGAAATATTTTCACTTTCTTCACTACTTTCACTCCCTAAGCGTATATTCCGGATTTTTCCGGAAAGTGTCGGAACTTTTTTACCCCTCACCGTAGTTATTACGTTTTTAGGGCCAAAGTTTCGCACCCTACCGCAATTATTTTCTCCAAACGTATATACAGATTTTTTCGCTCAAATGCCCCCCCCTAAAGCGCATATACGGATTTTTTCATCAAAGTGTCTCACCCTCACTGCGTATATACCGGGTTTTCTGTCAAAGTGTCGGGGCTCACTTATGAACACGCAATATTTTTCAAAGTGTCGAAGCCTAAAATGAAAAAGCCATCCCCGGCCAGTCGACTGGAGATGGCTTTCTGCAAAACGGTAACAGTGATCAGCTGTACCGCTATAAGTTTTCTACTTCAATATTACCTGAATCCAGATTTTTGACAAGATGGTCGTTACCACAAAATAGACAAATTCACCCTGCGTGTTTCTACATCGATCTTACAACAACGGATTATTTTGACAATGGGGTCGTTACTACGGAATAGTAATAATTCGGAGGAGGGGTTTTGAGAGATTTACTGCCAATCGACGAATGCCTTACTAATATTCATGATCACCGCCGCGCGATTAATGTCGGGGAAATATGCTTCTCTCGTAGTCAAAAATATATGTTTGTAGATTTAATCAAAACTCGTAATTAAAACTCATCTCTTTTTTGGAAATCCTTAAAGTTTTTTTACTGTAACCTAATAAATTGAAATCTTTTGGCTTCAATGATTCGATTATATCGTTGTGATATTTGGCCAACCAGCAATACTTGACTGCAATCTTGTCAAGATTCTTATAGCTCTTGGAATTCTGAATTATAAGTTTCTTGTGAAGCTTCAAAAAATCTCCATAATCGGACAAATCATCAAACTCTGAAGAAGATCCCTTTAAATAATCAATAATCCACATTCCATCGGCTGACTGGCAAATCAGATTTTTAATAGATTCTTGCTCCATGGCAACATCGTGATGAGTTGCCTTAATCAGTGGGGCTTTTTCCAAAATATAGAACACATCTGGATCAATGATAATTCTGGGGTAAACAGCCAAATCCTTCTCCAGCTCGTAAGCCCTATTTAATCCAGGCCCAAATATAATGCCATCTTTCAAATATATCTTTCCAATAGTTACGCTACCTCGCACAATAATTTTCTTTGCAATAAGGGAAATTTGTATATGAAGAAGATCTAATAACTCATGAAATAATATACCCACTTGATGCTTTTGATTTGCTTCACTCAAAATATTTGTTGTACGAACAAACGTATCGGAAAAATTCATATATCGCTGATCATACATCTGCGCAAGGTCAGCATCGGGCTTAGCATTATATTTGAATATTTCCAATAAATCGTATATCTCTTTAGGACTTGATATCTGAACACATTTACCAAATCCGAGAATATCAAAAAATGCAATTATTGAAATATCATATTGTATCTGATCCATACCTATGCCTATGCAATAATAGAAATCGACTTATCCCGCAACTCAATAAGCGGCCACGGTTTACCAGAGTCGAAGTCAGGATGCCTCGGTTCACTGTCCGGCCGTCCATACTCCAAACGCCACGACTCTATTTGGCCGAGAAGCACACAAGCCGAACGTTTTCGAGTACCATCTCCTATGGCCATTTCGTAGAGAAGGCTCCGAATTTCATTAGCACTTGTAGACTCAATGGTGTATGTATTCCCAGCGCTTCCATATGGCCGCTTGCCAAGAAAAATATCCTCTAAACCACGTAATAGTTGATATGGAATCGAGGGATTCTTACGATCATCAATAAGATTGAGTCCAGCACGTATGGATTCCGATGTGCCTAACTTTGATATAATATTCGCAAGTAACAAACGAGATCTCGACGAAAGTTGTTTAGTACAAAGTAAAAATAACCGATCTTTTACAGTCGGGTCATTACAGGCGATATTTGCAATATGCGATGAAAGGCCATCACTTTCATGGTAATCAAAATGCCAATTCTCTTCTTTAAATCCTTCTATTTCAGGGTCAACAAAACTCATTAATACTTTCCTCGACCTATTAGTATCAACTGCGGCGATGGCATCGATCCATTCACCCCTAATATGATTTAAATTGTTTCCATACTTTGAGGATAATTCCAACAGAAGATCAAGTGCTTCGTCGCATCGGCTATTACCAAGAGCGTTCAATATTTCACGCAAATCATAAATTGGAATCTGTGTTGCAGCTATAATTTCTTTGATTCGCGCAATTCCTGCGGAAGGGGGATCGAAAAAAGGCAGTAAGCAGAGGCATCGCTGTAAAAGAAAACGACTTTGCTGATCATGAAGTTCTCTTATGGCATGTTCAATGGTAGGATTAAGAACTTTAAGTGCCTCGTCCGTTTTTATAAGCGTCCCGCTAAAAAGCAATGCTTCAAGCACCTCTACCCGAGTATGGCCATCCCACTGCCCCGGTAGAGCCATAATCTCCATAACAAGATCCGATGACCCACGGCTATCAAGGACAGATATAAAGCTTGCCAGCATTTTCAAACGTCCATTGAACGAGCCGGGATTGTCGCCTTGAGAACGCTGCTCCTTAATTACGGCGATTCTCTGCTTGATGGCACTTGCATAACGACAACGGCGATCTTCATAGAAATTACTTTTAAGTCGTCCGGAGCGAGCCTCCCACAAACTTCGATAATTTATTTTGTTAAAAGCGTGTTGCGTTTCTGGATTACTAATCCTTGCTAAACGAATCAACGCTTTTGCTGCATCCTGCTCATATTCTGGTTCAGATAAAACATTTAGAAGAACATCCTCCGCACCTCGAGAATCCAAGCATTCTACTGCTCGTACTTGCCAATTAGAATAGGACATTACTCCACCGTTACCAATTGGCCCCCGATCGCCTTTAAGCCGTGCTTCCCTCCCTTTTCTCATACGCTCAATATCAGCTTGAATGAGTTTACTCAAATCATCCATATCTTTAGGATCACCAACTCTGGCCAGAGCTGTCGCAAGCTCACTCTTTAATGAGCCGTTAAAATCATCCTGACTTAAAACAAAGGGAACTCCTTTTTTAAAATATGTCCTTAGTGCCTGCTGTAAACTATCCGGCAATTGGCCTCTCAAGTCGGAACCAGTATCTCCAATCCTCCCTAAAAGTTCAACAGCAACCTGATGTTCCACAGGATTAAATTCTGAGGACAAACGACCCAACATACCAGATATAGCTACACCCGGAGGCATCGCTCTAAATAATTCTTGGAGCTGTCTTATAATATCCCCCTGTGTCTTAGTGGTCTTTTCAGATGCATCTGGTGTTTTATTTCGAAGCGAGTATAACCGTGAAAATACATCCCCTGCAAGATCTACATCAGCAGTTGCGACCAAAACAGATATGATTGCGGAATTGTCCTTATGTTGAAGATTTTCGCTCTCTATTTTCTTGAGCAAGTCTTGTCTAAAAGTTTGAGGAATATTTGATATGAAGATTGTCCAACGATCACTCCACAAAAGTCCCTCAACAATACGACTCGCTACCCACTGACTGGCCCAATCCGGATCATTCTTACGTATAAGCTCTATTGCCAACTTGATAAGCGATTCCTCTCCGTCATTCATTCTTCCAGATGGCCATTTAGTCAATTCTTCTTTCGCGGCCTCAACGATGTGCTCTCCTTCATTTTCTGCTGTAGCAAGCAGAACCCGAAGCCGAACTTTCGGCTCACCTATCTTCTGAAGGATAGTCCCATAGACTTCATTTGCCCGCGGACGAACCTTAAGCGGGATATCGTCTATCACCCGCTCTCGCAATACTTCTTCGAAAACGTTATCACCATATGAGGCCAAGACGCTACTAAGGATTTCAACAGCACCAACCCACTCAAGCGCACGCAGAGCGGAAGCCCTTACTTTAGAGCTTGGGTCTGTACGAGCAAAATCTTCTGCCACACTCGCCATGCAATGTTCACGGACAACCTCACCAATAAAATCGGCTCGGTGGTCGTCTTTCCAAGTTTTAATGGTCTGCTTCCAACTTTCCCCTAAACTGGATACATGAAACTCTCTAAATGAACGGTATGCTCTGAGGCGGACTTGCTGATCATCACTTGTCAAAAGAGGTAATAGAATGTCTTTGAAATCCTCTGACCCGCTGGCAATCATTCCAGCCAAGGCGCAGCGTTTATGAGAATCATCTTCCATCTGATGCCATGATCGCAAATGTTGTCCAATTTTATTCTTCACCTCCACCCATACTGTTTTTCCGCATAATCGAGCTAATTCTGCTGCGAATACTGGATCGACGTCTAACGCAAATTCAACCAACATTTTTCCAGCTTTTATCAACCTTTGAACATCAGATGAATCAGCGTTCAGGTCTCCGATAGCTTCCGCGATCATGCGAAGCGGTTCTTCCCAGAGAGGTATATTGATATATTCCCGCATAAAATTCCGGTTAATTTCCTGATTATTATTATCAACAAGCCCCATAAGATATTTCCTCAATACTATGGAGGCATACCACTCCTGAAACTGTTGATGCTGAAATCTGAATGTGACCGAAGGATACTCTAAGCGCTCTAACACATGATGCGCGCAAAGGGCGCTCAAAATTTCCGCTGGCTCAGATAACGTTGCAATCTGTCCCTCAGCCTGTAATTTACGACTAAATGAACTGACAACACTCCGGGCACACGTTTCTTCCATTGTGACAGTTCCGGCTTTCGTCATCTGAACAGCAAGATCGGCTAAGTAGTCTCGACTCTTGCCCAAAAGCGGTGAGAGCGCTAAATGATCTTGGTGCTCGTCGGCTTCCCCGGCCAACCGTACCACAGCATCTAAGATGCCTACCTTTGTTTTTGGAATGGTTGCTCCCGACAAGAAAATATTTACTACTTCAGAAAGAATCAATGGAGTTCTGGTCATGTCATCTAAAACACGATCATTTTCCAATTGTGAGATGAGTTCTCCGGCTC
Organism: Candidatus Omnitrophota bacterium; assembly: GCA_030650425.1. Lineage (GTDB taxonomy): Bacteria > Omnitrophota > Gorgyraeia > Gygaellales > Profunditerraquicolaceae > UBA6233. Next base: position 278,435 of record JAUSED010000008.1, on the reverse strand, counting down.
GGTTTGCCAACACTTGGTTAAGATACTCTGCTCGCTGTCGTCGATTAAGGGAAAGCAACTGAACTCTAGAGGAGCCTGGTAAGGGAGGCTTAATATGGTGAGCCCTAGTTGCAACAATTATACCAGCCTTAGGAAAATTGTGTTCTAAGTCTGAGAGTGCACTTACAGCCTTATCAGAATAAATATCCGCAACCTCATTCCATCCATTCAATAGGAACGAACAAGGTACTGCTTTATAGATTTGCGCGATGGCTGTAGCGTCTATCCCGCGAGATAGAAACTGGGGCATCTTACAAATGAACTCAAGGATATCGTTGTTTGATTTTATCCACGGTGGAAAATCGATAAGAAAAGTTAATTGATCCACGTGCTCTGCAAGCTGAAGAAGTGTTGTAGTCTTTCCTCGCCCAGCAGGCGCTTCTAATACAATTCGACGTCCCTCTTGTAGCGCTTGAGCTAAATATGCAAGGCTGAAGATTTCTCCGATTTCGCGACCATCCTTATCAAGATTGATGGATTGTAGCTCTATCTTTGGTTTTCCAGCTAACCGCGGATGAGCAAGCCATGTCGCCAATATTTCTCCTGTTGCCTCTCGAGCCTTTGTAACCAATTCCTGTGTCGTCAACTCAACGGCAACATGGATATTAAGATGGGATGAGCAGATTGAAGCATTGTCGGGCAACAATAAATCTGTAATGACATCTTCTCTCGAGATGATTTGAAGCTCAATATTACAATCTCGCCAGATGGTCTCTTTCCAAGATTCCGCTTGTTGATTCGTAACTTTATTTGGCGTTGCAAAAATGAGAATTTTTATATTGGGATAATGTGGTTGAAATCTTTTTATATCTTTCTTTATTTTATCGATTGTCGGAGTTATTGAAGAGGCTAAACCTTTTTCGCAGTTATCACTTGCACATGATGCTGGTATATGCGCATCCAAACCCAAGTCATTATGCCTCTCAGAAGCAATAAATTCAGGCCATTTTAGTTTTGCAAGTACCACTGCAAGCCCTTGGAATCTCATGCCTTCTTCATTAGAGATTATTTCATCAAGAGCTTTCTCGATATCTGTTCTATAAGTCGTCATATCCCTATTTTTTCCCACCTAGGTCCTCAGCAATCTCCTGTAATTGCTCCAAGGCATTTTCTAAATCTTCAACCAGTTCATTGGCAATGACGTCGGGATCTGGAAGGCTGTCAATGTCATCAAGGCTCTCGTCCTTAATCCAGAAGATATCGAGGTTTGTCTTGTCGCGCTTGAGCAACTCATCGATCTCAAAACAACGCCAGCGTCCTTCCAGATTCTTGGCTGAATACGTGGCCTTTCTGTCAAATCGATTGTCTGGGTTATAGCACTTTACAAAATCATCAAGCGCTTCTTCCTTAAGAGTGCTTTCCTTAAGAGTAAAGTGCATATTTGTTCTCAGATCATATATCCAAACCTTTTTGGTTGCCGTATCCTTAGAAGCTTCTTTCTTATCAAAGAAGAGCACGTTTGCCTTAACACCCTGAGCGTAAAAGATGCCTGTAGGAAGCCGCAAAATTGTATGGAGATCACATGTCTGAAGAAGCTTCTTCCTAACAGTCTCGCCAGCCCCTCCTTCGAAAAGCACGTTGTCGGGTAAGACAATCGCAGCCCTGCCATTAATTTTAAGGATACTTCTTACGTGCTGAAGAAAGTTCAATTGCTTGTTGCTTGTCTGCGCCCAAAAATCATCGCGTAAAACTACAAGACTTTGGCTCCCGGCTTTGCCTTCCTCGGTGACTATCTTCTCTGAAGATTTTTTTCCAAAAGGCGGATTGGTTAGCACCATGTCGTAGATCCCCCCCGGGTTCTTCTTCAGAGAATCATCAGGGCTGATCGGCACATCTTCCCCATTCACTCCGTGCAAATAAAGGTTCATTACGCACAAGCGAGCCGCGAGAGGTACTATTTCATTTCCCGTAAAAGTACGATGTTTCAGGTCGTGCTTCTCGTCTTTATTTAATTTGTGATTTTTAACGATGTAGTTATAAGCCGAGAGAAGAAATCCGCCTGTTCCGCAGGCCGGATCGTGAATTTTCATTCCAGATTCCGGCTTCGTCACCTTCACCATCGCGTTAATCAAAGGCCTTGGAGTAAAGTATTGTCCTGCGCCACCCTTAACGTCAGCGGCATTCTTCTCCAATAACCCCTCGTAAGCATCACCTTTGACATCAACCTCAAGACTAAGCCAGTTCTCTCGGTCAATCAAGTCTGCGATCAGCTTCCTCAACTTGGCAGGGTCTTGAATTCTGTTCTGGGATTTTCTAAATATGACGCCAATGATCCCTTCCTGCTTGCCTAATGTTGTCAGTATCTTGTTATAATGAACTTCAAGCTCTGCGCCATCTTCTTTAAGTAACGATTGCCAATTTAAATCCTTCGGGATTTCAGACTTCTTGTTATGCGGTGGCTTGGTACGCTCATCATCCATTTTGAGGAAAAGCAAGAATGTGAGCTGTTCAACGTAATCACCATAAGAGAGACCGTCGTCACGCAAAATATCACAATAATTCCAGAGTTTATTGACTAATTGTTTTGGATCGCTCATAGCACCTCTCTAATTTATTAATTTGCCTTCAAAGGCCGATTTCAAAATCGCTTTACGTAATATCTCGCTCTTTCTTAAAGAGCCTTCAACTATCTTCTCAAGATTATCAATAACCGACAGCCTTGATTCAATCTGGCCAACAATTTTAGTTTGCATATCCAGATCCGGCACCTTTACTTCAATAGAATTCAATTTATTCACTGTAATACCGCTAATTGTGGTGCCTTGCCCTTGCTGGATGATTTCATTTGCGACACTCTTTATTTGCCACATTAAAAAATATGGATTAATTCCTTCACAAATAACCCCTTGGCAATCCTGACTAAAAGCAGTAGGTTCGTCATTAACCGCAACTTTCCCAAGACCGACTCTTGTAACAACAATCACAGATCCTTTTGGCACTAAGTTTGCGGCTGAATTATCTAAGCCGAGTTTTGTAATTTTCTTTCCAAAAGTAATTTTATTCCTATCATCAATACTTGCACTCGTAATCCAATTAATAGCCCCACCCCAATAGTCTTTAATCTTAGTGCTTGGAGTTCCCCCACCTTTTCTTTCAAAATCAACCAATCTCCTAACACTAAAATTAGTTAAGTTGCGCTCATTAAATGCATCCTTTAAAACGCTCTTACGGTAAAGCTCCAATTTAGCCTTGGTCTCCTTTAAGGACTTTATGGCCGCATCTAGACGGGTGAATTGGGTATCGACCAAATCCAGCAATTTTTCCTGATAAATTGGCGACAAGACTGGAATTGGAATTTCCCTCATTTTCGCTTGGTTAAGCTTATCTCTCGTTGTCCCACCAACATAATCTCTATAATTAACCGTGTTTAACCAATGCAAGAGCAATCTATTGGATAAACCATTCTTACCCCGCAACACATGTGCGTGATTATTAACCCACGATTTTCCGCTGATCAAGTAGGCTTTATTCTTATACGGGTCGAGAAATGGAGCTCCGTCTTCTCCGAGCAAAACGAGCTCTTCATCAAACAAGTAATCATCTATACAATCAACTTGGCCCGTTGCACCGAAATAAGGGACATCGCCTTTCCTCTTAGATCTGTCGCGTGAATTTACAGGCACGCGCTCGCTGTCAAGGATGTCGACATATTCAGTGAATCTTCCAAAAGGAATCCCTGTATTCGTCATCATGCCACCAATTCCTTACTTAGCTCTTCAATGATCCCATCAAACTTATTCCCAAATACCTTTGATGCCTTACCGAGGCCGCCCATCTGATCAAAAGGCGCATATTCGAAATCGTCGGTTGTAATCTCAATTGATTCAGCAATGTGGTTCTTAATCTTCTCAAGCCATCGCAATTGCTCGTTAGTAAACTGAACACCCATTGCCCTTTGCTCTGAGAGCCATCTACCAAATCTTTTATCAACAGAGTCGGTGAACGGCTCAAGTTCATTTTCCTTGCCGAGCTCAAACTTTAGCAGTGAGACAAAATCAGCTATCTTGTTTCTCGATAAACCATGCACTTTAGAGCTTTCCAGCTGCTGATATGCCTGCCAAATTTTAGCCGGGGTTAAACAGTAAGGCGGAGTTTCGATTCTTTTTGCGAGTTCCTTAAGCGCCTTCCAATGTAATCTTTTGTTACTATAAAATACCTGCAGGGCATCGAGCTCGTCTTTGTTCTTTTCGATAAATTCCTTAAAGGATTTAATGACTCCTTTTGCTTTTTCCGTCGCTATGGGTGAATACCCAGCTGTCAATACTTCATCGACAGACACATCGTCAAGAATTTGTTCTGTTTCAGCTTTTAATTGGGGCAATCTTTCCATAAGCTTACCGTTACCGATAAAAGGTTTGATTGCCTCAACCATGCGCTTCTCAGTGACGTCTTTGATCTCTTTTTGAGTAGGCTTGTACTCTTCGTATTTCCCTTTACCGCCTTTTTCCTTCTGAACGTGTTCAACAATACGGTCTTCATCAATAGCTACAATGAAATCATGAGCATAATCAGACAACAATTTACCGCCCGTGAGATCGTGAATCTCTTTAATCTGATCTTCGGTTAGTTTATTCTCCAAACGAGTGAGCCTTCCAGCCATTGAGGAAAGCTTATCTTCCGTTGGCTTACCGAAGCGAAGAGATTTAAGTAATTTTTCAAAAGAGACTGTGGGGTTTTGTTCCAGTGGAGATGTATCACTTAGCTCATCTACTTCGGTAACACCGACGGCATCGACAATAACAAACCGTTCCTTGGCAACCGCATCCGGAGTCACTGCCATAAAATCATCATTTCGCATAACGCGCACGCCACGGCCTTTCATCTGTTCAAAGTAATTCCTGCTTCTGACAGCTCGCATAAAAAAGACAATCTCAAGGGGCTTGATATCCGTACCGGTTGCGATCATGTCAACGGTTACGGCGATTCTCGGATAGAAATCATTTCTAAACTGACGAATTAAATTTTCGGGCTTCTCTCCTTCAGTCTTATAGGTAATCTTTACCGCAAAGTCATTGCCTTCATTAAACTCTTCACGAATGATTTGAACTATTTCTTCGGCATGGTTATCGTCTTTAGCGTAAATAAGCGTCTTGGGTACGTGTTTTCTGCCCGGGAAAATATCAGTCAGAACCCTTTCCTTAAAGGTCCGGATGATTGTCCTTATCTGGTCTTTGGCAACGACATCTCTATCAACCTGATCCCCAGTGTATTTGACTTCATCTTCAAGCTGTTCCCACTTCTTGCGCCGCGTCCTCTTATCCCTTTTTTGAACCACCTCACCCCTTGGAATCGTTGAACCACCTTTGGTGATTTTGGTCCTAATGTCGTATACAGTGAAATCGACATTGATGTTGTGCGTTACCGCTTCTTCATGGGTATACTCCATTACGAGATTCTTGTTGAAGAACGCGATCGTACCCTTGGAAGGCGTCGCGGTTAAACCGATCAGGAACGCATCGAAATAATCCAAGACCTGTTTCCAAAGGTTGTAAATTGAACGGTGACATTCATCTATGATAATGACATCAAACATCGATATGGGGATTTTGGGATTGTACTCAACCGGTGCTGGCTCAAGGCTGTAATCATCTTCAAACCCTGACCGATCTTCACAAGTAGTATCAAGCTGCTTCTCCCCCTTAAGCATGGAATAAACCCGTTGAATCGTAGAAATACACACCCTACTGACGTCGTCAATCGTGTTGGTTTTCAGGTGCTGAACGTTGTAAAGCTCGGTAAACTTCCTGCCGTCTTTGGGCACTACAAAGTTTTGAAACTCCTGCAGAGTTTGTTCGCCGAGATTGCCTCTATCAACGAGAAATAAAACACGCTTGGCGTTAGCATGTTTAATAAGGCGATAACAGATATTGACCGCGGTAAATGTTTTCCCTGATCCCGTCGCCATCTGAATAAGAGCTTTGGGCTTGGCCCCAGAAAGCGACTCTTCAAGGTTCTTGATAGCTTTCTTTTGAACATCCCAGAGGTCGGGATTATCAATCGCAGGGAGTTCCGTAAGCTTCTTCCGAAGATTTTCTTTACCTGTTTTTACCCATGCCTCAAGCTCATCGGGTGTGTGAAAATGAAAGACTTCACGGCTTCTGGGTTTTGGATCCCAGCAATTCGTAAATCTAATCTCGCTTCCTGATGTTTCGTAAACAAAGGGTAACGGTAAATCCACAGACCTGAAGTCTTTTGGGAATCCTTTGGCATACTTCGCGGTTTGCGGTTCTTTGCCAACGAGCGTCTCGCCCTCCTTCTTGGCTTCGACAATACCTGCCGCTTCGCCGTTTACAAAGAGCACATAATCCGCTTCACCAACACCCCAGCCCATCGGGAAATATTCGACCGCAACGCCTTTTGAGCCGAAGACATTAGCGGCTTTAAAATGCTGGATTGCCCACCCCGCCTTTATTAAGGCAGGATTTATTAACTCGTGACGAGCCTTATCTTCAGGATGAAGGTTTTCGTAAGGCATTAGTTAACCACCATTTCTTTGTCTTCGGAAAAGCTGTAATATTGATTGCCGCCGATGATAATATGATCTAAAAATTTAATCCCCATGAGCTTGCTGGCATCCCCTAACTCTTTAGTAATCCTTCTATCTTCGGTGCTTGGCGTTATGTTGGCACTAGGGTGGTTATGAACACAAACGATCGACTTGGCGAATTTCTGCAAAGCGGCGTGGATTATTTCGCGAACAATCGGGAATGCCTGATCAACAGTACCAACGGCAGTATCCACGATGTCAATAATGCGGTTATTGCTATCAAGATAGACGACCTTAAAAACCTCTGTCTTAAGGTCGCGAAGCTGAGGCATGACGATATCCACGACATCCTTGGCAGAAGCAATCTTCTGCTTCCCGGTGGACACATCGTCATCGCGATAGCGCCGCCCGATTTCAAGCGCGGCCTGAATGTGGGCGATCTTGGCCCCGCCTAAGCCCTTGAGATCCTTCCAATCGCGCGAATCGGTATGCGCCATATTCCGGAACGTGCCGAATTTCTTGAGTATCTTGCGGGCAAGGTCGATTGCACTGGTACCTTGGGTGCCGGTACGCAAAAGAATCGCCAGAAGCTCAGAATTACTCAAAGCCCCCGCGCCCTTCTTGAGCAACTTCTCGCGCGGCCGGTCGTCCTCCGGCCAAGACTTTATACCAGTAACTTTTCTTTCCTTCACCATTCTTCTCTTCTCTGTTCTTCACTACACTTTATACGTCAAGCACTATGGGCTGATTTACCAAGTCATAGTCTTCGTTCAATACGGAGCAATTGATATAAGTTGTTCCCTTTGTTTTTTTGATGCCGTAACTGCCATGAATGTGCCCATGGATGACATATGGAATTTTTAGCTTCTCAATTCTATCGGCCAAGGTTTTACTGCCCAAATGATCGCCTTGAGGTTGAGCAACATCCAAATAGCCATGAGCAGACCCATGCGTCAAAAGCACATCGGTCTTTGGGGGTATCTTGCTCCAATAATATCTATCCAAATTGTCGTCTGATTCCATGAACGCCCAATTTAAAAATGTCTTTGTCATCGGAGATGCCCATAGTGCCATGCCATTCGGTAAGGCATACTGTTCATCTCTTAAATAAATCGCTTTGGTCAAATACTTCCCGACTTCATTCGGAGACCGCTCGCAGAAAAAATCATGATTCCCCGCGATAACGATAACAAGTTCGTGCCCCAATTCTGAAATCCAATTATTAAAGTCGATCAAATCTAATGCTGAACGAAACTCTCCATCACCCGCAAAGAGCAAAACATCGCCATCAGGAACCTGAAGTTTCCGGTGCTTGGTATGAGTATCTCCTATGGCGACTATCCGCATTTATTACAGTCTCCCGAGCTTCCACTCTAACCACCTTCCAGCCATCGGAAAATTACTTGCTCTTCGTCTTTTTCCGAACAAATTTCTTAAATTCCTTGTCCAGCCTCTGCATTTCTGCCAGCATGAATTTCTTTAATACAGTCCATTCGTACTCATTAACTTCCTTGCCGAGATATTTACTGTAATATTTTTTATTAAGAACCTTAGGCGCATCCTCGATTTTCAGTAACCTGCCCTTCCAAAACACCAGAGCATAGGTATTGCCATTATGAAGCTCAAAGGGCACGCTCCAGCCAGCATAATGTTGCGTTTCGCCGTAGGGCGAAAGAGTGTCGAGCTTCTCCAGCTCCTTCTTACCCATCTTGCTTAATGGCTTGCCCAAATCATTATGCCTAAGAAAAAATGTTGTAGTGCCCATAAATTATTTCTTCAAATCCTCGCCCAGTTCTTTTTCTATTTCTTGAATAGTCGGAAGACTTGATTTCAATTTCTTAGGCAAAGAGTGTGTCAATTTATATTCCGAAACACCCATAGGCTTATGAATGTCACTTAAGGCATATTCTGCCACAAGCTTATCCCGCGTTTTACATAACAAAAGCCCAATGGTTGGCTGGTCACCATCCTTACGCAACTGCTTATCAACAGCCCTAATATAAAAATTGAGCTGACCAGCATGCCCCGGTTCAAATGTTCCTGTCTTCAATTCTATAACCACGTAGCTATGCAACTTGGTATGATAAAAAAGCAGATCAATAAAGAATTCTTGAGAGCCAACTTTTATAGGCACCTGCCTGCCAATAAATGAAAAACCGGCACCCAGCTCTAATAAAAATTGTGTTACATGAGCTACGAGCGCGGTTTCAAGGTCTCGTTCATCATATTGTTTCCTCATTGTTAGGAAATCAAACATATAAGGATCCTTAAGCGTTTGCTGTGCGAGATCAGAATGCGGCTTAGGCAGAGACAGAGAGAAATTAGTAATGGCTTTCCCTTCCCTTTTATAAAGCCCGCTCTCTATTTGATGAATCAGCACGTCCCTGCTCCAATTATGCTCAAGAGTGTTCTGTACATAAAACACCGCTTCTTTGACTTTCTTGCATTTAGAGATGATCGCAATGTTGTGCCCCCAAGGAATTTGGGCGATCTGGGCAATACCCTGTTGCCCAATTTGGCCAACAGGCTGTTGGCCAATTGACTTATTGCCAGCGTAAAACTGATACCACTGTTTGATGTACTTAATATTACTTAAAGAAAACCCTTTTATATCCGGGAACTCGGACATCAAATCCTTGCTAAGCTGTGACAAGAAGCCATCGCCCCATTTTGCTCTGGCTTGTTTAGCCACAATTTCAGCCCCAAGGTTCCAATAAAACAAAAGCATTTCTGAATTTACCCTGACAGCCGCTTTGAGCTGTGCATTACGAACTTTTAGCTTAATATTAGCCAGCCAAGTTTTGTATTCCTTATTTAATATCAAATCCGATTTCATGATTTAATCTCCCAGTTACTGGTTACTTGCACCAACGGTGCAAGTTTTAGATTTATTCCTGCAATCGTCTAATAACCTTCTCCATCCACACAGGCGCATAACGAAGATCGGCAATCAATATTTGTTTTTCTTTCTTAGGCAATCTGTTCAGTTTCCTGATAACAATTTCATCAATATTCTCTAGCCCTATAAAACGTAAAGCCTGAAAAACAAGCCCGCTGATCTTCCCGGCGGTCGCCATGTTCTTGGGTGTTGTCTTTTTAAACTTAATATGCCAATTGCCAACCTGAACCACCCGAGCAGAGCCGTCAGTTAATAAAACAATCTTCGCCGGTACCTGATCAGACAAGCCAAGCAAATTGGCCGCGTATGCTCCGGAAGGTTGAATCTTGAGATTATCTTTTTCGGCAAGAGCGGCGGTAATACGATCAACGCTTGGAGGCAGATCTCCAAAATCCGGATGCTTCCGGGGATAATCATAAAGGCCACGCGCTAATCTACGAATGTCTCCAGATCGGACTAACCGGCTCAACGCCTGATCTACAGCGGCACGATTACCAATATCATGAAAATGGCTTGGGGCAAACACCCATCCCTTTTTCTTGCCGACAATCCGACGAAGGATTTTACTCTCAATGGATTCTGTCATATTTATCGCTTTCTATTGTCAGAAATAATATATCGCACTTCTGACAAGAAGTAAAGCTGTTTTTCCGGAAACCGCCCAATTTCAACCCTAAATGTCCAGCATCCGGAAATGTCCACTCGCCAGCAGACATTTCGATTTAGTGGACATTTACGTGTCCATCCATGTCCATCAAAATGCCCTTTTTTGACCATCCCGGACGCCCGTAGGACACCCCTAAAATCGCCTGTTTACCGTCTGGGAACGCTCATTTTGACCGGTTTGACCATTGATGCCCAACCTGCCAATTGCGTGGACATGGACATCAATTTTTTTGACCACTATCACTGGCTCCCTGCGCCTCGCCCGACCCTCACCCGACACCGGCTTCCAAGGACCCGTAGCCGTCTGCAAGCATAAAAAGACCTATGATCACGCCATAACGGCATAACCATAGGGATTCGATCTATCTGTTCGTCGGATTCTTCACCTTACTCCGTCACATCACCTTCGCGTCAGTCTTTTTTTCGATGGACATTGTCATGCCGCTTCCGGGATTGGGAAATCCCCCAGAATAGAATTATAACTCCACCTGCGATCGCGCCCCAGCCTAGCCAAACCATCAGAATATTTTCCGGGAAGAATTTTACGGCCGCCATGCCAAAAATCCATGCGGACAGCGTAGTCCGGATATAGGCCAACAGCGTACGTTCATTGGCTAATGCTGTGCGTAATTTATCTGTATCGATCATAGTATCTCCAATCCGATTCTCATAGAACGAACCCCTTTCTGCTATTTTATTCCGCGCCTACCAACGCCTCCGCCAAGCTCGCCATCGTGCGTCTATAAGGTGGACAACGGCCAGCCGTAAGTTCGCAAAAATACATTCAGCATAGAGTATCTTGAACCATTTTTATTCTTAATTATTTCTATTTATCAAATTCACAGCTAGCGTAACGATAACATCTCGCTCGCTGGACTTGCTTTCAGCAATCATCAAAGTTAAGGCAACTAAAGCATTATCGGCAAGGCGCTTTGAGCCGTCTTCCTTATAAAGGATACCATTTTTATCTAGAAACCATAAGAATATCGAAGCCGCGATCCGCTTATTGCCATCAACAAACGAATGGTTTTTGACAATAAAGTAAAGGAGATTCGCTGCTTTTTGTTCAATGCTGGGGTATAAATCCTTTCCGTCAAATGTTTGATAAATCGAAGTTGTAGAGCTCTTAAAGGATCTATCCCTCTCTACCCCAAAAAGTCCCGAACCGCCGAATTTCTTCTTGAGCTCATTCACAGCTTCTATTGCAGACTCATAGCTTAAAACAAACCTTTCCTCTTTTGAAGTTTTGGTTATCTTGAGCCGCTTATAATCATAGTCGTCTAATAATCCAAGCGCGTAATTATAATCGCTGATAACTTCAAGCAACCCTATCGCCTCTTTATATTCAAGTTGTTTACGATCCTTCATGCTGCCAATAAGCTTTACTGCCCGTTGCAAGGCCTGAAGTTTTAGAGTTTGCTCCTTTAAGCGCTTTTCATTCAATGTGTAGCCATCAATCAAATGCCGTTTGAGGATATTCGTAGCCCAGACGCGAAACTGTGTAGCGCGAGAAGAATTAACCCTATAACCTACAGAAATGATAATATCAAGATTATAAAATTTGGTCTGGTATTTCTTACCGTCGGGAGCAGTATGTTCCAAAATGGAACATACTGAATTCTCCTTTAATTCGCCTACTTTGAATATGTTATGTAAATGTTTTGTTATTGCCGGCCTCTGCGTCCCAAACAATCGCGCAATCTGTTTTTGCGAAAGCCAAACCGTTTCCTGCTCCAATTTAACTTCAAGCCGGATTTTCTTGTCTTTGGCCCGATAAATGATAATTTCGCCCTTTGACGGTATTTCAGTAATCTTATTTTTCATAGTCTAATCCCATCCTATCTGTCTATTTATTGTAACATAAAATGAGGCTGGCATAAACGAAAAATAGATGCTGGGCTGCACTTTTATAGCTGGAAAATTTGAATTATTAGAAAAGGCGGGCAGGCCATCGAATCAACCCAGATGGACAATATCTTCCGGATGATACAACGAAAGAAACAATAACATATAGTCCCTTAAATGGCGCGTAATCAGAAAATTATTTTTTACATGCTCCCGCCCGTTCTCTCCCAACTTCTTGGCGTATCCCGGGTTATCCAGAAGCTGTTTTATGGCGAAACTCGCCCCTTTAATCGAATGGCAAAGCAAGCCTGAATATTTATGTTTTATCTGTAAAGATATTCCTCCGACATTTGAAGCAACCACCGGCTTTGCCTTCCATAATCCTTCGGCTACCGTAAGGCCAAACCCCTCCCTGGTTGACTTTTGTATTATTACGCTGGAAGCCCTTTGCAAGGCGTTAACCTCTAGATCATTCTGCGGTAATAACAAAATATGTATATCCTTATTCCTTTTTGCCTTATGTTTAACTTCGTTAAAAACCTCAACCCCTTCAGGGTCATCCTCAGCCATACCGCCGGCAAGGATTAACCGGCAATCGCAGGTTTTTTTTACCTGTAAATACGCCTCTATCACCCCAAGCGGATCTTTTAAACGGTCAAAACGGGAGATTTGCGTGATTATCGGCTTATCCTTAGGAATACCATACTTGTTTAATACGGAATCGATAATTTCTTGAGGCAATTCCTTATTCTTATCGCTCAAAGGGTCAATTGAAGGAGAAATTAAAAATTGCCTTATCGGCAGCATTCGGGAAAAACCAGGCGCTGAAAAAACCGCGGAATCGTAATTAATAAGGTAGCCTTTTAGGAAATCCCATATACTTTTGTAGGAATGAGAAACATCTACATGGCAACGCCAAATCCATTTGTTATCCGCCTTCTTAGTTATCAACGCGATCGGCTGCGGGTCATGCACAAAAACAATATCGCCGTAGGTATCGATATCCTTGATGTTTTTCCGGCTTGTTTCCATAAAGACTTCAAAATCATAATGGTTCAGCTCTTCATATTGCCCATGCAGGGCGTTATGTATTTTTTTGGTTACTTCGAAAAACTGTTTTCCTCCTTTTATGACATCCCACCTGCTCTCTATTCCGAGCGCGTTTAAAAGCGGGACCATGCGGGTCAATATCTCCGCGACGCCTCCGCCTACGGCTGCCGAATTGATATGCTGGACAACCTTTCCTTTAAGCCTGCGGGCCAGGAGCCTTAAATCTTCGATAACCGGCTCTCCGACAATCGGGATGTATTCTTCTATTTCAGTCATAGTGGTGAGATATCATTTTCTGCCAGGCTGATTATTTTGCTTCTTAATTCTTCCAAAGTATAGGTATAAGGATTAAGCTTGAAAATTTTATCCGCCAATCCCTCCTCACCCAGAGAAAACTCTATCCAATTAGAAAAATCATTGGTTTTTCTTCCAAGCCTCAGGCGGGCCTCAAAAACATGAAAATACACCGAATCAATAGTAACCTTTTTCAATATTTCCTTAAATTCTTTTAAGTCATAAACCAGATAATCGGTAGGAATAATAAAGCTAATCGATTTTATAAAATGGAATTCTTCCTGGCTCCTCGCAAATTTAAATATTGCCAAGGGGCGGCTTCTCAAATACTCCTCTATGGTCAGAGCGATCCTTTCACGCAGTTCGCCTATCGAAGAATACTGAATGGTATCAATATTTAAAAGTTTTTCTCCTAAACCACGCTCTCCCAGAACCTCATTTACCCAATAGGCGAAATCATTCGGCGGTTCAGGAGAAAGATACTGATGCTGCTGCAAAAACCTATGGGTATGATGGTAAATACAGGAATCCGGGGCCTCTTTAACAAGCTTCAAAAGCTCTCCTAAATTAGCCGCCTTTAATCCGGTTAATTCGGATAAATGCAATCTTGTGCAAAACCTGAATGGCTCTTTGGCTTTAATTAAATTTTGCATGCGTTTTTTAGTTTTGTATTTCCAAAATATCCTTCAGTAACCTTGCGACCTCGCCGGTATCCTTCAAATAATACTTAGCATAGGATGAGTCATCCGGCCTGCCTACAAAAATAGTGATGCCGGCGCGCCTTAACACCTTAAAAGCATCTTCATCCGTAAGATCATCTCCGATATAAATAGGCAAAACCTCACTGCCATATTTAACAAACTTCTGCCTTGATAAAAGCCATAAGACTACCTTGCCTTTATCCCATTCCAAAGGAAGCCGTACCTCCAATACTTTCTTGCCTTTCTCGATCCTTATCCTCGCGCCTGTAAGATAACGTATTACCGTTTCATGAAAGATTCTCTTAAGTAAAGGGACTTGCTTATCATCGACTAAACGATAATGCAGGCTCAGAGAAAACCGCTTATCCTCCAGCAGGGCGCCTTTAATCGCGGCGATCTTTTTCCGCAGAATACCCTTAATCGTTTTAATGGCCATTAGGTATCCTGAAGAAACCAAAGGACTGAATTTAATCTTCGGCCCCTCTATTTCTAACCCGTGGTTTCCCGAATAAATAATACCGCTCAAACCGCAAAACTTACTCTTAACATCCTCAAGAGATCTACCGCTTATAACAGCTACTTTGCAGGACGTTTTTTTTGATAAGCTCTTGAGTATCCTCCTGGTTTCTTCGGGCATAGCCGCCTTAGCGGGTGTATCGGCGATAGGCGCCAGCGTACCGTCGAAATCCAGGAAGATAAACAAAGGTTTGTTCTTTAGTTTATCTTTTAATTTGTCCCACTTTTCAAAAAAATAAATCATTACTTTATCCCCTGCCTCAACTCTTCTTAAGGTTAACCAGTTCGGTAATAATATTCCCTGCCCATTTATAAATATTATTTTCCGAAACAACCCTGCGCATATTCTCCATACGTTTGATTTTTTCAGCTTTAGGCATCTCAATAGCAAATTTAATCGCTTCGGCAAATTCCTCTATGGAATAGGGGTTAATCAGCACAGCGTCCGTTAGTTCGCGGGCCGCTCCCGTGAACTTACTTAAAATCAGCGCGCCGCTGGAATCTGTTTTTGAAATAACGTATTCCTTCGCCACAAGGTTCATCCCGTCATGGAGAGAGCTTACTATGCAAAGATCGCCGGTAGCATAATAAGGTTTTATCTCTTCCGGAGAAAAATGGCGCTTTAAATAAATTATCGGCTTCCAGTCCCCGTCTGAATACTTCCAATTCGTTTTCTCAACCAGCTCATCTATTTCGGAGATAAGTTCGTGGTAACGCTTGATATGCGTGCGGCTGGGGGCGGCTAATTGTATAAACACAAATTTATTCTTATATTGGGGGTATTTCTCCAGGAATCTGTCTATTGCCATAATCCGCTCAATTATACCTTTGGTGTAGTCAATTCTTTCGACACTTACGCAAACTACTTTATCCTTAAGCTTAAACTCCTCTTTGATCTTAGCTATTTCGTTTTCCTCAAAAGGAGTCAGGCTGCCGGACATATAGCCTCCAACACTGATAGGAAATGCCCTGATAAATGTCTCTTTATCTTGCTTTACCACGCTGAATCTTTCCGTATCCACGCGGCATTCTGTAAGCCTATTGGCAGTGTCAAGAAAATTATTACAATTAAACTGGACGTGGAAACCGATAAGATCACACCCAAGCATCCCCTCTAAGATCTCCTGATAATAGGGGCATATCGCGAAAACCTCCGGGTTTGGCCAGGGTATATGCCAAAAAAGCGCGACCGTCGCGTCAGGACGTTTCTCTTTTATCATTTTAGCCAAGAGAGTAAAATGATAATCCTGAATAAACACAAAAGGTTTACTGGCAGGCAATTCCTCCAGGACGCTCTCAGCGAATTTTTGGTTTACTTTTTTATACATCTGCCAATCGGCCTCGCGGAAAACGGGCCTGGTGTGCGTAACGTGGCATAAAGGCCACAACCCTTCATTCGCGAAACCGTAGTAATACCCTTCCTCCTCTTCTTTTGTCAGCCATACTCTTTTTAATATATACCGGTTATCTTCGGGAGGTACGCCGAGTTTATTCTTGGAGTTAACAAAATTTCTATCGGCATTCGCGCTGCCGTGGGCAATCCAGGTCCCTCCGCAAGCGCGTAATATCGGGTCAATCGCGGTGACCACTCCGCTTGCCGGCCTGATACACTTAGCTTTTTCATCCGGCTCATCAATAATGTGCATATAAGGCTCTCTATTAGAAACAACAATAAAGGCATTCTCTCCTAACTTGGCGCGGATAAGGTCCCGCAGTTTATTCTCTGTCCATAGCTCCTCTTTAATCCGCATGTTGGCTTCTTCAGTCACAACTTTGCGCGCGACTCTTAATCCCAAAGCAACTTGTTCAACTTCGCTCACTAATTTTCCAAATTCACCCTTTTCTTCAAAAGGCCGTAACTTCTCAATCTCTCCTCTCTGAAAATGGGTAAACCATTGGGTTAACCTGCGTACGGGCAGTGTAAAGATCTGCCTCTGTATCAGAAGCATAGTTAAAAGTATAAGTACCAATAAAATAATCAGGGATACGCTTAATTTTTTCCAGAGCGCGGCCAACATTGTAAAAACATAAGAGGTATCGTAGATAACCTCAACCATCCCCAATACATTACTTTCATCGTCCATAACCGGGATAATATAACTATATACGGAATATTCCTGAAAATTCTCTAAGCCGGCGCGGGGAGATTTTTTGGCCAGTATGTCCTGAAGATAAGGCTTATCTTTATCTTTCCAGCCGGAAAATTTCTGTGTAATCGCGAGGACGTTGCCATCCTTATCATAAATTGCACAACCCTGCAGCCTGTCTCTCCTCTGAAAACTTTCCACTAAGCGGTTAGCTGATTTTAAATCGTTATTTATAAGAATATACCTTGCCGAGACCTCAAGGCTTTCATCGACAGCCTTGGCCTTCCTCTGCAGGTCGTCCATTAACCTGTCTTCTGTAAAACGCGCCTGCATTATTCCCGATATCGTAAAGACTACAGCGACAATAATAAGGATAGGTAAAATGAATAAAAGTAATCTTTTCACCCCTCACCTCCTTTAACGCGCACCTTTTCTCTCCCTTAAAAAATAAACCGCCATTTTGCATATAAATGCAAAATGGCGGCCCGACCATTTTAAAAATCGCCTCCGGAAATACTTACACATCTCCAGACCACTTATTCCTAGATTATTGTTTTATGTTAACACAAGTTCAGGGAAACACAATAATTCTTTTTTTAAACCACTAGTCTGGTTTAAGTATGCCCCCCGAAACGATTAGTTTTATCCCTTCCTCCGCTGACATTTTTAAGAACTTGACCGCGTTTTTGGGAACTAAGATGAAAAAACCGCTCCACGGGCTGGGGGTAGAGCCGATAAGCACGTGCACCAGCTCCTGGCCGGTTAATTCCTGCGCCTCCCTAAAACCTTCATTGGTCATAAAACCTACTGACCAAATGCCTTTGGAAGGATATTCCACCAAAACTACCTTTTTAAAGAGGGCCTTATCCTTGGAAAAAATAAAACCGATTATTTGTTTGATTGACGGATAGACCTGCCTGATTCCGGGAAGCTTAAGAAACCAACTTTCGATTAAAGGAAGCGCCCTCTTGCTCAATAAGTGCGAAACAACAAATCCTGTCACCAGAGTTACTAAGATGGTAATAATGAAACCGGCTCCGGGAATAGAAAAACCAAATTCCGCTTTTAAATAACGGTTGGCAATTCCCCCGATTATACTATCGATCAATCTAAAAATAATAAAAAGAATATAGAGGGTGAGAAAGACCGGCAGAATAGTAAGCAGGCCGGTGACAAAATATCGTTTTAATTTACTCATGAAAGGTCCTCCTTCTGCTCCATTTCCAAGCTTCCATTAGCCACAAGGGGAGCGAAGAAATCACCAGGACAAAGGCCCAATCAAATAACCCTAGCGCCTCGGTCTTAAACACTTTCTGCAGGAATGGCGCATATACTACCAGCATCTGTAAAAGAAAGGAGAGGCAAACCGCCAGAACCAGTTTCTTATTGGTCAAGACCCCTAATTTAAATAAAGATTCGGTCATACTTCTGCAGTTAAAGGAATGAAATAACTGCGCGCAGGCAAGCACGATGAATGCCGCGGTCCTGGCGCGGGTAATCCCTTCTTTTTCTATGAAGAGGACAAAAACAAACGCCAGTAAACTACAGAAGGCGATAAAGAAACCTTGGGCGAGCATTAAAAATGCCCTCTCTTTAGTAATCACTGCTTCAGTGGACTTGCGCGGCGGCCTCCGCATGATATGCGGGTCAACAGGATCTACCCCCAAAGCCAGCGCGGGCAGGCCGTCGGTGACTAAATTAACCCATAAGATATGTATGGGAAGCAGCGGCAGCGGCAGCCCGATTAAAGAAGAAATAAACATAACCAGTATTTCACCGGTATTGCACGATAGAAGATAATGAATGAATTTTCTTATATTGTCATAGATTCCCCTGCCTTCTTCGACAGCTGAAACGATAGAGGCAAAGTTATCGTCGGTGACCACCATATCCGATACCTCTTTGGTAACGTCCGTACCGGTAATGCCCATGGCCACGCCAATATCCGCCTCTTTCACCGCCGGAGCGTCATTCACGCCGTCACCGGTCATCGCCACAATTTCTCCATGCCTGCGCCAGGCGCGCACCACCCTTAACTTATGTTCGGGAGAAACCCGCGCGTACACCGAGATAGTTTTTACTTTCTGATAAAACTCCTCATCGCTAAATTTATCCAGCTCTTCACCGCTTAACGCTAAAGAATGATCATTGAAAAAACCTAACGCCCGCGCTATCGCGACTGCCGTATTCTTATGGTCTCCGGTGATCATTACCGTTTTTATACCGGCGGACTTGCATTCCTCAATAGCCTTTTTTACTTCTTCGCGTGGCGGGTCGATCATCGCGGCCAAACCCGCGAAGATAAGATCTCTTTCGGCAAACTCCGCGGTATATCTCTGGGGGCCTTCTTCAAGCTCCCGATAAGCGACAGCCAACACCCGCAAGGCCTCGCCCGCAAGTTCATTATTTATCTTTTGGATGCCCTCCTTATCCTGACTGGTTAATTTTCTCATAGCGCCGTTCTCCTCAATCCTGCTGCAATCGCCTAAGAGCATATCCGGCGCGCCTTTGACCAACGCGATTATCCTGCCAGCGTGCTTACGGATTACGGTCATCTTTTTACGTTCAGCATCAAAAGGGATTTCGTCCACAAAAGAAAATTCTTTTTCGGCTATTTCTTTGGTTATTCCGGCCTTAGCGGCAACGGTCAAAAGAGCCCCCTCTGTAGGGTCGCCGACTATTTTATAAGCCCCGCCGGCATCTTCAACCAACTGGGCTCCATTACAGAGCACCCCGTAACGCAGCAGATTCCCCGCGTCAGGATAATCAGCGATATTAACGCGCTCTTTCTCCAATAAAAACTCTCCCTTGGGCGCGTAACCGATACCGGTTACCTCAAAGATCTTCCCTCCGCTAAATAATTTCTGCACGGTCATTTCATTTTTAGTGAGCGTGCCTGTTTTATCCGAACAGATGACCGTCGCGCAGCCTAAGGTCTCAACAGAAGGCAGCTTGCGGATGAGCGCGTGGCGCTTGACCATCCGGTGTACGCCTAAGGCTAAAGCAATGGTGACCACGGCAGGCAGGCCTTCCGGGATAGCGGCGACCGCTAAACTCACCGCGGTTAAAAACATATCTACGATTTTGCCTCCGCGCAGCCATCCCAAGAGGAATACCAAGCTTACCAGAGCAAAACATAAATATACAATCCATTTGCCGAATTCTTCCAATTTTTTCTGTAAAGGCGTAGGCTCATGTTCGATTGCCTGCACCATCCCGGCGATTTTTCCCAGCTCCGTCTGCATGCCGGTTTGCACAACTAATGCCTTGGCCTTACCTGAAGCGACCGAAGTTCCCAAATAGGCTATATTTGCCCGCTCGGCAAGCGGGATTTCTTTTTCTTCCAAGGCAAGTGTTGTTTTTAAAACAGGGGTGGATTCTCCGGTAAGGCTTGCTTCCTGAACCGAAAAATTGGAGGTAAGCCAGACGAGCCGGCAGTCAGCCGGAATATTATCTCCGGATTCTAATTCAATGATATCACCCGGTACTAATTCGACTGAAGAAATGATGCTGAGCTGGCCGGCACGGATGGCCTTGGAATTAGGAGAGGATAATTTTTTTAAAGCAGCTAATGACTTCTCAGCGCGGTACTCCTGAATAAACCCCAGGATGGAATTGATAATGACAATCGCGATAATCGCCAGAGCATCGATCCATTCTTTGAGGAAACCCGAAACCAATGCCGCGCCAATCAGAACCCAGACAATAAAATCCTGAAATTGCTCGAAGAAAATACTTATTGGCGTTCGCCCCTTCTCTTCTTTTAATTGATTTGGGCCGTATTGCTCCAGCCTGATCCCGGCTTCCTGAAGAGAAAGGCCCTGATTGAGATCCGTCCTTTGTTTCTTAACCACCTCCTGAATATCTAAATGCCACCAGTTATCCATTTTCCTCACTCTTTTTAGGCAAGATTTATTTTAATTTCTCAGGATGATGCCTTACCACTTCCGCCTGCACCATATAAATCACATCTTCCGCGATATTGGTAGTATGATCGCAGATCCTTTCCAGAAACCGGGCGATCAATAGCAGCTGAACCGCTCTTGGAGCAGTAGCGCTATCTTTAACCATGTAATCCTCAATAAGCTCTCTTTGTATTGTATTACGCAGTTGATCCGCTTCAGAATCGGATAACATAACTTTTTTAGCTAAAGCAATATCTCCTTTCACAAATGCATCTATGGAAGTCTTGACCATATTTTGCGCAACCGCCGCCAGCTTAGGTATGTCAATTAATGGTTTTAAAAGAGGCTTATCCGCTATCTCCAGCGTCCGTTGAGCTATATCTACCGCGATATCCGCTATTCTTTCCAACTCCGCGTTGATCTTCATACCGGTAGTGATAAAACGCAGGTCGCCAGCCACAGGTTGATAACGGGCGATCAAATCAATACACTTTTCATCGATCTCTAATTCCAACTTATCGATATTCATATCATTATCAATGACGCTTTTGGCTATATCCTTCTCCCGATTCTTCAGCGCTTCAATGGATTTATAGATCGCCTCTTCGGCTAAAGCGCCCATCTTGAGAATATCTTTATTCAATTCTTCCAGCTCTTGATCAATCAGCCTTTCCATTGTAAACCTCCTTATCCATACCTTCCGGTGATGTAATCTTCCGTACGTTTATCACGAGGGGCAGTAAAGATTTCCTGCGTTTTTCCGAATTCTATCAGCTCGCCTAAAAGCATAAAACCCGTATCGTCAGAAACGCGGGCTGCCTGCTGCATATTATGCGTAACTATGATTATAGTATATTTATTCTTCAATTCACGCATTAATTCTTCCACTCTTTGCGTGCCCTGCGGATCCAAGGTAGAACAAGGCTCATCCATTAATAATACATCCGGCTTAACCGCGATAAGCCGGGCGATACAGAGCCTCTGTTTCTGTTCCAAGGATAACCTCAAAGCCGGCTGATTGAGCCTGTCCTTTAATTCGTCCCATAAAAGAACATCCTCCAGGCTTCTCTTGACGATTTCATCCAATTTATCTCTGGTGATACCATCAGCGTGTATCTTCTCCCCAAAAACAATATTCTCATAAATAGATAAAGGGAATGGATTTGGCCGCTGAAAGACCATCCCTATTTTCTTACGCAAAGCAACTAAATCCGTCTTCTGGCCAAGAATATTCTCCCCATCAGCCAACACTTCTCCTTCCGTGCGCACCCCTTCAATTAAATCATTCATCCGGTTAAAAACCCGAAGCAGGGTTGATTTCCCGCAGCCCGACGGCCCGATGATGGCGGTAATCCTATTCGCTTCAAAAGATGAATTTATCTTCTTTAGGGCGTGAAAACCAAAATACCAAAGGTTTAGATTTTTAGTGATTATTTTTGCCATTATCCGAATTTACCTCTAATATAACCATCTGTGCGCGTGTCTCGCGGAGCGGTAAAGATTTTATCCGTCCTGTCTATCTCAATGAGTTCACCGCTCAAGAAAAAAGCCGTTCGATCGCCTACCCGGGAAGCCTGCTTTACGTTATTCGTTACCAAAACAATGGTGTAATTCTCCTTTAGCTTAACCAGCGCGTCTTCCACCTTAGCCGTGGAAATAGGATCAAGCCCTGAACAGGGTTCATCAAATAAAATTACTTCCGGACGAACGGCAAGGGCCCGGGCAATACATAAACGCTGTTGTTGTCCTCCGGATAATTTAAAAGCTGATTCGGCCAACCTATCCTTGACCTCTTCCCAAAGATAAGCTTTTTCCAGTGTTTCTCGCACTTTTTCTTCCAGTATCTTCCTATTTTTTTCACCATGCATTCTCATTCCATAGGCCACATTATCAAAAATAGAAAGCGGTAATGGCAAAGGGAGCGCGAATACCATTCCTACCTTCTGCCGTAAAAGTTCTATATTAAGCCTCCGAATATCTTCTCTTTCCAATTCCACTGCTCCGGATATTTTATAACGCGGATTGAGCTCATTCAAACGGTTGAGCGTGCGTAAAAAAGTTGTCTTCCCGCTATTAGACGGGCCGATGATGCTCAGAATCTCGTTAGATTGAATCTCCATAGTCACCTGTTTTATAGCATGAAGAGAACCAAACCATATATTCAAATCGTGTATCTCAAATTTCACCATTTTTTATTCTTCCTGAATTTGTAACGGATAATGATCGCCACCAAATTCATCATTAAAACCAGCGCCAACAAGACAAATGCCGTCCCATACCTGACTTTTTCATCAACGTTAGGCACCTGAGTTGAAATAATATAAAGATGATACGGCAGGGCCATTACCTGATCGAAAATAGAATGCGGAAGCCGCGGAAGATAAAAAGCCGCGACCGTAAAAAGAATCGGGGCTGTTTCTCCGGCTGCCCTTCCCAGGCCAAGAATAGTGCCGGTTAAGATTCCCGGAACAGCATTCGGCAGCACGATATGCCTGATCGTCTGCCATTTGCTCGCTCCCAAAGATAAACTTACCTCGCGAAAAGACTGAGGCACGCTTTCCAGTGCTTCGCGCGAAGTAGTAATAATTATCGGCAGGATCATAATCCCCAAAGTTAGCGAACCTGAAAGAATGGAAGCCCCGAATTTAAAAAATACCACGAAAAGGGCCAACCCAAAAAGCCCGTAAACTACCGAAGGCACACCTGCCAAATTAACAATCGCCAGTTTAATCAGGCGGGTAAGTTTATTACCTTTTGAATACTCGCTTAGATATATCGCCGCAAGTAATCCTATTGGTAAAGCAAAGGTAACCGCGCCGGACACCAGATAGAACGTCCCGACAATCGCGGGTAATATTCCTCCCGCGCGCATACCCTGCCGCGGCATAGCTGAAAGAAACTGCCAATTTATCGCGGGCAGGCCCTTTTGGATGATGATTACGACAATCAGCCCGACCGGAATCACTATTAGAAGAGTAGTCAGCAATAAAAAGAAAAACGCGATTCGCTGCGTCCTGTGTGGATTTTTCATTATTCGTCCCTGTGTAAAAATAAGTCAGCCGTTACGTTTATCGCGAAACTTATCACAAACAAAGCTATGCCTATCGCAAATAACGCGAAGTAATGCTCGCTCCCTACCACTGCTTCTCCCATTTCTGCCGCTATGGTGGCAGTTAAAGTGCGCACGGGAGCAAGAATACTATGCGGTATCACCGCGGCATTCCCGGTAATCATCATTACTGCCATCGTTTCGCCGATTACCCTGCCGATCCCCAGCATAATCGCGGCCAATATGCCGCTTGAGGCTGCCGGGAGCTCGACCCGCCAGATTGTCTGCCAATGGGTCGCCCCTAGGGCAAAAGCGCCCTCTTTATAATTCTTCGGCACGGAATAGAGCGCGTCCTCCGCTACAGAAACTATTGTCGGCATAGCCATAAACGCCAGCATAATTGATCCGGATAAGGCGGTTAAACCCGTAGGTAAATGAAAGATATTCTTTACCAAAGGCACCAGCGTTACCATTCCAATAAAACCTAAAACTACGCTCGGGATTGCTGCCAACAACTCAATTCCCGCTTTAAGCATTTCTTTAATTTTAATCGGCGCGATCTCGGCAATATAAATCGCGCATCCTACGCCGATAGGAATAGAAATCACTGCTGCCCCAACGGTGACTAATAATGAACCGAGGATTAAAGGAAGTATCCCTAGTTGCGCGGGTTCGGAGATCGGATACCAGTTTTTCCCAAAAAGAAAATTAAAAGGGCCCGCGGTTTTAAATAGCGCGAGCCCTTCTCTAAGTAGAAAGAGAAAAATTAACCCGACAAAAATTATGGAAGCAAAACCGCAGAGTAATACCAGTTTTTCAATGATAAATTCTTTAAACTTACGCATTGGTTTATTTTTTGACCGGCACAAAATCAGTTGCCGTAACAATATCCTGCCCTTCTTTGGATAGGATAAAATCAACAAACTTCTTGACTGAACCGGTTGGCGATCCGTTGGTATACACGAATAACGGCCTTGAGATAGGATATTTACCGTTGAGAACATTTTCAATTGCCGGTATCACATACTCGGATCTCTCATCCTTGGCCACGGCAATGGATTTTTGCTTAGCTGAAGTATAACCCATCCCGTAATAACCAATGGCATCGGAATTTCCGGCTACCTCATCGGCAATTGCCTGAGAAGATGAGAGTAATAAAGCGCCTGAGCTAAACTCTTCCTTTCCATTGGGATCGCTTTTTCTTAATACATGCTCTTTGAAATAGACATGGGTACCGGAATTAACTTCGCGGGAAAGAACGACGATCTTTCTATCTTCTCCGCCTAATTCTTTCCAATTAGTAACCCTGCCGGTAAAGATATCTGCCAGCTGTTGCGTAGTAAGCTTACTTACCGGGTTATGCGGATTCACTACCACTGCCAGACCGTCTAAACCAACCTTTATCTCATAGGGATCTGTACCTCTTTGTTTGGCCAAAGCAATCTCTTTTTCTTTAATCGTCCTTGAAGCGTTGGCTATATCGCACGTACCACTGATTAAAGCCGAAATTCCGGTCCCTGAACCACCCCCGGTAACCGCCACAAAATTGCCCGGATTTTCCTCCGTATACTTCTCAGCCCAAGATTGGGAAAGATTAACCATCGTATCCGAGCCTTTGACTTGTATTGAATCCTTATCCTTGGCGGCAAAGGCAGTGGCTGCGCATAAAAGCGTTATTGCAACAAGTAATCCTTTCTTTAACATATCTCTCTCCTTTTTCATAATATAGCGAATCTATATTATACCTGTGTTATATGAATGTAAAATCTAAGTAAAATCTAAAAAGCTACTTTTAACTTTGCTCCAAGCACATTACCATCTATCCAGGTATCCGTACCTTTAACAGTACGCAACATATAATAAAGTTCTGCTTTAATATTCTTGGTTAGATTAACACTAAGGCCGGAACTGAACCTGTTTTCGTTAAACTGGTTAATCACTCCAAAAACAATGAGCATTTCATCTGACAGATAAGGCTGGAGCCCCAGCTTGGTAAATTTCCAGGGGAATTTTAGCGTAAACTTGTTACGGTATCTCCAGCCATCAGCCTGATAGCTAAAATGCCTGTATTCCAGCCGGCTGCGGTCATCAAACTTAAATCCTTTCCAATCGCCGAATAAGGTCGCGGTTAGATAAGGCGCTTCTTCGGGTTTAAAATTTCCTGATTTTAATTCATATATCTGCCTATACCCTCCTCCAATATTCAAGTACTTATTCAGATCATAGAATAATCCGAAATCGTAATGCTGGTAGAAAAATTCACTCGCGTTGTCGCCCCAGCGAAATTCTTCTTCTAACGCGATCTTGGTTTTATGATTAACCTTAAGCTCTTCTACGTCGGTGTTCCAAACCTGAAAATCTCCGCTATCATAAGCATAGGCCCTCGCTGTTAAAAATACAGCTAAACCGATTACTAAAAAAATCTTTTTCATTTTTCTCCTCACCTCCTTTCTTCTCATTCTAAAAATAATTATAGAATGAAGGCATTAAATCTGCTTCAAGGAGAGGTAAAATACAGGTAAAGTTATTTTAGCTGGCTTCAGGGGTTATTTAGGAAGTAAAAACCAAAGTTTTGAACCAAGGCCTTCGGCACTTTCCACACCGACGTTTCCGCCGTGCAGCTCGATGATATGTTTAACAATGGAGAGCCCCAAACCGGTTCCTCCGAGTTGGCGCGAGCGCGCCTTATCCACCCGGTAAAACCGCTCAAAAATACGCGGAATATCCTTTTCCGGAATACCAATGCCAAAATCTTCTACGCTTATCTTAAGCTTTCCGTTTATTTCTTCAGCATAAATCTTAACTCTTCCGTCTTTTTTGTTAAACTTTATGGCATTATCAATAAGATTGGTAAAAACCTGCTTTATCCTTTCTTTGTCTGCTTTCACCGAAATATCATGTGCAAGTGTATTTTCTATTTCAACGTTTTTCTTTTTTAACTGAGAATCAAAACCTAAAATGACTTCCTCGGCCTCACGCTGTAAATTAACATCTTTTATCTCCAGCGGCGCCTCTTTTGACTCAAGCTGCGATAAAGCAAGCAGATCATTAACTAAACTATTCAGACGTTCAGCGTGATCCTGAATAATTTTTAAGAAATCGCGGTTATTTTTTTTATCATCCAAAGCCCCCTCAAGGAGCGTCTCTACAAAACCTTTGATGGAAGTAAGCGGAGTCTTCAATTCATGAGAAACATTAGCCACAAAATCACGGCGCACAGTTTCCAGCCTGCGAATTTCGGTTATATCGTGGATCACCACTAAACATCCGCTTATCACTTCATTTTCAAATATAGGAGTGGCGTTAACTTCAAAAACCTTGCGCAGAGGATAAATAAGCGTTATCTCTGTAGATACGGGTTTACCTTTGGCTAAAACCGTATCGATAACCTCCGCGATATCGTTATTACGTATTGTCTCTAAGAATATTTTACCTTCTAGATCTCTTTTCGGAGAACCGAATATTTTTTCAATCGTTGGATTCACAGAAACGATGCGTCCGGACTTATCGATAAGCATAACCCCTTCGATCATACTGTTGAAAATCGCGGCGAGCTCCTGATTCTGCGCTTTAATTTTCCTGATCTTATTTTCTATATCCTGGGCCATCTCATTTAAGGCCACAGCCAGTTCTCCCACTTCATCCTTAGAAGACTGAATTATCCTGCGGCTAAAATCTCCTTCGGAGAATTTTCGCGAAACCTGAATCATCCTGTTAATAGGCTTGATCGTCCGAGCAGCTACCAGCGAACCTAAAATAAAAGCAACCCCTAAAGCAAAAAATAATCCCAGAATGAGAGAATGAAAGAAGGCAATAAATCCAAAGGATACTAAAATAAGGAAAACATACGAAAAAATCAGTTTTAGCTTAAAGCCCCTAAACTTCATAGTCTAATCTATACCCATAATTCTTTACGGTAATGATACGCCTTGCTTCACTTTTTAACTTTTTACGTAATGTCCTGATGTGCACATCTACGGTACGGGTCTGGATTTCCTCAGCATGATCAAAGCCCCAGATGTTATCAAGAAGATAATCCCTCGAGAGAACCCTCCCCTTTGCCCTGATCAGCGCCTTTAGCAGCTCAAACTCTTTTGCCGTAAGCTCAACTACTTTATTTTTAACCGTTACCGCAATCCTGGAAAAATCTATGCTTAGTTCGCCGATTTTGGCCGCCTCGGGCAATTTATCTTTTTCTTGCACGCGGCGTAACACCGCTTTTATTCTAGCGATCAATTCCCGCGGGCTAAATGGTTTAGTCACATAATCATCAGCCCCTAATTCAAGCCCGACCACCTTGTCCGCTTCCTGGCTCTTGGCCGTAAGCATAATAATCGGAATAGAGGCGGTTTTACCCTCTTTCTTGAGCGCCTTACAAACCTCTAAACCATCCATTCCGGGCAGCATTAAATCCAAAATAATGAGTTCAGGGCGCTCTCTGTTTACTAAATCCAAGGCATCTCCCCCATCATCGACAGACAGAGTCCTAAACCCTTCTTTCTTCAGGTTATAATCCAGCATTTTGACTATATCTTTTTCATCTTCTATGATCAATATTTTTTCTTTCATAATCGATTACAGCTCCTTTGTCTATATCTACCGGCTGAAAGCCTTAATAAAAGCTTACTTACGCGAAATGTTTCCTTTTAAAATAAAGCGCCACATTGACTAAACTAATCAATACAGGCACTTCTACCAACGGCCCTATTACCGCGGCAAAGGCAGCCCCCGAATTAATCCCAAAAACTGCTACAGCAACCGCTATCGCTAATTCGAAATTATTACTTGCCGCGGTAAAAGACAATGTTGCTGTTTTCGCGTAGCCGGCATTGAATCTCCTCCCCATATAAAAAGAAACCAAAAACATCAATACGAAGTAAATTAAAAGCGGTAAGGCTATCTTTACGGCATTTAAAGGAATCTTAACGATATATTCGCCCTTGAGCGAGAACATTACGACTATTGTAAATAATAAAGCTGCCAGAGTCACCGGGCTTATTCTGGGGATAAACTCTTCCTCGTACCATTTTCTGCTTTTTAACTTCAACAGAGTAATCCTGGTAATGATACCGGCAAGAAACGGTATGCCTAAATAGATAAAAACACTATTGGCAATTTGCCCTATCGTAACATTTACCTGAACGCCTTTTAATCCAAAATACGGCGGAAGAATGGTAATAAAGAACCACGCGTAAACCGCATAGAAGATAACCTGAAACAGTGAATTGAAGGCGACGAGTCCGGCGCAATATTCAGTATCGCCTTTTGCCAAATCATTCCATACAATAACCATCGCGATACAACGGGCTAAGCCGATCATAATCAACCCGATCATATACTCCGGATACCCCCTTAAAAATAATACCGCTAGTAAAAACATCAAAACCGGGCCGATGATCCAATTTTGAACTAAAGAAAGCGCTAGAATTTTGGTATCCTTAAAAACGCTCCCCATCTCCTCGTATTTCACCTTAGCCAGCGGCGGATACATCATCAATATCAGGCCGATGGCAATCGGGATATTAGTCGAACCAACCTGAAACCTGTTCCAAAAGCCGGCTATCCCCGGATAAAAATACCCTGAGCAGACTCCTAGGCCCATGGCTATAAAAATCCAAAGAGTCAAAAACCTATCTAGAAATGCCAACCCTTTCATAATTCTGTATTTATCCTCCTGGTCGGTTATTAAAAAAACGGGTTCTGCTTATCAATACGTTTAAGCTTTAAGCCTTCCGGATATCTCTTAAATAAAAGTTGCGATGAACCCCGCGGCTTAATGGTGACATTTAAAAGGGTTAACGACTTTCTAAACCAATGTAATCTTACATTTACCCCGTTTTTATCGGCAATAATCATATCAATCACAAAATGAAGGTGCGGCCTGTTTACGGAAACAAAATAGCTCTCTAAAACCGATTGGAATCTGGAGCGCGCTTCAAAATCTTTATCCAAGAAACTCATCAAACCTTCTAAATCTTTAGCCGCATAAGCAGCTTCAATATCTCCAAGGGCTTCTTCAACGATTGATTGCAGCACCATCCTCTGCGTTTCAGGATTTATGCTTCTGCGTGGAACGCAGCTCATGCCTAATGAGAGAATGGCAAGGGGAAAAATTATAAATAAGAGGTTTCTTTTCCTGATTATCATTATCCTATAAAAAACCCCGCGCTTTAATATCAAAGCGCGGGGTTTTATACTTGCTACTAAAGCATATATTCCTATTTCTTCTTCAATTTCTCAACAAAATCAGCTACAAACTTACCTGCGATTTCTCTGCAGCCGAGACCAAAAGCTAAGGATAAACCCAAGCCTATAGTGCCCAGCGCAATCGCTAAGGTCAGCTCAGTTATGCGGATACCGATATTCAACTGCTCCAAAGCCACAAAAATGGCAAATAACGCAATAATCACTTCCACGGTCTTAGCTAAAAGCTTTCCCTGGCTAATTCCTGCGTTGTTAGCCGCGGTTAAAACGATATTTTTTAAAATGGTAGCGGCGAACATACCTAAGATCAAAATGAATATAGCCGCGATGACATTAGGTATATAAAGAACCACTTTATTTAATAAATCCGCGGCAATGGTCAGGCCTATGGAATTAATCGCTACCATAAAAGTAACCAATAGTGCCAGCCAATAGCAGATTATCCCGATCAGCTCAGAAAAAGAATATCCTATACCCCCTTTTTCCAACAATGCTTCCAATTCGATCCGGTCAGAAAGCTCATCCAGTTTGACTGCCCTTAGACCCTTGGTGACAATCGTCCTGATTACTTTCGAGATTAACCAACCGATAATGAGTATAATGAGCACCAACAAAATGTTCACCACAAACTGGCCGATTTGAGATAAAACTGTCCTTGCCGGTTCCAGCAAAACGATTTGCCAACTACTCATCCTCCACCTCCTTAGGTTAGTGTTTCACAATTCGTTTAACTCTATCATAAGTATAGAGTTATGTCAAGCGAAAGTTTCTCAGGCTCATACCATCATTAGCCGCCACAACCTCAATACCCAAACGCTTAGTTAAAGCCTCTGCCTGAATATGCGGCTTAGCCCTAAGCATCGTCCTGCCAAAATGGGTCAGGATTGCTTTTTTAGGTTGAGTTAGCCGGATGATTTCTTCGGCGTCAGCTAAACAAAGATGATCTATGCCCTGCCGAGGCTCAAAAAAAACTACGGAGATAATCAATATATCTGTTTTATAAAAACTTCCCAACTCTTTAAAAAATTTTGTATCCGAAAGCAATCCCACGCTGGTATCCCCTAAATTAAATTTTAGACCGTAAGTTTCAGCCGGATGGATATGCCGCATAGAGGTCTGAAAAGAAAAATCTTTCACCGCGTAATTACTATTAGGTTTTAAGGCCTCTATTCTTTCTGGAAAATTAGCCGCGTATTTTAGGATTATCGAATCTTCTCCCAGCGCGTCAGTTGGACAAAAGACAACCCCTCTTTTTTTAAAACCTCCCTCAGTCATCGCCTCAATCATCACGTTTATATCGTTGGAGTGGTCGAGGTGCTTATGGGTAAGGATAATGCCGTCTAACTTTGTGGGGTTTAATTTTGGCCGGCTGGCCGCACAGCGCACAATGCTTCCCGGCCCGGGATCAATCAAAACATTGGTATCTTTAAAAGAAACCCAAACCCCTCCTGAAGACCTGAGCTGCTCGATCATCACAAAACGCGCGCCTGCCGTCCCCAAGAATTTTAAGAAAGCCATATCTTCCTCAGCTCTTCATTTATCTTGTGCATCTGCGTGCAGCTAATTTCGGCTGCCGGCATCTGAGCTCCTTTACGCGGTAATTTATCCTGAAGAGAGAGAAAATCTTCCACACTCTGGGCCTTAGCCCGGCAGGCCAAGGCATAGAACTTTATCTCTTTGTCATCCGAAACAACCACCACATTCTTAGGGTTAGTAATCAACTCCAGCAGCTTCTTGATCCGCTCATCCGCGCTCTCTCCTCTTGAGAATATAACCATTATATTCCCTTTATCCTGATTATCGAAAGAGGCATCCGGGTATCCGTCAAAGACAATCCAAAATTTATTATGCGGGCTCCAAGATGTTTTTTTCATTCTGATCAACTGGATAAGGGCAAGACGGGAATCAGCAGGCCGCTTAGGGACTAGTCTGCTGAATTTGGGGTGGTTGGTGATGTTGTAACCGTCGATTATGTACTGTAAGGACATAGATTAAGCCTCCCACTGCTCCATAAAACAGGACAAAAGAAAATGATAGCAAGGACATTGCCAAAGCCAGCTGCTTAGCTATTCCTACCTTAGCGAAATAAACCACAAATAAACTCTCCCGCAACCCCAAACCCCCTATCGCGATAGGAAGCAAGGTAATCGCCCCGATTATCGGCAGGAAAATCAGGAAAGCAATAAAATTAGCCTTGATTCCCAAAGAGAGCGCGATAAAATAAACGCTTACCGGCATAATCAGCTGGATGATGAAAGAAAGCGCCAGGTTATAAGCAATCAGTTTCTTGCGGTGCTGGAAAATATGAATCTCATAGTGTAAATCTTTAATTGCCTCTTTTATCCTTCCGGCTCCGGGCGCAGCCAAAAAACTTGTAATCTTTGAATAAATAAATTTATT
Organism: Candidatus Omnitrophota bacterium; assembly: GCA_030650425.1. GTDB lineage: Bacteria > Omnitrophota > Gorgyraeia > Gygaellales > Profunditerraquicolaceae > UBA6233. The sequence goes on along the minus strand of JAUSED010000008.1, from coordinate 246,293 downwards.
AAACAGAACCAGCAGGATAATAACCAAGATGATAACAATGGCGCTTATCGATGAAAAAACAACTTTATCCCGCATTAAATCCCTGTTCCATAAAAGAGTCGGTAAGATTACCAGCACAAGGCCGATATAACCGCTTAACCTGTCCAAAAAAACAGTAGCAATAACTTCTTTGGCTTTACGGGTGTGCTCCGCCAAGTCAGCAGTCTTAACCACGTCTCCTCCGATAGTCGAAGGTAAAACGATGCTAAAGAATATTCCTCCCGAGAAAGAAGTAATCAGCCTCTTTATGGGAATATCAATCCGGGCGGCCTCTAGCAGCATCCGCCAGCGTAAGAATCCCAAAATATACACCAGAAAAAAAATTATAAAACCAGTCAATAAAAGCGCCTTATCCGCGCTCTTTATATCTGCCCCTAAAGCATGGATATCAATTTTATTGACTTTAAACAAGAAAACCAATAAAGCCGCGCTTATAGTAATCCTTAATAATAAGATTGCTATTTTTCTAAAAGTTACCATCTTATCCCAACTCTTTTCCGGTTAGCTTATGATACGCCTCGAGGTATTTTTGGGTTGTTTTTACGACAATTTCACCCGGTAAATCCGGAGCCGGAGCCAGCTTATTCCAGTCCTTGGCCTCAAGGTAGTCTCGCACAAATTGCTTATCGAAACTCGGGACGCTTTTACCGGGAGCGTACTGATCCAGCGGCCAGAAGCGGCTTGAATCCGGAGTTAATACTTCATCGATCAAAATAACCGCGCCATTATACAAGCCAAATTCGAATTTCGTGTCGGCAATAATTATTCCCCGGCTTAAAGCGTATTCGCCCGCCTTTTTATAAATACTCAGGCTAGCCTTGGATATTTTGTCAGCCGCTTCTTTTCCGATTAATTTCTCGACATGGCCCTGACTAACGTTCTGGTCGTGGCCGGCATCCGCCTTGGTCGAAGGCGTAAAGATTATTTCAGGAAGCTTGGCGGATTGCTTAAGCCCTGCCGGTAATTTTATCCCGCAAACAGACTGCTGCTTTTGATATTCTTTCCATCCTGACCCCGATAGATACCCCCTGACGATTGCTTCAACCGCAAACGGCTTACTCTTTACAACCAGCATTGAACGGCCTGCTAATTCGTGTTTATATTTTTTTAACTCCCGGGGGTATTCACCAACATCGGCAGTAATAAAATGATTGGGGATTATATCTTTTAGAAAATCGAACCAAAAGCAGGATAACGCGGTTAAAACTTTTCCTTTATAAGGTATAGCGGCGGGTAAAACCAGATCGAAACAAGATATTCTGTCAGTCGAAACAATCAACAGTTTATCGCCTAAATCATAAACATCCCTTACTTTACCCCTGCGAAATAATTTCAAATCCTTGAAATCAGTGTTTAAGATAACTTCTTCATTCATGGGCTTTTAGCCGGCGGGAAAGCGCGTCATATTCCTGCCATAATTCAACGGGTAGATCTTTCTTAAACTGGCTAAAGAATTTGTTAATTCCTTTCAACTCATCAAGCCAGTCGGCATTACGCGCCTCCAGTAATTTTTCAAGCAACCCCTCGGAAAAATTAAGGCCGGTACGATCAATATCCGCCGGATAAGGGACATATCCTATGGGGGTTTTAAACGCCTCTACCTTATTATTGCAGCGGTCAAGAATCCATTCCAGGACCCTTAAGTTCTCCTTAAAACCCGGCCACAAAAATTCTCCTTGGGCATCGGTCCTGAACCAATTAACATGAAAAATCTTAGGAGCCTTGGCCATACGTTTGCCCATATCCAGCCAATGCCTGAAATAATAGGACATATTGTAACCGCAGAACGGAAGCATGGCCATCGGATCCCGGCGCACCTCTCCTAATGCTCCAACCTGAGCTGCTGTACGTTCAGAGGCCATAGCCGCTCCCACAAATACTCCGTGCTGCCAATTGAATGTTTCATAAACCAAGGGGGCCAGATATTGCCTGCGGCCGCCAAAAATAATCGCGGAGATAGGAACACCATGATGCTGTTCCACCCTAAAAGAAACAGAAGGGCAATTTACAATCGGCGTAGTAAACCTGCTGTTAGGATGCGCGCCTACAATAGGCGAGCCCGCGCTATCTTTTAATCCCGGCTTCCAAGGCCGGCCCTGCCAATCAATGCCATTAGCCGGAATTTCACCGTCCGCGCCTTCCCACCAAACTGTCTTATCCGGTTTAAGTAAAACATTGGTAAAAATCGTATTCTTTTTGATTGTTTCGACCATATTCGGGTTAGTCTGTGAGTTTGTTCCGGGCGCCACGCCAAAAAAACCCGTCTCAGGATTAATCGCCCAGAGGGCTCCATCAGAATCCACGCGCATCCAGGCAATATCATCTCCCACTGTCCAGATACGGTAACCTTTTACCTTTAAGCCCTCAGGAGGGACTAACATAGCTAAATTCGTTTTTCCGCAGGCGCTGGGAAAAGCCGCGGCAATATATTCGATGTGGCCATTCGGCTCTTCAATTCCCATAATCAACATATGTTCGGCCAGCCAACGCTCGCGCCGGGCAAGAAAACTGGCAATCCGTAAAGAGAGGCATTTTTTCCCGAGCAGGACATTGCCGCCATATCCCGAACCCACGCTCCAAACAGTATTATCTTCCGGGAAATGCAGGATCATCCTCTTTTTGATATCCAATTGCGCCTTAGAATGCAGGCATTTGGTAAAATGATCTTCTTTTTCCAATTGTCTTAAAACTGCTTCTCCCGCGCGGGTCATAATCAGCATATTTAAGACCACGTAACGCGAATCCGTTAGCTCCACTCCAATTTTACTAAATTTCGAACCCACCGGGCCCATAGAAAAAGGAATTACATACATCGTCCTCCCCCGCATCGCCCCTCTAAATATGGCTTTGGCTTTTCGATAGGCGGCAGACGGAGCCATCCAGTTATTATTCGGCCCGGCATCATGTTTTTTCTTGGTGCAGATAAAGGTGAGATGTTCTGTGCGGGCAACATCATCAATGGCTGTGCGATGTAAGAAGGAACCGGGATGCTTCTCTTTATTCAGCTGGATCAACTCTCCTGTTTCAATAGCTTCTTTTTCCAGAATGGATTTCTGGGCCTCTGAGCCGTCTATCCAGACGATCGCGTCAGGCCGGCAAAGCTTGGCCATTTTAGCCACCCAGTCTCTTAATTTTTTATTATACGTGGGATTTTTTTTCATAAATTTAAAAGGAATTTATGCGCTGAATCCGCCGCGACCGCCCCTTCTCCGCAGGCATTAATCACTTGATAGAGGCTTTTTCTTACGCAATCTCCGCAGGCGAATATTCCGTTTCTGGAAGCACGCATGCTTTGGTCAGTAATTATAAACCCAAACTCATCCGTTTCCAATAGATTTTTTATGAAACAGGTATCCGGGATTATCCCCACAAAGATAAAAACACCTTCACAGTTAATTACCGACTCCTTAAGCGTCTTGACTTGCCTAACTTTAACAGCGTTTACTTTATTCTCTCCTATTACCTCTTCGATTACACTATCTAAAACAAATTTTACTTTGGGGTTACTTTTAAGCTTATCAACCAGAATCTTAGCAGCGCGAAATTCATTCCGGCGATGCGCTAAATGAATGGACTTGGCGTAATTGGCAAGGAATATGGCGTCTTCAATTGCCCGGTCCCCCCCGCCTACCACCACAATATCCTTATCTTTAAAGAGCGGGCCATCGCAGGTACCGCAATAAGAAACGCCGCGGCCGATGAATTTATCTTCACCCTCTACTCCCAACCTCTTAGACTTGGCGCCGCTTGAAATAATCACCGCTTTAGTCTGAAAGCTTGCGGTTTTGGTTTTGACTTGATAAGATTTTTCGCCAGGGATAATCTCTAATATCTCTTGCTCCTCTATCCGCAGGCCTAAACCCATCACCTGTTGCTTAAACTTATCAATCAATTCAAAAGTAGCTACCCCTTCCGGAAATCCGGGATAATTTTCTACTGAAGGAGAAAGCAATATCTGGCCGCCAACGGACATCTTTTCAAAAATTAGCGTATCCAGTTTAAATCTTCCAGCGTATATAGCCGCGGTTAAGCCCGCCGGACCTGCTCCAATAATAATTAAATCATGCATAGTACTGAGTCTCCTGCCAGCTCTTCAGCGCAATAAGAACTTCTCGCCTTTGGTTCGGATAGAACTTTTTTGAAACCCAACTCTATCCCGATATTGTAATATCTCTTAAAACGTTCGGGGGAAATAAATTCTTTTACCGGGTAATGCGCTGAGGAAGGCGCAAGATACTGGCCTAAAGTCACCATAGCGCAACCGGAAGCGCGTAAATCCTCTAAAGCCGTAATTACTTCCTCCTCATTTTCACCTAACCCCAGCATAAGCGAAGACTTGGTGATCAGGCCTCCGGATAATTCTTTTGCCTTTTTCAACAAGTCAAGCGAACGCTGATAATCCGCCTCAGGCCGAACCTCGCTATATAGCCGTTTAACTGTTTCGAGATTATGCGCTAAAACAAAAGGACACGCCTTAACCACTTCTTCTAAACTCTGAAGATTGCCTTGAAAATCAGGAATTAAAACTTCAACTTTGATATCTTTATCGGTATTGCGAAGCAACTCTATCACCTTGACGAATTGGCTGGCGCCCCCGTCCTCCAAATCATCGCGGGTAACCGAGGTAATCACTACATAGCTTAAGCCCAAGGTTTTTACTGCTTCAACAATCCGCTCCGCTTCATCATCCTCTTCGTCATTGCGAGCCCCGCCTTGGCGGGGCGAAGCAATCCCAACCATCCCTGCATTACAAAACCTGCACTTCCTCGTGCAGAATTCACCTAAGATAATAAAAGCAGCCTGTTTTTTAGCGAAACAGGCGTTTATGTTCGGACAGATTGCTTCCTGACAAACAGTATTTAACCCTAATTCCAGAATAGCCAGCTTTGTGCGTAGTGTATCGGCATTGGGAAGATCTTGCCTGAACCAACTGGGAAGTCGGTTCATTTATGGGTGGGTATAACTACAGTTACCCTGCCAAGCTATTTCAGCGAGGGCGGGATCCTGCCTGCTATCAGAGAGACTGGCAGGACAATTTACAAGATTTTTTTTCTGATTCGGCCAATTTTTCATCTTTTGCCTTCTTTTTTAATTCTTTGATGATTTTAGCGATCTTAATTTTCTCTAAAAGTGGCGCGTAGTCCACGATGAGTTTACCATTCAAATGATCGATTTCATGCTGAAAGACACAAGCCAATAACCCTTCGGCTTCGATAGCAACCGGTTCTCCGTTTTCATCGAGCGCCTCTATTTTTACTTTATTGGCACGCCTGACTTTAATACATATTCCCGGGACACTAAGGCAGCCTTCCTTATTAATCTGGCTGCCTTGAGCTTTTACAATCTTGGGATTAACTAATTTATAAAGGCCTTTGCCTATATCGGCCACGATCATCGCCGCGTTTATTCCCAGCTGAGGCGCGGCTAGCCCCACGCCTTCATTATCATACATAAGCCGGGCCATCTTGCTTAAAAGTTCTTTATCTTCAAGGGTTACTTTTTTAAGCTGGGTTGACTTTTTCCTTAAAACAGGATCACCTAATGTCCTAATTTTGAATCCGGTTTTTTCCATCTACTTTGATTATTTTTGGTTTTATAGTTTTTGCCTCTTGGCCATCGGCATGGACGTAAGTAAGGATCACTACTGTGTCCCCTCTACATGCCCCTCTGGCCGCCGGGCCGTTCAAACAGATGACCCCGCTCCCGGGTTTACCTCGAATAGCATAAGTCTCCAAGCGGTGTCCGTTATTCAGGTTCAATACCTCGACTTTTTCATGCTCAAAAATATCCGCGGCCGTCATCAATTTGGCATCAATAGTGATACTGCCTTCATAATAAAGGTTTGCTTCGGTAACAATAGCTCTATGAATTTTAGATTTTAAGATTGTCCTGAACATTTTTTTCTCCTTAATTAACGCTGCCTCCGGCGTTTAGCGTTAATTAATCCTGCGCTATGCGCGGGATCTCTCCTTAATTCCCTGCCATTCATTAATTGATACGTCTGTTTGGCAATCATTAGTTCTTCATTAGTAGGAATAACAATTATTTTAGGTTTTTTATTTAAATGCTTAAAAATATTTTTAGTAATCCTTCCGCGTATTCCTCTCTGGTTCTCTCCTATACCTCCGGTAAAAACTAAGATATCACAACCGCCCATAATCGCGGTATAAGCGCCGATATATTTCTTGACCCGGTAAACAAATATATCGAGAGCAAGCCTTGCCCGCTTATTCCCTTTTCTGGAATTCTCTTCCAGGACGCGCATATCATTACTTAAACCGGAAATACCTTTAAGCCCGCTTTCTTTATTCAATAAATTATCCATCGAGATAATATCCAGCCTTTTCTTTTTCATAATGTGAGTGATTAAGGCCGGATCGATATCTCCGCAGCGCGTTCCCATCACTAAGCCTTCTAAGGGGGTAAAACCCATGCTTGTGTCTATAGATTTACCTTGATCTACGGCGGTTATGCTGCAGCCATTACCTAAATGACAGGTAATCATCTTTAACTCATTAATATGCTGCTTTAGCGCGTGCGCTGCTTCATGAGCCACATATTCATGGCTAGTCCCGTGAAAACCGTATTTACGGATGCAGAATTTCGTGTAATATTCATAAGGGAGGCCGTAAATATAGGCATAATCAGGAATGCTCTGATGAAAAGCAGTATCAAAGACTGCTGCTTGCCTGACCCCTTTTAATAATTTACTACAGGCAAGTATGCCTGCCAGATTAGCCGGATTATGCAGGGGTGCGATACTACAACATTCTCTTATTTTTTTGATTACCGGTTGGTCAATCAAAACCGGCTTCTTAAATCTCTCTGCCCCATGCACCACCCTATGGCCCACAGCATCTACGGAATTAATCTTATTTAAGATTAATTTTAAGCCGGCCTTATGATCTTGAATATCCGAGCCTGTTTCTCCGATATGCTCGATTTTTCCTTCAGCCAGAAGCTTTTTTTTCGGCATCTGGAAAAATTTATATTTTATAGATGAACTCCCGCTGTTAATAACCAGTATATTCATTTATTGCGCCCTTATTGCTGTTACCGCCACACAATCAACTATATCTTCTACCAGGCAGCCGCGGGATAGGTCGCTGGCCGGTTTATTCAAACCTAAAAGAAGCGGCCCTACCGCGCGCGCGTTGGCTAAACGCTGAGTAAGCTTATAACCGATATTCCCAGCCTCTAAATTAGGAAAGATTAAAACATTGGCGTTGCCGCCTACCGGGCTGTCCGGGTATTTAATTTTGGCCACTTCCGGGACAATCGCCGCGTCCACTTGCATCTCTCCATCCGCGGCTAAATCCGGAGCCAATTCTTTAAGCAAACTTAAGGCCTCGGCGATTTTTCCCGCGGATTTGGCTTTAGCCGAGCCCTTAGTAGAATAGCTTAGAAAAGCAATGCGCGGCTTAAAATCTAAGACTTTTTTAGCTAATTCCGCGGCTGAAAAGGCAATACAGGATAACTGCCGGGAATTAGGCTCCGGGATAACCCCGCAATCGGCAAAAACAAGTGTTCCGTTTTCGCCATAGGGACAATTCGGGACATCCATAATAAAACAACTCGAAATAATAGTAATCCGTTCATCTATACCAATGCAGCGCATACAGGCCCTGACCATATCCGGGGTAGTGTGCGATGCCCCGGCCACCAAACCATCAAACTTTCCTTCCTTAGTCATCATCGCGGCATAATAAAGAACATCCTCAAAGAGTTCCGCCGCTGCGGCCATATCTATATCTTTAGATTTATATATCTCATGGTATTCCTGAATGTAGCGCTCTTTCTCCTTTTTATCAATCATCTCCTTAGTGAAAAGCGTGGCCTTAGCCAAGCCTTCCGCTTCGATAATCCGCGCTGCTTCTACCACGCGTTTATCATCATATTCCGGCAGAACGATTGATTTTATCTTTTTTTTTGCCTGCGAGCGAATCTTGGCAATCACATCCATTTTTACATACCTTTCAATATTCTATCTACATCCACGTTATCTTTAATTAACTTAACCACCGCGTCGATCTTTTCTTTATCGCGCGGCCGTGTCTTAACCGTCAAATCGTGAATAGAAGTAGCCACGTCATAGGTATCGGACTTAGCTAACAAAACAGGTACCTGGGCTTTATACAATAAATTCATTATCGGTTGTTCCGGAGTAATTCCTCCGGATAAGATAATTCCGCTTACCTTGAGCCTTTTCTCATCATGCTCGCGAAAACAACTTAAAGCGGTCATTACCATATCCTCCCTGTCACCGGGAGTAATCATCAGGCTGTCTTCGACGATATATTTTACCGCGTCATGCGGCTCCATCGCCCCGACAATCACCTGCGAAACCGAAGATTCCAAATATTCCCTCCCGCATAAAAGCTCGAAGTCAGTCTCCTCCAAAATCTGCTCTATGGTCGGCCGGCTAAGCATAGGGTTATAAGGAACCACCCCTAAGACATCTACGCCCTTCCTCTTTAATCCCTTTCTGACTAAATTATTGATTTTATCAAATTTCTCCGGAAGAACCTTATTAATGATTACGCCTAGAAGCTTAACCCCTTCGCGCTCAAAGAGCGCTTTATTCAGAATGATTTCATCTATCGGACGGCCTACTCCGCCTGATGAAATTAATATTGCCTTTGACCCGAGCAGCTTCGCGACAGCAGCATTGGAATGGTCAAAGACCGAACCTACTCCGGCATGGCCCGTGCCTTCAACAATAACTAAATTCTGCCCCCTGGAAACCCTGCGAAACGAATCTTTAATCTGCTTAGTAATGGATTCTTTGTCCGGCTTAACGATATACTTTTCCGTGAAACCTTTTTCCACGGCTATCGGGCTCATATCTTTCAGCCCGCATTTTATACCGCAGACTTCTTCAATTAAAACAGAATCCTCGTCGATTTTCAAGCCTTCTTCTTCAAGGTAACGCTGGCCTATAGGCTTGATAAAACCAACCTTTTTAAAGATATTCTGAAGATTACGGATTAGCCCTAACGAAACAGTGGTCTTCCCATCATTCTGCTTGGTTGCAGCGATGAATATCTTTTTCATTAAATGTTTTCTTCTATCTTTTGCTTAAGGCTCGCTCTGTTTAAGGCGCCGGTAACCTGATCCATAACCTTACCATCCTTGAAGAATATCAGGCTCGGTATAGACATAATCCCGTAGGTTGAGGCGCTTTGAGGGTTAGTATCGACATCGACTTTGCCTATTTTTACCTTTCCGTCATATTCCTTAGCTAACTCTTCCACAATCGGGGCAATCATCTTACAGGGGCCGCACCAATTAGCCCAGAAATCAACGACCACCGGAACCTTGGACTCCAATACTTCTTTCTTGAAATTGCTGTCGGTAAAATGATGTAAGCTCATATTTTCTTGTCCTCTAATTAAAATGATTTATTGATGGCTCACTATTGCGGTAGGCTGTAATAAATTATCACAAGTGGAAAAGAATTGCAAGAAGTTTTAGGGGTTTTTATCCTCAACCCCTTTTCTGCGCAAAGGCATAGAGCCTGTAGATACAGTTTCTCTAGAAATCTCTATTTCTCTGGTATATCTTAAGATTATATACTTATATCTGTCATGAAGAGTGGCTACATACTATTGAAAACCCAAGCAGTTCCTCTACTATTGAAATAAGCAAAGAAGATTGTTTAGAAACGCTATCAATTGCTTTTTTAAAGTGTCTTTTTCGATATCCGTTTTAAATCCTTTCATAAATTGCCCTCCCCTTCTATGCTTCTAATTTTTCCATTGGTTGTTTACAACAGACAAGTTCTCCGCCACCTACTTTAGTTACCGTAACCTCGTTACCACAGACATTGCATCTGTATTTTTCTCCTACTTTCTCAACTGCCATTTTCATTCTCTAGTTTTTGTTTTATACTATTTATAAACCGGTTATATTTTGCACCGGTTGCCTTAAGATTTTAAGGTAATTACTTCGCTCTATCAGCCTGGCCTATCTTAACGTCTGTTTCTCTTTTTATCTTTTCGCAATAATAGACATCTTCGGATACATCAATGTGTTTATTGCTTCCCACCTCTTTTAACTTGAAAATAGCGTCTGAAAGATAAGACTCTCCAGTAATAGAATCTTTTTCTGCTTCGGCGGGTATCGAAGAACATTCTGCCTTATCCAACCAATCTATGGCTTTTTTATAGCTCTCATTCGCCTCTCTTAAGTCTGAATTATTAGTCAGTTCTCTGCGATATGGCGTTCCGCATGAAGCGCAGCCGCTCAATGAAATAACGATACATACCAAAACCAAGAACCCAAATCCTCGCGTACATTTAATCATCATCTTTACCTCCTTCTATCAATTATTGTGGAGACTGTATCCTTTCATAAGAATAGTGCAACTAACAATGCCTTTAATTCTTATTTTAAGCGGGATTCGCGGGCCGCTTTTATCAATCCAGATTTCAAACGTATCGGGAACACTTTTAAAATGGTAAGCCTGGAATTTACCGCCAGGAACGATTATTTCATCTATTGAAATTAATTTTAAATCAAATTCCGTGAGTTCAAGCTCATTAGGGACCTTCGTAGCAAGATGCCAGCCTATTTTAAGGTCGGGTTGCTTACGCAGATACAGAAGAAGTGTGTTCATATTTTGAATCGGGCCGTCCGTTTTGATCGTCTTCTCCATTACCTTTATTAACTTTCCCCTTTTAAACTTTTTTATTACAACTGTAAATTTATTCTGATCGTATTCTTCTGTTCTGTATTCTTTAATCCAAAGGCCTGAATTGATACGCTCTGTTTTATATGGCAACGAAGTTTCCGGATCGTAAAAAACCCTTTCCGCGACCTCGACAAATAAAATTTTGCTCTTAATTGTTACCAAGCCTGCCTTCGCTCCTTTTAAATCCACCGATCCAAGATTTTTATATTCTGATTTTCCGACAGGCTGCACGCCGTACTGAATACTTTCACCGGTAAAATCATAATTGACAGTTTCTGCTTTCAATAAATCATTACTGACAAAAACAGTTAAAACTATTGCTAATCCAATAAATATTTTATTTATCTTCATACTCTAAAGAGTGGCTACATACTATTGAGAACCCAAGCAGTTCCTCTACCATTGAAATAAGCGAAGAAGATTGTTTAGATATGCTACCAATTGCTTTCTTTTGCTCCTCATTTAGAGCTCCATACGATCCATTCTGAAGTAACGATATGTTTCCACTAATCGCCCCCAACGGTGTACGCAGTTTATGCGAAATAAGAGTTAGGGTATCCTGTTTTTGAAATTCTTCCACGCGTGCTGCGGTAACATCACGTAAAATAAAAACTATGCTTAATAGCTCTCCGGCTGAATTCTTTATCATATTCAAATTTACCTCTAAATATAATGCCTCTGACGTTTCTGATTTTTGGCGTACTATATCAAATGTTTTATGCGTAATCGTTAAATCCACAAGAGCTTCTTTTTTTATAGAAACAGAATAATTCTTAAATAACGTTTCAACTAAATTAATATCCTTAGTATCACTAATATTTAAGTATTTTAAAACCGCCGCATTGCAATCTTTAATTAAATAATCCGGTCTACAGATGGCAATGCCATCGCTTACTTTATCAACCACTGCCTTAAATTTATCCTTTTCTTCTAACTGTCGACGGTAATGACTTATCTTGAGTATAGACTTAACCCTTGCTAATAACTCAACCTTATCAACAGGCTTGGAAATAAAATCATCGCAACCTGCCTCAAGGGCTTTTACCTTGTCTTCAGTCTCCTTAAGTACGGTTACCATCACCACAGGGATCGCCTTAGTTTTTTCATCGGCACGCAATTTCTTCAACACGTCTATGCCGGACATCTTGAGCATCATTACGTCCAGTAGAACCAGATCGATTTGATTATTGACTATTTTTTCCAGCGCTTCTTCACCGCTTGAGGCCTTAACTATTTCATAACCCTGCGGAACAAGATATGCCTCGAGAAGTTCGATGTTTTGGAACTGGTCATCAACAACTAAAATGACTGATTTGTCTTTCATCCTCTACCTCTTTTGAGTTTGACTTTTCAAGATATTAGAAAAATCACTTAACAAACTGGCTAATTTCTTTCGCAAAGGTGCGCGTATTTATCGGCTTGCCTATGAATCCGCTGTTAGTTATGTCGTTTATCTCTTCTCTTTCCCCTGCCATAACTGAAGCAGTCACAAAAATTATTGGGATATCGCTTGTCTCTTTGTCTTGGCGCAATATCTTGGCGGCTGCGCTACCGCGCATATCTGGAAGCCGCACATCCATAATGATGATATCCGGCTTTTCTTTCCTGGTGATGGCAATCCCACCGGCAGCATTTTCAGCTTCAAATACTTCAAAGCCAGCGACCTCCAAAAGATCTTTTTCGAGCATAAGATTTTTTACATCATCATCGACAACTAATGCTTTCTTTTTCATCTCAAACCTCCTTCTTGGATACAATGGGCAGAGTAAACTTGACTCCGGTCCCTTTATTTAGCCCCCCTGATTCTACAGAAAATTTTCCGCCATGTAACTCAACCAGCTTTTTAGAGAGCGGTAAACCTAGACCCGTCCCTTCAGTTAACCGAGAATAGGGAGTATCAACCCGGAAAAACCCTTCAAATATTTTCGCCATGTTTTCAGACGCGATACCGGCCCCCGTATCCCAGACCTCTACTGCTATCTCGGAACCGGCTTTCTTCGCCCGCATGCCGATCTTACCACCCTCGGGAGTAAACTTAACTGCGTTTGAAAGCAGATTGTAAATTATCTCTTTTACCTTGAGGTCATCTGCCTCAATATTCGGCAGATCCTCGGCTATTTCCAGCGACATATCGATCTTCTTTTTGCTGACCATATCCGCTACCAGCAGTGAAATCTCATTTAACAGGCTTTTCATGGGTAAGCTGGATAATACCAGCTTCATCTTTCCGGACTCAACTTTTGCCATATCAAGTATCTGATTTATCAGTAAGAGAAGGTGCTTTCCGCTGGCTAAAATATTATTAACGTATTTTTTCTGCTTCTCGTTAAGCGGGCCGAAAGTTTCGTCGGATAATATCTCAGAAAAACCGTTAATGGAGTTAAGTGGAGTCCTAAGCTCATGCGACATGTTGGCCAGAAACTCGGATTTTGCCCGGGCGGTACGTTTTAACTCGGCGGCTAACTTCTGTAATTCTTCATGAGTCTTTTCCAGGCCTTTTTCTATCTCCCTGCGCTCGGTGATGTCCTCGATAGCCAGAAGAATAATCCGCTCTTTACCCAGCACTCGTTCAATTTGCCGGGCATTCAAAAGCATTATGCGCCTGCCAATGGTCGAAAAATCGTGTTCAACCTCATAGTTATCAAAGGTTGCCTTTTGGGGAAGGATGGTTTCCAGTAATTCCCGTAGCTTGGGAATATCCCACTGCTTATTACCCAAGTCATAAATAAGCTGCCCAATGGTCTCTTCAGGATTTACCTTAAAGAATTCATAGAAGGAGCGGCTGACAGAAACCACTCTGAGATCTTGATCCAAAGAAATCAAGGGTTCACGCACAGTGTTGATGACACTCTCAGCAAATTCACTAACTTCATCTGCAGTTTTTTTAATAACCTCCAGTTCTTTACGTGTGTTTTCCAAGCCTTTTTCTATCCCCTTACGCTCGGTGATGTCCTCGATAGCTAAAAGAATAGAATGCGTGTGGTTAGTCTCTCGAAAGATTTTACGCGCATTCAAAAGCATTATTCGCTTGCCGATATCAAGAAAATTATGTTCCACTTCAAAATTATCAAAACTTGTAACCTTAGGTAAAATTTTCTCCAACAATTCTCGTAGTTTCGGTATATCCCATTGACGATTACCTAAATCATAGATATACTGCTTCTCGGTATCCTCGGGTTTTACCTTAAAGACTTGATAGAAGGAACGACTGGCTGAAATTACCATTAAATCTGCATCCAAAACAAGCAAAGGTTCACGCACAGTATCGATAATACTCTCGGCATAGTTACGGGCATCCTGAGTAACCTGCTCAGTTTTCTTGCGGTGTTCGATTTCATGGTGAAGCTGCTTAACGATAATTCCTTCTGTGGTGGCACAAGTTGCTACCTTATTTTTAAGTAACTCTTTCTCTCTATTTTTTTCTTTCATGACTTCCCTCCTTCAAAGATTGGGAAACTCCACTTTTTACCGTTGTATCTTTAATTTTTACGGGTTCTGTTTTCTGAAAGCCTCCTTCAAACACTGATTGAACTACAGATTTAATATAATTGCTACAAATATCCCACTCCGCTTTCATGCGCCACAGAATGAGATAGCGCGAACTATTCTTCTTGCCCAGAGAAACAGATCTTCTTGATCTAATTTTGTCATAAATATCTAACATATGTGTGGCAGCGGACTTAATCGGATATTTCTGTACCGACATTCTTACGATCTGCTTTATGGTTTGCAACTCTTCAGGAGTTCGAGATAAAGCCCAGGTAAGAGCATCAACGAAACTTTGAGTATCCATTTGGCCCAGCAGGCGGCCGTTATGATAATCTTTTACAACCTCCCGCGCTCCCGGGGCATCCAATGCCACAACCGGAACCCCTGCTGCCATGGCTTCAATGAGAACAATTCCTTGCGTTTCGCTTAAGGAAGCAAATACGAAAACATCCATGGCAAAATAAGCATCAACTAAATCCTGATAACGTAAAACCCCGGTTAAATGCAATCTTTTTTCAAGGCCGGCTGTTCTAAAGGCATCCTTAATCAAATTTTGCGATGGGCCAAGGCCCACGATCAGGGCATGAACCCTTGGATCTTTTTTTAATAATTCAACCAGACAATTTGTCAAGAATCCCAAATTCTTTTCCGGAGACAGCCGGCCGGCATGGCCAACCACTAAGGCGTCGAGAGGAATCTGGTTAAGCTTTCGAAAAGCAATTCCGTCGCCTTTTGAAAAACGTTGGGCATCTATCCCTGTCGGGATAACCTCCATGGAAGTCTTGACACCTCTTTTAAGTAAGATATCCTGCACGCTTTCGCTAGGCACGATTACCTGGTCTACTAAATTTGAATATCCCGCAGCAAGCTTGACCATAAACCTTTTCACTCCCTCATTTTGAACCGGCCAATCATGCACGTACTGCTCAAACATACAGTGATAAGTAAATACAAGCGGTATGGCGTGCTGACGGCTAAGGCGTAACGCGAAATCTCCCATGAAAAACGGGCCGTGGCTGTGCACCATATCCGGAACGAATTCTTTCATGTACTGCTTTAGAAGCCTGGAAATCGGAAAGTTAACGGAAAAAACAGTGCCGCCAAATTTTTGAAAAGCCGGTATTCGAATAACGCCCGGCTCCTCAAGTGGGGCGCCCCCAAAGGCCGGAGTAACAATCAAAACCTCATGACCTAAACTTCTAAATGCCTCGCTAAAAGAATAAACCGATTGCTCTAGCCCCCCTACCATCGGAAAATAGGTATTTGTCATCATAAGAATATTCATTATTTATCCTTTAGTTCTATAAGCGCTTTTCTCGCTGCCACGCATATTGCTTCGTAAGAATCCTTGGCGCCCATGGCCAACCCTTCTTTTTCTAAATCTTCCGGAAGCAACGGCTTACCGAATCTGACCATAATCGGATGGAGATTGGGATACTTTGCCGTGCTGGGCCAGGCCTCATAAGCCCCTTCTATAGCCACAGGCACAAGCTTTGCTCCTGCCTCTTTAGCCAGAATACCAAACCCTCTCTTGAATTTTCCGATTTCTCCAGTAGTGCTGCGCAACCCTTCCGGAAAAAAACACAAACCCTTACCCCGCTGTAATACTAAATAAGCGCTGCGCAGCGCCTCTAGAAAATGTGTTGAATAATCAAAAGGAATAAACCTTACCATTTTAATGATGTTCCTTAACGCGAGAGATTTGACATACGGCCTAAAAAAATACGGTATGAATAAGAAGTAAAAAAGCTGAAACACCGGCCTGCGCGGTAGGCAAGCGGTAATAGCCGGCCCATCAAGATCGCTGGAGTGGTTTGGATATAAAATATAGGCCCCGTCTTTTGGCACGTTCTGGGCCCCTTCAACCTTAATCCTGAAAAACAATTTAAAAATAAAATAATCTAACGCCGCGACACTAAACCGAAGCAGCCAGCCAAAGAAACCGGTGCCGAATTCAAGCGCCCCCAAATGTTCTTCTTTCGGCAAAACTTGTAAATGTTTTTTCCAGTAGCCCGGCTCTAAAGGCACCGCTTGAATCTCCGAAGTAATTTCTTTAGCGCCTTTGAGCGCATCCGTTATTCCCAAAATAAGATCCTTTACGCTAAAGGCCTGCGAGATCGCTTCGTCTTTTATATTTACCTTAAAAGCTAACTCAAGGCACGAAGCCAATTCTATCCTGCCTAATGAATCTATCCCCAAATCCAGCTCTAAAGAATCTTCAAGTATTATCGGCCTTTTAATTCCGGATATCTCCTTTAAACATTTCAAAATATTTATGCCGGTTGCGCCTTCTATCAACAAGCGGTCATCAACCGAAAGCTTTCCTGACACCGGGAGAGCGCCTTCTATCCCTGCCCTCACCCTGGGTTCATATATTTTTTTGACCGCGTATCTATCTAACTTACCGAACAGGTTATGCGGTAGATCATCAAGTGTAACAGTAAAACCTTTAAGCCTTTTATGAATAGGAAGCGACGGCGAGGCATTATCAAACCTCTCTTTAACGGCTAAATGCAGGTTCACTGAGGCGAATTTTCTGAATTCGTCAAGATCCGGCTGAATAACGGCCCAAAGAACTTTCGATCCCTTTGCGCCGGCCATCCCGGAAACTGTGAAGACACACATCTCTTTTACAGGCCCGGCCTTTGTATAGAATTCCTCGATCTCTTCCGGGTAAATTTTCTTCTCCAAATTAACTACGATAAAATCTTTTAATCTAACCCTAAAGTCTTTTATCATTTATCCGCCTCAATTTTTAATTCAAGAGAATTTGTCGCGGGCGTAATTCTCGCGCTCTTAAAACCGGGTAATTGGATATCAATAGGCGGTTCTTGTGCAAACCAAGTTCCTCGCCATTCTATAAGGATATTTTCCCCTCGTGGTTTTAGGTAAATTTGAATATCCCCAAAACTTGTCGGCGCAGGCCCAAAGGCAATAGTTTCATTTTTATCAAGCCAGGCTCGCGGGATTCCCGAACATAAAATTAAGCGGTTCTCTTCTTCCCGCACGAAACAATTTCTGATAATCATTACCCATTCCGCTGCGGCCCAGGCATGCTGTCCGTCACCCATGCATCCGCCCCCTGTACGCGGGTGCACCGACTCCGGCCATTGTCCTGTAGGTGTTGCCAATTTAGCCACTGCTGTCATCAAACCAAAATACCTGGGGTCCCCCGCGCGTAAAAACACTTGAGCTAAGTGCAACGTAAGATAAGGATTAATCCCTGAATGGGTCATATCATGGAAAAAACCTCCATTAACTAAACAATTTTTCATTAAAAAATCTGCTGTGCCCAAAATTCTTTGATCATTCTGTTCAAAAATACGAAGAGGATAACTGGCAGCCAAAGAGCCGATCGCTCCTGAATCCATGCGCCGATATGGAGAGGCTGGTATCGCAAGCCTTTCTAAACGTTCTTCCGCTATTTTTAAACTTTGATTAATACTCTCCAATAAAACATGTGATTCCCTTTCAAAAGTAATAACCTCGTCATGCTCCTTATAAGCAGTACACAAAAACGCCGCTGCTTTCAATCCCGCAACAGCCCAAAAGTCATCCCAATAATAAAAATCATTCGGCCCCAAATGCTCGGCGCTAAATCCCGAAGGTAACAAGCCTGCATGGGGAGATTGCAAATTACTAGGCAAGAGCTTCTTATAAATCCACTTTCCCGCTTTTTTGATTGATTTTCCCCACTCTTCGGGCGGGACATTTCCCGTCATCTGGCAATACTGACGCATAATCCACAAGGCCTCGCCGTTAGAATCCCATTCCCCTTCCTGGGAAAGAAAATAACCCTGAGCTGTCTGACGCAAGCGGAAACAATCCAAGGCTCGTCGAACACGTTCCTTTAACCCGACACACAGCATGGCATTCAATATAAAAGCACCATCACGAAACCAAAACCTTCGGTAAATATAAGGACCGGGGTAAACTTCCTTAGGAGAATGCAAAACCATGGTTCGAATTGCGGTATCGTAAAGAAACTTAAAACTTTCATCTGGAATTTGTAAGGAACAGGTACCTTGAAGGCTTTTCTTCCACGCAACTTTTGCAGTTTCTTGATAGCCCAAAAATGATTCTTTTTCAATCTTATTTTTCGTTAAAGGTACTGAAATGGTAATTTCTTGCGGAATTTCTGCTTCCAATATAAAAACGGCTGCTGCACTGGCCATACCGACTTTAGACGAAACTTCGCTTTCATTTTCCTTCAAAGACAATCGGCTATACACATCTCCTCGACGATAGTCTGAAAATACGTAATATTCCGGAGATTTATCAAAATAGACAAGATCTTTTTGATTTACTTTCCAGCCCAACGAATCTCCAAGGAGAGTAATGCTATTTATGAAGTTCACGCCTTCGGGGTTATAAGGCCTGAGAGAAACGATTAGCCGCGCCTTGACGCCTGCAGTTCCTGTGATTTCAACCTGACAAAGAGGCGTTTGAGCTGAACCTATGACTCGCGCTTCCGATTTAAGCTTTAATTTACCAAGGCTTGATTCTGTAATCACGCAAAGATTATCATCAAAATCCAACTTTTGCGAAACGTTTGGACTGCCTGCCTGTCCGGCAGGCAGGCGCGACGGGATTAATGGTTCTCCAACTTCTGGAATTATCCAAACATCAATAGACCAGCCATCATAAAAGGGAGTAACGAGACCGCGAGGATCTACAAGAGGAAATTCAGTGCCGTCGGGAACTCCTAAAGCTGTCCAATTTCTATGAGTAAGATTAATTTGAGTTAAAGAAAATGCCCGTGGGATAAACGCCTCGCTTCGTGGGTTATATTGACATTCCACCCAATATGGCCAGATCCAATCAAGGTTATACTGTATGGCTAAGCTATTGATCAAGCCGCGAGCGTGTAAGACAACGCCTGAACGCAACAGTTCCTTCGGAGCTATCACCTCCGAAGGCTGCTCAAAATTCTGCAACTGCGAAATGAGTTTAAAAGGATCCAGAAATCCCTGTTTGTGCGCAACAACCCTTACTATAAATTTCAGAATAAACCATTTCCATGACCCAAAATAAATCTCTTTTTTTAATGTTCTAAAAACCCACCATTTAAAACAAGTATAGGTAAACAAACCTGTTAATATTGTCGCGATTATTAAAGCTAAAATAATATTTCCGTGCCAAAGCTTAAGGATACTTTGATTTGTTAAAACATTAATACCTAAGGCTAAAGAATTAATTAGTGCATACTGGCCAACTTCAACATACGATAGTGGTTTATTCTGTTTAAACGTAAAAAACTTAATAAGGAAATACCCCACAATCCCCGCACACGTAAAAGAGATGCCTTTAGATACACTAAAGGGGAGAAAATGAAATAGAATATAATAAACACTAAAGTCTATCGCATTGACAATAGACCCCGAAATTAAAAACCGAAAAATCTCTTTTCTGCCGTGCGAATCAGTTTTCAAAAATTTCTCCTTACAAAATATTAGTCAATTCCGCTCATTCTCTCTCAGATAGAATCTTTCTTACTTTTTAGCTAAACCAAATACACCGACTATGCTAACGACCACTCCAAGAATTATAAGCCAGAGCGCCTTGTCTGTAGGTGCACCGGTGAAAAAACGCTGAACATCTGAGCTAGCCGAATGATAGGCATTTAACCCAAAAACTAACAAAATAACTCCTGCAACCAAAAGCCCAACTGACATTCCCTTATTCATATATCCTCCTTCATAGTTAATGAACACCGAATCATCCGATAGGTTCGGCTGTAGTCTTATTTACCCTCTGATACAAGCCCTGGTGGAGCCTTGTGCCACTTATACCCTCTTACCGCGTCGTCATATCCGCGCTTAAAGAGCCTTTGCATTTCCTGCCTGTCAAACATCTCTTTTTGATAGGGTTTGAAATCTTCTGGAATATACGCTAGATTATAATCCCATCCTTTTTCATTAGCGAAAGCGTAAAGCCTGTAAGTATCCCCGATCATTTTTGAAGCTCCATTGGTTTCGATCAGACGCGAGGTTATCGCTACCAGATTGTCTTCTACCTGTTTGGAATGCGGCGACATATAGCACAGATTTAGGATATATAGACGTGTTCTGAATCCTTTGGGCCCTGCACCTTCCATTAACTGATGAATATAAAAAACTCCGCCCATCACCCCGCCATCAACATGCATCTCGTCATAACGCCTGTTGCCGGCTTCAACTTGAAAATAGACCGGAGGAAGCATAGCTGGAAACGAGCATGAAGCCAGAATTATTTTGCGAAACATCTTCACCGAATCATGGCCTCCAATGGAAGCAAGCGCTCCCATGTCCCATATAACAAACCCCTGGGCGTCAAAATCCGTGGTTCCCACATATAGCCTGCGTCCCTTCCTGTATTCTTGCGCGATCCTCGCCATTAAATCCTCATCCACAATATCATCAATTTTTTTAGCTAACGGGGCTGAGCTCACTACAGAATCTCCGAACAAAAGGGCAAAACTGCTCCTTTGTTTCACGACATCTTTGGTCGATATCGAGGTAAACAGGTCCGCAAGCCGCTCTTCATAATCTTTACCTGAAAACACGGCAACAGCAAGGATCGACCCGCTAGAGTATCCTGTAACCATCTTAAATACTGGCCGAGAGCCTTCCTTTAACCACCCTTTTAATAGCCCTATACCGTAGGCGCTGTTCGATACTCCGCCTCCGATAATGAGCGCGGCATAAGTCTTTATGCCATCGGCTAGATAGCCTGATTTACCCTCATCTTTAAACGAATCTGCCAAACTCTGCCGCATAAAGGAAGAAACGGACTTACCAGTATAGTAGCGTATATCCGGCATACCGACAACGACGGCCGTGCCGACAAGATTTTCCGGTACAGCATGCCGCGCATGGACGCACCCTGATGCTAAAAAACAGGTTATTGCTATAAGTAAATAATCTAACTTCTTTTGCCTGATATCGCCCTCCTTTTAAGATATCTCTTCCTGCCGGTTAAAATAAATCGCCATACCGGCGACAGGAAAAATTAATGTTAAAATAGCCAATTCTTCTTTATTTGTTTCCTAACAGCTATACGAACCGTTTCCTTCCAAAAATAAAAATGATAATCGCCAAAACTAAGAAAATAAAGAACAAAATTTTAGCGATATCCATAGCCGAACCCGCGATTTGCGTGAATCCAAACAGCGCCGCGACAATCGCGATAACAAAGAATGTAACTGTCCAACGTAACATATTTCCCTCCTTTACAGGTAATTATAACACAAGTTATTATAACTATATAGAAAATATGTGGATGGCCGGGATGGACTAATTCTACTTTTTCCTGCCTTTTTTCTACTAACGAGATGGACAAAAACCTGTCTTTACTTTTTAAATGCAATATTTATAAAATCAACCAATGCCTGATCATTAAAAGGTTTTTGTAAAAATCCCACAGCCCCTGCTTTTAAAGCCTTCTCGTTAAGCCCTCCGTTTTTATCCGCGGACATAATAATAACCGGACGGCTGGAACCTGACTCAAGAAGCTGCCGCAGCGTTTCCCATCCGTCTAGTGTCGGCATATGGATATCCAAGAGTAAACAACCGGGAGCGCTATTAGGCACAACGCGAAAAAAATCCTCTGTGGAAGTAAAAGTATCCACAATAAACCCATACGTAACCAGCAGCACGCTCAGCGCCCGGCATACTGAAACATCGTCATCCACAATAAAAACTTGATTATTCTCTGATGGCATTTCGCCGGCCTCCTTAGGTTATTCTTTTGCCCTCACCCTTATTCTTTCGCCACAAATAAAAGCGTGCTAACCGAAGTACTATCAGATGTACCGGTAAGCCCGGTAGGAAAACTTACCCACAAATTGTAGACGCCCGGTATCAAATGCCCCTTATAATTATCAGCATACTGCTTTATATCATCAGGAAGCGTCCCGTAACCTATCACTAGTTCTGTATGCGGCTCAATTGTCAGGTAAGGCCCATAGCGCTGGCCAATCGCTTTCATCTGGCCGGTGGCTACAATCGGATAGTAGGACGCGCGCCGGGGATCCAATCCGGTTACCCATGGTTCAAGTTTCTGTAAGCTGAAGTTATAAACCATTCTTGGGCTGACTAATTGCTGCTTATCAGAAAGATTCTGGATCACTAAAGAGAACCTGACCGGTTCAAAGCTCTGTGTTCCATTACTGCCTAAACCTTTAGTGGTTGTTTTGTCAAGCCTCAACTGCACTAGAACATCTTCAGCCAATACGACGCTCACAGATAAGGCCAGATAGGTAAGAATTGCCGTTAAAAACAGAAAATACCTTTTTTTCATTTGTAGCTCCTTTGTTTTTCGCCGCCCTATAAACTGCCGCGATGCTGTTTTATTCATATCTTATCTCATCCAGATAAAACGTCGCGCCCCCTGCGTTAAAATCCGCACTCATTGCCCAGCAAAAACCGCCAATGATATAGGAGAGATCCTTGCCCTTCAAATCGATGGTATGCTTAGTCCATTCTTTGTTCAAAATAATGTTGTAAATACCCGCGTCGCCAGAATCACCATACACGCCCTTAATCTCACCGATCTTAAATTCCTCAATCCGCTCACCCCCCTTTGCTCCGCGCGCCCAAAAGGTAAGCTTGCTAGCCTTAGAAAGATTAACCCCTGCATCCACCGTTCCCCAGTTGTTCGCAGGCTGCTGCCAGTAAATTCCGGCCCAGCGCCCACCTTGAGCACCCTTGCCGCTATAGATAATCTTTATACAGCTATCACCCAGATACGGCATTTCTGTTGAGCCGGTATCCAGTTTTAGATCATCAGAATCCCCCATCCATCCGGAAGGAATAAAATGGTTCTTCATGGAAGCTTTATCCTGATAGACATAAAACGGCATTGCTTCCTGAACCCTGATCGCGGGTTTCATAGCGGGATCTGCCTGGAATCTGATGTCATCGACATAAAAAATAGCCCCTTGAGGATTAAGATCCGCGGTAATTGTCCAACCGAACCCTCCACTAATATAGGTAAGATCTTTTCCCGTAAGGTTTATACTATATTCTTTCCATTGATCCGTAAGCTCTATAGGGCCTATTTCCACCACAGCGGAATCTGAATACACGCCTTTTATCCCACCCACGATGAATTTCTGGATTTTCTCTGTGCCCTTTGCGCCGCGCGCCCAAAAGGTAAGTTTGTTCATACCGGCTAAATCAAATCCGCCTTTTTTCGAACCCCAATTATTCGTAGGATTCTGCCAATACACCCCTGCCCATCCCTGCCCTTGTGACTGCTTCGCGCTATACACAAACTCGATGCAGGAAGAACCTGAATGTGAATCCTGCGCAAACTGATCGTTCAGTTTAATATCACCGTAGTCACCCATCCATCCGGAAAGAATGTAGTGATTCTCAGGGGAACTCCTGTCCACATATACCTCAAAAACTTTGTGCGCCTGCGCGGTAATAGGCGCCGTTGCCCCTACCGTCTCAGCATACGCTCTACCCAAGATTGCCACACTCAATACCACTACTAGTACTAATGCTAGCTTCTTCATAACCCACCTCCTGTTTTTTAACCGCCGCCTTCCTTTAATTAATCTACAACTTTTCTGACTTCATAGTGTTATTATAGAAACGACAGAAATTAAATCAATTGTACCTAGGTATAATCATAAAATAGGGGACGTTTCAGAAACGTCCCCTATTTTAAAATCAATAATTACCAACCAACAACTTAGAAACGCCTGCTGACTCTCATTGACACCTGATTAGCGGCGTAACCGTCAGTTCTCCAATAATAGTCGTAACCGGCTTCAACCGACCATATTGTCGCGCTACAGGCACACGAAAGAAGATTGAGGCCTACTCCGGCACGGTAAGAATCAGCAACCGTCCTTAAACTTGGAGTTGTAAACGAATCCGAGCCTGCGACGTACGTAGTAGTCTGTTTTATCCTTGGATTAGAAAGCTTATGCAGCCACTCAAAGTGCGCCTCAGGAACAAACGTGAATTTACTATTATAGTTGAAGGGGCGCTCTACCTTAGCTCCTAAGCCAGACTCCAGATAATCGTAACGCTGAGATCTCACCTTCATATTGATATCATCAGAAGAGCCCTTTTCCGTGCGGCCACTTATATTTATACGAGTATATTGAAGTGAGGCCATCGGCGTGGCAATAAATTCATGAAAAGCGGGGAGATGATACCCGACCCTTCCAAAAGCAGTGTAATCCTGTCCGTCATACTTGGCTTTCGCCGTAGTATCCATACCGGGAAATTCAACGTGGCGCCTATCCCGGTATTCATTCCAACCAAATGACCCACTAGCATCAACGAACCAAGACCAAAACTCATGACCAATGTAAGCTACTGCTCGATAGGTATCGGTTTGCGTGTTGGCGTCGTACACCTTTCCTTGTATATTAGTTCGAGCATAACCAAGTCCTACGCCCGCGCGCGTATTAAGGCCAAGAGACCTGTCGTAAGCGATCATAGAGCCGAGAATGCTGGCATCATACGACGTAAAACCGCTTCTGCTATCTTGATGACCAAAATATCCAAAGCCTTTCAGCCACCAGCCGTTATCAGCAGTGCTGCCTTTACAGTTCTCTTTATTTTCGCTGGGCCAGCTAACCTGACCACACGCGTCCAGACGATTCAACCAAAGAGTCTGAAACTCTCTAACTCCTTGAAATGTCAATAAAGGCGATGCTAAAGACGCGGTTGACGGAGCAAGCTGTGCTTCTGCGCTAGCGACCGCGCCTGGAGTAGTAAGAGCATTAATTGCAATTATAACAGGGGCAGTCGCTGGAAGAGCTCCTAAAGCAGGCGCTGCTGCATTGGCTACAGGATCCGGAACAGGATCCGCTGGCTGTATCGGTGTACCGGTAGTCTTTATTGTTAACTTACCCGCTGCGGTACCAGTGATAGGCTCGACGTCAAACGTATAAAGAGGATTGGTATCACCTACGGTTGTTATCGTGGGAATAATATCAGCAGTGATGGCGCCGGTAGCGTTGACGACATCAAACAGGGTCCCCAGCGGAATGTACGTCCCCGCGGGAACAGTCACTTGAACCCCGATCCCTGTTCCAATGTTTGCGGCTCCGGTCGCAGTGATGTGGCCGTATTGCGTCAAGGCCGTGCCGGCCAGGGTCGTATTAAATGTCCCGGCAGCAGCGATTGTGAAAGCGCCGTCAATAGCCAAATGATTCGTCAAGAGTGAAAATTCATGGGTGTAGACCGCGCCAACGATGTCTGCTCTCACCCCGGCAGTATTACTCCCCCCAACAACATTGATAGTATGAACCTTAGCAGCACCTGCTCCAACGGCGCCAGTCAATTGACTACCACTAGCAAGCGACAACGTACCCGTATTGTCTCCCGCCGTAGTCGTGAGAGCGCCTACGACTGTCGTATTCACATCAAGACCGAGCGTGCCGCCGACACCAGTAATAACCGTTTTCGCGTCACTCGAGTTTCCGCTTTTGAAATTTACTGTACCGGTTCCGATATCCACTTCCGTCGCATTGACCCTTCCAAGAAAATTTACCGTATTGCCGCTAGCGCCTGCGGTGATGAGGACAAATGTTTTTTCACCTGCGGGATCTATACCGCTGATTCTTCCATACACAGTCGAGTTACCGGTAATGGTTATACTGGATTTAGCGGAGTTGGTGGTGTAAACAGCAGATAGAGTTTTGTCCGTAGCAACACCCTCGCTAGCTTTGTTGTTTGTAAAGATATCCTGCGCCCCAACAGTCAAGAGATCCGCAAGTCCCCCATCGTTCATAAAGACTCCCTCAGAAACACCGGTGGCGCTCAAAGTATCACCGGCAGGGTTAACTGTTTGCACAGCAAAACTCGGCGTACACCAAACCACCATAGCAGCAACGAAAAACAGGAGAAAAAGTATTCGCTTCATAGCATTACCCCCTTTTTGAGTTTGCGCTCAATAACTGAAATTGGTAATATTTTCATTTTCTTATAACTAGAGGTACTTTACAAAAAATAAAAATATAATCAATTATACTTAGGTATTATCGTAGGATTTTACTATTGCCTCGCAGGAAAATTGTATCTTTGAAGTATTAAAGTTTACTTAACGCTGGGGGGAAGTAACACCTGCTTTTTGGGCAAAGCGGATGAACTCAGTCACGGTTTTAGCCTGCATCTTCCGCATCGCCCGGCTACGGTGAATCTTTATCGTCTGGAGAGAAATTCCCCGCTTTCGAGCAATCTGCTTACTCAGCATCCCTTTGGCTACGAGTCGAAAAACTTCTAGTTCTCGCGGAGACAAGGTCTTGATGCGGCGCTTAATTTTTGCTATTTCGGCTTGTTCTTTAATTTGGATTTTGTTTTTTGAGATGGCCAAGGTTACGGCATCAAGTAGTTTATTCTTAGTAAAGGGTTTAGGAAGAAAATCAATAGCCCCTGCCTTCATGCCTTTAACGCTCATTGGGATATCGCCATGTCCGGTGATAAAAACAATGGGAATCGTAAGTTGTCGTGCGGCCATTGTTTCCTGAAGGACAAGCCCATTGATATCCGGCAGCTGGATGTCCAAGATCAAGCACGATGGCAATTTAAGGCGCTTAAATGCCAGGAAGTCTGCCGCGAGCGTAAACGTCTCAACCTTAAACCCGTGTGATTTTAACAATAAAGATAGAGCCCTGCACACAGAGACATCGTCATCAACGATATAGATAATAGACCTGCGGTTGTTCATTTAAGCGTCCTTATGAGTATAAAGGTAAGAGTACTGTTCTTTATTCGCGATATCTAAAGTATCTTATATAAGGATTTTTTGCAACGTGGGTTTAATGGGTAGATATTGGGTATATAATATACCCAATCACATTATGGGGGGGGTACAGCGCTTAAATTTTTGCGGATTAGAGTTTTTGCAGAAAAGAGGTTAAATTAACTTTTTTCTTAGCTATGGCTAGCTTTTTTCTGATATTTCTGCGGTGCTTGTCTATTGTCTGGTAGGATACATTTAAAAGTTCAGAAATTTCTTTGCTGGAAAGGCCGCCTTTTATCATGTCACAAATTTCAATTTCTCGAGATGATAACCTCGTGCTTCTTTGTGTTATCTTACGGCCGAAAGACGAGATTAATTCCTTCAAATGATGCTCGAGCAGTTTAATATATTTAGGTGAGGCGCCTTTTATTTTTAGTTTCTTTAAAATCGGCGTTATGAATTCTTCCACATTTATCGCTATATCTTCTTTTGTCTTATTCTTAGCCCTTTCCATATGCTCTAATAATTCCGCCAGGGCTAAGTTCTTCTGTTCCAAAAGCAATTTATCTTCGCGCAATTCCTGTTCAGACTTTTTCAATTCCGCTTCCGTCTTCTTGCGCTCGGTGATGTCGCGTTCCAGTTCGCGGTTGACCTGCTCCAACTGCTCCATCTTCGCTTCTAGCTTACGGATAAGTACCTCGTTGTATTGTTTCAGATAGCCGATTTCCTCTTGCCGCGGCGCTTCGATCGGCACGCGGGTCGGCGCTGCGGACGGACGCTGGACTTGCTGGATGACTTCCAGAATCGTTCGCATGAAGGCCTTCGGCTCCACCGGTTTGACGAGAAATTGCTCCGCGCCAAGACTGAGCGCGAACTCTCGATCGCGCTCATCGGTGTAGGTCGCGGTGTAGAAAACAAACGGGATTTGCCGCAGGCGTTCGTCCTTCTTCCATTCACGACACAAGGCGAACCCGTCCATCACCGGCATCAGGATGTCGCTGACGACAATATCCGGCGGATTCTGCCGCGCCTTGGCTAACGCCTCGGCGCCATTGGCGGCACTGACAACCTGATGCCCGTTTCCATTCAGGAGAACCTGGAGTAGACAGAGATTTGGCTCGTTATCGTCCACAATAAGAATGGTCATGATTCACTCCCTTCGCCCGCGGGCTGGATCCGGCCGGCCAGTTTTTTACGGAACCCTTCTAGCTTCACAATTTTATTATAGGAGTGACAGAAATTAAATCAATTGTACCTAAGTATAATCGTAAGATTTTACGGTACCGGAGCGGGAAAATTTTGTCTTGGAAGTGATTGGGGAAAAAATTGGTAAATTCGCCAAAAATATGTTATATTTACTATAGGAATAAGGTAAAATCGCGCATTTGACAATTTGAGTATTTAAGCTACTGATAAAGGCAAACTATCCGTAAGGGTAGGACGCAAAGCTAAGGATCCTTAAAAGATAAGGACAGCCTGGCTGCCAAAGGGTGATCTTAGACCTTGAGCCTGCCTCAAGGTTTTTTGTTCTATAAGCCCTAAGGGTTTGCCTTAGGGCTTTTTTATTGAGGGATTTAAGGAGTGGGGGATAAAATGGAGCTGAAACTTACAAAAATAACGCTTAGGCTGATTATATCCGCGGTATTCACCTTGGCATTATTATATCCGGTAATGGCAGCTGACAATAGTTATTCCGTAAGAATATCCTGCATTATCCCTGCTATACCCGGAAAAAATATGCCTATTCTTCAGGAGCCTAGGGTTACAAACACAAAAGAACAGGCTAACTCTCCGGCAATCTTCCAGAAAGACACCCAAGAAATAAGGGTTATCGCGGGAGAAAAACTTTTACTTGATTTAGAAACGCTTTATAGCCGCTAAGCTATTCTTTAGTTCTTTTCAGAGGAATATTATAATTATAGGCTACACCCTCAAAAAGGGTGATTTTTTTTGTCAAAACTGTCTTGGGCAGATAATAAACCGGCAGAGTATTTAAATCTAAGGTTATCTCATGCTCGCCAGAGGAAACACTCGAGAATGAATATTTACCGCCGCTATCCGTAGTCCTTTTGGCGCCATCTTCTAATATAATAACAACATTGCGGATTCCTTTATCCTTCTTATCAAGCTGATTATCACCGTCTAAATCTTCAAAGACATAGCCGAATATTTCAGAACGGGAGATTATGCCGAAATCCACCCGCGCGGTCTGATACTGACTGATAGAGACGCCTTGAGTTGCCGGAACAGTCAGCACGAAACCATTTGGTATCGTAGCAGTGTCTAAATTAACATAAACTTTATTACCCCGGACATTTTTAAATTGATAATAACCAAAGATATCTGTCACGGCAGTCCTATTCCTGCCCAACCGCACCTTTATTCCCTCTACCGGAGGCTCATCCCTTTCCATTATCCCATCATAATTCAGGTCCTTAAACACATATCCATCAATATCGCCAACTGCCTGCCAATTTATACCCGTATCCCAAAGAAAACGTATACCCGCGTTAAAACTTGCTTCCAGGCGCTTATTCACATTAGGATTATCCGCCCAAACATTGCGCACCCGGCAAGAACCGTAAACTTGAGTATCTGTAGTCGGCCGATAAGATAATTCAGAATAACCTTCGATATAATCCTCACCCGAAAGAAAACTTAAATTTGACGTCGTATCTTGTTCATCCCTGTAGGTGAAACGACAAGCCCCAAACAAAGGCGATTTACCAATCTGCCCGCTCCAATCCAGCCCTGTTTCAAAAGCTTGAGGCTGAGTCTTGTTACCGCTAGATCTTTCAGTTAACCAATTAATCTCTTTGTTCGCGTAATAGTATAAATCGCGCGTAAGATTAATTTTGGCTCCCGCATAGACGCGTTGGTTACTGTAACTAGAAACAGGGGAAGAAAAATTTGTATTCTGCTGATCATAATATTTGAGGAATAAATTTACATCTTTAAAAAACTTAAAAGTCCGGTTGATGCCCGCGTCTATGCTTTGATAACGATATTGTGAAATCCTGCCTAATTCATTCTGCAAAGTGTAGTTTAGAGATAATGAAGTTAGGGGGTCAACCCTATAAACGCTATTCCAGTTAAAATCCTCATTCCAACGATTATTGTTTCCCGGAGCCGGATATAACCTGTCTTTAAAAAGATCCAAACTGCTATATATTTCTAATTTTTCCCAAGGCCTGTAATTAAAATTAAACAGCCCGCCTAACTGCCCCTGGCTCCATCCGCTCCCGGTTATGCTCTCAAAACCCTTATCAATATCCCTTAATTGCGCGTTAAAACTTAAATTTGGCCGGAGATAATCTATTTTTAAAAGATTGGCAAAATTTTTTGTATCGCTGGCCGACTCGTACCCCAATTTCCACTTATCTAAAAGCCAATCACCCATTAAATCATAGCCTAAAGATTTAAGCGCCGGGCCTCGATCCTTGCCCCAGCCGTGAATTAAGGTAAATTTATAATTTTGCTTTTTCGTGGGAGTAAAGCCGATATTCAATCCTTCTAAATAGGCCTTCCTTTCCTGGTTTAACGCGGGAGAGAGACCGGCAAATCCGGACCAATTTTCTTTACCGGAAAACACAGTGTAATTAAGCTTATTATTGAATGCCGGAGAAGCAAGCATAGCCCCCCTTAAGGGTATCCCGGGGAAAGCGAGGTTAGAAAAATCCGGAGGGATGTCAAAAAAATCAAAAGCGCGCAGGGTAAAATCCTTAAAATCGCCAAATTTACCGTTAGTTAAGCCCAAAGTATAATGCGTAAGCTCCGTAAGGCTATTATAGCGGTTTACCGCCAGCGATGAATCAAGGTTTCCGTATGGCGTCTCTCCGGCCAACCCTAAATTATGGATGTAATAATAATTCGAACGTTTTAAAGCAGCCCATCTTGCGCCGGTAGCATAAGTGGACCAATCCATAGAATAAGTCAGTTTAAAATTTCTCGCTTTTTCTTCTTCCCGGCGCGATATATCTTCTAATGATTCTCCTTCTGGCTTAGCAGGAACCGTAAGAATTTCCAAAGTATGGCGTCCGTTAGCATCCCAAACATGTAAATAGGTATAGCCAAGATTAATACCCGTGACTAATATTTGCTCAGAGGTATTTCTTTCCACCCTGATAATATCCGGCTGGGTGACCAAAAATCGCCGCATACCTGAGCTATGCAGGCTTAAACTCTTACCCTGCTCAATTTCTAAAGCACCGGTTAGCTTAGCTAATAATTCATCAAGGGTAAGAACTTTTGGCTGGGACAAGAGGGCTTTTCGCCTTTTCTTTTCTTCTAACCTGAGTACTCTTTCCATTACGGCTTCCCGTTCTAGGATAGGATTTTTGCGGCTAATAACTTTTAGCGCCCTTTCCATGGCGATTTCTCGTTCTAGAATAGGGTTTTTGCGGGAGGGCTCTAAATTTATTTCAATGCTTTTCTCTTCCGGCGGCTCTTGGAATTCTAATGCCTGAATCTTATGGATATATTTTAAGGCAGGCTCATAATTAGCCGCGATTAACAGGGCTTTATTAAATTCCTGCAGGGCTTCGCTATACCTGCCTTGCTGGTAAAACTTAATCCCGGTTTCACAAAGGTATTCCGGCACAAGAGCGTAACTATGGGAAGGCAAAACGAAGGAGGAAAAAAAAATCAAAA
The DNA here is from genome assembly GCA_030650425.1 of Candidatus Omnitrophota bacterium. Lineage (GTDB taxonomy): Bacteria > Omnitrophota > Gorgyraeia > Gygaellales > Profunditerraquicolaceae > UBA6233. The sequence goes on along the minus strand of JAUSED010000008.1, from coordinate 214,732 downwards.
TTAATAAAATGACGCTAAACTTTTTCATCTTACGGAGAAAGAGTCAAAGTCACCGTCCCCACATAATTGCCTGTCGGCTGAGCCGCGGTGATAACCGATACCCCTGCCGCGTCTCCGGCGCCGCTGGCTAAACTGTAGTAAATTCTTAAGCGGGCGTTCGCAAGTTCAGCTTGCGTAATTGCTGATTTTGTTTTAGCTGCCGCGTAGCTGGTAAAGTAATTATTCCCAAGCGCGAGTTCCGAATTAGTTAAGTTATCCACCTTCTCAAATACCACATTCGTGTTAGCGTTTAAATTATTACCCGCTGAATTGGCAAAATCAGTGGCGGTGTGAGTTATGGTCCAGCCTGTTTTGTTAGAAACCACAGGCGCGTCTATAAAGAAATAAACAGGCGACCTGAAATTATTATCCGCGCCTTTTACCAATGTGCCAAAATCCATGCCTGTGCCTGTAAGATCGCTAACCAGGGTCGGGGTCGCGCCCTGGCTTGCGACTCTATTGAGGACCACATTAATCTGATGCGTTTCACCGATGGTAGCTGCTACTCTTATGCTTGTGCCAGCAAAACACAATGAAGCCAACCCCAGCGCCAAACCCGCTGCTCCTAAAAATATTATTTTCTTCATCTTCTTTCTCCTTTTTCATCTTACTTTAACTGGCCAATATTTAAAATCTTACCGTTTTCGCCAATTGATATTTCGGCTTCTTTGGTGATAATCGGCCCTCTGCCTATATTTGCTTCTTCAAGCGCTTTGCCTAAATCTAGGGTGAAAACTAAATCATACTTGCCTTTCGGAAGGCCCTCTTTAAGTGTCGCGGCCAGCTTAGCGCCAGCCGCGGGAAAAGTATAGGCATCATTCAACTCGCCTCTGGCAATGACCATACCCTTATCGTCCATTATATGAAATGTGCCCCCCGCGCTAATATCGACATTTCCGGTATTACGAAAATCCAACCCAATAGAATACTGAACCTTTCCAACGTCTTTCTTAAATAATAAGTTATCGATTGAAGCTGTCCTCTTAACCGTGCCTTCTACGTCGACATAAAAAAGAGTGGCAATCCTGATCACCAGATTCATCCCCACCTGCATCCCTTCCTTGGGGGCTTGCGCTTTGGCGAAGATGCTTTCAAAAAATAACGCGGCATAATAACCGCCGGAGGCGCCGGCAGGCGCCTTAACGGAATAATCTATTTTTTGTTTACTAAATGGGGGCAAAATAAACTCCGCGGGAGAGAAACTTATCCACGCGGCGCAAGATAGAGGTGTTGAGCTAATCGGTAAAAATTCTTTGGTGCCATCAGCCGGAGGTAAATAATCCCAATCCGACAAATATACCCGCATGCTCCGCGGCTCAGCGCTCTGGTTCTCCACAATTATTTCTCCATATTCAGCCTTTCCCGGAGCGATAGAAAACCTTATCTTTGATTTATTGATATTGGGAAGGTCTACCGCGCCAGCTAAACTTAAAAATCCCGCTAGGCATAAAAGAAATAAAATAATCATACTTCGCTTAAACATAGTTTTTTTCATTATTTTCCTTGAGCTAAGATAAAGCAACAATGCCGGAAGGACAAAACGCTTTTTTAAGGCTGTTCTTCCGGCATTGATGCTTTAATAAAGTTACCCCGCTTACGGAGAAAGAGTTAAAGTTACCGTCCCCACATAACTGCCTGTCGGCATAGCCGTAGTAATAACATTAACGCCGGGCGCGTCGAGGGAGCCTTGGGCGATACCGTAATAAATTCTTAACCAGCCGCCGGTAAGCTCGGCTTGCGCGATTGCCGCTCTTGTTTTAGCCGCCGAGTAGCTGACATAACTATTACCAGTAAGCGCGGTTTCCCCTCCGGGAACTGCCTTCATAAACGTTACATTCGTGTTGGCGTTTAAATTATTACCCGCGGAATTTGCAAAATCAGTGGCGGTGTGAGTTATAGTCCAGCCTGTTTTATTAGAAACTACAGGCGCGTCTATAAAGAAAAAAACAGTCGACCTGAAATTATGATCCGTAGGATTTTCTGTCAATGTGCCAAAATCCATGCCTGTACCCGTAAGATCAGCAACCAGAGTCGGGGTCGCGCCTTGGCTTGCGACTCTACTTAAAGCTACATTCATCTGATGCGTCTCACCGATGGTAGCTGCTATCCTTATGCTTGTGGCGGCAAAACACAGTGACGCCAACCCAAGCACCAAACCCGCTGCTCCTAAAATAATTCTTTTTTTCATAGCCTTCCTCCTTTTAATGAAACAAATCCTGATTTTTAATTCAACCTAACCAACAAATACCTTGCCCCCCTTCCTGATAATTAAACAAGTTACATCTCTAACAAAGAATAGGTAACATTAGCCAGATAGTCTCCCGCTTTTAAATCCACAGGGCTAGTCAATTCGTAAATAACTTTTATCTTGGCGGGCGCGCCTTCGCTATCCGAAACAAACAAAATAGTATTGCCTTTTTTTACTTCTTGCTTTTCAAGAAATTTAAAATTGCCCTTGCTATTAATATTTTCAGTACGCAGCGTAAAATATTGAGCAGGAATCTCTAACCCCTCCTTATTCACCAAGCCGCTGGATATCTCCTGATTTATTTGATAAGGTTTACCGGTATTGCTGGTAACCTCTAAGATTACCTCGCTGGCCTTAGGCTGGCCCAAAGGCTTAAGGCCGCGGAATTCAATTTCGTATTTTTGATCCGCAGGAGTGACGATCAAATTAAATATCCGCTCGTTATCAATCAACAGTTCTAAGCTGTCTATTTTTGTCTGCGCGCCTGCTTCTTCCCATAAATACTGTACGCGAGATTTATATTTTCCTGATTTTTTAGCCGTTAGGTCCCCTAAGATATATGTAACCACCAGAGAATTATCCGCGCTGCCGTCAATACCGGAAGTATAAATCTTCTGCGGACTGGAAGTTAACGCGCTAACCATATTTGTTGACACGCCTTTTTCCGCGTTTCTTACTATAAAATTTACCGCTTGATTATCCAGAATATCCCCGGATTCTGATTCCATGGGCTCGGGCACAAACTGGACTATACTGAATTGCTTTTTCTCAGTCGAATTAATTTTTATAAAAACTTCCTCTTTCGCTTGATTCTTTTCTTTTTTAGGGTTAAGCGTTATAGATTTTGAGCCGCTGGAAGCGCTTATCTCAACGCGGGGCTTTTCCCGGCCTTGAGCCGTTATCGATACATACACCTCTAAAATCCTGGTAATCTGCTGCTGGCTTGACGAAATAGGATTCAAAGTAAAACTAACACGCCCTGAATAATACCCAGGCTGTAAATTTTCCGCGTTAATCAGGCCATAGACTAAAGAAAAATTATCCGCGTCACCCGCGCTATCAGAAACGTAGATAATATCTTCTGACCTTACGGCTATACCGCCGGTAGAGAAACGCAGGTTCCCGAATCTATTGGAACCGCTTATACCGCGCACCACAAAATTATCCTGAATCATTACCCCGGGATTATCTTTGCTTGTTAACGGCTGAATAATTCTTTGAATAATTTCGTAGCGCCTGCCGATATTGGTATCCACTCTTAAATTAACGCCTTTATATAAATTAACAGGATTTAATTCTAACTGATATCCGCCTTCGGTAAGCGTATAAGTAAGGTCAAAAATATCCGCGGCTAAAACAGGCAAAGAAACGGCTAAAAATGATAAAATCAGAATTAGCGCTGTTAAATATTTATTTTTACGCATATTCACCCGCAATCTTCTTCAGGCAAACTTTAAAGCCTGGCTATAAGTAAGGCAGTGAATTGTGAATAATCTTATACTGTGATTATAGAAATATATCGGAATTAAATCAATTGTACTCAGGTATAATTAGCGCTCAGGAGGAGTAATGCCGCATTTTTGGGCAAAGCGGATAAGTTCAGTGACGGTCTTAGCCTGCATCTTTTGCATAACCCGGCCGCGGTGGACTTTGATCGTCTGAAGGCTGGTTCCCCGTTTACGGGCGATCTGCTTACTCAACATCCCCTTAGCTACGAGCCGAAAAACCTCTAGTTCCCGCGGAGACAAAGTTTTAACGCGGCGCTTAATTTTTGATATTTCGGCTTGTTCTCTATTTTGAGCCTTGCTTTTTAAAATAGCGGCGGTAACAGCATTAAGCAGCTTCTTTTCAGTAAAAGGCTTGGGAAGAAAATCAACAGCTCCAGCCTTCATAGCTTTCACGCTCATCGGGATATCCCCATGCCCGGTGATAAAGATAATCGGGATGATCAGTTTCCGCTCTGCCATAGCATCCTGCAGGGCAAGCCCGTTGATATCCGGAAGGCGAATATCGAGTACCAGGCACGATGGGACCTTAGGATGCGAACACGCTAAAAAATCCGCGGAGCGCGTAAACGTCTGCGGCTTGAATCCGTGTAACTTTAACAATAAGGACAAGGCCCTGCACACAGAGAGATCATCATCAACGATATAAATAGTAGGCCCGGGATTACTCACTTAAGCATCATTTTTATCAACAGGAATGGTAAAATAAAAGGTCGCTCCGCGTTCAGGATTGTTTTCTACGTCCAATTGTCCGCCATGCGCCTCAATAATCGAACGGCTGATCGACAAACCCATACCCAAACCATCCGCTTTACTGGTAAAAAAATGAGTGAAAAGCTTAGGTATATTTTTCGCGGGGATACCGCATCCGGAATCCTTCACCTCTACGACAATCCTACCGCTATCTTTACGCGACGCGCGAATCAATATTTCACGCTCCCCTTGGCTGTTCTCCATGGCATCGAAACTATTACTGATAAGATTCAGGATGACCTGCTGCAATTGTATCCGGTCGCCGCGGACAAGTGGAAGATTAGCATCAAACTCGGTTTTAACGACAGCGTTCCTTACGGTGGCATCGGTTGAAATAATCACAATAGTCTCATTGATAAGGGCATTGATATCCAACAGCCTCATCTCAGGCGCGCTCTTCTTTAACAGTGAACGCAGCCGCTGGATAACCTCGGCCGCGCGCTGGTCATCGCTAATAATGTACGAAAGAATCTTCTGTAGTTCAGGTTCTCTATCTAAGAGTATGCGCTGGGCAGCCTGAGAATAAGAAAGAATAGCCGTAAGAGGCTGGCTGATTTCATGGGCAAGCGAAGAAACAAATTCCGCGAGTTTCCCTACCCGGGTAACATGCAAAAGCTCCTCGCGCTGTTCGTCAATCTCCAACTCCTTCTCCCGCATCAGAGTGACATCTGTCTGAATCCCTACATAATGAGTGACGCCACCGCGGGTATCACGCACCGGTGTAACGCGCAATAAATTCAAATATTTCTTGCCATTTTTTTGAAAGCTAAGCATCTCTCTATAGAAAAATTTACCCTGATGTATCGCGTGTTTTATTTCCTCAATAATATGAGGATCGGCGTCAGCCCCATAGGATAAAAAATAACCTCGGCCCAGGATTTCGTTTTTCGCGTAACCGGTCATCTTCTGGAATGATTGGTTGGCATAGATAACAGGAAAATCCGGCTTCTTGACATCGATAATAAAAATACCGTCAACTGCCGATTCCATCGCTTTAGTGCGGATATGAATCTGCTCTTCTGACCTTAGTTGCTTCCTTGCCCCATTCCTTAATTGCCCGTTTTTTTCTTTCAGTTCAGCGGCCTGTTGCTTAACTACCCCCTCAAGCCGCACGCGCTCACCGTTGCGGATTTTATTTCTCAATAAGGGCTTTTTCGTTCTCTTTTTCTTTGTTATTTTCATATAGAATAGCTATTTATCGGCTTTTTCTCCGTAAAATAATCTTTTACGCCCAATTCCTTCAATATATTTTATTTCTTGTAGAGCATATTGTCAAATATTTTTTTTGGTATAAAATTGCTTCTTTTGGGTTTTAGGAAGGATTTTATAGCGGATTACTAGAGTGGTGATTTGAGCTTTATTACCTCTTCTCTTATGCCAAAAGCTATGGCCTCATATTCATCTTTGGCGCCTAATTTTAGCCCTTCTTTCTTTAGTTCGTCAAAATCAAAAGCTTTTCCAAAAGTAATACTGATCGGATACGGCCTCGGAAACGGCTTTGTCCTCGGCCAAGATTCGTATGAGCCCGTTATCAACACGGGAACCAACGGAGCATTCAACTCTTTCGCCAGTATCCCCACCCCCTTTTTGAATATTTTAACATTTCCGTCTATAGTTCTTTGGCCCTCCGGGAAGATACAGACTATCTTGTCATTCTTAAGAACATAAGAAGATGCCTGCATAGCCTCCACAAAGTGCATACCCGGATCAATGGGGATAACCCTGATATATTTTATGATATTTCTAATGACGGACTGCTCAAAATAGGCTTTAAAACCAACAAAAAAAACGCCCTTTCGTAAGCCCTTGGGCATGGAAGCCTCAACAACAAACGCGTCCAGATAACTGCTGTGATTAACGCACAAAATGCACTTTCCAGCTTTCGGAATATTTTCTGTTCCGAGAATCTTAAGCCGCCAGACCGCTTTAAACACAAGGCGTAAAACTTCAGCGAATAACAGTATACCTAAAATTGTCACCCGGTTTGGCGCCAGATTTACCTTTTTTATTATATCTTTTCCGGGCTCTTCATTTAAAATATCATTCCATAAAGTCTGGCTCTTGGCTTGGGGAATGAACCCTCTTTGAACCCCTTCACCCGGAACCAATTTACCTATCTCAAGAATAAGCTCTCTAACAGTAAAAACTTTAGTCATTAGCTCATCCGATATACGAATATTAAGCGCCTGCTCTAATGCTGTTATCAGCTCTACGCGGCCCAACGAATCGATACCGAGATCCAATTCGATATGGTCGCTAGGAGTTATCTGTCTTTCTAACTTTACGTATTTATTCAGGGCCTCGATTATCTTAGCGCCAACGCAGCTAGTGAGCAGCATAAGATCCTCATCCGTAACGGAAATTTCCTCCTCAACCCCTTTTAACTTTATACCTTTAAGCTCATCTAGATATTTGTCCTTAACTTCGTACCTTTTTATCTTGCCCAACCGTGTGCGCGGCAAATCTTCCCTTACAATAATATAACCCTTGATGCGTTTGTAGGAAGCAAGCCCCTCAGATAAATTTTCTAACTCCCATCTGATCACGCTATTAATATCTACCTGCCCAACCTTGCGGCAATAGTCAGCGTCGGTAACTATCACGGCAGCCAACCTCTCTTCCCCGGCTTCGCCGATACCAAAGACGCAGATCTCTTTAATAAAGGGGCTCTTGGCATAATGAGATTCGACTTCTTCGGGATAGATGTTTTTACCGGAACTTAAAACAATCAGCTCTTTCTTCCTTCCTGTGATATAAAGATAACCGTCCTTATCTATATAGCCCAGGTCTCCAGAGTGCAACCAGCCGTCCTTTAAAACGCTTACGGGCTCATCTTGCCGATTATAGTAGCCCTTGGTGACATTGGGCCCTTTGATCAGCACCTCAGCCGTTGCGCTTGAGCCGGGATCATCGATCTTCAATTCTACATCCGGGATAACTTTGCCGACAGAACCGATCTTCTGCTTATTTAACGGATTAAAGGTTACCACCGGAGATGTTTCGGTAAGCCCGTATCCTTCGAGTATAGTAAAACCGATTTTCATAAGAAATATCGCCGCTTCTTCATTTAACTTTGCGCCCCCGCAGGCAAAAAATCTTAAAGCTTTACCGAATGGTTGGTGTATCTTCGGCAGGGCCAGCTTGCTTAAATTTATTTTGCTAAACCTTCTTAGCTGCCACAATATCTCTATCAACCCAAAAAGAGGCGCCTTAAGTAAAAACGGCACCTTCTTCATCTTCTCTGATATATTCGTATAAAATATAGAAAAAAGTTGCGGTACACCTACTAATACCGTTACCTCAGCCTCTCTCATCAAATTAAGCAATTCATCGCTCCTAAGGCTTGCAGTATAAGTGACCCGCGCGCGGCAAAAAAGAGGTGTTACCAACGTAATCATAAAAGGATAGGCGTGATGCAGCGGTAATATCGATATGAAAGAATCCTTATCCGAAAAGAGTTGCAGCTTGTCAATACTTTGGAAATTAGAGCAAAGATTTTTATGCGTGAGCATTACCCCTTTTGGCGAGCCGGTGGTACCTGATGTATAGATAAGCGAAGCGGTATCTTCGGGGAATACCTCGGGCCAAGTGAGTCCTTCGGACAAGGTAGATTTTACCTGTGCCAAGCCAATAAGATTATCTTTTTCGATATCCAAGCCCAATATAACGATTTTGTTCAACCCGGCTTTTAGTTTATTGATGTTTTTTGCCTGAAAAACGGCGTGGGAGACAAAGATGATTTTTGCGGAGCAGTCATTGAGGAGATTATCTATTTCCTGTTCGGTCAACTGTGGATCTAAAGGAACACAGGCCAGGCCTGAAGCCACGATGCCTAAATAGATTATTGCCCATTCCGGACAATTCTCTAAACATAAGCCAACGAAGTCTCCTTTTTTAAAACCCTCTTTAATGAGAAATGCGCCTATGCTTAGAGAGAAATATTCTATTTGCCCATAAGTCCAAGTCTCCCAGGTCGAGCCCTTTTTTATCTGCAGGCATATCCTATCTGAAAATCGTGAAGAAATTTGAGCAAATATCTTAGGGATAACTAAATCTTCCTTCGTCATAGCGTATCAAGGAACCACTTTTCTACTTCGGCGACGAATTGCCCGGGATAATCCCTCATTAAATACTCCGCGTGCGGACCGTTTTTGATAAAAACTATTTTCTTCATCCCGCCTGCCTTTTGGTAGAGGGCCTCGGAATGCCACGGCCTGATTACCCAGTCCCGGCTGCCGTGTATAAACATAATCGGAACAGTAATTTTAGCGACGTTATCAATGGGCCTTTCCTTGGCCAGCCAGAATGGCCCCGGCCGCACTCCTTTACCGATCCTTCCCTTAGGGCTCAATAAAGTGTATACCGCGTCGCCTTTCCAGTCAAGCTCCCAGAACCGGTAATCAATTCTCGACATATCCGACGGAGCGCTAACACAGATAAAACTATCCACACGTTTATCATTAGCAAGGACATTAATGCTAATGCTTGCTCCTGTAGAAAAAGCAACCAACCCAATTTTAGAGTATTGCGGCGCAATAAAATCTAATACCGCCCGTAAATCATTCCCTTCCCGGCTCGACCAGGTAAATAGGCCGCTGCTTTTGCCGTGACCGCGGAAATCAAACATCAAAATATCGTACTGCCCCCTAAGCGCCTGAGACAACTGCTGCAAAACCACGCACTGCTTGCTATTATAATAGCCATGCGCGATAATAATAACGGCGAGGCCGCCATTCTTAAAATGCTGGAATGATATTTTTTGATGATCAATAGTGGTAAGCGTACCGCTAGCTACCTCAGGAATAGCTGATTGGAGGCCCGGCGTTTTCATCGCGTCTATCCTACCTTAATTTAGTTAAAAATATTTGTTTTGTAACTCTATCCCAATAATGTGTTATTATACCATAATTAAAAGCTTCCAGAGGTGGATTTTAGTAATTTATCATTCCCGCCCCGTTAACTGGCCAGTTACCTAATTTGGCTTGAGAAATAGCCGCCGGTGAGGGCATCCAGAGAAGCGGTCAATTCTTTAACCCGCAATTCTTTTTCAAAACGCTTTTTCCTATCTTCAATCTGCAAGCTATCTAACTCCATTTTAACCCTGATCCGCTCAAAATATGTTTTATTCACTTCATCCAATAAATCATCCCTAAGCTGAACCATCAGCCGCGAGCGCGTATCAATAGAAGTCTGATCATTATTCCAAATCAGCTCGCTTAAATCCCAGCTCAACCTGACATCCCAATCCAGAGTATCCCGGCCCCGCCTGAGAGTATCATCATCGCTTTTGGTAGTCGAACCGCCTTCCCAATGCCAGAGGTCGCCTGAATTCCTATCCAATCCGATACTAACCTGCGGAAGTATGGCTTTCTTCCGCGCCTGTTTCCTCCAGTTGGCTATTTTTTCCGGCGCGACCTCCGCGTATTTAATCGCCTCTTTCTGCACCTCTTCAATTTTAGGTTCGCCTTTAAAATAATCGCTGATTATATCGCTCCCCGGTAAACCCCGATACCTTAAATTGGATTTGAATAGCCCCTTTTCGGTACAGGCATATAAATTCCCTTCTTTATCTAAACCCATAAAATTAACGTAACGGCAGCTAAGATTAAACGATAGTTCCCTCCATGCCTCACCCCTATAAACAAACACCCCTGACTTAGCCGCCGCGTAAAGTTCGGATTTTTCTGAAAATAATAAAAAGTGGGTATCGCGGCTAAGTAAACCGTATTCAGAGAATAACTCCCACTCACTTCCTCTATTTTTACTTCGATAAACTCCGCGGCTGGTAGCCAGATATAGATTACTCGTCTGATTAGGGTCTATGGCTATATATCTTACTTCGGAATAACGCGCCTCCTCATCGCGATCTTCGCTCTCTTCCTCTGACTCCGCGCCATTTTCCACTGGATGTGTTAGATAAATTCTCTCCCAGCTCAGGCCGCTATCGACGCTCTTGAAGACTCCGTCCGCGCAAGCAACATAAAGAAAATTTGGCTCTTTTTCAATGCAAGCAATATTTAATATACGACTATTACCCAGCTTACCCGATTGCTTACGCCATGAACGGCCTTTATCTTTACTCACAAATAACCCGGATTTTGTTCCGAGATAAATTACTTGCGGTAGGTATGATAGAGCAGTGCAATTAGTTTCGAATGAATCCTTCCCTTTAAAGAGCCTATTCCATCTCTGGCCTTCATTAGCGCTAAAGAATAGCCCGTTACCTGTCCCGGCATAGATGACTTTATTATCCTGCGAAGCAAAGGTTAAATAATTTATAGCGTGGCTATCTCCCCTTAAAGAAAAAATACTTCTCCAGACACTTCCTCCATCTTCACTCTTAAATATTCCTCTATCTGTCCCCATGTAGATAACCTCAGAATTACCCCGTTTCATCAAAACTGCTTTTACATTAACCGCGCCCCGGCTTATCTCCTGCCATTGAGGTTCCAACGCCCACAACTTCACAGCCAGTAAACTAAACCCCGCTAAGATCATTATAACTTTTTTCATTTTACCACCTCCTACTTAAATAGACGTAAGAGTGGTAAAAATCTAACAAAAAAAATCCCCGCATTTTTATGCGGGGAAAATAAAACGGGCAAGGGGAAATTTATTTTTTGTTTGTTTTCTCCCGGGCATTGCCTGCCCGCTGGTAGTTTGCCCCTTGCCTAATTGAAGTATAACATATTTTTTACAATCTTCAAGCCCTAGTCCGGAAAAAAGGGAAGAAAAGGTGACCGTCACGCGCTTCATGACTGTCACCTTTTCTTCCTCATCCCCTAAGCGGGCATACCTAAATAGAGCCTAATCGCTTGGATAAAACTCGGTTGTTTTCTATGGTGCCTCTTTGCCCTGCGCATTACCTTACGATGTGTCCGTCTCATCTTAGCCTCCTTCTTCTTAATGCCAGGGCTTTTGCTTTTTAGGGTTTCATCCTTTTGGCAACCCCGCTACCCCACACCCAAGTTCTGGGTGGGGCCGGAAGCTTTGCGCCCCAGCATTACTGCTAGTTTGCCTTTTCACTAGGTACAACCAAAATTATCAAAAGATCACTTACAAGGGAAGTGTAACATATTTTTTATTAAAATCAAGGGACCGTTTCTATTCTTTTCGCTCAGGGGACACTTTCCTACACGCGTTTACTGGCTGTTGGAAAGTGTCCCCTAGAGGAATGGAAGCGGTCCCATGTTTTCGAGCCCGCTAAGGCGGATTATTTAACCCTAAAATCTCGGACTTCACCTCTTGATAAGCTAAGGGGTCCAGGGAACCGTAGATTTCTTGCGCGAGGCGCAGATATTCTTTGGCTTTATTCTTCTTTCCCAGTTTTTTGTATAACAAGCCTAAATTATGATACGCCGCTGCCAGCTCCGGCTGTGAGCGGATCTCTTTAGCCAGGCCGACAGCCTGTTCAAAGGCATGCTCGGCTTCCGGAAACTTCTCCATCTCCAGATACAGTTCGCCAAGCATATTATAATCGGAAGCCAGGCTTAACTTATTCCCCTGCGCCTGGTCCAGTTTAAGGCCAAGCGAGTAATAATCCAGCGCCTTCTGATACTGTTTTTCGAATAGATACAATTCTCCCAAATTAAAATAATAATCGCTTAATTCATTCTTCACTTTCAACTTTTCAAAAATCATCAGGCTCTTCCGGTAAAACTCTTCTGCTGTGCTAAAATCATCCTTGTTACTGAAAAGCAGGCCGATATCAAAATAATCGCAAGCCAGATTGTAGCGGTGCTCATAGAGAAATTTTCTCTCACGGTTAATCTCCGAGCTCTTGGTCAAAAGCTCCAGCGCTAAAGCGTATTCCTCTTTATCGATATGCCAGACAGCCAGCCTGCGCAGGGCTATCGCTTCATTCAATTTATCTTTATGCTTGCGGGCCAGCCCAAGCGCCTTATGATAAAATTCCAATGACTTAGGGTATTCTCCTTCCGATTGATAAAACCAGCCTATTTCACTATAAGCGCCGCTCAAACGTTTAAAATCACGCCTCTTCTCCGCCAGAAGCGTATAGTCAAAATAATATTTCAGGGCATTATCTTTATCTCCCAGCCTGCGATAAGCATCTGCGAGTAACTTGTAGCTATCCACAAAATTCGCGTCTTTTTTGATAATCTCCCGGCTCAAGCGGATAACCTCTTGATTATTACCTTGAGCGAACGATCTTTGGGACCTTAAAAATAAATGATAGGCGCTCGGATTAAGCGTAGGCAAAAATACGCGCAGATATAAAAATAAACCAAGAAGCGCTGCCGCAACTAAAAAACTAACCAGCCATCCCTTTCTCGGCCTTAACTTTATCCCGCTTTTTTGTTTTGATATTTTATCTTTGGGCTTAAATAAGACAAAGCTAGGATCGCCATAAAGCAGATAGTTCGTCCAATGCAAGGCGATAATTCCATAATCCTTAACTAATTTAACCCGGCTCAAACGAAGGCCCTCACCCACGGATTTTCCAAAGATTAAATGATGATAGAAATCCTTGGCAAAGGCCAAACTCGCGGAATCTTCTATTTTACGGATAGAACCGATATAATGCCTTACCCCGGAGAACAAAAAAGCCTGCGCCAGGGAATAATTCTTCTTCTGATAATCCGCTTCAAGAAATCCGCTTAAGTTATTTTGGGCGGAATGGCAGGCGTTCGAAAAAATCAATGCCGGTAAAGCCGCTCCCTGCCCCAGGCTCAAGATATCCTGGATACTAAAATTACCGTCGCTTAGGACCCACCCGCTATTTTTTTGGTCAAGCTGGTCATAGGCGCAGTGACCGGCAAAATGAATAATATCGTAGTCGCTGATATTTTTCTTTACATATATCCTGTCTATGCTGGTAGATTTAAAATCAACATGGATTGAGGTATGCCTGCGGTCAAACTGGTTTTTGATATTCACTCCTTCTTGGTAAGCGTATTTCAAATCATTGGTGGGATTGGCCAAAACCAACATTTTGAAGTTATGTGTATGGGCGCGGTATTGCACGCTGGCTCCAAGGCTTTTTGTCCTGACTAGCCTGCCCAGGCTAAACTTCAGACACAAAAAATTAACCCCGTCGTAAAGAAGCTCCCAGGGAATATTAATCAACTCTTCGTCAATTGTCAAAATAAGCCTGGCGCCTTGCGCAAGCTTTAATTTCTCCTTAACCGGACGGCTTAAGATGTGATCCCAAAGCGCTTGCCCTGTTTTTTGCAGGTTCCTGACCAACGCGGGTTCTTGAGAAGCAGATTTATTTAAACTTATGGTAATTTCTTGCGCCAGCTTTTCAATCTCTCTAAAATCAACCCTGTGCTGGCTATATTGCTTTAAAGTCGAGGCAGCGTCTTTTGGCTCGAAAAGACTCATCTTCAGTAAATCCGGCTGCCGGGTAATCTCTAAAACATAAGTTTTTTCTTCCAGCATTGATTTAGCATTAGGCCCTAATATCTAAAACTACCGAAGCAAGTTTTCCACTTACGCCGCTAACCTCCAGGCTGTATTTACCCAATAGAACATGCTCGAAAATAACTGATCCAAAATCGCTTAAATAGGATTCCAATTCTACCCCTTCCTTAATCAGGGTTATCCGTAAATCTTTAAACGGCCGCAAGCTTATTTTTTGTTTTGCCTTGAGCGTAAGATTAAAATATTTTTCCTGCTTATTCTCCACCCTTACTTCCAGCCTAATATCCTTAAAATCTTTGAGTATGGTGACTTCATCCTTAAACTCTTTAATATTACGGCCGCGTAATATCGACGCCGGGACCAACTCCTGCCCCAAAAGGATATCTCCGCTAACATTGATTATTTCCAATATATTTTCTTTTAACCGTAAAAATATTTCCAAGCTCAAGGATTTTCCCTTTAAGCTTAATATTTCCCTCACTTTATCAAGCAGTTCCACAGGCAGATCTTTTAATTCAGCTGATTCAGCGCTTAAACTTAGGGCTAAGTTTTCCGCGCAAGCTTCACAAACAGCTAAATGCGCCATTATCGGCTCGCTTTCTTCCGCGGAGAGACGGCCATCAGCGAAACAGGCCATAATCTCTTCACTAAGATGATCACCTTCGGGCATGGCATGTTTCTGCCACCTTTGGTAAACCACCTTAACCAAACCCTCAAATTTATCATCCATATCAATACCCCTTCCTAATCTAATAGACGTATTCCCCCTGGAAATCTAACTTAAATCCTTTACTTCTAAAACACTCTCTTAGCTTATCCATAATTCTGGATTTTTGCATATCAATGGCAGGCCGCGAAACCCTGAATAAGTCTTTTAAGAATTCGAGCCTTAAACCCTGATTGATATTCAATTCTATAACCAGCTTACTTTTATTATTTAATTCTCCAACGCATTCCTCTAAACTTTTAAGCATCTCTTCCTGATTGAGCAATTCAGGAATAGAGAAAGAACCGTCGGTTAATACGTCTTTCAGGGTTGAACCTTCCTCGTTCTCCGCGTCAAGCGAAAGCATCGGCCTGCTTTTACGCAAATAATCCAAGGTAAAGTTTACAGCAACCTGCCTTAACCAACTAGCCAAGCTGCAGCTATTTTTTCCTTTAAAACTTCTTAATTTCCTATAATCGTCTTGAATTAAAGAGGTGAAGAGTTCCTGAAACAGGTCATCCGCGTGATCCTGAATAAAGGAAAGGCTGCTTTTTGAGCTTAATACGCTGCGGATATATTTATATATCAGGCGGGAATAACGTTTTAAGAATTCATCCCATGACTGGCTGTCCCCGTTGGCGCATTTTTGGACAAAATCCAGATCGGTCATGGATTTATTATATCATAAAAACTCAAAATACCTTATAACCCTTTTTTAACGATATATTCGCAAAGATCCACTACTCTATTGGAATAACCCCATTCATTGTCATACCATGAAAGCACCTTCACGAAATCGTCCTGAATGACTTTAGTGCTCATCGCATCAACAATAGAGCTTAAAACGCAGTGGTTAAAATCAACTGAAACAACCGGATCCTCAGTATACCCAAGTATACCTTGCATTTTTCCTTCGGAAGCCTCTTTCATTGCCGCATTGACCTCTTGGACGCTAGTTTTCCTGGCTAATAAACAAGTCAAATCTACGACCGAAACATTAGGCGTAGGAACACGTATGGCGAAACCATCGAGTTTTCCTTTTAATTCGGGGATCACCAGCGATATTGCTTTAGCTGCTCCGGTGGAAGTCGGAATCATCGAGAGAGCGGCTGCGCGGGAACGGCGGGGATCAGAATGCGCCATATCCTGTAATCTTTGATCATTAGTATAAGAATGAATGGTGGTCATCAGGCCTTTAACAATCCCCCACTGATCATTCAATACCTTAGCTATGGGGGCCAGGCAATTCGTGGTGCAAGAAGCATTGGATAATACAAAATGGCTTTTCGGGTCATACTTCTCCTCATTAACGCCCATAACCACCGTGATATCCTCACCTTCAGCCGGAGCAGAAATAACTACTTTTTTCGCTCCGCCTTTGGTAATATGGTTTTCCGCGCCCTTGACTTCTTTACCTTTCTTATTCACGCCATCTTTCTTAACGGTGAATAAACCGGTTGACTCAACTACAATCTCTACCCCTAAATCTTTCCAGGGTAATTCCGAAGGGTCTCTTTTGCTTAAGACCTTGATCTCTTTGCCGTTAACCGAAATGACGCTATCTCCAACAGCCTTTACCTCCCCGCAAAACCTTCCATGCACCGAATCATACTTTAATAATAAGGCGTTTGATTTGGCGTCGGTTAAATCATTAACCGCGACTAATTCAAGATTTTTAGAATTTTTTTCGAGGATCGCTCGGGCAACAAGGCGCCCTATTCTTCCAAATCCGTTGATACCAACTTTCACAGCCATTTTACTTCCTCCTTTTAATTAATATGTTTTTGAGTTTTATTCTTTTATTGCTTTTAAATACTGCGCGGCTAATTCCGGAGAGGTGGGGTCAATATAGAAACCCGTGCCCCATTCAAAACCTGCCACTTGGGTAAGCTTGGGCATAAATTCGATATGCCAGTGATAATACTCACCGTCGCCATCACCATTGATTGGCGCGGAATGAATGATATAGTTATAAGACAAATTAATGAATACTTTCTTGATTTTACCTATGGTTTCTTTTAAGACTTCGGAGAGGGCGGTTATTTCTTCAGCCGGCATATGACAAAAATGCCCGCTATGCTTTTTGGGTATGATCCAAATCTCAAACGGAAAACGCGAAACAAAAGGGCAAAATGACAAAAAGTATTTATTCTCTAAGATTATCCTTTCCTTCTCCTGTGTCTCCTGCCTAATGATGTCGCAGAAGATGCAGCGCTCGCGGTAATCAAAATAATTCTTGGCTCCATGTATTTCTTCCAACGCGTTCTTAGGAACCATCGGAAGCGCGACAATCTGAG
The DNA here is from genome assembly GCA_030650425.1 of Candidatus Omnitrophota bacterium. Taxonomy (GTDB): domain Bacteria; phylum Omnitrophota; class Gorgyraeia; order Gygaellales; family Profunditerraquicolaceae; genus UBA6233. Next base: position 197,800 of record JAUSED010000008.1, on the reverse strand, counting down.
TATGCGGATGTTCCAATGACGCGCCCGCGGCCGAACCAAAATTCCGGAAAAACATAAGATATTTGAAACGCTTGTCTTTCGCCAGATCTTGCGCGCGGCGGCAACACATCTTCAAATAATTCTCAATTTCAAGCGGCAATAAATCGCAGATATCCTTGGCGTGATACGGTGTCTCGATAAGAACCTCATGGGCGCCAACGCCGTTAGACATATCATAAAGGCCAAGCGGCCTTCTGTTCAATTCGCCTTCGACTTGGAGCGCCGGAAATTTATTAGGGACCACGCGCACCTGCCAACCGGAAGTATTAGCCGCGGTCCCCGGCTCGCGAAAACTATCTATCTCCGGAGGGGTCAACGTTTCACTGCCGTAACAAAATGGACAAGCCCCTCCTTTTTGAATATACTGTTCATATTGAAAATCTTTGGGAGCGCTCGGGTGATCCGTATCCACGATTACCCACCTGCCTACGATAGGGTCTCTTCTTAATTCAGCCATATTAGACTTCCACTCCTCTTAAAAAACTGGCGGCATCTTCCGGAGGTAAAGGGCAAATATAAAAACCTGTTCCCCACTCAAAACCCGCGACGCGCGTTAAGCGCGGCATGATTTCAATATGCCAATGATAATCCTGCTCTACAGTTTTCCAGTAACCAGCCTTTTGCCTGCGAAAAGGCGCGGTATGAATCATATAATTATAGGGCGGATCACTTAGCCCTTTCTTAAGCTTAGAAAGGACGATCTTCATTACTTTGGCCAGGTTTCTTAGGGATTCAGAATCCTGGCAGGTAAAATCAGCGCAGTGCTTTTTAGGTAATATCCAGGTCTCAAAAGGAAAACGCGCCGCAAAAGGAGCAATCGCGATAAAACCATCCAAATCCAGGACGATCCGATCCTTCTGCTCTATTTCCTGCCTGATTAAATCGCAAAATATACATCTTTCGTGATAATCAAAATATTGTTTTGCGCCGGTAAGCTCTTCTTTTACGCGTTTGGGATTTACCGGAGTGGCAATCAACTGTGAGCGCGAATGCTTTAACGAACTTCCTCCCGCGCTCTTACCGTAATTCTTAAAAACCAAAGCGTACTTGAAACGCTTATCTTTTTCCAAATCAATGATCCTGTCTGAGTAACATCTTAAGACCTTAGCTATCTGGTCACTGCTTAGATCGCTCATATTGGCGATATGTTGGTTAGTTTCGACGATAATCTCGTGCGCCCCGATTCCATTCATCAAGTCGTAAAGGCCTTTGCCACGGCGGTCAAGCTCGCCTTCAATCCTTAAGAATGGAGCGATACTCGGCACAACCCTTAATTCCCAACCTCGGGTATTCGGTGGCGTATGAGTCGGCCGTAAGCAATAAATTTCCGGAGGAGTTTGAGATTCAGAACCTTCACAAAACGGACAGGACGTTTCAGGAGAAAGTTCTTCCGGCTTACCACTGAATTGATCCGGGCGCCTTGCCCGCTCAGTAGCAACAATTACCCATCTTCCGATAATCGGATCTTTCCTTAGTTCTGGCATAGATAAAAATTATAACACAGCAAATCGATTATGCAACTATTTTTTGATAAACCTCTCTCCCAAATTGATTTTATGGCCTTGAACGAATTCTTTAGCCGTCATTCTATTCCCGCCCTCCAATTGCAGCTCTTTTATCAATAGAGCCCCCTCGCCAGCCATAACCAGAAGTCCGTCTTTACGGATACTTAAGATTTCGCCGGCTTGTCTACCCGTAAACCCGTCCACCCGCAAAATCATCTCTGTCTCGCATATCTTAAGTAATTTACCTTTATAATGGGTAAAAGCGCCGGGCCAAGGCAAGCATCCTCTTACCAGATTATAAATCTTGACTGCCGGCTTATTCCAGTCGATACAACCATCGGTCCTCTTTAACTTAGGTGCCATCACTATCCCTTCTTCGTCCTGAACAGTCAATTGATAAGTTTTATTCTCTACGCTTTTAATAGTATCTACCAGTAATTCCGCTCCCAACCTACGCAATTTATCCTCTAAGATTACAGAATCATCAATTTCATCAATAGGTATTTCTTTTTGTAAAAGCATTGGGCCGGCATCCATCTTTCGGACTAATTTAATAACGGTCACTCCGGTGGATTTTTCACCTTTGATTATCGCCCAGTTTATCGGCGCAGCCCCCCGGTATTTCGGTAAAAGCGAAGCATGGATATTGATGGAAAAAATCTTGGGTATATTCAAAATAGCCTGCGCTAAAATCTGGCCGTAAGCAACAACAACAAACAGATCCGCGCATAAATTCTTTAGATATTTTATCGAATCAGAAGAATTAATCTCCTCCGGCTGAAAAACTTCCAAACCTGCCTGGCTAGCTACAGACTTAACATCCGTTGACGCTAAATGCAGATGCCGGCCTTTCTTTTTATCCGGCTGGGTCACAACAGCGCTGACTTGATAATGGTTCTTAATCAATGCCTCTAGCGCTGGAACGGCAAAATGTGAACTTCCAAAAAAAACAATTTTCATAGCGCTCCTTACAGCGGATCTACATCCACCGTCACTATTATACCTGAATGCCGGAAATCTTTTAAATTATTTTTTAAGAACTTATTGGCCTTGAGAACATTGCCGGAACGGATTAAAACCTGCCAATAATAATTACCCCGTAATTTAGCCGGACTAGAAGAATTGACTGAAATTATTTCAATACTTTTATCTTTATCGGCCTCTTTCAGCCTACTGAATAGCGATTCCGCCGATGCTTTTATCTTTTCCTCTTTCTCCCCGCGCAGCTTTACTAAAACCATATGCTTATACGGAGGAAAATCCAACTGTCTTCTTTGTTTTAACTCTTCTTCATAGAAATAATTCGCGTCTTTCTTCAGCAGCGCCTGAAAGCAATGGTGATTGGGAGAACTGGTTTGAATCAGAATTCTCTTACGCGTAAGGTTAAGCAGGCCGGCTAATAAACCAAACACCTTCTCCGTGGCCCGGAAATCCACGCGGTTTAAGGCATTATCTATCCCCAAGACTCCAATTAGGTCAAAAACAAGATCCCCGCGCTTAATCACGCCGCTCGTAGCTATGAATATATCATAATTTTCCAGATTGAGATCTTTATCGTCGATAATTTTAATCCGCGCTTGCGGAAAAATCCGGGACAGCTCACTCTCTATCTTTTCGGTCCCCGCTCCGGAAAGCTTAATATAGCCGGAATTACATTCAGGGCAAATCTTTGGAAGCGGAATCTTAAAATTGCAATAGTGGCAGCTTAGTAAATCATCCTTAAAGTGATAGGCTAAGTTTAGGCTGCAGCGCGGGCATTTAATAATTTTTCCACAGGTAATGCAGGTGGCCGAGGTAGCGAAACCTTTACGGTTAAGAAATAAAAGCGCCTTACCTTTCTCGTTTAAAACAGCATAAAGAGCATCCTCCAGTAATCTGGAAAAAATTGCCCTTCTCTTTTTATCCTGAAAAGGCAGACGGCGCGTATCAATAATTTTTATTTCGGGGAAATCTTTTTTCCGCGGGATAATCGTATATTGAGCTTTATGTTTCTTGGTTAAATAAAAACTTTCCAGCGACGGCGCCCGGCTCCCTAAAATTACTTTTGCGCTTTCAAATTTGGCGCGCATCAAAGCTATTTCCCGGGCATGATAATGCGGCGCCTGATCCTGCTTATAGGCAAAATCATCTTCATCATCAATAATGATCAGGCCCAAATTATTTAAGGGCGCGAAAACCGCTGAACGCGTGCCAACGATAACCTTGGAATCGACTGACCTTATCCACTCGTCTAATTCTTTTGGTTGAGAACGGCATAAAAGCTGCGCCTTAATCCCAAGTTGTTGCTCAATAATTTGGGCGGCTTTAAGGCTAGAAGGAATATCCGGTAATAAAATTATCGCCGACAAATTACTGCTTAAGGTGTTTTTGATTTCTTTAAGATAGACGTCCCAGCGCGCTTCTCCATCTAGATCATGAATTAGCCCTATTAAAAAAGGGGACGCTTCTATTTTTCCCCGTTCAGGGGACATTTTCCTACGCTCGCTTACTGCTTGTTGGAAAGTGTCCCCTTTTTTCCCTTTCCTCAAACCCTCAGGAATCGCTGTTTCAATTGCCTCTCCCCAAGAGCAATAATAATACTCCGCCAGTTCTTTAGTCAATAAAAGCAATTTCTTGGTTAAGATCGGAAACTCATCGATCAGCTCCAAAATCGGTTTTAAACTTTTAATTTCGCTCTTTTTAGAAAGGCCAACCACATAACCGACTATACGCCTTGTTCCAAAGCTAATCCAAACCCTCGCGCCAAGCGTTATTTTTCCAGATAAAGGATCCGGAACAATATAATCAAACGGTCCGCTAACCGGAAGACCTACCGCTATTTTAGCGTATAACACCGGAAATCTCCTGGCAGCTAAAAGGTTTCTTGATCTTTTGGATATTATACTTTATTTCCTGGAGTTTTTCAGGATGGTTTTTATAATCTAAAACTACATCCCTTATCTGACGGATGTCTTTTGGGCTTGAGCCTACGCCAAATTCAGCTAACGCCTCAACATTAGAGCTCTCCTGCCCGGGAATTATAGATATGAATATAGGGGCTAAATCCATATTCAGGATTTCTGCTATCGTAGAACCGCCGGGTTTAGTTACAATAATATCGGAAACAGCCATAATCTCTTCGGCATTGCTGACAAAACCAAGAGGAAGCACATTAGGAAGGTTTCTTTTGCTTAATTTCGCGAACAATTTTTTATTATTCGCGCAGATAACAACCACCTGAACATCACGGTAAAGTAACAAGGCAATCTCTTCAAGGGGGCCGATACCAAAAGAGCCGGTCATCAGTAAAACCGTAAATTTAGCCCCATCAAGCCCAAGCTTAGCCGCTAGAGTGAGCCTATCAAATTGTTTTAAAAACTTAGCGTCGGAGGGAAGGCCAAAAACTTTTATCTTACCTTCTTCTACTCCCTCAGACAAAAGCCTCTCTTTAGTAAAGTCCGAAGCCGCAACATATAAATCCGTCCCCTCGCAGACCCAAAATGGATGCACCCCAAAATCAGTAATGATGGTAATCACCGCTGATTTTATTTTTTTTCTTTCTTTTAAACCGCAGGCGATTTCCGAAGGAAGGAAATGAGTAGAAATAAGATACTCCGGCTGCTCTTGAATTAAGTAAGAGGCAAATCCCCGTGTGTTGATCCGATTAATTAGAGAGGCAATAAAACGTATCCAAGGACGAAGGGCTTTAAATTCAGTAAGCCAAAAAGCGAAATGCCATAGCGCAACCGCGTTCCTTACCAGAAAGGTGTAGCCCTTAGTGTAGTCAAAGCGGAACAAGGCGTTGGTTTTATCCAAGATATCAACCATCTCCAGCTTTATTTCCGGCCGGTTTTGCTTAAGATAATTGTACACCGCTTCGGCAACTCTGCGGTGGCCTGCTCCGGCAGACGCGTAAGTGATCAGTACTTTCATAGCCTTATTTTTGTTTTATAAGAAAAGTGGTGGCTGCATTGAGGTCTTTAAAGATAAAATCCGGTTTAGCTTCCCAGTTTTTTTGGTTTGCAAGCTTCTCTTTTCCGGAAAGAACGAGAACTGATTTACAGCCTGCCTTATCGGCCGTAATCACATCCCGGATACTATCGCCAATAAAATAGGACTTCTGAAGGCTGAATTTAAATTCTTTGGCTGCTTTTTTTAGTAACCCGGGCTTAGGCTTCCGGCACAGGCAGCCCGCGTCTTTACGATGGATGCAATAATAGACTTTATCAATTTTCCCGCCGGCTGTTTCTATTTCTGAAAGCATCCTCCCGGTAATCGCCTCGAGCGTACGTTTAGCATATACCCCTCTGCCAACCCCTGCCTGATTAGAGACGATAAACAGTTTAAATCCTGCCTTAGTTAGTTGCGCGATCGCGTTTTTTGCCCCCGGCAAAAATTTAAATTTCTTGAGAGAAGTGACATAAAACCTGTCTCCGGGGTATTTATTAATTACTCCATCCCTATCCAAAAACACAACTTTCATCTTTTGCTATTCCTAAGCATTTCTCTATACTTAACATAACTCAATATCTGGTATAACGAATCGAAATAAGCGATCACGAAACCATACAGTCCGTCTTTATAGGCTTTTTTACGCAGATACCTCCTAAAGAACCTGTCTACTGTACGCCAGGTAATCCAGACTAAGGTCATTTTCCTTCCGGTATTGATCCATTTTTTCGCCTCTTGAGTCGATTGCCGGTTCACGCTGCTCAAGAAATGCTCTAAATCCGGATAGCCTTTATGAATTATATCACTTTTAAGGTGCCCGCATTTTCCGTCGATAAACGCCCGCGGATGGACCTCGGCCTCCTCATATTTAAACTTATCTTTCTTGAAAAGCCGTACTTTTGACGCCGGGTACCAGCCGCCGTATTTTACCCAATAGTTGCTGATATAGTTACGCAGGGGTATATCATAGGCGACAAATTCCTGCGACTTAACCGCCTCTTCGATCTCAGGCTTTAATTCCGGCGTTACTTTTTCATCCGCGTCCAGGCTCAAAACCCAGAGGTTGCGCGTTTGGGCATAGGCCCAGTTCCTATGCCTTCCCTCCACATCCATCTTTCTGGAAATAATCTTACTCGTATATTGCTTAGCAATCTCGATTGTTCTGTCCGTACTTTCATCATCTACCAGAATAATCTCGTCCGCCCACTTTACTGATTCGAGGCATTCGGCAATACAAGCCTCTTCGTTCTTGGTTAAAACTACCACAGAAAGGTTAATCATGCAGATACTCCTTTACGCATTGAACAATATAATCTTTTTCTTCCTGAGTAAGCTCCGGATAAATCGGTAAAGTCAAAACCTGAGAGGCTGCTTTTTCGGCCTCCGGGAAATCACCCTTTTTGTAACCCAAATATTTAAAGCATTTCTGTAAATGCAGAGGGAGTGGATAAAATACGCGCGAATCAATTTCTTTCCCGCGTAAATATTCCAATAATCCCTTATTTGAACCTACCAGCCTCAAAACATATTGCTGATAGATATGCGTTGTGTAGCGCGGGACAAACGGTGTCTTAAGCGCTAAACCTGCCAGCTTAGCATCATAATAGCCCGCAACCTCCTGCCTTTTTTTATTCCAAGCGTCTAAATATTTCAACTTAACATCCAGCACAGCTGCCTGAAGCGAATCTAAGCGGTTATTCCGGCCTAAAACTAAATGGAAATATTTATTTTTATTCCCCTGATTGCGTAAAATCTTCAGGCGTTCATTTAAACTTTGATTATTCGTCAGGATTGCTCCGGCGTCGCCAAAGGCGCCCAAGTTTTTAGCGGGGAAAAAACTCACTGCTCCACAATCTCCCAACGTCCCAGCCTTCTTGCCTTTGTATTCCGCGCCAAATGCCTGCGCGGTATCTTCAATAACCTTCAATTTATATTTACGCGCTAATTTCAGAATCTCGTCCATATCCGCGCACTGGCCGTAGAGATGCACCGGAATAACCGCTTTTATTTTAAGTTTATTTTTCTTAAACAGGTTTTTCTCGATGCTTTCAATGGAAATATTATAGGTATGCTTATCGATATCCGCAAAAACCGGACGCGCGCCAATGCCTGCCACAGCCCCGGCGGTCGCGTAATAAGTAAATGCCGGGCAAATTACTCCGTCCCCTGCCTTAATCCCCAATGCCAATAAAGAAAGGCTTAAGGCATCAGTCCCATTAGATACGCCTATCGCGTGCTTTACCCCGCAGTATTCAGCCAGATGGCCTTCAAATCTTTCAACCGTTTCCCCGAGAACGAAGTTTGTCTGATCGATTACATCTTTGATCGCCAAATCCAATTCTCCCCTAATCGGCGCGATTTGTCTTTTTAAGTCTAATGCCGGTATTTTCATATTAATTTAAAAGCATACTCGCTGCAGCGAATACATCTTCAACATTAACGGATTTTAAACATTCCCTCTCTTTATCGCAAGGCTCCAGCTTAAAATTCCTATAGCATGGCCGGCACTGCATATCCCATTTTAAAACTATATGGTTTCTGTGGTCGGGATACGGGCCGTAAACTAATTCGCTTACCGGGCCAAAAACGGAAACCGTTTTTACTCCCAAGGCGACCGCCATATGCATCGGCCCTCCGTCATTGGAAATTAAAAGGTTAAGGTTTTTTATCACTGCCGGAAGCCTCTCTAATTTTATCTTGCCGGTTAAATCTATCGGCTTATTGCGCATAGCATTAATAATAACATCGGAAATAGCCTGTTCAGTCCGATCTCCCAGTATTACTATTTTTGCTTTAAATTCATCGATCAGCCTATCCGCGGTTTGGGCGAATTTTAAAGCCGGCCAGTGTTTATAGCTAGCGTCTTTTCCCCAGCTTCCACCTGCTCCGGGAACAATGCCAATCACTAAATCGTTTTTTTCAATCCCTCTTGCCGCAAGAAAATTACGCGCTTTTTCCTCCTCGGAAAAAGAAACTATTAACTCCAAAGATTTATCTTTGGCCCCTATTCCTAAAAACCGCAATAAATCCAGATAATATTCTACCGCGTGTTTATCGTTGTAGCCGGAAATATCTATTTTATCAGTGAGAAACCTACCCCTGCCTTTATAATTAAAACCAATCCTCCGGCGTATACCGGTTAACTTGGCAAATAGACCATAGCGATGGTCAAGGGAAAAATCAAAACAAATGTCAAAGTGTCCTTTTTTAATATCCCTGAGAAGTTTTAATGAATTCAAAAGGCCTGAAATAAATGACGCGCGATAAATCTTCTTAAGATCGCCCCTTGATAAAGCAAACAACTTATTTATTTTAGGATTAGATTCTAAGAGAGGCTTGACCCTTAGATTAGACCAATATCCGATATAGCTATCCGGGTATGCCTCCTTTATCGCCCTAATTACCGGAGTAGTAAATAACACGTCCCCTATTCCAAAAGGATTAATAATTAGTACTCTCTTAACGTCATTGCGAACCCCGCCGTAAAGCGGCGGGGTGAAGCAATCTCTATCTTTTAAAGTCATCCGCAAATCTTTCTATATCATCCTCCGCAAGATAATTTCCGGTTTGCACCTCTACAATCTTGAGCGGAATACCAAGAGGATTTTGAAGGCGATGCTTAATGCCTCTGGGTATAAATATGCTTTCATTGCTATTAATTGTCTTAGTTTTATTCCCGGTAGTAACCTTGGCTTGGCCGGATACTACTACCCAATGTTCAGCGCGTTTTTTATGGCGTTGCAGACTCAGGCGTTTATGGGCGGTTATCTCGATAAGTTTAATCTTAAAACCAAAACTCTCCTGTAAAATCGTAAACGACCCCCAAGGTCTTCTTTCGGTTAAATGCGCCAGATGTTCTTTACGGTTGGAATTTTTCAAGGCCCTGACCAAATTTTTAACTTCCTGAGTTTTATCCCGGCCGCAAACCAAAAGCGCGTCCGGTGTATCCGCGATAACTATATCTTTGACCCCGATTGTAGAGATTAATCTATTGCCTTTGCTAAATACACAGATACCTCGGCTACCAAGATTAAACGTATCACCCTGCAAAACATTCCCTTTACTGTCTTTTGGAAAAACTTCCGCCAACGCATCCCAACTCCCCAGGTCTGTCCAGTAAAACGAGGCTGGGATAAGGGCTATTCTTTTAGAGCGCTCCATTATGCCATAATCAACAGAAATCGGCTTAAGGCGCGGCCAGATTCTATTGATATCATCTTTTGATTTTACGGAAGCCAACTGACGGTATAAACCCGGAAGATATTTACTCACTTCTTCCAAAAATACCGATGCCTTCCAGATAAACATACCACTGTTCCAATAATAACGCTTATCTTTAAGATATGCTTTTGCCTTCACCAAACTTGGCTTCTCCAGAAATTTATTTACTTGATAATATTTCGTGCTTTTCTTTTCCTTTACCTCTACCTTCTTATTTTTTATCTTTATATACCCATACGCTGTCGAGGGCTTAGCCGGTTTTATCCCGATAGTGACCAATAAATTATCTTTTGCAGCCGCAATAGCTGCCTTGATCGCTTTTCTAAAATCAGGCAGGTTCTTAATATAGTGATCCGCCGGTAACACAACTAACACGGCATGCTTATCTTTAAGGCTGATTAATCTGGCGCATACCCCTATAGCCGGAGCTGTATTCTTCCCTTGCGGCTCTAAAATAATATTCTCTTCGGGTATCCCATAACCTTTGATCTGACTCAGTAATTCGTAAAAATAAATATTATTGGTGATAATATAGGTATTCTTGGGGATGACTAAGCCTCTTAAGCGTTTGATTAGCGATTGCAAGAGGCTCTCTTGGCCGATAATCTTCATAAATTGTTTTGGCTCAAGCTCGCGCGAAAATGGCCAAAACCTGCTTCCTACTCCTCCAGCTAAAATCACTGCGTAATTCATTTTAAAATCCCTTTAATTTTATTTAGTATTTCATTTACTGTTATATCCAAAAGGCTATTCTTCTCAATTACCATATGCCCATCTCCCCACGGGCCCCAGCGACGAGCAGTTTTTCCCGGTAAATCATTCCTGAATAATGCAACTACCGGCGTTCCCACTACCGCGCTCAAGTGCATAGGCCCGCTATCACAGGAAATAAGCAGCTGACTTTGCTTGAGTATCTGCGCCAGCTCCACTAAAGTGGTTGTATTGATTAAATTAATTATACCGTTCCCGAGATCATCGAATTCCCCTGCCCTCTCTTTATCTTTGCCAACAATCAGCACTTTAACCCCAGATTCTTCTGCTAATCGCTTGGCCAATACTTGAAATTTCTCTACGGGCCACTGCTTGACTAAATCGCTGGTGTAAGGATGGATAGCCACTGCTCCTGCGTATTCAAGATTGACACCTGCAGGCAATTTAGCTAAAGAGATAGACCTATCGGATGTTTCTGCCCCAATCAGCCCGACTAACTCCAGATTATACTCTACCTCATGCCTTAAGCCTAAGTATTTATTATCCTGCATTTTATGGGTCAATAAAATTCCCCACTTCCTGTCATAACCAACCCGCACAGGAATTCCGGCGAAAAACGCGGCCCAATGCGCTTCTTTTGCCGGATTTAAAACAAGACAGGCATCAAATCTTCGTTTCCTTAGTGTTTTCTTAAATTGTTTATCCCAGAGAACCACCTCATCGCAGCATTCAACACATTCCGCTAAATCCTTAACCGAAGGATCCACAGCCAGGGTAAGCCTGGAATCAGGATAAGTTTCCTTTAATGCCCGCAAAGCCGGGATATTCAATAGAAACTCGCCAAAGCGGTCATTACGTATAACTAAAATATTCTTAAAATAAACTTTGTTTAACATATAAAGTTAAAAGAGAGTATAAATAAAGGGCGCAACCGCGCTACTCTGAGTAAAAAAGATAAGCATTCCTAGTAATAATAGTAATAGGATTATCGGTGCTAACCACCACTTTTTCCTGACTCTTAAGAAATCCCAGAACTCCTTAATTAAGCTTAATTTACCCATAAACCACTCCTTTCTTTAGAATCGCCTTTCATAATTTAAAGGGCTAAAATCAAATTTTTCTTTTTTCTTCCAATATGATTCTTTCTTGTGCTTCCTTTCCAGTAAATCAACCTTAAGTAACTTCATAGCTAAACCTACAGGCGTAAAAACCAAATAGAATAGGAGAATAAGAATAACCCTTGTATTAATCCAACCTAAAATAAAAGCAAAACGCATCCAAATTATATATACTGGTTTTAGTAAGATAGAAAAAATTAAGCCTGCTATGAAGAAAACGAACGAAAGTACTGCAGCAGCTCCCGCTGCGCCAATCCTTTGCCGTAGAAAAAATAAGCCTGAAATAACTAAAAATACTAAAGCCATAGTCACTCCAAACTTCTTCAATAACCTCTTATCCAAATTAAGTTTTTCCATTTTAGTCCAATTGGAATGCCCCCTGCCATTTAAGATCTTTTTTAAACGCGGTTTGAGCGCTTTTATCCAATAAGAAGCTGCCCAGCATTAAATAATCCATTTCGGTGCGCATAAAACACCTAAAGGCATCTTCAGGGGACAAAACAAGCGGCTCCCCTCTCACATTAAAAGAAGTATTGATAATGACCGGGCACCCTGTTTTCTCCAGGAACGCCTGAATCATATCATAATAAAGCGGATTATCGGCTTTCTTCACCGTCTGGATCCTAGCAGAATAATCTACGTGGGTTACTGCAGGAATTAAAGAACGTGCTGCTTTTAATTTATCAAATCCTTTAAGCTCACCAATAATTACCGTTCGTTTATCTTCTCTTACCGGCGCGACCAAAAGCATATAAGGGCTTTCTTTGTCTAATTTAAACCACTCCGAGACCTTCTCTCTTAAAACCGTAGGAGCAAATGGCCGGAAAGATTCGCGGTATTTTATTTTAAGGTTCATTTTAGACTGCATATCCGGATTACGCGCATCTCCTATAATGCTTCTTGCGCCCAGGCCCCGAGGGCCAAACTCCATACGGCCTTGGAACCAGCCGATAACCTTACCATCTATAATAAGATCCGAAACTGCCTTTACAATATCATTATAACCTAAATACTTATAGGGAATATTTTGTTTCTTTAGAAAATTCTCAATATAATCATCGCTATAAGCCGGCCCTAATAAGGAAGTCTTCTGCGAATCATTAACCTCATCAACATTACGTTTATTACCTGAATATTTATGCCAAACTAAAAGAGCCGCGCCCAGCGCCCCGCCCGCATCTCCGCTTGCCGGTTGTATCCAGATATCCTTAAATGGGCCTTCGCGTAAGATGCGCCCATTTCCTACGCAATTTAGAGCTACGCCTCCGGCAAGACAAAGCTTATCCTGTCCGGTAACTTTATGGATATGCGAGGCCATCTTCAACATAATTTCTTCTGTTACATTCTGAATGGAGGCGGCTATATCCATATATTTCTGAGTAACCTTTGTTTCGGGTTTACGCGACGGGCCTCCAAAAAGACGGTTGAAACGCGAATTCGTCATACGCAGGCTATTACAAAACCCAAAATATTCCATATTCATTCTAAAAGAACCATCGTCTTTTAAATCAATCAACTCCTTAAGAATCAAATCTCTATATATAGGCCGGCCGTAAGGAGCCAATCCCATAAGCTTATACTCACCGGAATTAACCCTAAATCCGACGTAATACGTAAATGCCGAATATAACAAACCTATTGAATGCGGAAACCTAAGATATTGTTGAATGTCTAAATGATTATCTTTGCCAACCCCAAAACTAGCCGTCTCCCATTCTCCAACTCCATCTATGGTCAAAAATGCCGCTTCTTTGAAAGGCGAGGGGTAAAAAGCGCTTGCGGCATGAGACTCATGATGCTCGCTAAACAGAATCTTGCCCTTAAAACCTAATTCTTTACTGATTATTTCGGGAATCCACAGCTTTTGCTTAAGCCAGATTGGGACTGCCGCAATAAACTGAGTTATCCCGCTTGGAGCATAAGTAAGCGCTGTCTCCAAAATACGCTCAAACTTAACGAAAGGCTTATCATAAAATACCACAAAATCCAAATCTACCACGTTAATCCCCGCTTCTTTAAAACAATAGTTAATAGCGTTTAAAGGAAAGCTGGAATCATGTTTCTTGCGGGTAAAACGCTCCTCCTGAACGGCAGCGATAATCTCGCCATTATGGACTAAACAAGCTGCGCTATCATGATAAAAACAAGATATCCCTAGTATATTCATTCTTTTATCAAGCCTGTTTTTGCCAAACCTAACCAGCCATACGCGGAGATAATCGCTATAAACGGTATCATCGGAACCCTGAACCTTTCCCCCACCAATAAACTCACACCTCCGATAGAAGCAGCGATAAAATAAGCAATAATCAAAAGGTTGAATTGATAATAAATATTACGGCCGCATTTTATGAAACCGATAATAAAACCAGCTAACCAGAAAACCATCCAGGGATAGGCTAAGGCGTTCCCAATTGCAGACAAGATTTTCGACTTAAAATACTTAAAAGGGCCCGGCCGGGTCATCAGGTAAAGGAATGAGCGGACCGTAGTCTTCGCATAATAAGCGGCAGGCGCCATCCCCTTAGACTCCGCATCTTTATTCCTTGAATAACTTTTATATAAACCAAAATATCTGTAACTGGATTGGACTACGGCGCAAAATGATTTTTGCCCGAAGCGCTTATAATTCCTCTCCTGCCAGGCTCCTAAAAGGCTATAAAAAATAAGTAAAAAAACTAACGCATGGACAATTGTTTTTTTCGGGTACACCCGGATATTCGCGTAAATAATAAAAATAACGATTAGCCAACCAAGATAATAGCTTGTCGGCCGGATATAGGTAGCCGCGGCTAATAATAAAGCAGAAAGTGTAATCATATTAAATTTTCTATTTTTTAAATAACTAATGAAGCTAAGCATAAATAATGCCATTACAAACAAGAACAAGGTCTCTGCCAAGATTTGCAGCGAAAAAATCGAAACCGGAGGGTCATATAGAACAATCACCGCGCTTAAAAATACGATCTTTGGATCGACCAGAAAAGCTGCTTTACAGGTAATCCAAGCCGTTAATATGGTCAGGAGAACTTGTAGCAGAATGACGCCGTTAAGCGAAAACTTGAGCCCCCCAAGCAAAAACGCAAGAAAAACAGGATAACCGGGCGTACGGTAAAACTCAGGGCTTAGCGAGCCATCGGTATTTGTTTTAGCGAACCCGCCATGCGAAACTAATACTTGCGCGGTTTCCAAATAATCAACGGAATCACTCTGAAACCTGCTTTGCGGCGCATGATTAACTAAGAATGTAAACAGGAAAAACTTTAATAATATCGCAATAGCTACGATTGTAAAATATTTATTCCTATTTTTCATAGCTTGCGTTTAATCTATAGAATGCCAACGAAAACCCAATTAAATACCAAAAGATTCCTGCAACACGCGCGGAATTAAGACTGCTTTCGGTAAAGCCATTGACTAGAAAAGCAATCAGGCAAGCTATCAGGGAAAGTAAAATAGCTTTAAGCTGATAGTCAGTAATCTGTTTATACATAGACGCGCACCCTTTGAATAACTCATAAATCAACCAAATAAAAATTACTAGCCCTACTAAACCAAGCTCTCCGGCAATCTGCAAGAAGTTATCATGCGCATACACAAAATCCGACGTAGCGACATTACGATATTCAGGATTTTCTTTATATTTCTTGTAATTTTTCATAAAAGTATTCGCGCCATGTCCAATAATCGGGCTAGCCTTAATCATCTGTATTGAATTCCTATATATTGAAATCCGATCATCATTACACATAAACCTCACCGGATTATAATCAACTTCTTTGGCAAATTGCTTAACCGATTTAGGTAAGAGAAATGGAGCAATCAAAATAAACACGATTAAAAAGGTTACTAACCATTTAGTTCTTCTGGCGATTGCCAAGAATAATAAAGCTAAATATATTGCAAGTAATGTCGGCCGGGAATATGTTACGGCAATTCCACCTAATATCAATAAACCGATGGAACCGAATAGAATTCTCCTCCACCCTTTAAAATAGTATAGTACGAGCCCAAAAAATAAGGGGGCAATCGCGCTTAGATAAACACCAAGAATGTTAGGATCGCTAAAGGAAGCAGTTGCGCGCACCAAGCCTATAAGCACCATCGATTCATAGCCTCTTACAAAATCTTTTCCAGTGCTTACCTGCCAAATCGCATCAATGGAAACAAATATCAAACCGGCAAAAATTGAGAAGATTATTCTCCAGATATGCTTTTTGTCTCTTATCTCTTTAACAAGAGCCAAGAGTAAAATAATATACTGTAAAAGCCTAAAGATCCCTCCCCTAATTGTATCCTTCGGATAAGCAGAATAAAAGAGCGAGAAAGTGGTAAGCAAAAAAAATGCCAATAATGGTAAATTTATGCTTGTTTTAGAAAATATACTTTCTCTTTTTATCATCTTCTTAAGCAAAAAGGTAATAACGATAAATCCCAAGAAAGTGTTCATAAAACCATTGGAAATACCCATAGAAAAAGGAAAAATCACAATCGACCAATAAATAATAAAATCTAAAACCTTTAGTATTATCATAACTCTATCTCCACAATCTATACTTAAACATAGTTAAAATCGCCCAAAAAGCGTCATTTATCCTGATCTTTTTACCTTCTTTATAAGAACGCGGGGTATAAGAAACCTGCAGCTCTTTAATCTTAAGCCTTTTCCGTAAAGCTTTACAGATAATCTCAAAATCAATATCAAAGCCTGTTTTTTCCAGAGAAAATGACTTGTATATCTCCCTGCGCGCCAACTTATAGCAAGTAGCGCAATCATTTAATTTTGCTCCATAAATAAAATTCAGCGTAAAAGTCAGGAATTTGTTACCGGCTACATGCATTAATAACCCTTGGTGTCCTTCAAAAAAACGCGCCCCAGAAACCATATCATATTTACCATCTTTAATTTCTTCAAATAAACGCAGGTAGTCATTCGGGTCGTACTCCAGATCGGCATCTTGCACAATGATATACTCTCCCTTGACGTTATCTAAGCCGGTTAAAAAAGACGCTCCTTTCCCGCGATTAGAGCTGTGATAAATGATTTTTAAATTATCATAATACAGCCCACCTAGAATATTTTGCGTACCATCAGTTGAACAATTATCGATTACAATAATTTCTTTATCAATATTCACCGCGTGAATCTTTTCAATTATCTGCTTGATGGTTTTAGCTTCATTATAAACCGGAACGATTACTGATAATAATGGCATAATTCTCCTATACGACTATAAATGATCTCTATACCAATTATAGGTAATTTCCAAACCTTCTTGTAACGAATGCTGCGGTTCCCATCCTAAAATTCTCTTGGCCTTGGCGCTTGAAAGATACTGCTTGTCAATTTCACCTTTTAGCTTACCTTTACCCAAAATCTTAGGAGATAATACGGTATTTCCTGAAATCTTAAGCATCATTTTTACAAGTTTAATTACACTTATCGGATTATCGACCCCAAAGTTAAAAGCCTCCCCGAAATTAATCTTTCTTTCCAACAGGCTTTTAGCCAAAAGAAAGTAGGCATCAACAACATCATTAACAAAAACATAATCTCTTAAAGGTGTGCCATCGCTTCTGATAATCGGGTTTTTGCCTTTAATGAGCGCATGGCAGGTATCTGGTATAATCCTTGAGAAATTAGAATCACCCGGCCCATAAACATTAGCGCAACGGGTAACCACCACTGGAAGTCTGTAAATATTGGCGTATGTCCTACTAAGGATATCAGCGCAAGTCTTAGAGGCATCATAAGGATGCAGGGCAATTAAAGGCGCTTCTTCTTTATAAGGAAGCTTTTTATGCTCTCCATAGGCTTTATCGCTTGAGGCTACAACCATAGCCTTAACCCCAAAGGCTCTGGCTGCTTCAAGCATATTCCAAGTCCCTTCAATGTTAGATTTAAATGTAGCTACAGGCGAATTATTAGCTATGCCCACAATGGTTTGAGCCCCCATATGAAAACAAACATCGATCCTGTTATCCCTAAATATAGAATTTATGAGCTTATTATTTAACAAATCCCCTTTATAAATCTTGGATTTATTCCCTATTTTCTCAATCTTAAACAATGAAAAGGAAATATCTTCTTTTATCAACACAATAACCTTTGCTCCATGAGAAAGCGACCTTTTTACCAGATGCGACCCCAAGAAGCCGTTTGCGCCAGTTATGAAGATAACCTTGTTTCTCCAAACATTCATCACTCCTCCCATATTTTCCACGCAGCTTTATTTTTCTCCCAAAGTTCATTCAATTCAAGATTGTCTTTATAGGTATCCATACATCTCCAGAATCCTCTGTGTTTAAAAGCGTTAAGCTCTTTATCTTTTAGTATACGTTTAAAACTGTCTTTTTCCAATATATCGTCTTCTTCAAGATAACTAAAAACATCTTGATTAAAGACAAAAAATCCGCCGTTTATCCAATGGTCTAAAATAGGCTTCTCCTTAAAATGCGTAACAATTTGGCTATGCGAGTCTACCCCAACAATACCAAACTGAGAAAGAGGCCGGGTTACGGTAATGGTAGCGGTTTTTTTATGTCTTTGATGGAATTTAACAAGCTTATGCAGGTTAATATCCGCAACCCCATCCCCATAAGTGGCAAAAAAATAATCTCCTTTTATATACTTCCTGACTTTTCTGATTCTTTCGCCTGTATTGGCATTCTCTCCGGTATCAGCAAATTCTATATTCCATTTCTTTAAGCCCGAAAAACGTTCTTTTATCTTCTCGCCTTTATAGCCTAAACATAGTATAAAATCATTAAATCCAAAATATGAGTAAATATTCATTACGTGCCAAAGTATCGGCTTACCTCCTACCGGTAATAAAACCTTAGGTATCTCATCTTTACCCATCCGCGTTCCTTTGCCACCGCATAATATTACAGTTTTAATTTTCTGCATTTTATTTTAGTTTTAGTAGCCTTTTCTTAATTGCCCAAAGGTAAATCTTCAAATAATTGGGAACTAGATTAAACATTCTAAAACTGGATTTACCTTTTTTTCTTTCACGCCACACCGTAGGCACTTCCGTTATTTTAAAACCCGCGTAGTAAGCTTTAAGTGGTAATTCCATAGATATCTCAAAACCTTTTGCTTCAATATCAATACTATCGATAACTTTTTTCCTATACATCTTAAAAGCGTTGGCAATATCGTGTGTGGATATGCCTAATAAATAATACGCGCTCCATCCAGCTAAAGACGACAAAATTCCTTTTAAATTAGAACCTCCGATCCTAGCGCCCCCCTTAATGTATCTAGAACCACAAACCACATCATAGCCTTTATTAATTTCTTCATACATTATACTAATCGTATCTAAATCATCGCAAAGATCGGCCATAAGAGGCAAAATAAAATCTCCTGAAGCATTAGCAAATCCTGTCCGTAATGTGTTACCAAATCCCGCATCTGATTTGTTTTCAATTAACCGAAGATTATTGAAGAGCTTAGCTTTTTCAAGGACAATCCTTGTTGTAGAATCAGAGGAATGGTCGTTAACCACCAATAATTCAAAATCAATTTTCAAAATCAGCCCGATCTTATCGATAAGACTTCCAATATTATCCTCTTCATTATGCGCCGGAACTATTATCGATAATTTCATCTTATTTTATAAACATGTATTGTGTTGTTAGTGAATACCTGACTGAATATTTCTTGGTGCGCTTTAGCCCAGCCATCCTCAATAGGAAAATCTATGCCTTTTATTTGGTGCAACGAATAGACAAAAAGAAAGTTCGTATTTTTTACCTTTAAATTTCTCAGCCAAGTATTATAATCTGCCTTACCTCGGTAATTATTTGTCTCCATTAATACATTATGAAAATTTTCATATCCACCCTTGCAAGAATAACACGCATTTTTATAATTATGCAGATACGGTTCACCTTCGTTTACCGAGATATAAAATACATTGTTCTTAAGGTTGGTGCCGTATAGAGGAAACGGTACAGGCCTACCGACATAGGCTATATTATTCCCACTCGTATTCTGATCAAGCCAAATCCAGGCATCAATAGCCTCAGGCCAAAAACCAGAGTTTTTTTGTGAAAGATTATAACGTTTAAGTTCGTTTTTAGAGTAATCAATATAAAGGTATTGTAAAAATGAACCGCCAACTATAAATATTATAAAGAATGTTATATAAGGCCTGCCTAATAAAAAACGCTTAATCCTATTGGTATTAAGGAATATTGCGAATAATACTACTGATAATAAAAACGAAAATATTAATTCTTGGCGTCTTGCGAATTCTCCTGTTGAGGCAAGAACGCATACGATAAGTCCATACCGAATCCATTTTTCCGGAACTGTAAAAATAGACATCCCCCAAATAACCAAGATATAGCATACCGCAAACCAAGGATAGAGATATCTAATATTTGGGACACCAACCTCAAATCGATAAATAAAATATAAGAATGGAATCAATATAAATAAAAACCATAAATACGGCTTATGCTCCGATCTTTTCTTTATTAAGCCTAATCCGGCAAGTATTAAACCAGGTATTGCGTATAAAATAAACCCTACCCCCACCCCTTCATGAAAAAGAAACTTCCCTAAAGAAAACCCATTATTCTCGTTATTGATAAACTCCCCTCCCAACACTCCTCTAAAAAGCGTTATCCCAAATATTTTTACTTGCAGAGGATAAAGAGGATTCCCTGTCATAAGAAAATTCCTAGCATAGCTAAACCCGCCCATAGCAACAATGGCTAATACAAAAAGAACAACTGACAAAAGAAATCTGGAATATAGCTTATTTCTAACAAATAGTAAATATGATATCCATAAAAAATATAAAGCGATAATTAACGCGTGCGGAATAACTATTATTTTAGTGCCTATTAATAACCCGGTGGATAATCCAATAAGCAGGATATTTTTGATACTAAAATCCTTTCGTAGATTAAACAAAAAATTAAGAGCGAGTAAAAAGAAGGCAGTCACCATAACATCCACATAAGCAATCTTCATTTGTTTAAAATAATTAGGCGTAAGCAGAAGTAAGATAGCCGCGTAAAATGAATACCTGCGGCTAAGGCCGACTTTTTTACCAATAGAATACATACATAAAAAAGTAACAATATAAAACGGTACTTGCCCTAGATCGGCCAGAAAAACATTCTTAAAAGGCAATAATAGCCAAAAGAATATAAAACTTCCATTTAATGGATAATAACTTGGCGCGGGATAATCGCTAACAACTATTGGCGTTACAAGCGTCCCGCTTTTAAGCCATTCTACCGCAAAAGTAAAGTGGTAATTCAAATCATCCCATCCAAACGGCGGATTAATAAGATTAACCGCCACTTTAACCAAGGCGAAGGCGCATATAAAAGAAAAACAGAAAATTATAATCTTATCAGTGAGAGAAAATGCACGTAGCCACGCTACAAACCCGCTTAAATCATTTTTGACTTTGCAACCTTGTGCCGGCCTTGAAATAAGCCAAACCAGAAAAAACATTACTGAATTAAATAGCAGAATGTTACGTAGGTATAAAATATGGAGAACTCCGAGCAGGGTAATTGTCGCTATAATCTGAGTATAAAATAATATTAAGAACGCGAGTAGCGTATCGACATATCCTCTAAATGAAAAATACTTACGGGTTAACATATAAGAGCATAGAAGCGGACCTATATTCAAAATAGAAAAAATAAATATTTCCATTATTCTACTCTCTTCTTTTCAGCAATAATAAACATCTGGGTTCCAAATATCCTCCACAGAATTGGTAACTTTAAGTATATTTTTAGCAAATACTGACTCTTGGGAAAACAACTTTTGGTAGTATAAGGTAGAAACTTTGGCACTAGCTTAACTAAAGAATAATGGTGCATCAGAAGCGCCTCACGCATGCCCAAATGAGTCAGCGGTAAACCATGGTCAATAAAATCCCAATATTTATGGCCAACATAGCGAATATTTGGACAAATGACAATCAACTTACCTCCTTCGCGTAATATCCTATGCACCTCTTTAAGTATCACGAATAGCTCTTCTTTATTTTTTAAATGTTCAAAAAACTCACTTGAGAAAACAACATCAATTGAGCCAGTGCTTATCTCTTGTAAATTAGCACAATCCGTATTTATAACATGCACGCCACCTTCAGCATAATTCTTGAGATGAGGATTTATATCTACAGCATATTTAATCTTTGCCCTAATGTTGTTAATAAATTCGCAAAATCCCGCTCCTAGATCAAGGACAGTTGACTCAGAATTAATAAAGTTTTGTAAAAAATTTTTGCAAAGTACTTTCCATAAGTTATTTTTGCGGCATTTTTCGTTTTCATCAAAACGTAATTTATACAAATCCTTTGTCGTTTGCATATTTAATTTTCCAATACATAAAGGCTATTTAAACCAAATTGAAATAACTTAGAATAAATAACCCTTAAGCCATTTACCCTTGCCAGATCATTGATCTCTTTTGCAATATAATAATGCTTATGGTCAACAACTTCTTCAGCAGCAACTAATTTCAGCTTAAAAGCAATAAATTCCAAGATTGCTTTACACCGTGGGGTTGGGGTAGTAATAATAATGCGTCCGTTCTTTTTTAAAATTCTAGAGAACTCCAAGAAAAGCGCTTCAACATCTTTCATTTCAATATGCTCCAGAACAGCAAGTAAAAAAATTTTATTCAAGAAATCATCTTTTAGAGGCAAGATACCTTGATATTTGTAATTTATTAATACTATATTTCCTTTCTGACAATCTTTTATATCAGAATCTAACCCATAGCCAAACTTAAATTTATCCTTGAAACGATTAAGTAGATAATGCTGAACACCGCAACCAAAATCAAGGATAACATCATCTTGTTCAATATACTTAATAACTACCGACAAACGATAATTAGAAAGAAATTTATCCAATAAAGTAAATTCTTTTGTATTCATATTACATAACCTAGTTGTATTTAATACCTGTTACGCAGTATATTAATAAATCTGGCTATTTTCTTGATATTTTTACGGAAGCCCTTCCTTAGAGCCCCAACCTTTTCTTTCTGCTCAACTGTGGCATAATCCCAGAAATATTTATAATTAAACGGCAACCTTATACCGCTATTATTAATCGCCTTACGCCATCTATTTAGAATCGATATATTATGTTCCTTTGTATAATAATAAACCGAATCGGTTATTAGCCAAGTCTTCTCATCAAATTCTTTATTTTTAATCATATCGCGGTAAATCTTAGTTCCCGGTAGAACATAGAGCATGGAAGCCCCCGGCCCATGGGTTGATTTGATATATTTATTTAGATAATCAACTGACTTCTTTATTGTCTCTTTGGTTTCACCCGGGGCCCCAACGCAAAAAAATGCTCCGGTAGACATCCTATCTGAATATTTAGCGCAGATGTCAAAAGCATTCCTTACATCTTCCCGGGTAATTTTCTTCTCAATCGTTCCCAACATCTTCTCGGAAAGGCTCTCTACACCCCAGGTTATATGCCTACAGCCGGACTCAACTAACTTAGCAATCATTTCTTCATTAACAGGTTTAACACGACAGGAAATAGCATATTCTATTTCCTTATCTTTTAGTATCTGCGTTAATTTGATAGTCCTATCAATTCCCAAATTGAAAGTATCGTCATGGAAAAAAATCCTCTTTGCGCCTAAGCCTTTGACATAATCAACTTCTTCCCCTACTCTTTCCGGAGAGTTCATCCTGATATTCTGGCCCCAAAAAGACGAAGTCGAACAAAATAAACAATTAACCGGACATCCCCGGGAAGTAATAAGATAGGCAAATTGGCTGTTCTTGATCCTTGAGGAGACATAAGAATAATCCGGGATAGGTAAATCATCTAAATTATTCACTTTCTCAGTCACGGCATTCACTTTAAAACTTTTTTCAGTATCTTTATAGACTAAACCGCTAATATTACTGTAATCTGCGCCAGTTTCCAAAGCATTACATAATTTATAAAACGGCTCCTCTCCTTCTGATTGAATAATAAAATCAATGCAACCAAAGAAATATCGAAAAATCTGACTATGCATCGTTGACGGGTGCACGCCTCCCAAAACAACCTTAATATCCTTATTTATCCATTTAATCCTTTTTATTATTTTATAGGCTCCCCAACGGTTAAAAGAATTAAAAGAAATCCCAACAAGGCGGGGTTTGGAAAGTTTTATCGAATTAAAGAAAGAACTTAGGCTTTTACTAAACTCCTTACCGTTATAATCGTATATCTCCACTTCGTGTTTTCGTTTTAGTGAAGCGGATAAATAGGCAAGACCAAGCGGATAACCTTTGAGATTCAATTCCTGAGACGGAGGATAGACTAATGCAATTTTCACTTAAAATTAACCTCTCTATTTTTTGCAAACGGCAATAAAATCCAGACAACTATCCATGCCTTTTTTGGTCCAGAAGAAATAACTGCACTCCGCTTTCGCAAAAAATCCTTTAACCGGATCGATCTTTTCCGGCAGGAAATTGAACAAACCAATTTTCTTTAACCTGCGGCAGGCCCTTAAAGCTAGGCCTCTATTCAAACCGGCCACCTCCACCTTCTTAAAATGCGTTTTGAGTAAATTTCTAAATTCATCCACAAGATATTCTTTAACATGGAATCTATTAAAAGGCGTACTCCTGCCGGGAGAAGCGTCTTTCATATTACATGTAGAACAGATGAATACCCCTTCATTATTCAATAGGCTTGAAATATCCCCTAAAAGCTTACCTGTATCCCGAATATGTTCTATATTTTGGAATGAACATATTACATCAAATTTTTTTTGTAGGCTGCTAATGTCCTTGGTATCCAAAACAAAAAATTGCAGGTTTTTTTTATTGTATTTGTCCTTCGCATAGTTAATGACATCTTTATCATAATCGATTCCCAGCGCATCTTTCGCATAACTTGCCAAGAAATCCGAGCCATATCCCTCTCCGCAGCCGATATCTAAAACGTCCTTACCGAGGACAAAAGCCTTAGCGAATTTATAAGCGCAAAAATGGCGCGCGATCATTAAAGGAGTTTCCTTTTCTAAAAGTATCCTTTCTCCGGTGTTAATAATTTCTGTCATCTCAATGGTCCCTTGTCTAATATTGAAACTTTATATATGCGCGCCAAAGAATTACTAAATAATAACTGGAAATCTTGAGGGTTAGAAGAAGCCCATTCATCTTCAATGGGAAATTTACTGGGATCTTCCGACTCCCTATTATCAAAGAACGGAAGCGCCACAAACAAATATTCAATTCCTTCTTTCTTTAGATTCTCTCTCCAGGCAGGGAAATCCTTGATTTGCCGGATTAACCCATCAGGCTCATTATAAGGAGTGGCTTCTTTTTCATTAACGGAAACATACTTTACATCATTTTTCAGGTTTGTGCCAAATAAAGGATAAAATTCCATCCGCCCTGTATAGGCAACACGCGCTCCGCTCTCTGTGACTTCATTGAGTTTCTGCCAACCCTTAGCTATATCCGTCTGCCTTGCTTCTTTTTTACTAAAAGTCAGAGGATAGCGCGCGTATTCTTCCTTATCATACTTAACGTTGAGATAACTTAAAAATAATATTCCTAATATTAAAAAGGCTAACACAAACTTATTAAAGATATGGCCTTTGTTAAAAGCTATAAAGTGTTTTTTAAACAAAAGTAGAATAGCAAATAAGATAAATGACAGCGCGATAGAAATAATGAGTTCCTGCCGATGCGCTAATTCAGAGGCTGATGCTAAAATCGAAATAAATGCAACAAAGTTGAAATATTTTTCTCCATTCGGAAGTAAATTTATAAAAATAACGGCAGCTATCAACCCCATACTTATGAATGGAAATAAATACCGCACTACATACACATTTACATTGATAAAGGCGCTATATAATATAATCATCATAACTGGCACCATAAAAAGCAGCAGGTATTCTCCTAAAGGTTTAGCTTTTGCTCTTATTTGCTTATAAAAAATTAGCGGAATAAACATACCGGGTAAAATCAATCCTAAAAACTGCGCGCCCAATCCTTCACTAAATAAGATTTTTCCCAAATTAAATTTGTTTCCGTAAGCCAAGAAGGTTTTTAATGTGGCATTATCCAGTAAACCCTTAAATATAGTTTTACCTAAAACCTTTACTTCCGCAGGGAAAAGCGGATTACCGGTAAAGATAAAATTCTTAAAATAGACGAACCCGCCAAACAAAATTATTATAAAGGCAATGCTGCTAAACATTAGAAAACACTTAACCGGTCTAATTCTATGCGTCCTCAAACCTTTATAAAATATATAGCAGATAAATGGAAGAGCAGCTATAAACCAAACAATATTAGTAGCTTTGGTCCCCAAGAAAATCCCGGTAGATATGCTGAATAATGCCGCATACTTAAAATTAAAATTCCCCTTTAATAATAAAGTAGTATAAATCATTAATAAAAACAAAGTTGCGCAAATTACATCTATTTGAGAGCCAGTTCTAAGCTGCTTAAAAATATTTGGAATAAGCACCCAAAGAAAACCGCTCAATAAAGCAACTGAGTTCTTTAAATTATACTTCCTTAGTATTGAATACACTGCTACTATGCCAATAATATAGAATGGAACCTCTCCTATGTCAGCCAAGAAGGCATTCCTAAGAGGAAGCATGAGCCATGTGAAAAATAGCTCGGCATTAATAGGATAATAGGAAGCAAAACTTAGCTCTCGCCATTTCGGAAATGCTATAGGCATTGCGTTAAATATACAGGCTGGATTATCCAGGCTTCCGCTCCTTATCCATACAGCTGGGTAAGCAAGATGATACTGCAGGCTCTCGGGAGATATGGGAGGATTAATCAGATTAACGAAAGTCTTTACTGAAAAAAAACATATAAAAACTGAAAGAGCCAAAAGTAATAATCTATACTTAAAAAATAATTCTATATCAGGCTTTATTGCATTAACTGCCTGCTTAGGTTGAAAAGATAGTAAAGCTATTAAAAAAATAAGGAAGTGAGCAAAAAACACATTCGATAGATATAGTTTACCAATAGCACCTAAAGAAAGCTCAACCAGGATTATTTGGCCAAAAAACAATAAAAACCAAATTAAAACAAATTCAGTAAAAATACGTGTACGAAATAAACGCGCAACAAATAAATACGAACTTACCGATACTAATAAAATTTCAATAATTAAACTTATCATTCATTCCTTATAAAAAATTATATTTTATACCCTGCCAACTGAGCATCTTTGTAAAACATTTTTACTGTATCCAAAGATAAATCCATTAAATCCTTTTCTATAAGAATAATTTTCTTGAGAATCTCATCGGTTACAGTAATAATATGGCACCCTGCGGATTCAGCTTGAAAAATATTCAACAACTCCCGCGAGCTAGCCCATAATAAACTAGCGCAAGGGTTATTTTTAACAATCGCCGCCGCTTTCTTCATATAAACAACAGGATCTCTTCCCGTATCAGCAATTCTCCCGGCAAATACAGAAATAATGCTCGGTGTTTTTTTCGACAATACCGCGATCACATCCTCTACCTGTTCAACCGTCAGAATAGCGGTCACATTTAACGGAATTCCCTCGGCAGAAAGTTTCTTGATTAACGCGCGAGAAGATTCGCCATTAGTGTTAGTAACCGGAATTTTAACATTAACGTTTGCCCCCCACTTGGCTATTTTACGGGCATCCTTCTCCATCTGTTCAAATTCATCGCTAAACACCTCAAACGATATGGGTAAGTCTTTAATTTCTCTTAAAACGCTACGGGCAAATAACTCATAGTCATCAACTCCGGCTTTTCTCATTAAAGTAGGATTAGTGGTAAATCCCTGAACCGTTCCTTCTTTATGAACTCTTTTCATGGCTCCTACATCTGCTCCATCAGCAAAAATCTTTATTTTGAAGTATTTTCTCTTAAACATGTTTAACTCCTCATATTGTTTCGTTTTAAAATTATACCTACGGCCTCATCCAGGCTACCTACGTAAGCATCGGGCTGGCTTTGGCCTCTTTTATTTTTTGAACGCCTTTCTTGTATAAGAATACTCCTAATTCCGGCAGCCTGTCCACATAGCACATCACAATCTTGATCCCCTATAAACCACGATTGCTGCATATCCAGCCCATATTTTCTCTTGGCTTTAAGGATAAAATACGGTTTAGGTTTACGACAGAGGCATTTTCTAGAATAATTTTTAACCACTCCCTCAGGATGATGATAACAATAAAAATATTCGCTAAATACTATTCCCTTACCAGCCATCTTCCTATGTAATAGTTTATGTATTTTACATAATGTTTCCAAAGTGGTCTTGCCTTTAGCGTAACTGGGCTGATTTGATATTATAAAAAGTAAAAAACCTTTTTTCTTAAGCTTTTTAAGCGGCCTAAAGATCCGTGGGATAATTTTTAGGTCTTTCTCAGAAAGAGGAGATTCATATTCTTTAGTTTTAGGATTATAAACTAATTGATTGATTACCCCATCCCGATCAAGAAAAATAGCTCCAGACATCATTTAATACTCTCCCATTTCATATTAAAATTCATCACCCTGCCTCCCATTTCTTGGTTTCAAGTAAAACCTTAATCGTAGCTTCGACAGCTTTTTTATCGACTCCCTGGGTTATCTGCGTAGCTTGTGAAAAATATCTATCGATATAACTATCTAGATTAATTTGATTAGACATGGCTACTCCCTAATTTTTCTAAATAACTTCTAGTTTCTTCCAAACCCTTAAAAGAACCCACTTCAAAAAACCGTTGCTCAACTTCGTAGCCATCCAACTGATTTTTCTCTATCAAGTCCCTGCATAAATCGGCCAAATCATAAACCTGGTTTTCAGCTATTCCAGCAAAGGCCTCTTTTCTAAAAAACAATAATCCGTAATCGATATATTTCATTTCAGGAGTAATATGCTTTTTACTATACTTTACGATCTTCCCATCAGCATATACTACATTACTGGTATCCCATTGGCCATTATTTCTTAATACCGCCATCAAGCCTTTTTTTCCGCTTGAAAAAAAGGCAACGGAAATGGGTTCAAAATCCGCGGTTAGATACGAATCGCCATACATTACCGCAAAATTATCTTCAAGCAGGCAGAAGGCTTTTTTTACGGCCCCCGCTGTTCCCAAAAGCTTCTCTCCGTCAAAAGAAAAATCCACCTTTAAGCCGAAATTACGTCCATCTTCTATATAATCTTTTAGCTGTTCTCCAAGGTATCCAGCGCAAATTATCGCTCGAGTTACGCCATTATTTTTAAGCATACGCAACTGATGTGCGATGAATGGCTCCCCGGCTAATTCTATCATAGCCTTTGGGATAGTCTTAGTGATTGGGTATAATCGCCTGCCTTCGCCACCAGCAATAATCAAAACTGTTGGCATCATGGTTGGATTACCAACTTTGTTCCTTCAAAATCAAAACGAAACCTTACCTCTTCTAGCCCAGCCATAATCATAGCATGGCGCAACTTAACTTTATCCTGAGCATAAAACATTAAGAATCCGCCCCCACCGGCCCCAATAAGCTTTCCTCCCAATGCCCCATTTTGAACTGCCAAGTTATACCATTTATCAATTTTAGGGTTGGATATTTTACCGGAGCGCTGCTTTTTATACTCCCAATGCGCGTTCATCAAATCGCCAAATTTTCTTAACTCGCCTTTCTCTAAAGCTTTTTTACTCTGCACCCCCAGATCTTTTATAAAATGAATATTCTCAATCATCATTTTATCGTTCTTCTTGCTCTTACAGTGTTGTTCTTTTAAAATAGATGAAGCTGATCGGCAGTAACCGGTAAAAAAAAGCAGCAGGTTATCTTCCAAATCATATAGAATTTCTTTATCAATTTTTAAGGGATAGGCATTTACTTTACCATTTCTCGCAAATTCAAAACAGGTAACTCCGCCGTAAGCCGCAATATATTGGTCCTGCTTGCCGATAGGCTCGCCTAATTTTTCAATTTCAAGATGACAGGCTTGTTCGGCTAACTCTTTGGGATGAATCAAATTTCTTTTATAAGTATGCAGCGCTTTAAGTAATGCCGTAGTAAAACTACCCGATGAGCCCAACCCAGTACCAGCTGGGATATCCGCCATACTGCTCATTTCCCAATAAGCGCAATCAATATCAAGCATTTTTATGGCTTCGCGTATGATAGGATGCTTGATATCATCAGCTTTTTTAACTTTCTCCATTTTAGAGTATTTCACAATAAGATAATTCACAAAGGTCTCATGAATAGTAATATAGACATAACGGTCAATAGCCGCGGCTATTAAAAATCCGCCGAACTTCTCGTAGTAAGAAGGTAGATCTGTTCCCCCTCCGCCTAAAGTTATTCGTAAAGGACTTCTGGCTATAATCATCTCATCCCCCCTGAACCAGCGTAAATCTCGTCCACTATCTTCAACGCTTCGTATGCGTCATTGATGTCCCCGTCAAGCGCCCTGCCGGTATTAATTGCTTCAACAAATGCCTCAAACTCCAAATTCCATGATTTATCTTCCTCTGGATATTCCCAAACTGTAGTTTCCGGCAGGCCCATTTGAGGGAACATCTGATAATAAATCAATTTTTCTATTCCGTAACTTCCGCCTAAACCGTCAATCTTAATCTTGCCAGCCTTACCGTAAATCTCCAGAGAAAACATATTCTTCCATTCAGTGCAACTAACATGCAACCAAGCTACCTGCTGCTTTTTAGTGCGCAAAGATAAAAAGGCGTTATCATCAACGGACATATCCCAAAAATAAGTATGACTGAATCCTTTAACAGAAACAAAGTCTCCAAAAAACCAACGGGATAGATCGATCAAATGCACTCCCTGATCAATTAATTCTCCGCCTCCGGAAATCTTAGGATTAGACCGCCATTCTTTATTATAACCAATCCTGCCTCCGTGACCGTAACATGCACGCATGAACATTAATTCGCCTATCTTGCCAGAATCTATAATTTCCTTAGCTTTCCTTAAAGCAGGATGATAACGTAAATTAAAACCCACCTTGACCATAACCTTATTCTTTTTGGCAATTTTAATTACATCTTCGATCTCCTTAAAATTCCTAGCAGCTGGCTTCTCAACCAATACATGCTTTCCGGCTTTTACTGCGAGAAGGCTTATTGGAGCAAGCATATCATTAGTTGTAGAAATAATAACAATATCAATACGAGGATCTTTTATTATATCATTAAAATCAGTGGAAACCTTAATTTGACCATTTAAAGCTGCTATGGTTTCTGCTCGTTTGATATCACAATCAACAGCCAGTAAAAGATTATGCTGGCCAAGAGTAAGTGCCCGCTTTTTACCAATCAAACCACAACCTACTATGCCAACGTTCATCGTTAATCCCATTTTTTACCCCGGTCTTCAGGGGTAATACGGCGCAGCGTATAAATATCACTTTTGGTTAACTCTTGCCGCCGGTTAGGTAAGGACTTCCAGGAATCCCATTTTGCGCTGATGAGCCGGCCGGTAACCCCATCGCTCTCAGAAGAAGCCAAAAAAACGCAAAGCTCAACACCAACTTCTAAAGGAACTCCGCCATCTTTTTTTTGCTTTAAAGCTTTCTCATAAAAATCATTTCCTACAGCCTGAGGGCCGGCAAATAATACCTCATCAAGTAATCTAGTATTAAGCGCTCCCGGGGCTATAGAATTTATATCTATTCCGAAACCATTGCATTCACCGGCTAATGTTTCAGTAAGCCGGGCAACCCCTGCTTTGGATGCCGCGTATGCACTAATAAAGGGAAGCGGAGCTGTCGCTCCACCCCCAGAAAGATTTATTATTTTCCCATAATTGTTCTTCTTCATATGAACAATAATGTGTTTACAACAATAAAATACTCCACATAAATTAATCTCAATTGTCTTAACCCAATCGCCTGAATCTACTTTTTCAATCGAACCCATAGGTCCGTAAATCCCAGCGTTATTCACAAGAATATCAACATGATTAAACTCAGCTATAGAAGCATTAATTAATTTTTCTACTTCGGCCTCATTTGAAACATCTACGGCCATAGCGCATACTTTTTGACCTCTCCCCGAAACTTGTTCTAATTTTTCTTTAACCGCCAATAATTTGTCTTTATTCCGAGCACAAATAAAAACCCCCGCCCCCTGCCTAACAAATTCCGTCGCAATGGCCTCCCCTAATCCTTGATTAGCTCCGGTAATTATGGCAACGCGGCCTTTTAACTTCATTCCACGCTCTCTTTATCGAAACTTTTTCCTACAGAAATATAGCTTAAATCTTTATGCTCAATAAGTTTTACGATAAAACCGTTAGGATCAATAATAATCTTATTTTTCATTAGATTGATTACATCTTCGCCAAACTGTAAGAATTCCGGACATTCAGTAGCAATTATGACCACATCGGCATTAAGTATGGCTTTTCCTGCGCTGTTCTTTAAGCATATTATCTTAGAAAGATCTTTCGGAATACTTTTGATTACCGGATCAAAACTATTCACTAAGGCTCCTTTGGCCTGTAGTAATTTAGCTAATTCCACGGCAGGAGACCTTCGTAAAGTATCAGTTCCAGGCTTATAAGTTAAACCTAAAATAGCCACAGTTTTTTTCTTTAAACTTCCTAATGCTTGGCGGCATTTCACCTCTATCCAGTTTCTATGAAAAAGGTTACTGTGTTTAACTGCCTTTATAAGATAAGACGGTAATTTAAATTTAGAGCTTAATCTTATCAAAAAATTTATATCCCGGGCGAGAGTCCCTCCAGAAAAAGCTGCTCCCGGCCTAAGGTAAGCTTTCGGACCAATACGTGATTCGGTTTTAAGGCCCAATTCAACCTCTTTTGCGTCTGCGCCGACTTGTTCACAAATATAGGAGATCTCATTCGCAAAACAAACTGAAGTAGCCAAAAATGAATTTATAGCATGCTTGGTCATTTCAGCAGATTCAACTTTCATCCATTGCAGCCTGGCGGTAATTGAAGAAAATAACGGAATAAAAGCCTCTTTAGACTCCTGATTTCTAACCCCAATTATAATCCTATCCGGATTTAAAAAAGCATCCAAAGCTTTTCCTAATTTTAAATTTTCCGGCGAACAGGCAAAATGACATTTTTTGTTTGGATGGTATTCTACAAAAAGATTTTCGATTTTATTAACGAATCCTACTGGGGCTTGGGAAGAAATAACTATTTTTAACCCATTATTAAAATATGGCATAATTTTCCTAAAATTATTCTCAAGGAATAAGATATCGGCCGCATCTTTATCATCTATTGGAGTATCAAAAGCAAACCAGAGTACCTTTGCTTTTTTTAAGGCCTCTTTTGCCTCATAGGTAAATGATAGCTTACCGGTTTGCATACTTTCTAATATAAGCTCGTTTAATCCCGGTTCAAACAAAGGAGTTTTTTTATTTTGCAGCCCCTTAACTATTTTTTTGTTAAAATCAAGACCAACAACCGTATGCCCTAATTTTGCCAGGCAAGCGCTAGTCACTAACCCCAAATGCCACAAACCAAATACACAGATATTCATCACTATTTCTCCAGTACCCATTTGTTTTCCATAAGATATTCCAATGTCCTGATTATTCCTTCTTTAATACTTAGTTTTGGTTTCCAGCCGGCATTATTAATTTTTGCAGTATCAAGGAATATAAATGGATTATCTCCAATCCATCCCCTTTCACCTCCAGTATATTTCAACTTAGGATTCAAACCAAGGCAAGTAGTAATCCAAGCGATAGATTCATTGACTTGACAATATTCATCTATCCCTAAATTCAGAATGTTCACGCTATCCTTAAACTTATCGATACTAAAGAACATGGCATCCAAACAATCCTGTATATAAAGGTACGACTTTTTCTGACAACCGTTACCTAAAATCAATAATTCACCGGGATTTTCTAAGAGTTTTTTATAGAAATCGAAGACATGCCCGTGGGTATAGCGTTCACCCAAGATTGATACGAACCGGAATATCCAAGCTTGAAAACCAAAACCTTCACAATAAGCTTCAATCAATCCTTCGCAGGCTAATTTAGATGCCCCATATAATGACGTCTGGGTTGGAAAAGGCGCGTTTTCCGGAGTAGGGATAATCTTAGTTTCTCCATAAATCGAACCGGTTGAAGGAAAAGCGACCTTTTTGATTCCATTACTCCGCATAGCTTCAAGCACATTAAAGGTAGCAATAGTGTTTTGCTGAAGGTCTTTTTCGGGATGTTCGATTCCAAAACGCACATCAGCATTAGCCGCTAAATGAAAAATAAAGTCGCTTCCTTTCATGGCTTTAGTTAAAGCTATTAAATTCAGATTATCACCTTTTATCAAACTAAACTTTGGCGATTTTCCCGCCTCTGCTAAAAACTCTTCTAATCCGGTATTAAAATTATCATAAACCACTACTTCCTGTCCATTAGCCAATAGACGGTCAACTAAGTTACTGCCTATGAATCCCGCTCCTCCAGTAACAAAATAACGCATTTCTATAATATCCTTTTTGTTATCAGCATCGCAATGCTTTACAAAATCTAAACGGCATTTCTTACCCGTAAAACAAATTTTATTGTTGCCACCCAGCCAAATCCCCTCTCTTCTTTATGCCTTATAATATTCCCCAGGATATAGCTAAAATAAAACAGGGACTTGAGGCATTGTATATAAATAATTTGTTTAAACGCCCTGTACGCCCACGGATACCTGACAAAAAAGAAACAAAGATAGTGAATATTTACAATCTTCTGCTTATCAGGAACACGAAGGATGCTCGTTTTAAAACAAGAACGCGGCAAGTTTTCCAACGAATAATTATCACCAACCAGCTGCTTTTCTTTACAGTATTCAAAAATCTTTGTATCTGGAAACGGCATGAATAAAGCGGAAAAGGCAAGCGGTATCTCTGCCTCTATATTCAATTCCACTGTCCTAAGCGCGTCTTTAACGGTTTCATCCGGCAGGCAAAACATATTAGTGCTGCGAACCCTAATATTAAATTTTCGCAGGATCTTCCCGCATCGAATCACCTGTTCATCTGTAATCCGTTTTTCTAAGACGCGGTTCCTTATGTCTTCGTTCCCCGATTCAACGCCGATAATCACGGTTCGGCAGCCGCCCTTGGCCAGTTTTTCCGCCGTACCCTCATTCATTTCATTGGCCCGGCTGGTACAAATAAAGGGGATATTTATCTTAGCTTTATACTCCAAGAGAAACCGCGTCAGCCACTCTCCATTGAAAGTAAAAAGGTCGTCAACGAAAGAAACTATTTTTACATTATTGTTCTTTTTTACATAGGCTGAGATTTCGTTAATCAAGTTGCCTACGCTTTTCTGACGCAAAAATTGGCCTTTTTCCTGAACAACCTTGCGTAGGTATGAATTATAACAAAAACTACATGAATAAGGGCAGCCGCGGGTAGCAATAAAAGGAGGCTCCTCGTCTTTACCCAGCCCGGGGTACCTTTCGGAATAAATCGTGCGTTCCTCCACAACATCATCCCTGTATTGAAATAATAACGCGCGTTCGTTCACCTGTATACGACCTGACGCATCCTTATAAGCAACCCCCTCCACCGATGACCAATCTGGCGTAGATGATTTAATTAATTTCTTCAAGATATTGACTAATACGGCCTCTCCGTCGCTGTGGCAGACTAAAGTAGCGAGGGTATCCTTTAATATCTTTTCCGGGTATAAAATAGCGTGAGTGCCTCCGACTATTATGGGAATATCGGGAAAAACGCTATGTATGCGTTTAACAGCCCTGATTAAGTTAGAGTGCTCAACAGAAAAAACAGAAAAACCTATTGAGCGCGGATTTAATTCCCTAATAGCTTGAATAGGGTCTCTCTCCAAGGACTCAATAATAACGCTAGACTTAAAACCAGCCTGCTTTAAATGCGTACTCAAAGAAACAACACCTAAGTTTATAATGGGTGAGCTTTGATAAAAGACAATATCATCATTCATTGACCAATTCCCTTTTAGGCTGCCCGGCCGGACTTTCTTTTTCAAACCCATATTCCTCCTGCACAATAAAACCCGGGCGGGCCTTAATTTCATCATAGATCCGGGCAAAATACTGTCCCACCACACCAAGGCTCAATAGTTGTATCCCGCTTAAGAAAGAAATAAGAATGACCAATGTAGGATTGCCCCATTTGATGTCAAAATTCAACAGCTTTAAGAAAAGGTATGTCATCCCAAGTAAAAAACTAAAAGTAGAAACTACTACGCCTAAGATGGATATTAAGTGCAACGGATATTTAGAAAAACCAAAAACGCCGTTTAGGCCTATACGTAAAGAACCGAGAAGCCTGTTATAATTACCCCTCCCCGCGAACCGCTTATCGCGATGATAAGGTATGCCGATTTGGCTGAATCCTACATATGCCACCAATCCGCGCAAGAACCCGTCATGTTCTTTGAGTTGTTTTAAATGTTTAACTACCTGCTTGCTCATTAAACGGAAATCTCCGGCATTGGAGGGGATCTTAACATCCGCTATTCTATTAATCAAACGATACCCAAGATAAGAAACAATTTTTTTTATTAAAGTCTCGCCTTTTCGGCTTATCCTTTGGGCGTAAACCACATGGTATCCTTCCTTCCATTTCTTCACCATATCTTTAATCAGTTCCGGAGGATCTTGCAGGTCAGCATCAATAACTATGCAGGCATCACCTACGGCATAATTGATACCCGCCATAGTACAAGCTGGCTGGCCAAATCTACGGGACATCTTCAAGAGCTTTATCGCAGGATCATTTTTACGTAAATCTAGAATAATCTGTTCAGTATTATCAGTGCTTGGGTCTAAAGCAAAAATAATCTCATAATCACAACCCAAATCCCGGATGACTGTAACTAACCTGTCGACAAATGGCTTAATGTTACTTCCCTCATTATAAACAGGCACTACTATCGATAACCTATTGTTAATCTTCATGTTAACCTTTCTCTCTTTGAATGATACGCGCCGAAATCAGACCTACCCAAACCCAAAATAAAATAGCCAGCCGCAATGAATATAAATTAGTCTCGAAGAAACTATGCACCAAAAAACCGATTACCCCGGCAAGCAACCCAAGCAATAAAAAATCTTTTGTAACAATAAACTTCTTAACCCCCAGATAAACAATCGAAAAAACAAACACCAGAAAACTGATTAAACTAAAAATTCCGGTTTCTGCCCAAATCTGAAGATAACAGTTATGCGCATATGCAGGAGATAAAAGGAGCACAGAATACTTCGAAAAATTCCCCATAAAAGTACCTAGCCCCATGCCAAGAAAAGGATGTTCGCTAATCATCTTCCATGCTGTCAGCCAATATCTATACCTATCGGCATCTCCACCTTCCTTAAAAGTAAAAATCAGCCTTTCATGAAATATTGGTAAAAAAAACAGGACAATAGTCACTAGAAAAATTGGAGCAAGCCATTTTAGATTTCTTCGTGAAAAAATAGATAATAAAATAAAAGAAACAGCCAAGGCTATCCAACTCCCACGGGAAAAAGTAAGCAAAACCGCAGCTATTGAAAGAATAATCAAAGTTAATATGCTGTAAGTTTTAATCTTAGGCATTTTAGGCACTAATAGTGAGGCAAGTAAGAAAGATAAAACAACCACTATATAGCCGCCGAAACCATTATAATGAGCAAATGTAGACACAATGGCGCGCGTACCTTTAGTCGTCATGGATATACAATTATGCCGTAAAAACTCAATATTAAAAAAATACTGGCTTAATCCTGAAAGCACTGCCAAAGACGCGCCAAATAGAAACACCGACATACCCCACTCGGATATTCTTCGATCGCGCGCAGTGTCCTGAACGATAATGTAAATCCCCAGATATTGCATCCATTTTCCAAAGAGGGCGTGCAGGCTTTTATTAAAATAAGCGCCGCTATTAAAAAGAGAAAGCGCGCTAAAAAATAAAAATAAGAGAAGGAAAGCATTCGGCCAAAACTTAAGATACTTTAAATCCGGCTTGATTATTTTACGGCCGACAAAACCAAAAAGCGCCAAACCTGCGAAAGATTCAACCATTCCGTTAGATATGGCTAAAGAAAATAATAAGCCGTACAATGAATACTCGCCGGTAACAACGAATAAATTATAAACTCTATCTTTCAACTAATACGCCCCTCTCCCCTTAAATACTGCGGGGATTGTCCATAAAAGGACTTTTATATCCAACCCTAAAGACCAATTCTCCACATACCAGCTATCCCAGCGCATCCATTGATTGAATTTCAAATTAGACCTGCCTTTTACTTGGGCTAAACCTGTTATCCCCGGCCTTATATTTAACCTCGGTATATGCCCATACTCTATTCTATCGCTCTCCTCTACAGGAAACGGCCTTGGCCCAACCAAGCTCATATCTCCCTTCAAAACATTAAATAACTGCGGTAATTCATCCAAGCTATATTTTCTCAAAATCTTTCCCATCCTGGTTAGCCGCGGGTCATGCCTCATTTTAAATATCGGGCCTTTTACTTCTGATTGTTCACTCAAGGCCTCACGTTGCTTTTCGGCATTTTTAACCATCGAGCGGAATTTATAAAAATTAAAGGCCCTGCCTTTCTTACCGGAACGCCTTGAAATATAAAAGACAGGCCCTGGGCTATCCAATTTAACTAAAATAGCGATAATTACAAATAGGGGGAATAATAAAATTAACGCGCTAGCGCTTACTATCATATCCAAGCATCTCTTTATACCGCTATCCGCGCCGTGCTTCAAACTTTCATAATATGTAATTAACGGCAGTATGCCGATATAATTAACACTTATCGTTTTAGGCGGTATATCAAAATCTTCGGCAAGCACCCTGACTGTCTTGCCTAACTTCTCCGCTTTTTTGATTATTTCCGCCACCAAATTCCTCCGGGAGATATCCGTAATATATATCTCGTCAATAAAATTTTTCTTGACGATCCTTTCTAAATCTTCAATCTTACCGAGGATACGCAACTTCTCCTCTTCCAATCCGTTGATCTCTTTATCGCCATCCAGCAGTCCGATAACCCTTAAACCTAAGTAAGGATTATTTTTAATCTCCTCGATAAGAAAAAACGACTGTTTATTGACCCCTACAATCAAAACATTATAGTTCGCGTAGCCGCTTCTAATCAGATGCCTTACATAGATCCTTTTTAAGACACGCCACCCGGAAAGTTGAATAGCTAAGAGAATTGTTGCCTCTAAGAAAACTACCCTAGAAAAAATATCTATTTTCGTCAGGAAAAGAAACAGCCCTGCCAGTATTGACGAATAGAAAACGCAGCGGACTACCTTAAAAAACTCCCGGATTATGCCTATATGCCGATCAGTGATGTAGAGTTGATGGTTGTTTAAAATAAAGACCAGCGTGATTCCCCAGAAAGAAAAAGTTATCAGATTTAATCTTAGCTCAACGCCGCTTGCGAGAATCAAATGAGGATTAAAAAGACGGGGGAGATAGAATGAAAACCCGATAAGCAGAATATCCGCGATAAAATAGGCTACTTGTACGCGCTTATGTCTAGTATGCATAAGTTTTTATTTTAACATAAAAATAGACTATTTGACAAGGGAATTAATCAATTCTGGAAGGATGCTTCGTAGGATGGAATTTTTTGACAAGAACCTCTATACCGGCATAATAAATAAATAAACTACCATTGACTAAATACCTGCGCCATAGGCGCTTAGGTTCAGTAATAAGCCTAAACAACCACTCAAAACCATTATTCCGCACCCATCGCGGCGCCTGAGGTTTTATCCCGGCAAAGAAATCAAAGGCAGCGCCTACCCCTACCATAACAGGAATATTGAGTTTTTCCCTATGACTATACATCCACAATTCTTGCTTGGGACAACCTATGCCAACCCATAATACGCTAGGGACAGCTTTATTGATCATTTCAATAATCCTGTCGTCTTCCTCCTGAGTAAGCGGCCTAAAAGGCGGCGAATACACGCCTGCTATTAATATCTTAGGAAATAAAGCTTTCAAATTCTTGATTAATTTAGATAGCGTGGCCTCCGTGGCACCATAGAAAAAATGCGAATATTCTTTTTTTTCAGCCATCTTCAGAAATTCTTTCATTAAATCCGGGCCGTATGCTCTTCTTCCTAATGGATTTCCGTACAGTCTTTGCATAACTAATAAAGGGAACCCATCCGGGATTGATAAACTGCTGGCATTAACCGCCTCCTGCATCTTGGGATTGCGCTTACTTTGCATTATAGTATCAACATTAGCGACAACAATATAATTATGACCGGTATTTTTGGCGATACAATCTTCCATATATTGAATGATATATGGAGTTTGGACAGCATCAACGCGTATCCCTAAAATTTTTATTTGAG
Source organism: Candidatus Omnitrophota bacterium (assembly GCA_030650425.1). GTDB lineage: Bacteria > Omnitrophota > Gorgyraeia > Gygaellales > Profunditerraquicolaceae > UBA6233. The sequence goes on along the minus strand of JAUSED010000008.1, from coordinate 157,930 downwards.
ATATACTCTTAAAACAATCATTATTCATCGTCAAACACATTCCCATAAATTTTGAGATGGGTTAAAATTCCTAAAGCCAGTTCGTGAAAACACGATTTCATAATTCTTATAATACCTGCAAGACCAGCACACGCTGTAAAGATTGCCATAGATAAAACTATCACGAAAAGCCTTGAGTCCGGATCCCCGCCAAATTTCCAGCAGCGTTGAATGATCAAGGTGCCCTACGCGAGTTGACTCTTTCGCGTCAATACACCCACACGCAAGAATACGGCCATCTGGCATTATCATCATATGCGACATAGGAATTAAACAAGGGACTTTGCATCTGGTATTGTTCCTTTTTATCATGGCCGCACCCTTGGGTAAATCGTTTTCCGTTACTAATCCATCCCAATCTGAAAACGCATCCATAATATCGCTGCAATCATAGCCTAATTCTTCTAACTTGGCCAAGGCTGGAGAATTTATCGTTTCCTGCCTTCGATGAGTGCGTATATGCAAGATAAGTTTACATACGCCTCCAAGCTTTTGATTGATCCTACTCAAACGCTCTAAAGATCCCCAGACTGTTTTAAATTGGTCTACGCCCATCATAACTTTATATTCATCCCTCGTAAGACCGCCAAGACTGATATTGATAAGTTTTAATCTGGTGATAACCTCGATAAGTTGGTCATCAGAAAAATTTGGCAACGCAATACCATTAGTAAACAAATACATGGATATTTTTGAAAAGTTCTTCTTAGCAATTTCAATACGTTCCAGCAATAACGGATCAAGCAATGGATCGGCTAGTAAGGGAGAAAAACCTAAATAACCGCCACCCATAGCCGCATATTCAAAACAAATCCGTTTAAAAAGATCTATCGACATCAATTCTTTGGCTTGAGGAAGCTTCTGCCGAGCACAAAAGACACATCTGGCATTACATACTGAGCATGTTTGTAAGTCTAATATGAGAGGCCGCAGATTAACTATACTACGCATTTGACTTAAGATCCCGCGTCCATTATAGTGACAAGCCGTTTTCTCCAAGAATGAAAAAATATCACTAAATATTAATAACCGCTGCGTACTAAACTTTCTCTTAGCGAATCTTTTGATTATATCCAAGTAACGCATTATACAATATCCTTACCCAGCATTCAGGTTTATTAAAATATTACAGGTATTTGTTCATCTGCCCTTTGAGCTTATTTTTAATGTAAGTATCCATATTTTTAAATTTAATTTTATATGAAATTTCTTAAAAATTATTTCCAAGTTTTTAGCCTTAATGAATAATCGTCAAAAAGGTTCTTTAATAAATCTAAATAATTTTCTTCTATGAAAGCTTCTACTTTTCTTTTGCCGTTTTCTTTAAGCGCGCTAATTTCGGGTAATTTATCAATAATTTTCAATAAACCCTGACACATTGTATTAGGATTTTTAAGATCGAGCAGTAAAGCAGCATCTTTTACCTGGGCACGTAACTCCGGTAAATCAGAATACAAAACTGGACACCCCATTGTAAAAGCTTCCAGGGGAGGGATATTAGTCGGTCCAAAATAAGTAGGCATAACTAAAGCCAATGCCTGCTTATAAAGATACGGTAATTCTCTATCCCCTACAAAACCAATATAGAAAATCTGGCCATCAATCCCTAAATCCATTGCTCTATTTAAAACAAATTTAAGATTACCCTTGTCCGAACCTGAAAAAATAGCGTTTATCTTCAATTTATATTTTTCTTTCAGTATTTTTAACCCTTCAAGTATATATAGATGATTCTTATGCGGCCAAAATTGAGCGGGATAATATATGTAATCACCTTTAATATTATATTTTTTCTTTATATCTACATAATTCCGTAGATATTCTTCTTCTAAAATACCTACGGAATTTGAAGGCAGGAATGGCAAAAGAATAATCCTATTTTTATCAATATGATAAATCTCTATAATTTTTTTCCGGGTAGCTGGTGAATCAGTAACTACCCCCACAGCCTTGCGGATTGCCGTTTGATATAACCTCTCTCTTCTTTCAAATTCCCTTTTTGCATAAACTTCCGGAAACTCCATCGAATCCAAAAAATTCAAGTCCCAAACCGTAAAAATATAATTTAACATTTCTGTAGCCAAAGATAATCCGGAAGGAGAAAGAAAATAAATTAAATCTATGGAATGTTTTCTTAATATGCGGTCAAATTTATTATCTATACTGATTCTTAATTTTCTAAAGATTCCGCTGATCAACAGGTTTCTTCCAATCTGGCTCAAGAATTCGTCTAGATTCGACCAATTTAAATAAAAAGACTTGATATCATATCCAGCCAGAATCTTTACGTTTTGTTTTATTCTTGTAAAAAAAATAAAATTATAATTCTTGTCTTTATTTTTCTCTAATAATAAAGCCTGGGATAAAGAATACTGAAATGCGCCACCTTCTAGGATAGTGTCGTCAATAATAACAGCTATATTCATTTTAAGCGGCTAACTCCTTTTTTAAGGTATCTACTACTATATCTACCTGAGATTCCGTAAGTTTTAATCCACTTGGCAAATAGAATCCATAATCAGCCGCAAAATCCGTACAAGGATACTTTTCATTAACGAATAGGCTCAAATCATTTAAGGCGGGTTGCGCATGCAGGCCTTTAAAAAACGGCCTTGTACCTACACCATGTTTCTTCAACTTGGCCATTACCACTTCTGCTTCAACTTTTAACCTCGGGTCTAACTCCACTGCGTATACCCAATAAATTGACTTGGCGCAAGGTTTAGCCGGCATAAACCTTATCCCCTTAATTTGGGAGAGCTTATTCCGGTAATAATCTGCGAGCTTAACTTTAATCTTAATAAATCTTTCAATTTGTTCCAACTGGGCAACGCCTACTGCTGCCTGTAAATTAGACATGCGAAAATTATAACCTAACTCTGTATGGTGAAATCTCTTTTCTTCTTTAAAACAAAGATTCCTGTAAGATCTGGCTCTCCGGGCAGATTCATCATTATTTGTTAAAACCATCCCCCCTTCGCCGGTAGTAATAATTTTATTAGCGTAGAAACTTGTAGCGGAAATATCGCTCATTGCCCCGCATTTAAGCCATTTACCGCCTGAGTATTCACTATGGTACTCCGCGCCTTGGGCTTCTGCAAAATCTTCCAATACTTTAAGATGATATTTAGCGGACAAGGAAAAAATTCCATCCATATTTACAGGATGGCCATAGATATGAACCGGCATAATTACCTTCGTGCGAGGACTGATTTTAGCCTCAATCTGGGATACATCCATAGTCCATGTTTCCGGCTCTATGTCAACCAATACCGGCTTTACGCCTAAACGAATGCAGGCAATAGCGCAAGAAATAATAGTAAAAGACGGCATTATTACCTCGTCGCCATTTTTTACCCCTAAAGCAAAAAGAGCAGTTTCCAAAGCAGCGGTACCGTTACAAACCGCAATACCATGTCTTACACCCACAAAAGAAGCAAATTCCTCTTCGAATCTACGCACAAAAGGCCCTTCTGAAGAAATCCAACCCGTATTTATGCATTGCTCAAGATATTTCTTCTCATTTCCTTCTAAAAATAAATCATTTACAAGAATCATCTTTTACCTTTAATTTGCTTTTGACAACTGGTTCAAACCTAACCATATCCATATTTTCAAAATACGGGCCTTGTTTTACCTCAATTATTTCTCCGGCTTCAATAAACTCAAAACCATGGCCTCCTTCAAGCAGAAGCAAGACGTCTCCCTTATCCAAGATGCGGCTTTCAACATATTTTTTATCATCAGAATAAAAGTCAGCGCGGATCTTCCCGCTTTTAATAAAAATGGTCTCCCGTGTAAACAATATTTCTCTTTTCACAACGTTATGTATATGCGCTTTTACAACATAATCCTTAGGCCGCTTCATATAGGATAATTGCTGCGAATAATCAGCAGGAGTAAAAAACTCAATCCCATCCTTTTTAAAATCTGCCCTAAGAATAATTGCCAATAACTTGTCACCAATAATTATCTTTTCTAAATTATTTTCCATAATTATTATACTCCATTTTATTATTTACTTTTTAATTTATAGATAAAACCCTTAAACACAGGCGTGAGTCCATCTCTATTCTCAAAACTAAAGAAGCTTTCGGTTAAAATATATTTCCTGCTTAAGATTTTTTTAAATTTAGGCTCATTCAAAAACCACCAAGGATAACTAGCGGGGTAAATTTTAGGGCTAACCTTCAATACAGATAACCTATCTTTGTCTATTTTATTAAATGTCGTACGATCAAAAACAAGATAGTTAAAGTTCTTATCCATTAACTCTTCCAGTAATTCATAAGGCCTTTCAACACACTGTAAAACACCAGATAATAACGCGAGATCGGCATCCTGGTGCTTCAGGCACTCATCTAAAGAATAGTAAAATTTTAACCTTTCATCTTCAAAGTTTTTTCTTCCGCATTCAACAAAATTTTCCTGCTCTACTATGCCCCATTTTATTCTTAAGTTCACTAAGAATTTTCTTACTTGGAAATATACACTCCCCAATGACCCTCCATAGTCGACAATATCAAGTTTTCCTCCTTTATTAGCACTGGCAAACATAAGGGCTGCGACTAAAGGCCATGAATATTCAATTTTCTCTAATATAACGGAATCTCTCTCATAAACGGCTTCTCCATTCTTAACGCGTAAAGCAGCGTTCTTTACCTTCTCCAGGATAACACTATCGTCATACCCCGCAGACTTACTCTTTGCATCCTGCCAATTATTAAAGTTACCGCACCAGATATAACTTTTGAGGCCAAACAAATAGGTAAGTTTTAGCGCAAAAGGCGGTAGAATTTCTAACAATAGGTTTTTTAAATTATCCTTTATTCTCATTATTTTTTCCTGAACTTGCTACTTCTTCAAAGCTAACCCTCTCGAAGATATCCAATGCGCCTCCTAAAGAAGCATTGTAAATAGAAATACTATTCTTAATTGCAATTTCTTTTATCTTGCGATATTGAGACCAAAGAACTGCATATGAAAATAACTCTTCCTGCTTTAGAAATAAATCATCATTCTTAACCACCATGAAATCTTTATTTTTTAGTACTGTAGGTTTATAGAAATACTTGTATTCTTTTGTTTTAAAAGAATCATGCTCAACACCTAGAAGGTAAATTTGTTCAAAGCCCATATATACTGCGATTATCAAACACATAATAGACACGGATTGAACAGAAGGAATTTCTTTACTAATATCTATGGCTTCTACTGAATAATCTCTAAATGAATTATTCATAAAAAAATAATTTAACGATCTTCCCTGAAACAAATTACGGCTCTTAATCAATTGCTCTTCAGAATAATTTAGAAATATCTCAGCATCACCAACTTTTGAATCCATCTCCTTAAACCAATCGGATACATCCCGCTTAGTAATTAAGCCGTAGGTTACCGGCGGAACACAATGATATTTTGGACGGATAACTGCGTAATCCTTGTGATGATACCCGCTTGAAACACTAAAAATAATTTCATCCTTTAAAAGGAGTAAGTTTTGTTTGTTTATAGACGGACCGTTACATAAAATAAAACATCTTTTTCCTTTGTGAATATCTTTAAATCGGCTATTAGGCTTAACCAGCGCCAGTATCCTTGACCGGTTAAAAATAGGCTTACTTATCTTCCGCAGCCAAACATAAAGAAAATACGGCAATATCCAGAATAAAAATCTCTTTGTAATGAATTTAATATTCAATTAACATCTCCTTTAAAATTCATTCCATCCACTTTACTGCTTCAAACACCTCCGCATATTTAACGCCAATCTTCTGTCCGGCATTCTCCGCTTCATTCTTAAAAAATGAAATCCACTTCTGGTGTGTTCTTTTAAGCTCGGATTTATGCGCTTTAATTGCTTGTATTTTTTTATCTATAAACCCTGTTATATCAATATAGAAGTTACCTCTAAATTCAGAGGTAGAATGATACCAATTACTTCGGTACATCAACATCCTAGGAACATGCCGGCAGGAATGAAGCGAGGCCATAGAAACCGCGTGATGGTCATGGTGAATATCCCCAATCCAATGAGTATAAACTTTCTCAATCTTTTTTTCTTCAATAATTGCAAGAATCTGCGCGTTTAATTTCTCGCTGAATTCAACTTCCATAGTTTTAAAATTACCGCAGATTAACTCTGCTCCCAATATCTCAATAGCAGCCTTGCCTTCTTCTTGAGCAACCTTATTTGTTCTAATAACCTGCCGGTTTGGATTTTTAAATCCGGATTCGGTTACAACATACGCATAAACCTTGTCCTTATTCACTGCGTGCTTTAGTAATGCGCCTCCGCAGCCCAATTCAATATCATCAAAATGAGCGCCTATCGCTAATATATTCACTTAACACCTCCTTAAGATTTCACGTGATTCCTTAATTCCGCAATTAAAAAGTAAATCGATTGAACTTAAATACGGAATAAACTCACCGAATAACTGAGGGTATACCGGATGCACAAATTTCTGCCAAACAACATCAATCCCTGCTTTATCAAAAGGTTCTTGCTTAAAATAATCTTTTGCGCCAACTCCAGAAAGATAGGTAGTCGCTCCCACTTTTTTTAAAATATCAGATAGAAGTTCGTTATTCTTCCCTCTCCCCCCTAAAGTGCTTGCCATAACATACTCAATCTTAATATCAAAAAGGCTCAACAATAATTTAATGGATTTTAAATTAAAATCAACCATTTTAAAACAATCAAATCTGTATAATTCTTGAATACAGGGAAAGATCTCATTAAAAAATTCTGCTTTATTGTAATTCTGCCTGATTAAATTTAAATGGTTATTTTTCCAATCAACATCTTTTGATAAGATTACCTCTTGTATTGGGGTGCCCAATTTAGGCTTTTGCACAGATATCGTAATCCACTTTTCTCCGGCAGGGGTCTTAATTTTATCGCGATGCTGCCACCCGCTCCCTTTGTGAACAAACTGCACGTTGTCTAAAATAACCCAAAGATCGGCTTGAAGTAACCTATGGAAAAAACCTAGGTATGGTAAAAAATCAGGCTGGTGAATTACTACGATTTTGCCCATAACAAATTGATCTCCTCATATATATTATCTACTCCACTGGTTTTTATCTGATCCATGCCCAATATGCTCATTTTTTCAATATTAAGGTCTTTGGTCAAAATATTACTTTTTATTTTTTCATGATACCCCGCAAAAACAGAAGAACCTAATTTACTCAAGAATTGCCCAGTAGGCATTTCGGATAATTCATTAGCAATGACTATGCAAGGCAAACCCGAAGCATTAGCCTCAAAAGGCGTAATCCCCCCGCCTGTAATTGCCAAATCATAATTAGCGAATTCGCTTACCAAAGAAGGAACTGCCTTTTTTACAACAAACCCGCTATACATAAACTTATTTAATTCTAATTCATGCCTAAATAATGGCCCTGTTACAATCGTAGCTGACTTACCCATATTTCTCAATATCCTAGCCACTTTCAAAGTCACCCCATAAGTATCGCTGCCTCCCAACACGACTAAAATACGTTCAATCCGTTTCCTAGATTTTTTATACTTGTCAATTTTTTTATCCAATATTAAATATTGCAGCCCCTTAAGAACCTTCTTTCCTTTTAGATTACGGTTAAAACTTAACGGCAAGCTGCCAAAATTGATATCTGCCAATTCTGCCCCCCCACCTCTATCGTCTATACAAACCAAAGGAATCCCGCTGAGTTTTACGTTTCTAGCATGCTCGATTAAAGTATCAAGCCTATCGTTAATCCAAATACTTATCTTATGCTTCTCAACCAGAGTTGTTTCCCAGTTACCGGCTGAATCGTTCATTTCAACTACTTCAAAGTTTACAGATAGTTTTTTCAAGAACGAAATCGACGCCGCATCATTGTTCATAATAAGAAGATAATTATCCCCTCTTTCCTTCAGTAATTCAATCAGGTTCAAAGCCCTGATAAGATGGCCCAGGCCTTTTTGATGAGAAGATTCAACGCAAATACCAAACTTTTTCATAAATATTACGCGGCAAAATCGCTGATTAACCTGATAGCATCCTGGGTAGTTATGTATTCATCAAGCGCATTATTCACAATAAAGCAAGCTGTTTCATAATCTGCTTCGGTATCAACGGTCAATCGGATATCGGGCCTATTTTTATCACCGTTGACCTTTAAGCTATCGGTATGGAACTGCTTGATATTCTCCATGATATATTCATCTACATGCTCAAGATGATGGGCAGCCTTGCCATTGAAATAACTTTTTTCAAGCGCATCAAAAGTAAATATTTCCGCGCCGGCCCCAACCGGTAACGACCGGCAGGAGCTTGCGTAATCCAAGCCGTTCCGATAATACAGTTCAATAAGATTATCTAATTCCTCGATGTCGAGAAAAGGGTTATCCGCGGTAAGCCTGATAATACTTCCAAAACCATATTCCTTGGCGCAAAAATAATAACGCTCCAGCACATTTTCCTCGTTGCCGCGAAAACAATGAATGTTTTTAGACCGGCAATAACGTTCAACTACGTCGTCTTTAGGCGAAGAGGTGGTTGCTAACACAACCATTGCCTGATGCTTTAGAAAAGCAAGCCTAAAAAATATATGGCCTAAAAGCGGCTTATTGCCAATTTTCTTGAGGATCTTGCCCGGCAGGCGCGAAGACCCCATCCTCGCCTGTAAAATAATCCCTAAATTTTCCCTAGCGTCATTTCCCGTCCCCATAGTTAGCCAATCTCTTCCCAAGAAATTAAAGTATCTTCATTTATATCCCTGCCGGCTTTACGACCGATAACCTCCTCAAAAAATTTAGGCTGTATTCCTCCTCCCGGCCTTTTAATCGAGATATTATCACTGCTAAGAATTTCGCCTTTTTTAATATCCCGGGTAGCCACGATGCTTTTCCGATTATTAATTATATTCTTAATTTCAGGTCCGTCCGGCGCCTTAACTCCGCTGCCTAACATTTTTTCAACCGTTCGTATGCTTTCAACCAAATACTTCATTTCTTTGGGATCAGCTGAGAGCATATGGTCGGGGCCGGCTGCGTTTTTATCCAAAGTGAAGTGCTTCTCAATCACTTTAGCTCCCATTGCTACCGCGCAAATCGATGCTAAAGCAGAAAGGGTATGGTCGGAAAACCCGATAGGGAATCCCGGAAACTCTCTTTGCAGAGTTTTTATAACATTTAAGTTAACATACTCAGGATAAGTAGGATACCCGGAAACAGTATGAAAAATGACGATTTTATTATTTCCCGTCTCCAAAATAGCGGACACTGAGGCCTTTACCTCCTCTAAAGTGCACATACCAGTAGAGAGAAAGACAGGCAAATCTTTTTCCCCAATATATTTCAAAAGCGGAATATTTACCGCATCATCTGCGCCGATTTTAAAAGCCTTAACCCCCAAGGCCTCCAGCATATCCACATCCGTCTGATGCGCGGGAGTAGAAAACCAGTCTAACCCTTTATTTTGCGCGTAATCAAAGACCAACCGGTGAAGCTCCTTGGGAAGCTCATTCTTCTTAAAGAATTCATACTGGGAAATCTTTCCGGTATTTTCCATATCGAACATTGCTTTTTTAGTAGTTAAAGTTTCCGCCCGATAGGTCTGCAGTTTGATGCAGTCAACCCCTGCTTCTTTTGCGGCATCCACCAGTTTTTTGGCTTCTGCATAGGCGGTAAAATTACCGCCTATTTCAGCGATGATATAGGCCGGCTTATTTTTAGTATCTTCAAATAAAAATGGGAAACTCATTTTTAAACAAAGCCCATGGTTTTAAGGATGCCTTCCTTAAAACCTACCTTGGGCCTCCAGCCTAGCCTTTCTTTTATTAACCGGCAATCGGCAACCGTCTCAGAGATTTCATTTTTTCTGGGTTGTTTTAACGACTCCCAGGGAACATCTCTTCCATTGCACTGGCAAATAATTTCGACTATTTCTTTAACTGAAAAGGATGAACCGTATCCGACATTAAACACCTCAAATCTTTCCTGATAATTCATAGCCAAAATACAGGCTCTAATTAAATCGTCAATATATAAATAGTCTCTTTTAGGGGTGTCATCTTTGACTATGATCCTGCCTTGCTGCTTTATCTGCTTTAATAACATAGGGATCAAAAAACATTCCCGTTGAGCCGGGCCATATATATTAAACGGACGTAAAATTACAGCCTTGACCCCCATAACATCCGCGTATAATCTGCATATTTCTTCTGCCAATAGCTTGGAATGTGCATAAGGATTATTCGGCTTAAGAGGGTGTTTTTCATCTATCGGTAAATATTTGGGGGGCCCATAAACATAAGCGCTTAAATAAATCAATTTCGCTTCCGCCTGCCTGCAGAATTCCAATACATTTTGTGTGCCTAAGGTATTAGTTTTATAAAAATTACCTGCCCTATTCCAACTATCCGGAACGTAGGTCTGACCGGCTAAATGAAAAACGATCTCTATTCTTTTATTTAAAAATTGAGCAAGGGAATTCTTTCGACAAACATCGTAACCCTTAATTTTATCAAATGTATATACTGAGAAACGCCTGCTCTTTAGCGCTTTAACCAAATGCCTGCCGATAAAACCAGCGGCCCCGGTAACCAAGATATTTTTTTTATCCGCCAATTACTGCCTCTTATTTTACTACTTTTTCTTAAGAAGTAAATTTTCTAATGCCACATATTTCAATCTTGAATTCTTCATTAAATGCAGGATATCCGGTAAGGACTGCACGATAGGCAGGCCGTGAAGATTAAATGACGTATTTAATACTCCGCCAATGCCGGTCAAAGCCTTGAACTCGGAAATTATATCATAATAATCAGGGTTGACCGATCTTTTAAGCATCTGAGGCCTTGCGGTAAGATCCGCGGGATGAAGGGCGGCGATTAGATCTTTGTGAGCTTGCGGCTTAGTATCAAAAGCAATAGTCATAAATGGGGAATATATATTTTTAGGATTATATAGATATCTCTCACAATCCTCGTATAAGATTGTAGGAGCAAAAGGCATCCAGAAATCCCTCTGTTTAATAATATCATTAATAACTTTTACAACTTCCGGCATTGAGGGATTAGCTAAAATAGATCTATTCCCGAGCGCCCTTTGGCCAAACTCCATTCTACCGGCAAATCTGCCTACAATCTCTCCCTGCGCTAATAACTGAGCGATATCGCGCGCGGTGATCTGCGTTATCTTATAATGGGCACCAAGAGATTCTTTTTGAATAAAGTTCTCTATTTCATCCGCGCTGACTTTATCACCTAAATATAAATGTTCTACAGGCTCAATTTCTTTAAGTGGGACACGTCTTTTCAGTAAAACCGAAAATATCGCTCCCATGGCCAGGGATTCGTCTCCCCCGCTTCCCGGGACAGATAAAGATGTTGTCTCTCCCAAACGCAGAATCTCCTGATTCGCTTTTACATTAAGAGAAACTCCGCCGCTAAATGCAACAGCAGATATGCCATATATATTGACAGCGTTCTTAACCCACTGAACCAAAAGGTTTTCTACATATTTTTGCAGGCCGCCGGCAATAGCATCAAATCGTAAACCTTCAAATTTTTCCCTAAACCAAAAATAATGATCCACCGGCTTAGTTTTGTATTTAAAAACAACTCCATCCAAATATAATGTATCTTCTAAGATATCGAGGGCCCTCTGATATGAAAGAGGCTTCGCATAAGGAGCAAGGCCCATCACCTTATATTCATCCTCACCGGGTTTCATCCCTAAAAGTAGTGTTATATAACGATATAATCTTCCGATATTACAGATATCAGCTTCATAAAGAAGAGTAAATTTATCATTCTCAAAACTGCGGATGGATGCGTTGGAATGATCGCCGAAGCCATCCGCGGTAAAAATAAGCATATTGTTCCGTCTCTCAGGCCAGCCCAATAAACCATAAGCAGCGTGGGATAAATGATGCTCGCATATTACTATTTTCTCTCTCGGTACCTTTAAATGCCGGACAACTATATTTTTTCTGAATTCCGTAAAAAACTTAATCCGGTCAGGCGAACCAAAAGGAAAACCTTCGAAATTACCGGGATATTGCTTAAAATCTATTTTATCCTTGAATACATCGACATACGCGCGTTTCTGACCGCCATAAAAAATTGGGTACCAATACTCGTGCATTTCGCGTATCCAATCAGCTACAGTCCTGTTTGATGCGCTATGCGTGATAACATAGTCGGGATCTACATTGCTGGAAGCAAAGGCGATATAATCAAGTTCGTCCGGCGAAACCCCGGAAAAATTCAAACAAAAATCAACCGCGTGTTTCGGATACCCTTCATAATTTTTCTTTTTTACAAAACGTTCTTCCGATATGGATGCAGTAATCTTCCCGTCTGTAAAAAGCGCCGCACTTGAACAAATCCCCATAGTAATACCAAGAATTTTCATTTTTTATTGCCCCACGCGCTGCTTTCTTCCAAGATAATTTTTAATAATAACTTCCCTCCCTTTTATTTTCACCCTTTCGCTCTCATCAGTCAACCTTGGCAAGTAGCATTCCTTACATATTGGAAAACGCATAAAACCGTTATTTTTCTTAAAAATAGCCCGTATTTTACTTAGCTTTTTCCCATGCCAGATTTCATAGATGCTCTCTTTATCCGCATCACCAATAATATTAGCCCCATATTCATCATTCGCGCAGATTAAGGCTTTGCCGTCGCTTCCTATTACCAACCTCTGATAATGCTGGGGGCAGATAAAATTAAGGTCATAAAGTATATCCCCATCCTTGCCCAGATAATCAATAAGCGGATTAAAAGCAATCAAATCCGTATATTTAAAGAAAGTGTTGTAGAACTCCTGCGGATCATGGCGTATCGCAGGCCATACAGACTGAATCTTAATCACCGGCTTATTAGTTTTAGCCTTCTTCTTTAAGACCTTAAAATCTTTGATCTTTCGTAATGTGTCTTTAAACTTTAAGGGTTTTCTGATGTTTTCATATACCTTGCCTAAACCATCAACCGAAATAGTCAGCCAATCCATTCCCGCGCGCATAATCCGCTTAGAAAAGCCCTTAGTCAGCTTACTGCCATTGGTAAGCGCAGAAACCTCTCCGATCCCCTTTTCCTTGGCATAAATAATGCAATCCAGGAAACGGGGATGCAGGGTTGGCTCCCCTCTTAGACTAAGTCTAATAGCCGGAACCTTACCCGATATCTCATCAATTATCCGGCAAAACAAACCATAATCCATAAACTTTACCTTTGATTTACGCTTAAATTTATCCGTAATAGTATAGCACATCGGACAGCTTAAATTACAAACTGTGGAAAGCTCCAAATCAACAAGCAGGGGATAATCAGATACAAATTGGCGCTGAGGATACTTTTGCCAATTTTCCCTGTATAATTTATATTTTCCCAGCCATCCTGCTCCTAAATTCCTATGGAAAGCCTCTTCTCGCTGCCTGGTCTCAAGCGAATAGTTTCCTTTGTTGATGGGAATCGATGCGTGGGCCATAGATTATTTTAACAGTTTAACCTTTAACCTATCAAACTCCTCAATAGCCCGGGCATAATCATCAGGGCGCCCGATATCCAGCCAGTAACCCGAATGGCTCTTTACTCTTACTTTTTCTTTTGATTTTAATAAATCATGCATAAGCTTATCAAACCCGTAAGGCTTATCTTCGGGTAGATACCTTAGAACCTTTTTATTCACCATGTAGATCCCCATACTCACTTGATACCGCTTAACCGGCTTTTCTTTAAATCCCGCCAAAAAACCGGTTTTACTTACATCCAATACCCCGAATTCAGAGACCTCTTCCCGGGTCGAAGAGGCAATCGTAAAAAGGCTCCCCTTTTTCAGATGCTCATCAAAGAATTTACCGTAATCCAACTCGGTTAAAATATCGCCATTCATAACTAAGAAATTATCCGGTAAATCATTGATTAGCTTCAGCGGCCCCATAGTACCCAAAGGTTTATCCTCTATCGAATAATCTATCTGAACACCCCACTTGCTCCCATTGCCAAAAAAAGCATGGATAAGATCCACCTGGTGATTCACCGCTATGGTGATGCGTTCGAATTTATAATGGGCCAACTGCCTAACCACTACCTCAAGAATAGGATATTCTCCGACAGGCATTAAAGGCTTAGGCAATACGATAGTGTAAGGGCTTAACCTCGTTCCCAAACCGCCGGCTAAAATCACCGCTCGTCTATACATTATATATCTCCGTTTTATATTTGGTTAAATTCTTTAAGTCTCTAAACCATTTAATTGTTTCTTGCAAACCGGATTCTAACGTATACTTAGGAACCCAATTCAGTAATTTTTTTGCTTTGGAAATATCAGCCTTTAACCTTTTGACCTCACTTTGATCAGGCCTCTTCCTCAGGTTCTCAGTCACTATGGTAATATTTTTACCCGATAATTTAGCAATTAGCTCCACCAAGCTTCTAATCTTTATTTCACTATTTGAACCGATATTGACTACTTCCCCTATAGTATTGCCGGATTCTCCCGCAGCGATGAATCCCCTAACAGTATCATTTATAAAAGTAAAATCCCTGATTGAATCTACAAACCCAAGTTTTACGCTTTTAGAACCCCCTAAAACCTGGGTGATAATAGTCGGGATGATTGCCCTTGCTGACTGCCTTGGGCCAAAAGTATTAAAAGGCCGCACGATCGTTACCGGCGTACCAAAAGAACGGTAAAATGAAAGGGCCATAAAATCTGCCGCTGCCTTTGAAGCAGCATAAGGAGACTGCGGATTGATAGCATGCTCTTCTGATATCGGAATAAACTGGGCAGTGCCGTATATTTCGCTGGTTGAGGCGCAAACCACTTTTTTTACTTTTAATTCTCTAGCTGCCTGTAAAATATTTAAAGCGCCCTTAACATTGGTATCTACATAAGATTCGGGCGTTTGGTAAGAATAAGGTATGCCGATGAGCGCTGCCAGATGAAAAATCGTATCTACGCCTTCTACGGAGCTTTTTACCGAATCATAATTACGAATATCTCCTGAAACCACCTCAATCTTTTTCCTATATGGTGAAACATCCAGCCAACCCCAGCAATTTCCGGAGTTATATCGTATCATAGCCCTTACATTATATCCTTCTCTAACCAAAGTTTCGCATAAATGAGAACCGATAAACCCTCCTGCCCCGGTAACCAAGATTTCTTTCATTGAGCCATCTCCTTAAAATTAAAAATACCTAAGCCTCCCGCTCTGTTAGTACAGAGACGATAATTAACAAAAGTGCAGATTAAAACGGTTAGAACTTTTATTGTTAAAGCTGTGCCAAGGGATAGCGCAAAAAGCAATAAAACAAACTGAGTAAAAATACAGGCTGCTCCATTTATCAATACCAGCTTGATAATAAGCAGGTGATCCCAATCCACAGGCTGGAGGCGCTGGGCGAACAAGCCTACCAAAAGAGTAGTAATTAAATTAGTAAAGAACATGGCAAGTGCCGCTCCCATTATTCCGTATCTTTGGATTAATATCAAATTCAACAGGAAACCAAGCAGCGCCGCTGATATCGTAGCGATGGCGATATAACGCGTCCCTTTTTCGCTAAAAAAGAGCTGATTAGCAAGGAAATAGTAATAACCGCCGAAAAAATTACCGAAGGAAAGCAGCCCTACGACTTTCCAGGATTCCCTGAAGTCGCCCTTAGTCATAATCCATAGGGCTTCTTTAGCGAAGATAGTAACCCACAAAGCCAGCGTAATATACAAAGTCATTGCTAAGATAAAAAACTTTTTCACCTTAGCCGTCTGGTTTTTTTTCATTTCTTCGTAAAACCAAGGGCCATAGGCTTGATTTATAGCGCAATTCACAAAACCCAGTATCCCCCCGAATAGATAACCTATATTATATATCCCAACCGCGGCTGTAGATACAAATTTATTAATTAAAAGCCTGTCCACTAACCCGGCTAGCCATCCCGTTAACGAATGCGGGATAATTGGTAAGCTGTAAGCGAGGCTTTTTTTTAAGTATTTAAGGTCGATTCCGAAAATAAGCCTTCCCCTCATATCCCAGAGAGCAAACGAAAAAAATAAAACTGAAGTCAGGGTTACCGCTAGGATAGGACCCATCGCTTTAAGTTTAAAAATAACGATAAACACAACCGTTAACAGCGACAAAACGATAAAATTTAACAACTTAATTATCCCGAATTTCCTGCCATGGTGGTGGGCCTGTTGCAAAGATTGATAAATAGTAAAAAGCGGGACGAAAGCCGCTCCCAGTATGCCAAAGAACATATAGGGATAATATTTTATATTACCCAGAAACGGATGCAGGATAAACCGGCCAAAAAACAAAAGGATCAAAGTGAAGGCCAGAGAAAGGCCTAATAAAAAAGTTACGATTGTGCCCAAAAAACGCTTCAACTCTTCCTGATTATCTTTAAAATCAAAATAATACCGATAAGCCGCGCCGTTTAATCCCATTAAATAAAAAACACCTAAAAAAACCGCCATCGCGTTTATTACCGAAACTATCCCGTAATCATCCGGAGTAAGAAAGCGGGTATAGATGGGAAGTAATAAAAATAATGCCCCTCCTTGCAAAACCTGCAATCCAGAATAAATCAAAGTATTTTCAATCAGCTTTTTTTTCATATTACGCTTGCTTGGCTTTAGTAACGATTTTCTGTATAAAAAAAGCGAGGATTATCAAATACAACGGTACCACCGGCAGGGCATAGCGTCCAACAATAATGAATAAAGCTTGGGCGCTGCTAAACAGGAAGATAAGAAGGAGACTCAAGAAAAGAATAATTTTAATCTTCTCGTGAGGCACAAAGAAATTTTTCCTTTCGCGCAACAAAAAGCTGATCAAATATATAAAAGCCACGAATGTCAGGATAGCCATTAGAAGCCGTAAGCCATTTTTGATGGGTGCCCAACAAAAGAGTTTTGTTAAACCTGCTGAGTAAGAAACAAACCCTATCTGGGTTGATTCCCAAAAGAACATTTTTAATCCATCCTCAAACCAAAACAGGACAAATTGACCAGGTTTCTGCAAGATTATCTTAAGGGCGGCTCTAAAGGTCTCCTTATCAACTTCTTCAGGCCGCAGGCCGCTGGCCTGCAGCTCGCCAGCTTTAGTATAGGCAAACTCATCAAGTTTTTCTCCAGACCAAAAAAAACATTTTTCTTTGCCGAAAATCACGTTACAAATCCCTTCTCCCGGTATATAAGCTAAAGCCGTGAGGAATCGCTCGCGGGTTAATGGCTCCGCTCGTCGAGCGGCGCTTCCATAAAGCATATGAGCGCCCCGGTCCGTAACCATAAAATGGCCATTCAACACCAGATTGGTCAGCTTATACCCCGTTATGAAAACATAGAAGATAATCAAAGTAATGACAAAATATACCACGGCATTGAAGATGAATCTCCGCTTACGGGTAAATAAGGTTGATAGGAAAAACATACCAATAAAAACTGGAGCTATGAATTCAAAGATCCCTCTGCTCAAAGTCATAAGGCTTAAGGTTAAACCGGTTGCAATAGCCAGGACGACTATTCGGATTTTCGGACCTGAGAACGAAATCCATGCCTGATACATAAGAAGGACGATGGCCAGCATAAAAGGATAAATAATTATTTCTGAGAATAAACTTAGGGCGGAATTCACCATTGCCGGAGAAATTCCAAGATAAAGAATCGTAAGGGCGCTCAATAGATCATTAATTTTTAGAATCCGCAAGATGCGCAAGGCCAAGATCTGAGTTAAAAACAGAATTAGTAATTGGATCGCCATCTGGATAAGTTGATAAGAGATCCCTGAGATTTTCTCCAGCCCCATAGAAAATGCGATCAATCCCAGATAAACCGGTTCGCGCTGCAGACCGGCCTTAAAGAATTTTATCCAACCTTGTTCTGCAAGCAACTTTCCTAAATTTTCATAGCCAATCGCGTCACAACTTATCTCCATATGGCTGGTTAAAACAAGATAAAACCAATAAGTAAAGCTCAAGAGAAAAGCCCAGAAAATTGGATTTTGAAATAATCGTTTTTTAATCTTCATCAAACTCGTACACCCCAGACAAAGTATTGCGCCCCCAAAGGTAATTGCTCAAACAGAGGCTCACCCCAACGAAGGAACCGCAGGCAATGCGGAAATAAAAAGTAGTATCCGCTCCGCGCTATCCGGAAACCGCAATTTTCAAACAGGCGGGATAGTTCCTTCGGAGTAATCGGCTGCGCATCGCTATCGAGCGGGCTCTTAGCCATAGCGCGCATCATCAGCGGATTTGCGGGATTGTTCTCAAAGATAAAAACTTGGCCCTTTGGCCTGACTACACGGAAGAGTTCGCGTAATACCGCGCCCCGCCGCTCTAAGGGAGTATGATGGACAACTCCGTTAGAATAGACCAAATCCACGCTAGCGTCCGCCAATGGTAAAGCTTCGCCTTCACTACAGATAAAATCCGACCGAGATAATCCCTGATGGTTCGCTTCAATGACTGATTTTTCTGAAGAATCGACTCCCAGAATTGCGGCCTGGGGAAATGCGTCTTCCAGGATTTTTCCAGCAGCACCTATACCACAGCCAAAATCAAGGATACGGTTGATTCCCGTATGCGCGCCATTCCCGGTCAATTTACGTTTCATTAAAGAAACGCGAAAACGGATAAAGAACTCATATTTTTCACCGGTTATAGCGGAGGTAAGGTTGATAATTTCGGGGTACCGCCGGGCATAAGAGCCAAATTCATCAGTCATTACCGCTTTATAACCAGTTTTAGAATTGATCTTTTATACGTCATGATAAATTTAAGCAAATCCAAAAACCTAAAGTTCTTAACATAAAAATATAGAAGCGCTTTTCTTTGCCATTTCTCCAATTCCTTCAGCGGCAAACCTTCCAGCTCCAATGCCCTGCCGCCATATTTATCATACATAGACCAATCTTGGGTCAGTAATTTATACTTTCCTTCACCGCGTTTTGCCATTTCAAAAATCTTCGTTCCCGGATAAGGCACCATAATTCCAACCGCCAGGTTGTCCGTATTCAGCCTTACCGCCAAGTTGACGGTTGCCTTAATCGTCTCCAACGTCTCATTGGGATGGCCTAATATGAAATTAGCGCTAATGCCAATCCCGGCTTTTTTGATAATCTCAACCGCCCTTTTCGTCTGTTCAACGGCTATCTGTTTATTTATAGCTTTAAGAATTTCATTACTCCCGGATTCTATACCCATTTCCAAAAGAAAACAACCCGCCTCTTTAGCCGCTTTCATTAACTCTTCGGTCACGATATTAACACGGCTTGTCGCTCTCCATCTCACCTGTTTTGGCAGGTTACGTGTTTTCATCAACTCAAGCGCCTCAAAGGTTACCCTGTCATTAAATAAAAATATCTCATCGGCAAAAAATATAGTGTGGGCGCCATAGCTCTTTACAGCGTACTCTATTTCACTAACTACGCTTTCAGGAGACCTCCTCCTGATTTCCCTTCCTAAAACCTGCATACAAAAAACACAGTTATAAGGACAACCCCTGCTCGACATAATCACATAATGGCTCTTCCTGCCGGCAAGCGATTGGCGGTTCGCGTAGTATTGATTAAATTCCGGGTAAGGAAGCTTGTCTAATTCCGCTGAACTTAATCTCTGACGAAAAGAATTTAAGGTTACCTCGCCGTTATTCTCCCTATACACTAAACCATTAATATTTTTTAACCCTCCGCTATTTCCTTTTAGCAGGTATTGGGCGAGCTCTAACATAGTTTTTTCGCCTTCACCGAACACGCCATAGTTAAAAGCGGGAAATTCTTGAATCGTCTCTCTGGGTAAAGCTGTTACATGGCAGCCGCCGACAACGATAGCCACGCCTTTAATGGAATTTTTGATTCTCAAAGCAATTGTATGCGCCATTTTAATCTCGTGGGTCATCGCAGAAAAACCCACAAGATCAGGCCTGTATTCTATTACCCTCTCTACGGCCTCATCTTCTTTCCAGGCATTAAAATTTGCGTCAAATATCCGGCATTCCATATTGTTCGCCTTTAGATACGAACATAGATAACCGATCCCCAAAGGAGGATCAGGAGGAGTCCAATAAGGATTAACTTCCGGCGGCCTGACTAACGCGATTTTCATGCTTCCCTGCCTCCTGTCTCTGCCTTAGACCATACCTTAGATCCCCGGATATTGATACCAAGGACGCTAAAGAAAAAACTCGCAAACACTATTTGAAAACCAAGGATAATCAGGAGCACGGAAGGGATAACACTCCGCATGCTCACTTCGGGATTTAATGGCCCGAGATGGTTTCTCCCCCATTCAAAAACGGAAAATACCGCGCCTGATAATCCTGCCAGCAGCAACAATACGCCGCAAAAGATACCTCTCTCTAAATTTAGAAGTCTGAATATACGGTCGAACCATTTATTACGGGGTAATAAACCGCTGTTCACTAAGAATATTTTCGCTAAGGCAGTAAAAAGCACGGCTTGGAAACCAAGCAAGACTGCGGCGGCACAAAAGAGCAGAGTTTGGATGTCTAATGATATTCCAAAGATTGTCCTGGCTTTCGGCAGCAGCCAAGCGCCTAATAGGCTGCCGATAAATATAAAAAAAATTCCGGGATAGAAAAATAACCAGCGCGGGCTGTAGAGAAGCATAAAACGCAGATGCCGCCATCCGTCCCGCCACGGCCGCAGGTGTGGGGGTCGCGAGCGGCCGCTAGGGCTAAGCGTGGTAGGAACTTCGGTAACACGCATCCCCAGGATAGTTGCCTTAATTACCATTTCCGAAGCAAATTCCATTCCCGTTGTGCACAAATGCATACGACGAAACGCTTCCAAGGAATAGCCGCGGAGCCCGCAATTAAAGTCATTCGCTGAGCAATGAAAGAAAAGACGGCCTATTGCCGTCAATACTGGCGTGCCGATGTACCGGTTTTTCCACGGCATTGCTCCGGGCCGAATACCACCGAGGAATCGATTACCCATTACCAAGTCATAACCTACGCGCAATTTCTCTAAAAACGGCAGTAGATCAGAAAAATCATAGGTGTTATCGGAGTCACCTACAATCGCGTACTGGCCCGCCGCCGCCAAGGTAGCGTGGTAAATAGCCGAACCATAGCCGCGTTGCGCTACCGCTACAATGCGGGCGCCTGCTTTTTCTGCAATCTCCCGGGAACCGTCTGTTGAGCCGTTATCTCCGATAATGATTTCACCGTTCACACCGTTGGATTCCAGAAACTTCTTCGCTTTAGCTATGCAGGTTCCGAGTGTCTCTGCCTCATTCAGACACGGCATAACAATACTAAGTTCAACTTTTTTATCTGCGCCTTTACCCACCACTCCTCCTCAAGACGGCTCAATAGCACAAATTAAACGAATACTTTTTTTTGACGAAATCATTTTAAAACTTTCTGATAAATATCTTCCAAAAGAACCATATTCTTGCTAAGAGTATATTGCTCCTCAAAATTTCGGCGGACATGCAACCCCATCGCTTTAAGATCTTGCGGACGCTGAATGAATCTGTCTATCTTTAACGCCAGATCACCGATGTCTCCGGCATTAAAAAATACCCCTGTCTTGCCTTCTTCCACTATCTCTTTTAATGCCTCCAACCGGCTGACAATAACCGGCACCCCGCAGGCATAAGCTTCAATGACCACCCGCGGAAAGGTTTCATAACATTCAGACGGCAATATTAAAAAAGAAGCATTTTTTATTAAAATTAAGGTTTCCCTAAAATGTTTTTGCCCGACGAATTCAATATTCAAATCCTTGGATAACCCCTTAAGCTCTGCTTCTAAAGGCCCGCTACCGACAACTTTCAAGAGCGGGGCGTTTTTTATTTCACGCCAAGCGCGAATAAGGGTTCTAATTCCTTTATAATCCCTTAACGCGCCAACGTAAATAGCATATGAGTCTTTATTCATATCAGCACCGGGATCTTCATCCAGAAAATTTGGCTTAATGAAAACCTTTTCTTGCGGCACTCCCAATTGAACAAATCTCTCTTTCGCGAAGTGCGTTAGACAAATGAAGGCGCTCACTTTCTTCTGTAAGATAACCTTTTGAACAAGCGAGCCCACAACCTTAACGAGCAAAAAAGATTTTAAGAAAGAATTTTTCCAGCATTTATAAAAGACCGCGCTGATTTTTCCCAAAGAAGGACATTGTTCGCAAATCTTACCCTGCCGGAAAAAGATGCCTATCGGACACAAAAAGCGGAAATTATGCAAAGTTTGCACAAGCGGTATTTGCTCATCATAACAGGCATCATACGCAGAAGGAGAAATCATAAATAAAACATTGTGAATATGTGCGATGTCAGGCTCTTCTCTACGAATAAGAACGCGAATATCATCGTAAGTTTGTTTTGACCAAAAAACATCTTTTAGAAAAAAAAGTGATTTAGCCCGGAAATTTAATCTTTCGATTTCCCGGTTATTGCGAATATAGATAATAACCTTATGGCCATAAGCTTCAAGCATTCTTTTTTCGGCCTCAACAACCTCATCTTCACCGCCACGAAAATAATAGCTATTATGAATAATCAGGATTTTCAAAGTATCTGCCTTTTAACTTCTATTTCTTTTAAATACCCTAAAGTTACACCCCAAAGTGCCCAAAAAGGAATGGCGTTATACGGAAGCTCAAAAAGAGGCAAAAAGTTCGTGGCAACCAGCCAATTAATCAAAATAGAAGATAACAATATTCCAGATAGAGACTTGAACGCGATAAAACTTTTTATTATGCTACAGAGTTTCCATATTAAAAAGCTTATCAAGGCAACGCCTAAAATACCCATACGATAAAGTATATTTAAATAAGAATTATGCGGCTCAATCCATCCATCTCTCATCCAATCACCGTTAGCCCAATTCAGAATTTCCAGGCTCTCAGAACGAAACGGTTTTCCGAAAGAGAAACCCAGAATAGGCCAACTCCGAGAAAATTCAAAAAGCATATCCCGCCAGATAAAAAGACGAAACAATATATTGCCATAAGCATCTTCCGCGATTCTTCCCTTCCTTATCGTTTTATCATTATCAATTCTCTTCTTCTCAAATATTTCTTGCTTGGATATTTTATTCCCCGCAGGATCAAAGGGGGTAAATGATTGTTCGGGATTAGACGGTTTTATGATCTCCTGGCCCCGAGAAACATGATAAGACCCTCGGGTTTTCATTTCCGAAGCTAACATTTTATACCGCTTTATTATGGCATTTTTATTCAAATCTTTTTTCGGCTCATTAAATGAAGCCGGTTCTCCAGGATTAAACAATTTTGCATCACTAAACTCTTTCGGAACATAATCAGGCTGCCGTAATTTTAATTCCGCTTCGCTCAGTCTATACTGGTTTATTATGGTTTTCATATCCAAAATTGTCCCAGATGCGTTTAGTGAAGAATATTTATATATGAAAAAAACCAATAATATAAACAGGACTCCAGCAATGACACCTTTATAAGAACTCTTGATTTTAGCTATAAGCAAAAGGGCTGTTATCAAGAAAACAGCCGCGGCTATATTTCCGACAATAAATGTCCTGGCAGTCAGAATAAAAAAATTATAGGAAATAAAAACAACTGCTGCCAAACAGATATAGAAAAAATATTTTATTGTCTTATTGCTGAAAGACCGCATCAAAATAAACACAATAATCCATAATGCTAAAATCCAATACTCGTTAAAATGATTCGTTGTGCAGAGGACAAGAGATAAAATCACAATAAAAAATTTTAACGGCTCTGATAAAAATACTTTTTTGTAGAATATAAACCCGAAGAAAATAAAAATCGGGTAATAGAATAACGCAGCATGGCGAAACGCCAAGGGCCCCCATAGGCCATACCCCCAAAGAGCCTTTGTGGTAACGCAAAGGAAATAAAAAACCACCCACCATTGCTGGCCTTTTATAGAACGGGAATCGAAGATAAAAAAAGATAAAATTAAACAAACAAACAACAGGATCTCCCCTGTGAATATTGGAAAATCCAAGAAAGTAATCTGCGCGTACATTTTCGCGAAATTCCTTGAGAAAATAATATAAAGCAGCGAAAGAATACCCAGCATAAAAAAACCAACTTTACGAAAAATTTCTATCATCTAATAGACCTTTTTAATAAGGGTATTTTCCTTTCCATCATAAACACCTGCGCGATTACAGTGTGGATAAAATTATAGGTTTTTAAAATAAAGTCTAAAAATAACTGCGGAAAAAAGGATAAAATAAACAACCCAACAAAAACAGGACTAAATCCTGTTCTTCTTAAACACTCCTGTGCAGCCGCCCTGACCTCTATCCGTTTATGCTGAAGAATATACCAATAAATCCGTCTTAAAAAAAACGTGCGGACTTGTTTTTTATACCAAAACCTTACCTTTTTTTTATTTAAATTTAAATCCCGCTTTAAAGACGCGTAAACATTTTTATGAATCTCAACGGCACGGAGGAAATCTTGCCTATTTAACCCGCCCTCATCATAGTGCGCCCGGCACATAAGCAGGCTCTCTTCTTCGCTTAAATCCATGCCCGTAAGGAATTGAACATGCTGCCCGGAAATCTCAGCGATTTCCTTTAACGCCTGCGTAAGCCTGTTCTTCTCGCTCTCTGAATCCGCATGCATGCGGATTGCCATAACAATATTCGGGTTGCTGGCTATAGATCCATTCTTCCTTAAAAAATTTGTCCATACGCCATAATCCGCGGCTATTTTATAGTTATTACTGTAAGCGCCGATATTCAAAATAGCATCTTTTCTTATAAACGCGCTCCCGTGATTAAGCGGAGACTTGATAATCGCTTTTAAGAGTAAATCTTGGCGGCAAAATGGGGAAAAATATACCTTGCCCAAGCCCTTTTCTCCAAACGTCACAAGCCCGGCGCTTAAGACATCCACATCGCCGTTCTTCTTCAAGAAATCAACTTGGCTCTGAAGCCAATGCGCAAAAGCGATGTCATCCGCATCGATACGGGCAACGTACTTTCCTCTTGCCAACTCAAACCCTCTATTAAGCGAACTTGTCTGGCCGATGTTTTTTGAATTGATATATAAAACTATGCGCGGGTCTACTTTCTGGTAGGCCTTAATTTTTTCAACGGATTCATCGCGGCTTCCGTCGTCAATAATAAGAAATTCAAAATCGCGATATGTTTGATTAAGGACACTTTGGATAGATTTATCCAGATAACCCTGAGCATTATATACAGTCATCAAAACTGTAATGCTATTATCTTTTAGCATAGGGATTATTTTTTAGCTTAATCCTTCCGTAACAAAAAGAGACTCTTTCTCCAAATACGCCTACAGGATTCCCTGGGGCCATTTTTTGCTAACCCATAAAAAATATTTTTTACAACCTCAAAATTAAACAGGCTGCGTACAAAATAATATCTCTCAATTTCTTTATGGGCCGCAATGATTAAGGAGCGCGCATCCTTATCTTCCATATCGGTTAAATTCAGGTTCAACGCAGAAATAACCTTTTTATCCAGGCCCATCAGATAACTTTCTTCGTCAAGAATACGTCTTTTTTGCAGCGCCATGGAATAGAGTTCCGTACCCGGAAAAGGTGTCGCATAAAAAATAACCGGACGGATGCCCAGCTTTTTGCAAAAAGATACTGTCTCATCCAAGGTTTTCCGATTTTCTCCCACATATCCCAGCATAATGGAAACTTCAACGTGCGGGATATACTTCCGCGCCAAATGAACAGCGCGGAGGCCTTTCTCCGGCGTAGAGTTTTTCCGCATAATTCTTAGGATATCGCTGCTGCCGGATTCAAGCCCAAAAGAGATTGTTGAGCAGCCGCTTCTGCGCAGCCACTCCAATCTTTCTTCATCGATCGTATCAACGCGGGAGGTAACACGATAATTGATGTTTAATTCGGCCTCAATTAGGCCTTGGGAGAAATCTCTCAGCCATTCTCTGTTCATAGTGACGCATTCACCTGCGAGCGCAAAAAGACTTATTTTTTCTTTATATTTCTCTTTAAACGATTTTAACTCCCTCAGAATATGCGAGACAGGCCGATAACGCACCTTTCGGCTCACCACACGGAAGGCGTTAAAACAAAAAGTGCAATTAGACGGACATCCCCGTTGGACGTGAATCTGGAAAACCCCGGAGCTCCGCTTAAGAAAATCTTCCATCGGAAAGATCGTATCATCAAAAAAAGGCACCCCTGAGAGATCCGGCATCAAGGGCCTGGGTTCTGTAAAAATAACCTTTCCGCTATCTTTAAATCCTATTCCATTCACCTGAAGTATATTTTCCTTGCCCTGCAAGGCATTTAATAACTGGACAACAGTTAGTTCGCCTTCCCCGACAACAATAAAATCAACGGCTAACCGTTCAAAACACCTTTCTCTTAACGATGAGGCTACCGGACCTCCAAGCGCTATTTTAATATCCGGGAATATTTTCCGGGCCTCCGGGACCAGCCAGGCCAAATAAGGGTAAACCGTGACCAGGCCGCCTAGACCAATTACATCCGGTTGATTCGCCCGGATAAAGTCAAGAACGTATTCTTTAGGGTAGCGATAAGCGTCAATATCCAGCAAGGCCGTTTCATAACCAGCTGACCGTAAGGCATGATAAATATAGGCCATGCCAAAAGAAGGAAATTTCGGTTTTTCATCTACCAACATCGGGGGATTAATAAGCAAGACTTTCATCATACAGCCTTCTCGAATGATTTTAGTACGTCAAAAATAATTTGATTTTTCATACTGCCCACCCAAACTTGATTGGGTCTTTCTTGAAACGGATACCAAGAACCAGTATCGTAAAAACTCCTTAAAGGAAAACCCTCCAATCCCTGGTGATAATGCGGTTTATGCGCGTCATGCATAATCACAACCCCACCGGGGGCGAGTACCTGCTTGGCAATCTGAACGCAATGCCTGCGA
The DNA here is from genome assembly GCA_030650425.1 of Candidatus Omnitrophota bacterium. GTDB lineage: Bacteria > Omnitrophota > Gorgyraeia > Gygaellales > Profunditerraquicolaceae > UBA6233. The sequence continues at coordinate 131,016 of JAUSED010000008.1, read as the reverse complement.
AACCTTGCGTCAATAATAATGATATCAAATTTCTGATTCATCTCTTGAGGCAGACGAATATAAGCCCATTCATTATCTTCCTTCGGGCTAAAAACAGCGCAGGGAGGCGGTATTTGGCCCCATCCCGGCTTCTGCCAAAATGGCAAGAATTCTTTCAAATATAGATGGATATGAGAGATCAGATTTTCTTTTTTTATATCAGTTAATACCTTTTCATACCAAGGCTTATTATTATCAACCGCATGCCACTGGAAATTCGCATTTTTAGATTTTAAATACTTTGAATAATAAATTGTGCTGCATCCGCTCCCCCATTCAAAAATTTTAATAGGCCTATCTAGATATTGATCAAGAATTATCTTGAACATATTTATTTCTTTGCTTGTTTGCGCAGGAATATTCCGCAAGCTTTTCGTAAACATGCTTAGTTTAAAATATACTGCTTGAAATTTACTTAAGAAAATTGATTGCATTTTTAACGGCTTCTATTTCCATTTGATTTCTTGATTCTCTGGTGAAACTGCCTAGATGGGGGATTAACACAACATTATCCATATCGCATAAAGGCCCAGCATAAGGCTCCTGGGAATACACATCTAACGCAGCTCCGCCTAGATGATTTGACTCCAAGGCAGCGCATAAGGCTGTTTCATCAAGAAATTTACCTCTGGAGGTATTGATCAATAAAGCCCCTTTTTTCATAGCTTCGATTTCTTTTTTACTAAGAATAAACTCCTCCCCCTCCGGTGATGCAATATGAATAGTTATGATATCACATTCCCTTAATATAAAATCCTTAGAAACAATTTCAACTTTATTCTTCGCTGCCCAGGAAGTGTTTGGAGATAAATCGGCTCCGTAAACAACGGCATTCAAACCAACGAGCATTTCAGATACTTTTTTCCCTATCCTCCCTAACCCCAAGACTCCGATTTTACTGCCTGAAAGCAAACTGCCTGCCTTTCTCCGCCATTGGCGCGCTTTCATCAGATTAGTGTGATAGGATATCTTCCGCAACAAATCAAAGATCATACCTATCGTCAACTCAGCTACAGGCAGGGTTACAATATCGGGGGTATTTTTGACGGTAATCCCTTTTTCTTTTGCCTTCCCCAGGTCTATATTATCTATTCCAACGCCGCAGCGGCTTATACAACGTAGTTTCGGCATCCTCTCCAACACATAATCGTCATAAGGTTCAACCCCCGCGATAATCCCTTCGCAGTCTTTTCCCAGCTGGACGATTTCCTGCTGTATCAGGCGCCTTCCCAGAGAATTAAGGGAGTATTCAAACCCATTATCCTCAAATAGCTTCAAGGGCTCGTTTCCAAATTCCGCAAATGAAGACAAGGCAACAAATATCTTCGCTTTCATATCTTTAATATATTTTCATATATGCCGAACTGTTTTGGATCGGCTTTTAGGATGGTTTCCACTTTTTGAATATCATCCTGACGGTCTATGCCAACCGTCATATTATTATAGAGGACACCTTTAATTTCGTAACCGTGCTCAAGGATACGTAAAAAATCAACAGATTCTGCTTTTTCAAGGGGCGTAGGCGCCAAATTAGAAAATAGCTGAATAAATTTTTTTGTGAAAACCGATAATCCTGTCTGACGATACATCGGGCGAGATTTATCCGCGCGCAGGTAAGGAATCGGCGCCCTTGAATAATACATCACAAAACCCTGCTCATCCAAAACAGCCTTTACTATATCGGTATCCGCCAGGTCGCTTTTCTCATTTATAACCGATAAGAGATTAGCGCATTTTAGAAAATTATCTCTCAACATAGGCTCAATTAAGCTATGGAAGATATGCGGATCGAGCAGGGGCTCGTCCCCCTGGATTATGACTACGATGTCGGCGTCGATTTCACGGACCGCTTCTTCTACCCTATCCGTGCAACGTTGATGGGTATTCGCTGTCATTAAGGCCTTGCCGCCATTTTTCCTAACCGTATCAAATATCTCTTTGTTGCATGTCGCTACATAAATATCGTCAAATACATCGGAGAGGCAAACTCTTCTGCGCACATGCTCGATCATCGGCAAACCGAGTATCATCGCCAGCGGTTTTCCCGGAAACCTCGATGCCTCCATCCGCGCGGGTATTACGCCTACTACCTTTCGTTTGCGCACATTCTCCTCTTTAATTATTGCGGCAAAACTCCGCAGTCAACATTAATGCACTGGCCGGTAATTGCCGAGGCTTTATCCGATGCCAAGAAAACGCAAAGTTGCGCTATCTCTTCAGCGCTAGGCAAACGCCTCAGCGCCGCATTACTTTTAGCAAAATCTTTCAAGAAAACGTTTATATTCTTTCCTCCTGACGGAGATAGCTCATCGCCAAGCGCGTTATGTAAGGCTTCAGTCTCAACATAGACAGGGCATAGCGCATTTACCCTGATCCCTCTGGGACCCAACTCTTTCGCCAACGACTGCGTTATTCCATTAACACCAAATTTTGACGCGCAATAAACGGAGTTGTTTGCGCTGCCGCGTTTTCCGGCGAGGCTTGAGATATTAATGATACAGCCGCCTTTAGGCAGGCAGAGGGAAGCAACCTTGCAGCCCCAAAATACCCCCTTTAGGTTCGTGTCGATCATTGTGCTCCAGAATTTTTCATCAACTTTATCCACAGAGCGCCAATCGGAAAATCCCGCGCAATTTACAAATATATCTATTCGGCCTCTCCATTTTATGGCTGTGCCCGCTAAGGCCGCCTGTTCTGATTCAAAGCGCACGTCAATCTTTTTAAAACGAACCCTCCTTCCGAAGCCTTTAAGAAAATCGTTGGATCTTCTTGCTCCGACAAGCACATAGTCTCCGGCCTCCCAAAATGCCTTGGTGATCGCAGCGCCTATGCCCCGGCTGCCGCCTGTGATAACCACCATTTTCCCAGCAACATTTTTTTTCATAAGTAAACTATATAGTCATGCAGGAAAATCCGCCATCCACTTTTATCTCTGCGCCCGTGACAAAACTGGCAGACTCAGAAGAAAGCCAAAGCACTGCTCCTACTAACTCTTCAGGCCTTCCATACCTTTTCATTGGAGTATGTTCTAATATAGCCTTTTCTCTGTGTACGTCAATAAAATTATTTTTACTCCATTCGGTCGGAAAAAATCCCGGACAAAGAGCATTAACCCTTACATTGTAAGGAGCCCATTCGCGGGCCAGATTCTGGGTAAGATTTTTTACCCCGGACTTAGCTACGGAATAGGTAAACGCCTTCGAAAGCGGCGGCCCAGCCGAAGCAGATGATACATTAATAATGGACCCCTTATTCTCTTTTACCATTTGGCCGCCGAAAACCTGACAACCAAGCATGGTGCCGGTAAGACAAACGGCAATAATACCCTCCCATTCCTGCAGGCTTATCTCAAAAAACTTAGTAGGAGCATTTATCCCCGCGCCATTAACCAGGATATCTATAGTCTTGAATTTCTTAAGCACTGTTTCAAGCGCCTTTTCATGGCTTCCTTTTTGTGTGACGTCTATATCCAAAGCTATGGAATCACCGCCAAAAGCGCGGATAGCTTCAGAAACCTTTTTAGCATTTTCCAGGTTTTTATCAATGACGGCCACCCTAGCTCCGGCCTTAGAGAATGCTTTGGACATTTCACTACAAAGATATCCGCCGGCCCCAATAACAGCAGCAGTCTTACCTTCTAAACCAAAAAGACCTGAAATGTATTCAGACAATTCGTACCTCCTATCGCCATGCTGGCTTCGAACCATCAAGAATCAAATCCTTTAATTCGCTTAGATTATTACAAATAGGTATATGCGCATCGAATGAATTTTCTTTAGTTTTTCTTGCTACAAAATAAATTCCCGCTTCTTTCGCGACAGAATAATCTTCAATGCTATCTCCGACAAACAAAACCTGAAAGGCGGCAACCTGTTCTTGCCCAATTATCGTTTTAAAAGCATGGCTCTTTGTCATAGGAGGGCCATACACTCCCTTAAACTTCTTAATCATGTCCCGAGCCTCAAGTATAATCATTAATTCCGCTTCTGGCGTGGCTGAAACTATATACAATGGAAGACGATCAGAGAAATAATCTATGCATTCCCTAGCCCCCGCAACATATGGACAGGAAATGATTCGCTGCCGCGTTAAACCCTCAAACTCATAAGTAAGGCTGGCAACATCATCCTCGCAGTCAGTTTTACCCATTAGTTCCTTCACCAGATACCTGAATTTATCCTGGCGAGGCAGATGATTGTGTTCGTAATGAAACGACATCATAGTTTTGTAATATTTTGGGTAGCGGCGAAAAATACTGGAAAAAGCATCGTGCTTGATACCGTTCGATTCAACGATTACGCCGTCAAAATCAAAAACAATAACCTTATGGTTCATTTTTTATTTTCTATTCATACGGGTATACCCACGCATCCTTTGCGCCCATTTCCAGAGTAAAAAAACATCTGAGGAAAGGACAATAAAAGTAAACCCCTGATCTAAGGCATTTTTTATCTGTCTGGCATCGGGATCTATGATCTGCGTGCCACAGGCTTTACCGGCTTTCCTGCACGCGGCAATAACCCGTTTTGCCGCTTCGCGGATTTTTGGGTGGTCAATTTTTCCGGGAATATTAAGTGAACCTGAGAGATCATAAGGGCCTACCATTGCTGCGTCTACAGCATCTATGCCAAGGATATCTTCAATATTCTCAACTCCGGTAATAGATTCTATCTGGACTATCAGCGAAGAAACAGAATTCCATTTTTTTGTATACCTGTCAAAATCAAAACCGTAACCCTGCCCGCGGGAAATTCCAAAACTGCGCTTTCCCTGCGGCGGATATTTACACCAGGATGCGATCTCCCGGGCTTCCCGCGCAGTATTAACCATAGGGACTATGATACCGTCAGCCCCGGAATCCAACAACCGTTTTATCATTTCCATATTATGCGACGCTACCCTTGGCAGGCATAATGAATCTGATGCCTGGGCTGTTGCGATGATGCGTTGAGACTGTTCCTGGCTTATAGTACTATGCTCGATATCTATCCCTACAAAATCAACCCCGGAATGGCTGAAGATCTCCGTTATTGAAGGATGATAGAGCGATGTCCAAGCCGCAAAAACCAGTTTGCGACTTCTCAATTTTGTCCTTAAAACCAATCTTCTTTTTTCCATAGCAAGCATCTTAATCCCCTTTTTTAGAGCAACCTTTCTGTCTTGGCTGCGTCTTCCAGAAACATCTGCACAGTCTCCTTTGAATAAGGATGAACAATCATGCCGTTAAGTATCTCCGGCAAAACGGTGACAATATCCGCGCCAGCCTCCAGCCACTCTATGATATTAAGAACCTCCCTAGTAGAACCTACTATAATCTTTGAGGTTAACTGCTGCCTGTCAAGCACAACCCTGAGCTTGCTGATCTCGGAACAAGAATTATAGCCCATATTATTAACCCTACCTCCAAAAATAGACACATACTCAGCGCCTGCCATTGCAGCAAGCAAGCATTGCTGGGCGCTCATCATAGCGGTCGCGTTAATGCTCATCTTATATTTTGATGAAAGCTCGTGTATAGCTTCAAGGTTTTCGGTCTCGCCCTTTGGGCCGTGGATAGTGATCTTCACGTTAATATTCTTAGCCCATCCTGAATATTCCTGAGCCTGTTCGATCATCTTGTCATAATCGTTAGTCGTGACCTCGACAGACAAAGGATAGGGCGCTATTATCTTCGAGATCTCAATAGACCTAGACTTAATTCCTTGATTACCTGACGTTACCCCGGCCTTAAACAATATGGTCGGATTAGTAGTCACACCGCGGATAATACCCATTTTCATGAATCTTTCTACCTCTTTAATATTTCCCGTATCCAAGAAGATCGCCATTTATTCAACTCCTTATTTTTTGTTAAAGGACTCCCATTTGTTCTCAACAACTCTAAGCCTGGAGTCTGATACTATCAGATGCCATATCACACCCTGGAAAGCCTCGGAGTGAGGAGTAACCGTGTTGGAATTGACCGTAGGAACTATAACACAGGCGTCCGCGACCTGAGCAGTAAATCCGCCATCCCTGCCTATGATACCTAAAATTTTTGCTTTGACCGATTTGGCATATTCAAGCGCCGTCACCAGATTTTTGCTTATGTTTTTTTCAGCGTTACCGCCCCCGACTGAAAAAACAAAAACCGCATCCTCTTTACGCAAACGGCTACCTTTTAGCCATTCCGAAAAAACCGTATCCCAACCCTCGTCATTTGTCCTAGCCATAAGCTCAGATACATTGTCAACAGGCGAATACGCCTCAAATCCAGCAAGTTTCCTGAAATCGTTTACCGCATGCGATGCGTTCCCTGCGCTGCCGCCCACTCCCAAAAAGAAAATACGGCCATTATCTTGTTTTACTTGCAGTAATACTTTTATTATTTTTTCAATATCAACTACGTTTATGCCCTGCGCTATTTCCGTTACCTCTTTTAGATACTGCTCGACGTATGCCATATTTCTCCTCTTATTTTTTCTTAAGCACTATTCTAACGAATGAGCTGAGTTTGCTTAACTGCAAAAACTCCTGAAAATCCTGATAGACTTGATCATCGCCATTCTTAAGAATAGTCCTGACGAATCTTGGCAGTTCAATAGATGAATCTTTCTTTAGCGCGTTTTTAACTATATCTAAATCCAGGAAACCGGGCGTACTATATTCTATTATATCAAAACCATGCCGTTTAAACAATAGCTCAAGTCCTTTTCGGGAAAAGACATTAATCCTGTCAGGCGGGAATATACTCGTTGAATTTCCCCACAAAACCTGAAGATCAAACCCACTGATTGAAATAGTAGTCACAAAACACAAGCCGCCCTTGCATAGCAAAGCATTAATAGTCTTAAGTAAGAGCTCAACATCCGCAAAACAATCTATAGCTTCAAACGCACAGGCAACATCAACCATCCCTCTATCCTCAAGCGAATCAGCAAGCTCTTCTATCACCGGGTAGCTGCTTGCGTCTACGTTAAACTTATCCAACGCTAAGATATTAAAATATGGATTAATCACTATTTTGCGCTTAAAATAACCGTTTTGCAGGAATTCCTTGGTGTATTCCGGGTCTTTTGAATTAAAATCAGCAATCGTGGTGGCGCAAGGTAAGTGGTTTTGGGCAATATCACTGAACCACTGGAATCGTTTTTCGTAAATCTTTTCTTTTCTTTTACCTTCAGTCTTTTTTGAAAGCGTATTCCGCCAAAAACTGGCTGAAGCCGATTCAAGGTAGTGTTTTTTAATCTTTGCGTCTAGGGGACGCGGGTTCATATAGACACTGTCACAAGCCAAACACTCCGCATATTCAAACCCAAAATGGGAAAAAACGATTCTTTTCTTTTTCGACCTGCAGGCAGGACAATTTGAGAGTGCCAGGTTTCTTTTCTGACTAAATTCATCCCTTACATCTTTTTCAGCCAGCTTCAGGTATTTTTCAAATATTACATCCGGCTTAAACTCAGACGCCTTTCCGGTCTCATTAATTACTACGTTTTTCATGGAATCGATCTCCTTTTCCCGCCAGATTAGGGCAACCTTTGACTGAATTGTTCTTATACGCCCGTTCTATTATCTCCATTACCTTTAGCGCGTCATAAGAAGAGCTATTATCCACCTTATTATCATTGGTAATATAGTCGATAAACTTGGTTACTTCTGCCTCCCAAGATAAATCCTGGTCAAAATACACCACCTCTTCCCGCGGATTGCCCAAAGCGAAAGTTTCGTCTTCAAATTGCCTCCGGCCGATAGTGAGAGTTTCCCTGCCGTAGCTTCCTGTTTTGGACAAAAGACCAGATACTATAAGGTAAGCATCCTCAAGAAATATCTCTATCCTGAAACAGTGTTTCCACAATGTAGCTGAAGAATGGAGGGTAGCGACCTGCCCAAACCTGTTGCGGAGAAAAATAAAGGCGTTATCTTCGACATCAGTATCCCAGAACATCTTCGAAAGAAAGCATTTTACCTCACTGAAATTACCACAGAAATAACGAAACAAATCAAGCATATGTATTCCCTGATCAAGGAGTATGCCTCCCCCTGCTACCTCTTTTTGGTTACGCCAAGACTGAAGATAGTTCCTGCCTCCCGATTTTCCGTATGTCCCTTTTAAAAATAAGATTTTACCAAATCTCTTGCTGTCAACGATAGTCCTGGCCTCGAGTATTCCCGGATGATATCTATGGTTAAAACCAAACATCAGTTTAAGTTCCGGGCGCTTTTTCTCCTGCTCTATGATCAGTTTTACATCCGCAAGCGTCCTTCCGGGAGGTTTCTCACAGAAAACATGTTTGCCAGCCCGCAAGCTGTCAACCACGATCTGAGGGGAAAATGAATTAGGCGTACAGACAAAAACAATGTCGATATCCGACGCGATTAGTTTCTTATAAGAATCATAGATCTTGCATTTAACAGACTGATCAACGGTAATCAACTCTCTATTTATATCGCATATTCCCTCGAGTTTAAGGACCGCCGAAGACTCAATAATCTTTTTACGAATTTTACCCATATAACCGTAACCGATTATACCAGCCTTTAATATTTTTTTGTTCTCTCGCATCCTATTCTCACTTTGCCCCAATTGACGAGGCATCTTTTATAAATTCTTTCATATTTTCTTCGGTGATCGGATGGAAATAGTCGTCCAAATATGTTTTTGCCTTTTTCCAGCCAGAAGTAAACTCCTGATCATCCAGACTATTTATCTTTTCAAGGATAACGGTCAAACTGACATTTTCGTTTACTACCCATTTAAAATCGGAGGATTCAAATAAAGGGTCATAATTTAAGATAGAGCCTGTGTTATAGTGAACTACGGGCCTGCCAAGGTTAAGCGCTTCAACAGCGATAGTGCTTCCCCAGTATATAACTGTATCTGCCCACTCCATGTCGGCCCTTACTAATCCTCCAGGCGAAAGATGAAAATTGGAGTATTTCGCCAGGTCAAATCTACACCTACTCTGAAAATATTGCCAGGGAAGCGCGGGATGAGTCCTGATTCTAACGTTGTACTTACTTTTTCCTCCCAGCTCTCTGAGAACATAAGCCACTAGTTTATGCGCATCTTTTATGCCTTCAAGCGCAAGCAGAATATTCCCATTATTTTTCCTCTCAAGCCGGCCTAGATCGAAAAGATACTCAAACCTGAGGCCGCATGAAGCGCGGATTGAAACATCCCCAAAATTCCCGTATCGCTGCATAATATTCTTAGTGGCCTCGCCAACCGTCACTATCTTATCAGGAAAAGGCATAATGCCATTTTCATAACGGCTGGGGAACATATTCGCCGAAGCCTGAGAAACAATTGTATGTTGATAGCCTATGATAAAAGTGTCCGGCGATATCTGCCTTAACGCGGCTATGCACATCTTCTCCCACGGATTATTCTCATAAGTCAAAAGAAAGGTATCCACCCTTACCCCGCTTAGCAGCCGCTTTAAAGCCCAGTAATGGAACAGTTGGTAATACTGTATTCCATTCCATGTCCGCTCCAACTCATTTCGTATTATACCCGCTACTTCACAGCTAAGCATATATTTATCGCTTATAACCACCCTAGACAAGATAAATGCCTTGAAAGCTGAAATTAAATCCAAAAAGGTAATAAAATATTCTACGGGAATAATCCTAAACGAATTACATTTTTTTATCTCTTGCAGACAGTAACGATAGCTTCCGAGTACGGAAGCAAAAATGAGCACTTTTCTGTTTTTGCTTAATATATACGGTAGTTTTCCGAAAAAGCTATCTTTATAATCATGCCCTTCGGAAAAAGAACTGTTGTAGATGAATGTCTTAACCACATAATATGGCCCGCTATCCTTCACAGAGGATTGCGTCTTCTTCCCTAGTATAAAACGGCAATAGATAGATCTAATGCCTATCTTCCCAAAATTACGTATAACAGAGGCCAGGCTTCTTAACCTTAAAGCTGTAAAACTGAAAATTTTTTCCACTGCAAAACCATTACCTGCAATAAAACCAATGCCATCTTTTAGGCAGGCTTTCTTTAGAGAAGAAACGATTGCCCAATCCGGATTTACCACTACCATAATCCCGAATGGCTTATCCTTGGCTGTCTGTACAATGTCTAAAAAATGAGATAACAACTCCGTTATCCTGGAAGTAAAACGATTTTTAGAAGCTATATCCGTTGCCCACCACTCAAGAATATTATTTTCTTTGCCTATGCTGCCTATAAGATCAATATATTCACGTAAAAAGTTATCCCGGTATTGTTCATCATGCGCAGGCAAGCACTGCTCTTTAAAGCCCAATGCCTCTAAAGAATGTAGGTTATGAATATCTGGATTACCAAATACCAGATAGATCCTTTCATCGTTACCCCCGGGAAGATGATCCCTAATCATCTTTAATGTATTTTTGTCAATATTCTTTGCTATTACAACTCTTTTCATAAGATAATTCTGTTTAATCACGCTCCGACTGCAATAATAATCTCCTAAACCGATTCGTCGCATGGCCGTCAGAATAAGGATCCCTAACCTTCGATTCGGCCTCCCCAAATGACAGCTCCTCTCCCCGCAGTAACCGAACAACTAAATCTTGAAGCTCATTCCAGCCATGCGTAACCAGCCGATCATCATAAATATTCCTGCGATAAAAAGCTAACGGATCATGCCAAATCGCTCTTCTATGGGCGCTTAACGCCTCCAGACTGGTAGATGTGAACGGAAAAGAAATAACAAGGTCGGAAACAGCAATCATATCCCCTGCGGTTAATGTTCTGGTTACGTTAATAATCCGAGGATGCGCATCCATTTTTGCATACACAGCCAAAAGTTCATCCGCGCTCATATCGTCCAGCTTATAATGTAACTTACGCGTAATTTTCTCTCTCCACAAGATAAGCAGATCATCGCTCAGATCAGCTAACGCAAGAATATGCCGCGCAAAAGCAATCCCCTCCTGATAAGAAGTCATCCCTTTTCTTGAATAGGTCGAGTCAAAGGCCGCCACAACCTTCTTTCTCTTTAGCCGCTCTTGTAATCCCATGGAGAGCGCCTTAAAGGCATCGCGCCTTGGTTGAATATAGTCTGCCCAAAAACATCCGGTTACGTGAAACTGCTTGGCGCTACCCGGATGCGAAGCAAAATACTGCGCTAAAAAAGGGGTCCAGGCAACAAAATGATCATAGTCCAGATAGCACCAAAAAGGATGCTGCGCGCCCATAACATTGTTGTCAGTCATAAAATTACAGGACTGATTAGCAGAATCCATAAACAACCATGTCCTCACGCCTTTCTCACGCAAAGCCAAATTACGCCCGAGTTGCGAAGCGCCAAAGTCGCAATGGGTCACAAAGTTTCTAAGCCTAATGCGTTCTCCGATCTGCTTCCAGACAAAATAATTCTCCATTACCAAAGACAAATCCTTATAAACAATCCCCACACCTAAAGAAAAACCTCTTAACGCCGAACGCGCGCCATTCAAGCAGGTTAAAAAATCACTCCAGCTTATGCCCGCGTCTTGCATATGCACAATGTTTGGGAACTTCCGGGACAAAAACGCCTTCTTTCGAGGGCCGCACTTCGCGTAATTGAAAATAATCGTATCCTCTCGGCGGATCAGCGCGCCATCAACAAGAAAGCTAAGAGATTTCTGGGCATCGCCTATCTGCCGGGCAAGTGAAACTAAAGAAACGCCGCATACGGCATCTCTCGGAACAAGTCCGCGCCGGCAGATCCTGTTTGCGAACAATATGAACGCTTTGACCAAACCTCGTCCGATATCCATACACAAAATAAAACCAAATGCTACGGTATCAAACCACAAAGTCAACCGAGAGAATCTAAACGCGGCCTCCGGATGATCAGGCTCCAATTTAGGCCATATCTTTTCAAAAAATAAATACTGCCTCGCATTATAAGCCGGAATAAACATAAACTCTTTTGATCCAAAACACTTCCTAAGCGCCTTCAACAAAAGCCTTACAGACAAAAACTCAGCCAAGGCATTACACACCGATTTCTTAATCGTTCGCTCAACCACCGCATCGCCCAAAATAGCCTTATAGAAACTTAAAAAATCTTTATTGCGGACTTCGGCCTGAAAAACATCTCCGGCCTTTTCACAATAACGCACAGCTTGCTCCGTCGCCTCAATAATATGTCTGCGGCATCCCAACTCTTCAACGGTTAAAACCTTAACCCAGCCGGTCTTAACCATTATTTTAACAAATGCGGGCAAAGAATGTGGAAAACCCCGAATAGGCGTTCGAACATGATGATATGCCCAATACGGATCTACCACGTAGGCCCGCCGCCCCAGTATGATATTCCAAATTAAAAACCAAAACGCCCAACCATAACAACGTTCAAAGATAATGATACGCCGCTCTAACATAGAAAATCCCGCTTTAGCCATCAATATTCTTAAGGTACAATTTTTTTTCCAGCTGTTCATGAACCCTGGCCAAGGCATAGAACGGCCAGACAAAACTCTTATTTTCTTCGCGCAAGATAAATTCCCTCAATCCCTTAGAAAATGAATATTCTTCAAATACCGGAGTAGCGCGTAAAATCTCATCATAACCCATTGCTTTATAAATATGAGGAAGATCCCAAAGAGGTAAAGCAAACCCCCTTTTTTTACGGTACGCGATCTCTGGACCAATATGCTTACGAACAACCTCGCGAAGAATATATTTTGTCGTCACCCCCTTGCCAAACCGATAAACAGAAGGAAGCGCTACTAAAAACTCCACCATTTCCGGCGCCTGGTAAGGAAGACGCGCCTCTACGGAGGTATTCATATTCCCTTTATCTATTCTCAAATTATACATATCAGGCAGGCTAAAAGCCGCGTATGACAACGCTCGCATTTGTGCAAAGTCAAGCCTATGCCTGATATCATCATATTGAGGCGCTGCCACGCCATAATGATCCCGGACCAGATTAAATTGAGAATGGCTCACAAGCTTAAGCATATCCGCGCGCCCCCAGCTTTTATTAATAGGAGAAAACCGGAAAGGCTTATACGAAATTCCGTTTGGGATAATAGCCTGAGCAAATCCAGTTTTCTCTAGCAAACGCCGGCCTGATGTATGAGACGACAAAAAATGCATAATCTTAAAAAAAATCTTGTTGCGATGATAAAGCCTATCTGCTGTGTACGCGCGAAGATCTTTCGGATAACCCAAAAACTCGTCTGGGCCTTCGGCAAAAAGCAGCACCTTGGCGCCGTTCTTATGGGCATGCCGCGCTAACATCTCATACATTGCCGTACCGTTATCATAAATCCCGTCAAAAGCGTTACCCGCAAGATGGATTAAGACATCCACATATTCAGAACAATCAAAATTTATATAACTATGAGAAGTCCCTAGTTTACGAGAAGTAAAAAGGCTGGCCTCATATTCGGTCATTTCTCCAGATGCATAATTCTGCTTACGCGGCCCTTCTCCAAAAAGAGTCCGAACAGGCACTTTTCCATATTCACTGAGAAATATACATATCGCCGTGCTATCAATCCCGCCGCTTAATGTGGACATAAACGGGACCTCTCGCGGGAAACGCCGCTTGCAAACTGATAAAAAAAGGTCTTCAAAACGAGAGGTAACCTCTTGAAAAGAAGGCTCCTTATCAAAAAAGCCAAACCACTTCTCAGGATGCAGCTTGCGATGTAAATAAAACCTCGGTGGAACATTCTGCTTAAGTTGAATATTATAACCTGGCCGCAGCCTTTCGATACCCCGCACCATGGTTTTGCCGGGAGCTGGAGCAAAATATTGCAACGAAGTCAAAAAGCTTTCAAAATCAAGCTTGAATGTTAACGATGAGTCCGCAAGCAATGGTTTTACTTCGGAAGCAAAGATAAGTTCATTGCCCTCCACACGATAAAACAGATGCCGCTCTCCCAGCACATCGCGGCTTAAGAGAAGCGACCTGTCCGCCGCATTATAAAAAGCAAATGCCCACATCCCGTCAAGCCGCTCAAGGAAAGACTCTCCTTCCAAACGCAGCCCTTCAAGCAAAATCTCGGTATCCATTTTGGTCCGCAGGCGCACCCCGCGCGACTGCAGATATTGCCGCATTTCAAGATAGTTATATATTTCCCCGTTAAACGCCAGCACGCACTTGCCGTCGGCCGTAGCCAACGGCTGAGAAAGGGTATTTCCGGGTTCAACTATAGCCAAGCGCGTTACCGCAAGGGCGCAGGCGCCGTCAGGAGAAACATAAACACCGCAGCTATCCGGACCGCGATGATAAAGCAATTTTTTCATCCGTTCGGCCCTTAACCGCGCATCCTTAACCGGAGTTCCATCAAGGCTAAAGATTGCCGCTATACCGCACATAAGTTATCCTTGTGGGGTTGCATAAAAATCTTTCATTTCGTAAAAAACAGAGTGTGCCTTAATGTTACCTGAAAGCACCATATTCAAGTATTGCTGCAACAAGCCGTGTTTTAGCCCCATATTATTCTCTGCGCAAGTTTCGGCTCTCAACCGATAGAGTCCTAAGCAAAAAAACATGATTTTTTCTCGGTCGCCTTCTTTCTTCACAGAAGCGATGACCTCTTCAGCCAATTTTATAGACTCTTTAACTATATCCGGGCATCCGCGGTCAAATTCGTCAACTGAACAATCAAAAGCCACCTTATCACTAACCTTAACATTGCCCTGTTTCTCAAAGCCCATGCGCAAAGCAATATTATCGTAGCCGTATATCTCCCCTATCTCGGGGGCCTGCGTAATAGCCCTGTACCCCAGCCCCTGCATAACGGACAGAAGCATCGGATATGTCGTTGTATGGCAATACGGCACAAGAAAATCATCAAAGATATTCTCAAAATATATATCATCGGGGTTGGAAAATCCCCGGAATCCGCTGGGGAAAACGAACATAACCAATTGCTGCATTTGTTCAAAATCTCCGGGAATAAGCAATGAGCGCGCGATCTGGGTGATGAAAAATCTGAATGTATTAGCATGATAGCAACTGATATAGCATCTTCCTCCCGGCTTTAGCAAAGCCGTCAAGTTCTTCAAGACAAGCCCCGGATTTAACGAATGCTGAATCCAATTATGAATGCTTATCAGATCAAAATTAGCTTCCAGTAAAAGAGGCTGCATGAGATCATGCTTTAAGAAGTTAAGATTCGAGAATTTGTAATATTCTATTAATCTCCTGCCTCTCTCAACATTGTCATCCGACAGATCCACTGCTGTAACCTGTGCGCCCAGCAATGCCAACGCCACAGCGTGCTTTCCCGGCCCGCAGCCAGTCTCCAGTATAGCCTTGCCCTTAAATTCTTCTTTGGGTAATAGAAAATATCTAGAGAAATTATCCTGGTGATAACGGATGAACCCATCCGGTAGCGGAAGGCTATCAATCGAATATTTAAATTGGAATCCACCGTATAGTTTCTCCGTAAACCCAGATGTTTTCATACGAACCTCCCAATTCTGTTTATAATGTTTTCGGGGAATAAATCATTGTACTTATTATAAAGTTCGGCCGCGCGGTGATCCGAGACAATAACATCTTCCATCTTCTTCAAGAAACCGTCTGCGCCCGCATAATCTTTTTTTCCTCTGTACGAAAGATACAACCCGTAATAAGAGAATATTTGAAACGGGTAATGTTTAACAATATCATAAAATAATAAAGTTGCCCGATCAAACTTTCCTTCCAGATAATTGTTATTATTTAAAAAATTCAACTCGATATTTGTTCGGTCAATAAAACGTTTCAAATCAACTGCTGAAATTTCGTCTGTGTCAAAAGCTCGGTTCTGAACCAAAGCCTGATTCCAGGTATCCTCACAATCTACGATATATCCTTTTTCCACGAATTGATCATACATCTCTGTGCCGATGAGGGGTGTGGCCATATATAAATTATACCAATCCGGCCTGATAGTTTTCATATACCGCGTGCTTTCGCTCATCATTTCCTTGGTTTCCCCGGGAAAACCAAGAATGAAATTGCAGCGGACCATCATCCCTTTTTTTCGGCAATAATCGATAATCATTCGCGCTTTATTGAGATCGCAATGCTTATTAATCTTCTTCTGCATGTACTCTGTGCCCGTCTCAATGGCCAGATTAAATACCTTAACTCCGCATTCAATCATCAAATCCAAAATGTCGTTATCCAAAGTATTCACGTGCAGTGCGTTGGGGAACTGCACCTCCATACGAGGGATATTAAGAGCTTTTATGTTTCTCAACAGCGATAAAGCCCGTTCTTTTTTCGCGGTAAAGAGATCATCGAAGGGCACAAAAATATTCACGCCATAACGCTCATACAGGGTTTTTATCTCCTCTATAATATCCTCTATGGAACGATATCTCATCACCCTGCCATGGACCGTATGCGCCGAACAAAAACTGCACCTATAAGGACAACCACGAGTTGTTATGAGTGTGGCCATGCGTTTATCTAGAATTTTATCAGTATACCGCCTCTGGTCTGAAAGCAAATAATTGTCCATTTCCAACAATGACCAATCAGGGAAAGGCAAGGAGTCCAGATCCTGAATAAATCCTGTCATCTTATCCCGCACAGGCAGGCTATGGCTGGCTTTTGAGTAAACGCCTTCCAGGTCTATAGGCAAGTTCTGCGCTAATAATTCCACCATTTTTGAAAAAGCTTCTTCTCCTTCGCCGCGGATCACGTAATCCGCACAATTCTGATCAAGTAGAAAATCAGAAATATTTGTCGCGTGGATTCCCCCAACAACGCTTATCGAATTAGGATAGAGCGATTTCAATGTTTGCGCTGCTATTTTGAAAAATTGATGGGAAGCAGAAAACATAAGAGAAAATGCAATAATGTCCGGTTTAAAATCGATATGTTTTTGCGCTTCTTTCAGGATAAAATCCTCAATCGACTCATACTTCGAGATGCCCTGCCTTACATACAACGGATAATCAAGCATGGCTACCCGTCCGACCGCACCGCAGCTGGCTCTTAAATACGATGAAAGATACAAGATTCCCAGCGGAAAACTTAAGTTTACCTCCTGAGTACTCTTCGTCTTCATTGATTCAACAATGTACTTAACAGACAAAGAAGGAAGATGGACGAATAAAATATTCTTTTTTTTCATTTTTGACACCAACCTATTACAACTAAATAAAACCGTTTAATCAGATAAAAAAAGCATCCGGTGACAAGATGTTCCCTGAATAATAACAGCCCCCTCATCCCTGAATCCCGCCTTCTTAAAGCATCTCAACGACGGGGTGTTTTCTTTCTTCACATAAGCCACAATACTAACTCCCGGCATCATCGTAATAAAATGACCGACCCCTTGCTCCAGAAGAATCGTCCCGAGCCCGCGACCACGCAGATGTTGCGCTAAAGTAATATCCACAACCGCCCCCTCTTCTTCGAGATCGAAACGCACCTGGCCCGCAGGCTGCCCCTCCACTTCGGCAATGAAGATGGTTGTCTTATGCGATGCCAATTTATTTGCCATCCAACTTAAATGCTCCTCCCATACAAGGGGCTTCTCATTAAAGGCGCTGCGCCTAACCTCAGGATCGTTACGCAGCTTAAAAAGAAACTCCGCGTCACTTTCCCGAGCCGGCCTTAAACGTACACCGCCTCCTATCGCGCCTGTTAAAGACACCTTACCTTTTCCCATAAGCTATTTCCTCACTAGCTGCGTAACGGGTCAAAAAAGCCTCTCCATATTTTACGCCGGATCGCTCCCCCCAAAAAGCAGCCCGTTCCCTCAAGGCCTGGACAGAACGGAAATGAGGATACTTGCAACTCTCACTCACATAAACACTAAGAGCCTTCTGCTTAAGCTCCCAAAACGGCGAAATATCCAATAAATAATCCGGAACAAAATCACCATAACCTGCCTGATTAGAAATTCTTGTTGTCTCATAGACCTCAAAAAGCTTCACTGCCGCAGTAGTTCCTAATCGCGGACGGAACGCGGTCAACACAGCCTGAGCAGTCAAACGATGGTCCAAATTAAGATCGCCGAAAAAATGTGTGTAAACCAGCGTCGGAGAAAAAATCCCCTTGACCTTCTCGATATGTTTTACCAAATCAAGAAACGGATATGTATCCAAACGTTGATCCGCCAGATCTAAGAAATAAACAGCGTTTTTCTTGACGCCGAGAAGGGATGCCGCGTCCCGGCACTCGGTTTTACGACGCTCAATAGCCTGCTGATAAACCAACAACTCCTCTGCGCGAGGCACCGGAATATCGGGATTGTAGCTTCTTGATGTTACGCCATCCGCCATAATTATCATCCGAACATAATCTCCACGTGCGGAATGCCAAGCGATCGCTCCCCCGCAACCTATCACTTCATCATCCGGATGAGCTGCTACAATCAGAATTTGTTCAGCCATACTTACTTACCTCGCATCCTTCAAAACACGATGGAACGCATGCGCTGTCCTACCGATATACGACCCATCCGGCACTGTCTTTTTTTTATCTAAGTATGTCTGCATTAAAATATGATATAAATTATACCCAAAAGGAAGATAGGATATCGTGCTACCGCTAGGCCTAGGATTGACTTCCATCAAAAAAGGCTCCCGGCCCTCAGGAACAATGATATCGTAATCAATAAGGTAGCGTGTCGGTAACACGTTATAAAGTTTCCGGCAGAGCTCCTCAATCCGTTCATGCCTTTCAAATATATTACCCATAAAAACCTTAGATACATTGGCAAATCTTTTACGCAGCCCAAAAAATACGCTGCCGTCTTCGTAAGTCAATACATCCATATCATACGTATCCGCCTCAAAGTAATCCATGAGTATATATTCCTGTTCATCATCAATCATTTGACGAAACGCTGCACTATCCATTATTTGCAACTGATCTTTATTTGGAAATGCCCGCTGCGACAACAAAATTACCCCCCGGCCCCCTCGTCCGTTATCAGGCTTTATTAATAGAGGCCGCGCAGGATATTCTGCTGACAAGAGAGCATCTTCAAACCCCTGTTTCGTCTTGAAACGTTTATAGAATGGCACAGGAAATCCCTTTTTCCGCAGAAAATCGTACATCCTTGACTTAGACGAAAAACACAAAGCCGTCTCCATATCTTGAACAGCCAGAAGAATGCCAGCACGTTCAAAACGAGCGCGCTCCGGCATAAGCCTTAATGCCTCTTCGTCTGCCCCGGGAATAACAAATCGAATATCGTTACGGCGGCAAATAGCAAAGAGGTCATCAACGTAATGCGGATCACCGGGAGATAAAAGGGTTAAAAAATCCTTCACAAAACATCGCGCGCGGGCGCGCGAATCAACGTCTGCAAAAAAAACCCGGTAATCTCCGCGTTTCAAAAAATCCTCATAAAAAGCCAGTGACCACACGCCCCCGAAAGAAGTAAGCAGCACCTTCTTTTTCATACACTACTCTCCAAGAATAAACGCTCAGTGATCGGGTCATCCCTTTTGATAGAAGAGCGTAAAACACGCCCAAGAACATTTGCTAATTCTCCGGGCGCCAGCCCTATAGAGCCACACCTTTTCAATCCCGTATTTTCTGGCGTAAGGGCCTCTCCAGCTGAAATATCCCGCAAAGCGACAATGGTCCTGCGCAAGTGGCCACGCGCAGCAACCTCTTGGGAATCAGGCGCCTTCTCTGCACGGCCCAATGCTGCCGCAGCCGAACGAATTGCTGTCACTAATTCAATCATCTCTTGTGGATCAGCTGAAAAATGATGGTCAGGGCCTTCCATCTGTTTATTCAAAGTAAAATGTTTCTCGACCAAAACGCTACCAAGCGCGACCGACAGAACAGAGGCCATTATCCCTGCGGAATGATCAGAATATCCCACAGGAATATCCGAAAATTCACTAGCAATGGTTCTGATCGCCCGTAAATTCAATGCCTCAATAGGAGCAGGATAAAGCGATGTACAATGAAAAAGCGCGATATCCTTTTGTCCGCCCGCGCGTAACACCCGCACCGCCTCCCGTACCTCCTCCAAATCGCTCATTCCGCTAGAGACCAAGACCGGCACACCTAACTTTGCCACATATTCCAACAAAGGCATATTTGTGATACAGCTGGATGAAATCTTCACTGCAGGCTTAACGAGATCAGAAAAATCCTTCAGGTCCGCGACATCAACGAATGTCGCAAAACAATCAATTCCGATCAACTGAGCCTCTTTAAACACAAGACGCCAATCGTCATGTGTTAGCTCCGCTTTCTTAAAAATAGCATAAGAAGGGCTATTCCGGCTGTAACAACGATCCGCGGTAAGAATCTGAACTTTAACAGCATCCGCCCCTGCCGATTTGGCAACACGCACCATCTCAAGCGCCGTCGAAAGACAACCGTTATGGTTGATTCCTATTTCCGCGATGATATAGACGGGAAAATCTGGCCCGACCTGATGCCCGTTAATCGTAATGAAAGGTCCTTGCTCCATATTACTTCCCTTTTAAAAGTATGCTCACGATACGGCGAGCGCCTTGGCCGTCTACTAAGCGGCAACCTGAATCTTGACAGACTTGCCTAAGTGATGGGGCCTGCATTGCCTGCAGAGCTGCTAACACTCTGCCTTCCAGTGTTTCATTGACAGCCCCGCCATCACATACAGCGCCTGAACTTACCATCATCTGCCAAGTCAGGTACTGATTTTCATGGGCTCTCACCGTTACAGATGGCACACCTGTTTTAGCCAGTTCATAAATAGTCTGCCCGCAAGAACTCACCGCAACATCAACGCTTTGCATCGCGCTAATAAGCCTATTAACCGAAACATCTCTTAGAAATTCTACTGACTGAACATTTTCGTAGGCCTCCAATAACGAAAGACCTTTCCTGGTCGCCGGCCCAACCACAGCCAGATATGTCAAATCAGGGCGCGCGCTCACGCATGCGCCTAAAACGCGACCAAGAATATTCTTACTGTCAACCGCACCAAAAGATAAGAAAACCCTTTTAATATCCGGCCTAACTAAGAAAGGAGTAAGATCCCAGAATTCACGACGTAAACAAATGTAATCTGGCCCCAAGCAATATTTGACACCCTGCCGCGGCGGATATCCGGTTCCTGTAGATTCGGCACTTGCGTTAACCACATACCCGCAAGGATATAACAGCCGGCGCGTATCATCAAAAAACATCGCTAATTTTTTACTCTCCGCTACTACATCATAAACATTCTGGGCAGCAAGATAGGAATCAATGACAACTATGTCCGCGGCGCCAACAACAGCGCGTATTATCTCCGCGTCACTTACCCAATGCAAGCAACGCCAAGGCGCGCCGGACATAACGCTGCCCAAGGCATCGTCCCCATCAATGAACATCTCGCATTCCGCTCCAGACTCCAAAAAAGCAAACCGTAAAGAAAGGCAACGAACCACGTGCCCAAGCCCTCTTGCTCTCCCGCCCTCAGTCAAAATAGCAACTTTCATCAACCCTGCACCGCATATTTACGGTTTAAAGCACAGACCTGCGGATTCTTCTGCAGAAACGCCGCGATTTCCTCCATAGAAACTTCTAATTCCCTGCCTTTAAAGGCCCTAAAGACCTCTTCAATCATAGCAAAATCTTCCGCATAATCAAGCGTCCAACGCATATGCCCCCACTCATGCTCATACTTCAAATTTGATATCTTAAAGAACTCCGGATGCTCTCTGAAATAAATCGTCACATGCTCGCGCTCTCTTGGTGTTTTAGCTTCTTGCCAGGCCCGCTCCAGAGAACCGAAAGAAAAAACCTCCACATCCTGCCCATCGGGATAAGTCCTGGACATGATATTGCATGTATAATCAGATCCGCTTTTTAAAAAAAGACCCACCACATCGTCGATGACCCTCGCGTCAATCAAAGGGCAATCCGCGGTGATCCGAACAATATTCTCTACGCTAACCTGGCGGGCCGCAACATAATACCGATCCAGAACATCATGCGTCGAACCACGCAGAACCCTAACTCCGGAATCAGAAAGCATCTCGGCCATAGCGTCATCTTGCGCATCAACTGTTGTCGCCACAACCACTTCATCAACTAAAGTAGCTGCTCGAACACGGTCCACAACCCAGATAACCATCGGGCGCTCATTCACACAGCGCATTACCTTGCCAGGAAGGCGCGTTGAACCATTACGCGCCTGAATAATCGCTACAGTTAACGGCTTCACATCTCACCACTTCTTATTAACCAGGTACTGCCCCATCCGCACACTTTTCAACAATAATAGAATCAACAAAAACACCATTTACCAGCCGATGTTTAGCATAACGGCCAACCTCGCGATATCCTGCCTTTAAAAAAACTTTGTACGAGGCCTGGTTAACGGCCAACATTCCGGCAATCACCTTACGCAATCTTAAAGGCCCAAAAGCATAATCTGTCAAAAGGCAAACGGCCTCCGTAGCGTATCCCCTCCCCCAGCAGTCTTTTGCTCCAATAATAATACCAAGGTCAGCGAACCGATGAACAGAATGAACATTACCCAGCTTAATATTACCGATATGTCTGGAATCCTTGTTCAAAAAAATACCAAAAAGATAGTCCCGTCCGCTTGCATTCATCTTAGAGACAAATTCTTTTAGGCGGACTTCGTTGAAATCTCCAGTAGGGTTATCCAAAAACCGCACAACCCCTGTATCTTTCATCCAAGATACATAGGATGACGAAAGCCCATCCGGATCAAGCTTCTTAAAATATATCCTCTCTCCTATCAGCGTATCCATTAACCTTCAGCCTCCATTTCTGAGCCAGAAGGCGAATTAAATACCGATTTATATGAACCATCGAGTTCACGCTCCCACAGATTTTTATAACCCGTGAATTCCTGTGAATAAACCTTGATATACTCCTGTAGGATATCTTCGGGAATCCAAGTAACCAAATCTTTTGAATCAAAGTGTGTCGCTACCTTCCGGTTCCCCCATTCCTCAATAGTCAGGTGAGGGACAAACCCGCAGGCTCGCGCCTGCTCATACATCGGCGTCCCCGGAAGCGGCAGATAAATACAATTTTGGATGACTGCATCTGGATTAACTTGCTTAATGCGTCTCATACTCTCAATCGTAGCTTTAAGGTCTTCAACTGTTTCATAAGGCGTAGCGAACATATACGATGCATAAAATTCTATGCCATGGCTGCGGCAAATCTTAGCGCTTCTTTCCGCGTCTTGTGATTTAATATTCTTATTCATATTCTTCAATACCTTATCAGAGCCTGACTCCATTCCAAAGAATATCGAAACAAGGCCTGACTTCTTCAATAGGCGCATTTCTTCATCAGAATAGATGAACAACGTATTCGCACGCGCCTTGGCCTTCCACTTAATATTCAGGTTAACGTCAACAAACCAACGAGCTATTTTTAGAACCCTGTCCTTATTAAAAAAATAAGTCCCATCCTGAATGAAAATGTTGTCAAACTTAAGGTCATTAACAACATATAGAACCTGTCTTTGAACCTGTTCAAAGCTGCGCTCAGAATATGATTTTGCCCCGGTAGTGCAAAAAGTGCAGGAGAACGGGCAACCTCTGGCTGTAAAAATAGCAACAATATTGTTCGGGGAACGGTATTTTTCAATATCCAAAAGATGCCAACCTTCAAAAATATCATAATCAAACGGGATCGGTTCGGCCGGCTTATTTTCGTAAACAACTCCCCCGTGTTTATACACAATCCCCTTCAGGTCATTATACGGCTTGCCCGCAGCAAGCCTCTGAACAAATTCCCGTAAAACAATCTCTCCCTGCCCCCTGACCACTACATCGACGCTGGCAATATCCGCGATAAGGCTGGTCTGATCCGTTGCCTGGGGGCCTCCCCAGATCACAGGGAACCAAGAATCTATCGCCTTGGCAATACGCGTAGCCTCGACGGCATCATTATAATCCGGCCCAGTCATTGAGGTAACCCCTAGGCAAAGGGCACCGTCCAAGGCGCGCTTAAGAACGATTCTCCATTGCGAATCCACGCGGGCGTCAATCACCCGGACTTCAAACCCCTCCTTCTCCAAGAAAGGCCCTAAATAAATATAGGGGAATGGCGCCCAATGATATTTACCGCTGCCTGTGAAACTCGGATAAAATAAAACAACCTTCTCTTTCATGATAACTTTTTGCCTCCGATATTTTTACGCCCATTCAGCGGGGTTAATAATTTTCTGCTCTACTCTTTTAAATGCCTTATCAATTTGATGCATGCATTCCTGGGGTAAATCTTGAATAGCGATCTTGACGTTTTCTGCCACCTGCTGCGCAGTTTCTGCTCCAACGACTACCCGCGCATACCGCCATTTGCTCAACACATATCTTAAGGCCAGCTCTTTACGATCTAACCGCCACACAGAAGCAAGCTTTGCGAACTCAGCCACCGCTCTTCTTGCCAGCCACACCTTCTCAGGGATAGCCTCCGGTTCCATCAGAAGAAGGCCCTGAAGAAACACGCTACGTATAAAAACTTCTTTACCGCGCTCTTGAGCCTTTCTAAAGACACCGGCATCCTCAAACCGACGGTCAAATATATTGGCTGGCACCTGTATCATGTCGATTCCGTCAACATCCAAAGCATCAAGGGCTTTTTCTGGAGTATAAAACGAAACACCGATCAACTTCACTTTCCCCCGGATAACCAATCCCCTCAACACATTGCCCAACCCTTCATCCCAAAATCGTATCCCATCTTCGCCATGCAACAACAAACCTTCAAGCTGGTCCATATTAAGCTTGCGCAAAGAATCCTCAACTGATTGCCTAACGGCGTCTTCGTCATGCAAATCAAGCCGCGGATGCAATTTACTATAAACCTTTACCTGCGCGCCTACCTTAAGTTTAGCAAAGACTCTTCCCAAAACCTCTTCGCTATCCCCGTAAGCCTGGGCGGTATCAAAACATGCAATATCTTGATCAAAAGCCGTTTTAATCATATCGCATGCACTATTAAAATCCGGCTTTCCAGTTTTATTGCTAATACCATATGGCATGCCCAATTGAACAGTGCCAAGAACTAATCTATCGGTCATTTAAGTCATCCGCTTAAAACCCGAAGCTGACGGCTCGCCTTTCAGCGCGGAGCGCAGTCTACCGCTATCTTTTAACTGCCTAATGCGCCCAAACACCTCATCCGCCGCCATCAAATATGCCTCAACATCTTCTTTGGTATGCGCTAACATGGAATAAAAAACGTTCGATGCCAAAAATCCTTTCGCCAGCATTTCCTGCACAAAAAATGCTTTCATAACCGGCTGATCCTGATCATCAAAAACAAAATGACCAAGCGGATAGATTCCAGAAATCTTAACCGGCAAGCCATGACGCTTACTAACAACCTCCCAACCCTTCTGGACCAACCTCCCTATTTCCATTAGATGCTCGTGCGCTTTAAAAGCGCGAAACTTCTTTATCATTGCCAATGCCGCAACAGGGCCAATACGTTCCGTCCACATCGTGCTGCTGATAAAACTTTTCTGCGCCGACTCCATAACGAAGGCACGGCCAATAATAGCCGCAATAGGATAACCATTGCCCAAAGCCTTTGAAAAAACTGCTATATCCGGATCAACCCCGTAAAGAATATGCGCCCCACCACAATTCAAACGAAAACCTGATGAAATTTCATCAAAAATAAATATAGCGCCTGCCTGATCAGTCAGCAATCTAACACCCTGCAAAAAACCCTGCGTAGGCTGGATATTACGCACCGGCTCCATAACAATAGCCGCAACCTCACCCTTATGCGCGGCAATCACCGTTTTAAGACTATCGATATCATTATATTTAAATGTTAACGTTGTGCCTTTAAGCGCTTTTGGCACGCCGGTTGGGCTTAATCCAGGAATAAGATGCTCTCCCAAAGCGTTCTCGGTACCAAGATTAGCGGCTAGATACCAGTCATGCCAGCCGTGGTAACCACAAATCACCACAAGATCACGGCCGGTATGCGCCCGCGCAATACGCACCGCAACCGCCATAGACTCGCCGCCACTACGCGCGAAACGGACCATCTGCGCCCAAGGATGCAAACTACACAATTCTTCCGCAAGATCAACTTCCTCCGGACAATTCAACGATGAACTTGAACCGTTCTTAATCGCGTCAATTACCGCGGCATTAATATCCTGATCAGCGTAACCAAGAATATTAGCCCCAATACCAGCAATACTCATATCAATATAAACATTACCGTCTAAATCCCAAACTTTCGCGCCTTTGGACTTACTGTAATACGTTGGCCACACACCAAGCGAAAACATATCCGGCCGTTTGGACAAAAGCTGTGTCATACCGGGTATTAATTTACGGGCTTTATTTTGGCACTCCTGCGATTTTTGAAGATTCATGATATTTTATACACATCCTTTTTTTAACCATGCCTTCATATTGCGTAAGTAACAACGAGCCTTAAAAAAAAACAAGGAACCCGGAATCGACATCACATAAAAGAAAAGAATCTTTTTGATAAATGCCCGGGCATCTCCAAACCTGATGTCAGCACGATCAAATCCATTCCGTTGATAACAATATTTACATATTATTATATTCTTCCCGGAAGACTCCATCAGGCACCCAGGGTTGTCACCGCCGCAATGGTGACAACGAAAATCAATTAAATACCAACCCTTCTCCTTTTTCTTTAAACTGAGAATTTTGCCTGATGAAAGTAAGTTACGACGAAATTGTTCAACCCGGACCTTCATAACTAATACCTGAAAATCAATATCTGACAGGTTCGTCATATTATAAAACTTATGCCCGGGGCATTCATAAAATAACCGCCGATCAGGCATCTTTCCCTGTAAGACCAGCCTGCTATAAAGTTCCGTTCCTGGATAAGGAAAAATAAATCCATACCCCAAAAAAAGGCGCTCAAATTTTCTCGAGAATTGAATTGTTTCTCTAGCTGTGGCCATCGTCTCTGCCGGATCACCAAAAATAAAATTTCCCTGAATCGCCATCCGAGCCTTTTGCGTAGACCTGATCGCCCGCTCCATACTTTCCGGCGAAACTCCCTTGCGCATACTTTTTAAGACGGTCGGGCTTCCGCTCTCAAAACCATAACTAATAAAATAACATCCCGATTCTTTCATCATTATTAAAATCTCATCATTAACCGCCGTCACTCGCGACTGACACTGCCAAGGAATCCCCAGCGGTTTGATAGCCTCACAAAACTCCTGAATTCGATCTTTCCCTGTCACGAACATCTCATCAAGAACAGAAATTTCATTGACCTTGTAACGATCTACCAAATAATGAATCTCACGAATAACATTGCGAATGGAACGAAGACGGTACTTGCCTCCCATGAGCCGGTAGCAAAACGTGCACTTAGCTACACAATCACGGCTAGAGAACACAGGAGCCATCCTTACCATATGATCATTACCTCGAATAGAGCAAAGTTGTGGATTACGCGAAGAAACTCGATCTAAATAATCATTATATTCAAATCCTTCGTAATCCGGTAAAGGAAGAGTATCAAGATCCTTAATCAAGGAAGTCGGAGGCGTTTTTACCAACTTTCCCTCTTCGATAAATCCAATACCATTGACCTGCCGTAGAGACGTTCTATTTTCTAATGCCTTCAAAAGTAAATCCGCTGTCCGTTCTCCTTCACCAATCACTAAAAAATCCGGCTTCAATTCTCCCATAATAAACTCCGGGTCAGCAGAAGCAATAGCTCCTCCCAAAATCACTTTTATGTTGGGATCGTATTCTCGAACGGTTCGAATAACATTCTGACAAATAACAATATCGACAAAAAGTCCTCCGGTCGCAACCACATCAAAAGGCATTTCTTGCAACAACTCTTTAAGACGGCCAGCTGGATAATGATTTTGATTAAGGCAAATAACATCATGCTTCTGTTGTTTTAAATAAGCAGAAACATACATAATGCCTACCGGCATAAAATACTTCCTAGTTCCATAATCAGGAACTACCAAAAGAACCCTCAACGATTACCCCCTTTTATAAAGGGCCTAATTTAGGACCTTATAAATAGACTCAATTACTTTTCTGACATCCCTATCTTTCATTGCTGGAAAAATAGGAAGAGAAAGACATTTTTTATAATATTTTTCAGCATTAGGGCAATCTCCCCAAGTCCCGTTAAATCGATCGCGATAAAATGGATGTGTATACACCGGAATATAGTGAACTTGGGTACCGACGCCAAAATCTTTTAATGCCAGCATTACTTCTGTCCGGGTTTTATTTAGAGCCACGAAATCAATCAATACCACATACAGATGAAAATTACTATCCGCATCCTGACTTTCATAAGGAATAACTAAAAGTCCTTCATTTTTAAAACAACGATTATAAAAATCCCAAATCTGCCGGCGGCGCTCCTTAAACATGGCTAATTTACGTAGTTGAGATATACCCAAAGCACACTGAATATCGGTGATGCGATAATTATACCCAAGATAAAGCTGTTCATAATACCATGGTTTTTTCATTAGCCCTCTATTGCGCACTTCCTCAAATCCCTCTGGTTGATTCGTGAGTTCCTCTGGGAATCCGGTGATCCCATGAGAACGAAAATAACAGACCTTGCGATACATCTCTTTGCTATTCGTTAAAACAGCTCCTCCTTCCCCAGTTGTAATATGTTTAACCGGATGAAAACTTAAAACCGCCATATCTGAAAACCGGCAATTTCCTACCGGGGCCTTCTTATAACAAGACCCCAAAGCATGAGAAGCATCTTCGATAATATAGATTTTTCGTCCAAATTGCTTTTCTTTTTTACGCACCACTGAACAAAGAACCTGCATATCACAGCTCTGCCCGGCAAAATGAACAAGAATAACAGCTTTGGTCCTTGCTGTAATCTTTTTTTCAACATCAAGATGAGAAAGATTGTATGTTTTAAGGTCTATATCCGCGAAAATAGGAGTCCCCCCGCAATAAACAACACAATTGGACGATGCCACAAAAGTATTCGCGGACGTGATAACTTCGTCGCCCTTCTTAATGCCAATAGCAAGACACGCCGCGTGAAGGGCGGATGTTCCTGAATTAAGCGCCGCGCAATATTCCGCGCCAGCATATTGCGCAAGAGCATACTCAAACTCAATAATTTTTGGGCCTTGAGCTAAATTGGGCGATTTAAGCACTTGAACAACCGCGTTAATATCTTCTTCATCAATCCACTGCCGTCCGTAAGGAATATAGTCTAATTCGGGATAACAGGCCTCTGACCCACAAATTACTCGAGACATCCCTTTACGATAATGAACCACAAAGTGCTCAAGAGAATCTTCCAGAGTAGGAAGTTTTATACCCAGCGCCATAGAGATTTTGCGGATATCCATTATGGTATTCTTGTTGCGCGCCGCGCGTAAAGGTAAATCATCAACAGAGATCTTATCAACCAAAGAGACGTTGAGAGATAGAGAATTCCCTATACTTCTCAAAAACTCATATTTAGATAAAGAAGTGGCTGATCCCAGATTAAACACTCCGCTTAAATTCTTTCGTAAGCACCGACTTAGAATTTCCGCTAGATCAAACGTATAGATAGAAGAAAAATGGACATCTTTAAACCCCTGGATTCGAACATTCTGGCTCAAAGATTCAATCACCCATTCCCCAAGGCTCTTTCTTCCACCAACACTCCATCCAAAAAAATTTGTTCTTAAAACAAGTGCGCCTTTTCTCTTGAGGACAACTTCCTCCGCCAAAACTTTGGTGCGGCCATATTCATTGCATGGCAAAAGAACATCCTCTTCTTTATGAGGCCTGTTTGATGGGCCATAAACAAGATCCGTTGAAATGAAAACTAATTTGGCCTTCCGGTTTCTTATGGCATTAACAATATTACGCGTCATCTCCACATTCTTTCGATGCGCAAGCTTAGGATTCTCCTCACAGGCATCTACATCCACCTGCGCGGCACAATGAATAATAACATCTGGTTTATACTTTACTACCAAGCCTGTAACTATTCTCGCATCACAAAGGTCCGCCTGAACCATTTCTGCCGCAGCCATAGAAACAGGATGCGAATGATAAACTCCGATAACATCAAAATAATCTTTAAAGAAAAACGTGAGGTTGCTGCCTAAAACTCCGCTCGCGCCTGTAATTAAAATTTTTTTCCTTGAATTAACCGCCATATTTCCCTAATCGTTCTTTCTTAAAGTTACCTTGGCCATTTGACGAAATTGTTCATTGTCATCTAAAAGCTGCGCGTACGTACCCTGCCCAACGATTTTTCCCCTTTCCAGCATATAAATTACGTCACACTCTTTAACCGTGCTAAACCTATGCGCAATGATGATAATAGTTTTCTGATGCGCTAAATTGTGAATTGCTTCTAAGATAATTCCTTCCGTAATTCCGTCAAGCGCGCTTGTCGCCTCATCAAACACCAGTAATGATGGGTTGTAATACATTGCCCTGGCAATACCTATCCGCTGCCTTTGCCCTCCGCTAAGACGCACGCCCCGCTCGCCAATTTCCGTATCATAACCATAAGGAAGCTCATTAACGACAAAATCATCGATATTCGCTAACTTGGCCGCGCGCTTTACAGCCTGATGGTCAATCTCTTGATCCGGGACGCCAAAAGCGATATTTCGGGTAATAGTATCATCACACAAATAAATATGTTGAGTAACATAACCAATATTAGCCTGCCATGAAAAAAGATTATCGTCACTGATTATCGTATCATCTACAACGAGTTCTCCCTTTTGGGGGCGCAATAAACCAAGTAAAATATCAACCATTGTAGTCTTGCCCGCTCCTGACCCCCCCACTAAGCCGACAGTTGTATTTGCCTTAATAATGAAATTAAGATTTTCAATAACGGGTTTTTGTGCGTTGGGATAAGTGAATGCCAAATTTCTAAATTCAATACCGTTTAAAAAAGGCAACGCTAGCGCAGGAACTATTCTTTCTTCGTGTTTTCTTCTTGTACGATTATGAAAATCTTGATACACATTTTCAAATGCGGTATACCCAAACTGTATTGAAGTAAGTTCGCTAAACACTTGCTGCATCGCAGGAAATAAACGGTATGCGGCTAGCGCGTACAAGCCCACAAGAGGAAAAACTTGTTGAGGTTCTTTTTTAATAATTGCAATATAAACCGCAATAAATAATATCCCTCCAAATGCTAAAACTTCAAAAGCATATTTAGGGACTTGAGAAATCAAAAATTGAGAGCAATAACAGTTAACGCTTTTTTTAGTAGGAATAGAAAATTTTTCTATAAACACTGCTTCTTTTCCTGAAAGTTTAATCTCTTTTATCCCCCCAAAAGTTTCATTAAGGGCTTTAAATATTTCTTTACTGTACCTTGATAGGTTCTTTCCAGTTTGTGAAAGCCGCTTTTTCGTAAAAACGTAAATTATGGCATACCCGCCGCCAATAACCATAAAAACAACTACTGCTATAATCGGATTAACTATTATTAGTAACACAAGTATCAACAAAACAAGCAAAAATTGCGCGCATACTTGCACAGCCGGAATAAGTACGCTGCTTACAACCCGAGCCACCTCTGAAGCCAAATAAGCCGTAAGCTCTGAAGTATTTCGATTAAGAAAGAATACATATGGTTCAAAAAGATACTTTGAAAATAAATCTTTTGAAATAACATAACGTATATACCAGGTAAACCGAAGCAATGCCATTGCTATATTGGCTCGAAGAACGTTGTTAATTACCAAAAGAGCAAATGAAAATACACCCAAAGTTATAAGAAAACTATCTTTGTTTGTAAATTGAAATGTATCATAAACCCATTTTAATTTTAAATTTGTATGAATTGCTTCGGGATTAGAAATCAAGCTTAAAAATGGAAATATTGAAGCTACCCCAATCATATCAAGGAAAGCCATAACAATAGTAGCCGCCATTAACCAAAAGAATTTCTTTCGGCCGCCGATCGTCAATAAACTTAATATTTTTCTTGCTGAAGAAAACATATGTATCTCTTAATTAAATGATTTAATAAAACTAGCGTTGCGCAGCTTAATCTTCTCATTAACAAATTTAAGTATAGTTAACTGCCCAAACATAAGCATTAATGCAATATACTTTTCTTCTCTGGCTTGAATTAACTCAATCCCCTTAGGGTCTACCCAACTAGGCATAAAAAAGCCATCCCCCCAAATAGGGCATAAGGCCCTGGCATTATGCGATGTCAGTGTAAAAGGTATGTAGCCTAATTCAAAAAGATACTGACAAACCTGATAAGCATTTGGCATATTATGATATAAAGGCAAATATTCAATTTCCACCTGCATAATTAAGGGCCGATATTTTCCTAATCCCATCAAGACATCTAATTCCGCCCCCTGGGTATCTATTTTTAAGAAATCAAGATCTAAAACTCCCAGATTAGAAAGCTCTTTCGAAAGAGTAGAACAGTTAATAACCCGCTGATTAATAATTTCATAGCGAAAAGAGCAATCCGGCTCAGTATCATAAAAATCTAAATAAGGGCCTTGCGGCCTATAAATAGAAGAACCGGCGGGCATACGAGTTTCAAAAAAGGTCGCTTCTTGGCAATCCTTCGATAATGGCATATCAATTACCTTAAATCCTTCTTCTCGTAATTTTTTAGCTTCCCGCTTCTCAGGTTCGCACATTATTATTTCCATAAATTTCGAATATTTTTTGGTAATTTCTAAAGAACCTCCTCGTGAACCCACATCAAGATGAATCAATTTTCCATTAAAAATTCTTGAGATATATTCCGAAAAATCTTTACGCAAATAAAAATCATCATAATAGCGGTTGATCTCATTCCTTAACCTAAATTCGGTTTTCGTTATTTGTGATGACCATATAATAAACTTACTTAGCTTGCTTTGGATAAAAAAAATTGCCCTTTTTATAAATCGCCAACAATTCTTAATGGCTTGCGATCTTGAATGAAACGTTAACCTCACTTTAACGCCTCCTCTTCAATAAGATTCGCTAATAAATTATACCCTTTAACGCTATAATGGCCGCCTAGCCGAAACGGAAAAAACTCGTTCGGATCTCCGGTATCCTTTAAGCATTTATAAAAATCAATAACAGGGATATCCAATTCAGCTATAATCTTCCGGACTGTCTGGGAACTTGGCGATAGCAGAATTTTCTGGTTAAAAAAACTTGCATAGTTCGGGAGATATACAAAATATAGTTTGGCGCCTAAGCCCTCCGCCTCCTCCTTAGCTATTTTCATAACATTCCTGAACATTGGCTCCGTTGTGTCAAAACCCGACCTATCTACCCCTTCAAAAAGATAGCTATGCCTTGAAACCCCTGCAATCTTTCTGATATTGTGTAATGTAACCATTCTTAGAATTAAGCCCTTAAGCAGCTTCTTGGAGCTTGCCTTCCTCCAGAATACAACACTCTCCTTTTCGTTTTTAAGGTATTTTTCTGCTTTAGCAAAAAAATCGGCCCAAAATTGATCTATCTCCGGCTGTCTATTAATTAAGTGCTGCGAATATCCCTTCTCAAGATACTTGTTCAACGCAGGATACCTATATTCCTTAGGTAAATGGAGGTAATTGTTCCCTTCATAATAGAACCACAATATTATTTTAGGTTTTAGATAAGGCCCATACTCTTTTATTGCGGCCAGTTCAATTAGCGGCCCGCTGCCTCCTGTGCCCAAACTGATAGCTTTGTAACCTCTATGTAAAAGATTACCGGCAACACTATCTTTTTGAGGAACGCTTATGCCTTGCGCAAAAGAATCACCCACAATAAGAATAGGCCGGCCGCTTTTTTCATAAACACTATCGTCATTGTTAAATCCATATCTATCCGACTTATAAATTATCCATTCCCCGGTTTCATTGGATAGCACCGTTTCAACATTGGCAACTCCGCTTAGCGGAAAAAGGTTATCCAATTTAAGCCCGAATTTCTCCGTAAAGAAACCCTCCTCGCCGACAAAAGCCGGAAAAAATGCAGTAGGAAATGCCGTAATATCCTTTTTCCTAAGAGCATCTACAACCTCATATTTATTTCTTTTATCCCATTTAATGCCTGTGCGCTTTGCCGCGCGTTCAATGTTGCCTTGATCTAACGGAATTTCAAACAACAGATTGATTAAAAATAGAGAGAAAAGTATCGAAAAATGCATTAACGCGGCATTGGCTCTCTTTTTCGCGTCCAAAAAAAACAGCGCTGCCGTGACAATAGCAAAAGAAAGAGTTGCGATTAAAGATTTGTTGAGAATTTTTTCATGCGCAGCATAGTTTGTAAAAACGGTGTACACTACTGCAAAAAGGCTCAAGAGAACAAACAATCCCAGATAAATATTAATTAAACGTTTTAACCTATTCTTTGGCTCAATCATTTTGTCCCCTCCATAAGAGTGGCGCATGTCGAGATAAAAAATATCTTCCTATGCGCGCATTACAAACGATCCTTTCGTCACCGTAAAGTTTGCCGCATTCGGCAGCCATCATTTTAAAACATCTCTGTAAATTTTCTTCTTCATCGCTATATTTTAATTTGCCAGCACATTTTTCTAACATCTCTATAACTAAATCCTTAATTTCCTCGGCATCATTAGGCACAATATTAAGATGCAGTTTCTCAAAAGAAGTTTTTGAACTGGCCATTCCTACCGGTGGAGCGATTAACTCTCTAAAATTAAGATAACGTTTTTCATCTTCTAACCAGCAAAGCCTCGGAAGAAATAGATCTTTACTGGATAGATGATATAGGGCATGCCCGGGCAGCAGATTCGTTACCAAAACAGGGACTCCAAAGGCTACCGCCAAAGTAAATGGCCCGGAAGATGTCCCGATAAAAAACCGGCATTCTGCGCATAAAAACACATCCATCCAATCGCTTTTAATATTACTATGCGCATAATCAATAACCTGAGACATTTCAGGCAATGGCTTCATCCCCGGATCACCTATACGAATAACCCAACCGCCGGCAGAAGTAATCGCCTTTATCGCCGGTATGTAGGTATTGATGTCGGCATTCCGGTAATCTTCTGAAATAGACCCCTCATCGCGCCATCCCGATTCTCTTACATGCAAACACACAAACCAGGCCCCCTGAGGAACCCCCAAAGATATTAAATGCTGCCAGCCGCGTTGGCGATCTGTATTTAAAAGAGTGAGCAACGGCGTGCGCTTCTCTTTATGCCATTGCTCTTGAATTAAACCAAAAGAAAGATGGCTTATAAAGCCTTTCCCGTAAATAGGCATAATTAAACCCAAAGGAACAGCCAAAAACTTCTCTAAAGGAGAAAGCAGCTCAATAAGCCTGGTATCCGTTATAATTGAAATGTATTGCTTAAAATAATTTAAATAATGCCTGTTGTTAACTTGCGCGTCGGGCTCCAGCAGCAGAATCATCTTTTGAGGAGGACGCAGGCCAAGGATTCCTGCCTTAATATATGAGTAAACATTCTCATAAGGACCGATTGCCCCTATCGCAAATGCCCGCGGGATAAAAACGATATCCAATTTATCCAATTGATGCTCTCGGCATATTGTATTTTGTATCTCCATGACTCTATTTATACTTTGAATCGTTTCATTAATATCGCCCTTATCCCAGAGAAAGAAACTCAATCCATTGTTTGCGTTAATCCAGTCAGATAAATTAGCCGCGATTGGTTTATATCCAATATATTTCTTCATATAATTTATAGACTTCTCGGAAAGGGCTTCTAATTCTTTTCTATTTACGCGATGGCTTACACGCGTAGTCTTATATTGTTTTATAAACTTATAGGCCATAAAAAGATACGCCTTTGGCCAATGAATACCCCACTTAACCGCCAACGGAGCAAAAATCCGCAAGAGGAAGAGTTGCGGAAACTTTTTAACT
Organism: Candidatus Omnitrophota bacterium; assembly: GCA_030650425.1. Taxonomy (GTDB): domain Bacteria; phylum Omnitrophota; class Gorgyraeia; order Gygaellales; family Profunditerraquicolaceae; genus UBA6233. The sequence continues at coordinate 95,234 of JAUSED010000008.1, read as the reverse complement.
TTTCTAAAAAAGACGCACAGGCCGCCTTCTTGAAGATCATCGGCCTGATGCTTAAAAAATAAATAAATTTTCTTAACAATCGCCATAAGGGTTATTAATTATCCAATAAATATTTGTGCTGGCGTAAAAATTCAGCGCCTATTCTAACGCCGGGATTATTTAATTCGTACGACTCAAAAAGTTTCCAAAAACGCCGCTGCAACTCCTCATCTTCATCTGTTGTTTTCCATCTACCATTAAAACGTTCATCCATTTCCAAGGCTACAGCTGTAATTTCCTCCGGCGTATTCTCTATTAACTCTATCCCCATCCGGTCAAAAACTCCCTTTTCAAACGTGCTTCCTATTGGTGAAAAAATAATCTCCCGAAATGTCAGCTCGCGTTTTTCTTTTTTTAAAATAAACTTTTTAGGAATCAATAAAGCATTATGGACATAGAATGCGGGGCAGCGTAGTAAAGGCACCCAGTTTACATAGACCAACGGCCTCCTAAAAACTTCAGGGACCATAGATATGCCGGTATCAGAACAGACAAAGAAACGGCATTTTGCTCCCAAATATATATCCAAAAATTCTGTCCGCTTGCCATTCATGGCATAATCGATAAACAAAGGATTTTCAAGAGATAACTTCTCTTTTACAAAAACCCCCATTCTGACGGTATAATAACCGCGGCGCATCAGTTCTTCTGCCGCCGGAATATAATTTTTAATATCCGAATCTCTATAACCGTGATACCGCCAATCGCAATTAGGCGCTATCCTTTCCAAATAAGCAGAATCCCTTGCATGAAAACATATAAAAGGCTTGCTCTGCGAAATACCAAAATGCTCCAAAGCGTCTTTCCCCAATAATTCTTCCTCAGGGGTAAATAAAACAGGGGGCTGGTAATGCTTTAAAATACAATGATGTGTTATAAATCCCTTATATTCTTTTCCATAAATTGGCCTGACATCATCCAGGGGTATAATATGTACATGAAGCACCTGAAATTTATGGCATAATGTATATAAAGTGTACCCAAGCCGCCAAAAAGGAAAAACATTTAATGTCCGTTTCCATAATTTTTCCCAAAACTGATTAGAGATAATCCCTGTAGAGCGAAAGAAAAAAAATAGATCAAAACTTCTTTTTTGATGAATACCCGCAGCCCGTTCAGCCAAATACCATTCGGCGTCATACACGCCACCAAAGCGCCCAATATCAACAAGCCCTAAACGTACTAAGATAAACGGCCGTAATATTGACATAACCATAATAAAAGGCATAGCCAAAATGAAGAAACAAATTTTTTTACTCAACAAATAAATCTTCCTAATCAAATTTATCCTTTTATGGAGATTTTGCATAACCTCCGCCGTTTAACCAACCTTTATTCCCCAAAATTATTTAATTTTACAGCCAGGCTTTCGTGTCCCTGCAAAGATAAGGCTCCGTCAACAACAATGTTTTGACCGGAAATTGCCCTGGATTTGTCATGCATAAGGAATTCAATAATATCGGCTACTTCTTCCGCCGTATTTATTTTATTTAAAGGGTGGACCGCCTTATATAAATTGTAGAGGCCCTTATCCTTTAAATAAAACTGTTTTGACTCGGGCTTTAGGACCAATGTCGGAGAGACCCCGTTAACCCGCACTCCCTTTACGGCTAACTTAACAGCATAAAATCTGACCATCTGGTTCAAGGCTGCTTTCCCCACATGGTAACTTAAAGGTTGGTCTTCTACAATTAATGAGCCCGCAATAGAGCTTACAATCACAATTGTCTTATTCCCTTTTTTATTAAAATGCCCTGCCGCGCTATCAATAATAATCTTAGTTGCGGTCAGACTAACATCTATTTCTCCCTGCCAAGCGTCTCCCTGTCCTCTAAATCTTTGCAGAAAAACGATGCTGTCAAGCTTGCCTTTTGCCTTTAAAATACGCGAAATAAGCCTGGGGATATTTTGGGTATGCCGTAAATCATATGGCCAATAAACTATCCCGGGGTGAGCGCGCCGGGAGAAGGCGGCTGTTCGGCCAACTACAGACAAAACGTATTTCTTTTTTAAAAGATTCTTAACCAATACTTTACCCAACCCCCTGGTACCGCCAATAATCAGAATATGTTTATTCATGATTTTTTATCAGGCTTATGTATTGTGACACTTTTCCAAAGGCTTTTATAAACAATGGATACTTTTGACTGATATCCTTAACTTGTATTTTCATCTTCAAGAGTTCCCGAATATCCCTTAGAGACCCAAGGACGTCATTGTCTGTGTCTTTTAAATTAGATATTAATCCGGAAATAACCTCAAGCATGCTTTTTTTTACATCCAATCCTTTCATTTCATTAAGATAAATTAACCTCCTGGCTTGCCAGCAAAGCTTAGATAACTTATCGTTCTTAATTTTTGTGCGCTTATTAAAATTTTTATTCGTAAAAAATAAATTATGCCGGATTGTATCAAATTCCTCTATGACATAATTATTAAAACTTTTGCGATCTTCAGGGATAGATTTGTACCATCGATAATCGGTAAAAATCATCGGAGAGGTATGGTAAACCAGATATTTTTTCCCCAAAGAGGCAAGGCAATCCTTAATGGAAAATAACGGATTAAAAACCGCTTCGTTTAAAAAAGTATCTATAACCCAATCACGGGTATACCTGCTGCTACCGAGTAAGGTTTTCTTATGGCGCTCAAATGCCTCAACCAAAATAGAAACCTTGTTTTCAAAACCGACAACATCCTTTACGAGCTGAAAGGCAAAATACCGCTTAATAAATTCATAAAAAGAAGATATTTCATCTTCGCAAGTCACAATCATAACTCCCTTCGGGAGCAATAAAGAATCCAGCTTATTCAAGATGACCGCCTGATTCTTGGAATGAGGAACCATGCATTCACAAATAGCGATATCGAATAATTCTTTGGTTGAATAATCCTCTACCTTAGAGTGAACTACCTTGAACCGGCCAAAATTTAATAAAGGATGCTTTTTAAAATTAGCCTTTATCTCCCTTACTCCCTGTGGATTCCCTTCCACTAAAGTATACTGTCTTGGACCAAAATCCGCAATAATAAGGGAATTGAATCCGCCTCCCGGGCCGAATTCCAAAATCTTCTTTCCTGTAAAATAACTCGGTAATAAACCTAAGTGCCTATACAAACATTCTCTCCGGAGGCGATGCTTCAGATAATCGGATAAATCCTGCCGAACAGGAGAAATATTATGCTCACCATAAAACTCTAAAAAACTTTTTGCCTTCTTCAAGTAACTCCCTCCAAAAAATCATTAAGAAACACCGAAAATCTTTAACTCGGGCAAAAGTGAAATAAACCTTCCTCCCTGCTGGATATATTTTTCGTGGCGTTTCATAATCGGGTCTGTATAGCGCCACGCTAAAATAAGGACATAATCGGGGTTTTTTTCATTAAGGACAACCGACGAATACACCGGGATATGCTGCCCGGGAGAAAAACGCTCAAATCGCGTTGCATCATCATCAACCAGATAATCCAGGTACTTATCCAAACCAAAGAGGTACAAGAGCGTGGTCACGCCAACAGAAGCGCCGTAACCAACGATCGTCTTTCCCTGCGCCCGAAGACCATCAAGAAGAGATGTTAACCCTTTTTTTCTTTCCGTGATAAACACGCCCATCTTGCGGAGCGAATCCATAGTGCCAATGCCTTTATCTTCTTCCATATAAATCATCTCCCTAACCGACGGCTTCGGAATGGCCGAAGATTTATCCGCTTGAACAAAACAACGAATCGAACCCCCTTTAGAGGGAATCCAATACGCATCAATAATCTTCATCCCATGCCGACGAAAGAAACCCTCCAAAGGTTTTACTGTAAAATAAGAAAGGTGCTCGTGATAGACCACATCAATTAATCGTTTCTCAAGAAGGGACGCCCCGCAGCCGGTTTCCATCACAAAATATCCGTTAGGCTCAATAAGTTCTCTGATGCCGTCTACGAAATCCCCCAGCGCATCAACATTAGCAATCACATTATTAGCAGCTACGATCCCGACATCTCCCCGCTCGCTGCGTATTTTCCTGGCCAGGTTTCGGTCAAAGAACGCCTGAATCGTATCAACCCCTCTTGCAAGGGCAGTCTTAACCGCCGCCGACGCGGGATCTATCCCCAATACCTTCATACCTCTTTCCTGAAAACACCGCAAAAGGGTCCCGTCATTACTGCCGATATCAATAACCAGGCTGCCCGGCTTAATGGCTACCGCAGCCAAAACCTCATCTGCATACCTGCGAAAATGCTCAGGCAACCCCAGAGAGATGGATGTCTGATAAAGATAAGGGCCATAAAGAATCTCTGGGTTTACCACATCTAAAAGCTGAATACTGCCGCAATCCTCGCAGAGACAAACATCAATAGGATATCTCTTTTGTGCCCGGTTAATCTCCGCTTGTGTTACAAAAGTATCGCCGGGCGGAGTCGCCTCAAATTTTACTCCGGAGTAAACCCTTGTTGAATCACATAGACGGCAGGTAGATCTTTTATAATATTCTTTTTTCATCTTTTTTCCTTTTTATTTACTCTGTTTCCCCTAGTCTTTTAAAAGTCTATGCCTCGTTAAGCTTCTCTAAGAACTTCGCCACACCAGAAAGATCATTCTGGTCTGGCGACCACGGCGCAAAAATCGTACCATTAGAGATAAATGGGCCAAGCGTGACCTCCTTAAAACAAACCACCTCGGAACGGACGCGAAGCGTATGGAAGACCGACTCGGGAAGCCTATAATAAAACGCCTTATCAGAAGCCATATCCCCCATCTTAATAACCCGCGTCAGGCGGCCATCATCGGCATACAAAATAACGTCAACCTCGCCCTCAAGAACCTGGAATGACTCACTCTTACCTAAAATTTTATGCGGACGAACATAGGCGCCCTTCATATGGACAATGAACATTTCATGGACTTTATCATTTACCCCGGTATGGGTGCATAAACGAATTCGTTTACGCACATTGTGCGTAGCGGCTTCTTTCAAAAACGCAAGGTCAGAGGCGCTCACCGTAACGATCTGCTCATCAGAATACAAAACTTCGTCATTTATCTTTTTATAAACCATCAAACCTCCTTAGCACTTAAATGCGTGACGGCTGGACAAAAAAATGGACCTAAACTGGCCCCCCTGACCAACAAAAGCGCAATTACGTAATAATACGTTCTCTTCGCGAATGGGATTAATCGTCAACAGGCATAGTTTAATATCCCGTTCCAACAAAGCCCGGGAACTCAGAATCGGTAATTGCGAACCCGGCATAAAAAGCTCCTTTTTATTAGGATTGTCATCTACCACAAAGTCGATCAGATCCGTGAGGCCAAAAAAATTAACGTAGCCGCAGGCCTGGTGTCCGGCTCCAAATATGGCAATTTTACCCTTTTCCCGATAAAATGCTTCCAGCGCATTTTTGAATTTAATACCATAACCCTTGAATTCTTTCGCGAAATGTTCCGCATCTAACAAAGCCTTTTTCACCTCTTCCTTTTGCTGCACCCCGCCATGTTTTCCGATCTGGGCAACACAAACCAAAGAGTCCTCAAAGGTATACGGATAAACGATAAAATTCACCACATTGAATCCCGCCTCATTAAGGCAACGGCGAAAGGTTGATGGGGTAAAATATACAACATGCTCCTCCCAAAGCATCGTATAGTCACAACGTTCAATCGCGCGTAAAGAATCAGGGACCTCAATAACAACATAACCGCCGGGCGCAATTAATTCTTTGAGACCATTTAAAAAAGCCCTTAGATCCTCCGCATGCTCAAGCACCTGGCGGACAATAACCATATTAACCCGCCCATATTTAGCGGAAACCTCGAGCATTCGCTCTGGAATAATACGATTCTGCAGTGTCTCTATTCCAGCGCACCTATCCGTAATGCCGAGGTCAGCCGCTTGATCAATACGAATTGTGCGCGTTACGCCTTTCTTCTCAAAACGGCGAAGCGTTGTATCATCTTTATAGCTCACACCCATAAGAAGCGAATTTGTTGTCATTCCAGGTAATTCCTCAAGCATATCCACCATATCATCTAAATGGTCTTCGGGTTCGCTGTAGGTGATCCAATTGAAACGCGGCTTAAGTTCATCAGCCGGCACAGAAGTATCAAACTGAACGAGCCCGCAACGCCGGCATAAATTCCACTTAAAAGGAAAAAGCGGCTCCTCTTCGCCTTTTATACAAACAAACCGATTACTCAACGGTTGCAATCCAACATCAAGCATTGGGAAAACGCTCTCGGAATAACATGCCCTGCAAAGCAACATAGAAGACCTGCCTGCTACGGTTTAACACGCGACTTTTCGACTTCAAACATTTTTCGAATACCATCCTCAAGAGCCGTAAAAACAAACCCACCCGTCCACTGCTGAATTTTGGCGTTACAGCTGGCATTATCCACCTTATCCTTGGAACGAGCCCGCGATGCCACTTGAACGCCTTGCGGCAAAAGTCGATCAAGAATATTCAAAATGTCCCTAAACGAGTAACTTTTACCGGCAGTAACATTCACAACACCTTGATACTCAACCGTCAAGAGGCGTTTAACAATTTCGACAACATCATCAATAAATATAAACTCCCTTAGCTCCTCCCCATCGCCCCATAGCGTGACTACCCGGCCCTCCATCGCAGCTTTCAAGAACCCGGCCGGGCCATAGGTATTGCCTCCATCCCCAGGACCATAAATAACCGGCAGGCGTATAGCCACGTAAGAACCATTCTGACGGCTGAAGATACGTTCGAAAACAAGTTCCCCTACATATTTCGCAAGGCCGTAGTAAGATCGTGGACATATGGGCGTATTCTCATCAATGCCAATATTATGGATGTCTTCCCCATAAACAGCCATAGAACTAAAAAAGACCATCCTGGCAACCGGCGATACCTCTAACGCCCGGACAACATTCAAACACATCGCAACATTTTTTTCAAAGATATCCGGGCTATCGCCAAACTGCCGCTTAATGCCTGAACAAAGGATAACCACTGTATGCCGATCGAATAACGCCTTTAATATACCAACGCTTTCGGATCGCGTCAGGTCAAGCTCCGGGAATGAAGATCCTACAAGCGGCACTTCAGGTAAAGTTTGGACCAGTGACTTATATAAATGAGACCCGACAAAACCAGTATGCCCAAGCAGAATAACCTTCCTCACTGAACCCCGTTCTCCATAGATTTAGAGCCCTAAACGAAAAATAAATGCTTAGCGTCCGTATTTAAATATTCCAGAATCATCTTATTTTTCTCATTTGCAACGCAGTGATGATTGCAAACCTTTGCAGGATTTACCTTAAAAAACTTGTTTTTATTTGAAAACCAAAAATCCTTGAATCTTTCCTTTTTTATCGAACCAACCAATCCCTCATCAAGATTATATGCTTTATCTTGGCATGGATAGATATTTAAATCAGCTCCTATCACCGGAAGAATCTGTAAATAAGGACACCAATGGTAAGACTTGGCAAAACTTTCCAGTTGGGTATGATATGAATCAAAAATCTCGAATCCTTTTTTAGCGCACCTACTATATGCCTTAGCAATTTGGCCTTTAACTGTTTTATAAAGACTGCTATGATAAGCATTATTGCTTTTTCCACTGTTACTGATAATACAAGGCGATATCTTCACGCTATCAGTGCCGCTATCGCGTAAAAGCATCACAAGGTCATATATATGGGGAGCGTTATGCTTATTAACAACAATACTCACCCCTAAATAACATCTTCCTCTATTTTTTTTAAAACACTTGATATTATGTATAACTTTACTGAATTCGCCCTCGCGCACCCGGCGGTAGATGGAATAACTCTTATCATCCCAGCCGTCAATAGAAATCCTTACCCAAGTAGCGTAACGGCTGAAGAGTTCGGCAATATCTCCCGAGAGCAGAGAACCGTTAGTTAGCGAAGCAAAGGAAATCTTTGATTTAATAAGCTTTAATACCGCGTCAAACAGATAGGGATAGCAAAAAGGCTCGCCTCCGCCGCTAAAAGTAACAGCTTTAACTTTTATCTCCCTTAAATCTTCGATTATCTCGAGCATCTTTTCTTTCGGAATAGAATCTCTTGTCTCCATGTTTTTACCAAGTTGCAGGTTATCCACCCGATAAGCGCAATAAGTACAATTATGATTACAGGCATTCGTCGGCTTTATCCGAATATGCAAGGGAGGCATAATCAAAGGATTATTCCGAGTCAAAGAATCGATTTTATCCTTAAAATGGAAAATCTTCATTTTAGTATATAAAAGGCTGGCTTCTTTCTTCATTTTTTTCTTTTATTCAAAGTAGATAAATTCATAATCTCCGGTATAGCCGAATTCCTGGAATAACCAGACCCACTCCTCGGGACGGAAAAACAGTTCGCAGGTCAACGCCCAGCATTGAAGATTAAAAAGCTCCTCTATGTTACGGAAGGCTTCAACCAAAATATACTTATTCTTTCCAACGCGCTCAATTTCCTGAAGCGCCTGCTTTAAATCATAAACCCGCAAATTATGCAATGTACCCGTGGAGATAACCAAATCAAATTCTTTATCTTTAAAAGGATACGGCGCCGCTTCCGCTTTATGGCAGAATAAATCTTCCTTGATTTCCTCTTTGCCGTTTTTAACGGCATAATGGGAGATATCAAAACCTTTGACGGTACAATCCTTTAAAATATTTTTAAACTCATAGAGCATAAACCCTTTGCCGCAGCCGACATCCAAAATACGGGCATCCGTCTTTAATCCATACTGCCTGGCTAACGCCTCCACGGCAACTGACCAGCGGCCGTCATATTTATATCCTCCATAACCAAACTGCCGGTCGCCATCCCAGAAATCTTTTCCATATTTTCGGGCGACTTCTGAACAATATACTTTTTCATTCTGCATACGTTCCAGATAATTACGTTTAGTTCTTGTATGCAGCGGAGTGATAATATTCAATAATTGTCCCATCTTACGCCTCCAACAGGCCTTTAGCGGCATCCTTAATATTTTTCTTCGCGATCCCGTTAATTTCCTTTAAATCCTGGTACGAACCATAGCCTTCCGTAAAAACATCTTGTAAGCCTAAACGTTTGAATCTACAGACGACTGCATTATCAGCCAAAGTTTCGGCAACCGCCGAACCTAATCCTCCCTGTAAATTTTGATCTTCAACGATCAGAATACGGCTTGTCTCCCGTGCGGCTTTTAGAATAATCGCCTGATCCATTGGCTTTAATGTATGCATATTGATAAACCGTACACCTACGCCCTCTGCCTTTAGCTGGTCAGCCGCTTGCAAGGCCTCCAGCAAAATACTACCGGTCGAAATCATTGTTAGGTCACGGCCTTCTCTTAAGACAACGCCTCTGCCGACCTGAAAATCATAATCTTTTTCATAAACCTTCGGAGTCCCGCCGGTTGCCAGGCGGATATAAACCGGGCCATTGATTTGAGCAGCGGCATAAGTAACCTTTTTCGCCTCTCGCGGGTCACACGGAGAGAAAATAGTCATATTCGGCAGCGCCCGCATCAACGCGATATCTTCCGTTGTATGGTGCGTAGGCCCCAAAATGCTATACACAAAACCAACGCCAATTCCGACTAATTTAACATTCATTTTTTGAAGACAGACGTCATTACGGATCTGCTCAAACGCGCGATACACTATAAAGTTCGCGATCGTATACGCAAAAGGGATCTTACCGCACGACGCTAATCCGGCGGAAACCCCGACCATATTTGCTTCAGAAATCCCGCAGTTAAGATACTGTTCAGGAAAATCCGCACGATATTGATCATAAACAATCGCGCCGTTATCAGAAATCAACGCCATTATATTTTTATTCTCTTTCGCTAAATCATATAACGCCGATAAGTAAGCATTCCTCATTCGATAACTCCATCTTCAAATGCCAATCCTAGTTCTGCACATGCCATCTTCATCTCTTCGGGATTTGGCATCCGATAGTGCCAAATCGGCGCATTCTCCATAAACGAAATTCCCTTTCCTTTGAGCGTATGCGCGACAATACAAGTTGGCCGGCCAGGCTTCAGAGGAAGCCGGCCAAAAGTATTGCGGAGATCACTGATATTATTGCCATCAACCTCTTCCACTGCCCAACCAAAAACCTTCCATTTATCTGCAAAGGGAGATAACCCGATAATATCGTCTAAACTGCCCATAGCTTGCAGCTTGTTGTGATCCACAATTACTGTAAGATTATCGAGTCTCATTTGAGGCGCAAAAAGCGCGGCTTCCCAAATACTCCCCTCCTGGCATTCCCCGTCTCCTACAAGAACAAATACGCGATAATCTTTAGCGTCTATTTTCGCTGCCAACGCAACACCGGCGCCAAAAGGGAGCCCGTGCCCGAGAGCTCCTGTGGAAGCCTCGATCCCCGAGACCTTATGCATATCCGGATGCCCACCGAGAATAGTTCCTTTCTTTCCATGGGTTAACAAAAGCCGAGGGTCAAGAAATCCTTTATCCGCCAATATGGCATAAAGCGCGACACCGCCGTGCCCTTTACTCAAAATGAATCGATCACGACCGGGATCGCGAGGCCCGCCAGGATTAACCCTAAGCACACCGTTGTAAAGCGTAACTAAAATTTCGACGATGGATAAACAAGCCGGGATATGCCCGCCGCCTGCGCCACAGATCATCTTAAAAATCTCTTGACGAACTTTGCGAGCTTTAACTTCCAATTCTTCTATCGATAACGGCATAAACATCCTTTTTTCATATTAATATCAAATAAAATTCACATGCTCTGGTGGGATCTTTAATTCCCATAAGTACCGGTTCACCTCATCCATTCTACAGTTCAGACGGCAACCGGTAGCATCCATGTACCCTTCAACCCAATGCAGCGATTCCAAACGTTTTTTACCCTCCCAAATCTCCTGAAAAGTCTGTTCATAGATGTTGCCATACAAGAACCGTTCGACATTCAAGAACGCGCTGCAACCCCATACATTTCCGCCCGCGTCGATATGCGACCAAAACGGCTGGGCAATACAGCGATTATAAGGTTTCTGGCCATTGTCCCATTTCTTCATTGTATTTATACGAAAAATAACCTGAAAATCCGCCGTATTCTCTTTAAGTAACTCATCCTGCAGGAAAAAATAATCGCTATATTTAATATTGCTATAAATATTAGTTTTACTCTGCGGATGCTGAGAATACGGCTTGATCACCAAATAATCCAATCCGATATCTCTAGCCAGGCGCGCCAAAGAGACGGCCTCGTGGTAATTATCCGGTAACAATAGAAGCTGCATGCCGATGGTACAACTATAATTGTTCTTGCGCCGGAGATTGACTGCCTCTTTCAAATTATTGATTAAACGATGAAAATCATTCTCTGTTGTCCGATGAATTTTGGCATATGTACCGGCTGTTGCACCATTAATGCTGATCTTGATCCATTCCGTCACCCCCAGGATCTTTTCAGCAATATCCCTTTTCATTAGAGTCCCATTCGTAGTGAATGCGACATCTATACCAGCCTTTTTCGTATGTACAGCGATCTCGGCTATATCTTTGTGCAAGAATGGCTCGCCTTCGCCAGCGAACATCATGCTTCGAACGCCTTTAACGCCGAATTCGGATAAGCGCTCCAAAAAGATCTCGGTTTTAAGGAAGCGTGGCTGATACTCCATAAAGTCAAGCGCGCAATACACGCAACGGTGATTGCAGGCTCCCGAAGGACCTACTTCAATGTAGATAGGATAGATATTCTTTCCGGCATGCCAATCTGAAAGACGATCCACGTGGTACATTAATTTATGGCTATCTATTTTGAATTTATCCATTTTTATTTATGCTTCATTAGAATATCCGCGATATAGTGACAAATGTATTGATGCGCCACTTCTACAAGGCCGTATTCTTTAGAGGGAACATAAAAATTACAAACGCCCTTTGAGCGCAAGGGATTATTCAAATCAAACCCTGATAAAGTAATGATATCAACGCCTTTTGACTCCGCAATCTCGACTGCTTTTAGTATATTTTTAGACTTACCAGAGCTACTAATAGTAACTAGTACATCCTCTTTGTCAGAAAAAAACTCAATTGGTTTAGCAAAAACATATTCGTATCCAAAATCATTACTAATGCAGGTTAATAGCGAACTATCGCTGAAAGAATGTGCCCTTAATCCCAAATTTTTCATAAAATCAATCGCAGCGTGATTTGCAATAGCAGCGCTTCCGCCATTTCCGACAAAAAAGATCTTACTGTTTTTTTTTGATTGTTTTTTAATTAAATTGCAGGCGATCTCAATGCCGAAAAGAAAATCGATATCTTTATTACGGCAATCCGTGGCTATAATAGAATCGATCAGCTTTAAAAAACGTTTATGGTATTTTCCTATATCTTTTTTCATATCCAAATCCTACTTCATTAGCGCGTGGATAAACTCAAGGAGTTCATATTTTTCAATTGGTCTTTTGTTACAAACGATCTGAACTGCTAAGGCCCCTACGGCATTTCCGATAAAAGAAACTAAATCCAGAGGCATCTTCTGAGCAACACAAGGCGCGGTAAAAGCAAAAAAAGCGTCGCCAGCACCTACAGTATCTATAACTTTTGAAGAAAAAATAGGAGTATAATTTATCTGGCCTCTATTATTTATCCCAAATGAGCCTCTTTTACCCAAGGTTACAACAAGGTTAGAGGCATGGACGGTTTCCAGGATTTTCTTAGCTACAGATTCAATATCGGCGAATCTCTCTTGCGCTGCCCATCTTAATTCCGGTTCATCCAAGCAAACATAAAACGGCTTACGATACTTGGTAATCATGTTAAAGCCGGCATTAGCGGCATTTGTCTGGGTATTCACCGCAAACTTAACCTTAGAATCCTGAATTGCTTCGATTATCCGATTCGTAATAAAACCATGGCCAAAATCGGAAATCAAGATTAAATCATAAGACGCTGCCACGCTATTCAAGTATTTAATTATCCCTGATTCCAAACCACCATTAATATAAGAGTCGCTTAGGTAATTAACTTCAAAAAGTTTTTGGTTCTGATACTGGTTTATGTACCTCTTTTTTACTATTGTAGAGCCGTCTTTACGGTAAAAAAACTTCGTAGTTACATTCGGTTTCAAGTTGGAGCGAATAAAATCCTCCCTGGCTGGTTCGTTTCCCAGTAAAGAGACTAAATGAATGTTTCCTGATAATCCCGCCAAATGGTTCGCAATGGCAAAAGCGCCTCCGGCAAATATCTCATGGGTTATATATTTATTTACCACCAGCGGAGCCTTAGCTGACCTACCCATAGCCTCGCAATAATGATACTCATCTATTATGCCGTCACCAACAAGAAGTATCTTTAATTTATTTAAGCTGTTTATCTTTCTGCTTATCTCCTTAAAACTGTATTTCCTGGAGAAGTCTTTCAGAAAGCTTTTTACCTCTTCAGGATAGATATCAATAAAATTATTGATTATTTCCGAAGAGCTTAAAGAGAAGCCACCGGTTTCATGGATCCTTACCTTTCCGAAATAAAGCTCCTTTACTTCTTCAAATATCTTATTGTTAATTTCATTATCAAGATCTTTTATTGATTTTCCTTTGGCAAAAATATTCGGTTTTATTCTTTTTACGCATTCAAAAGGTGTTTCATCACCTACCACGCAAACATAATCAACCATAGAAAGGCTCGCTACATTTTCTGCCCTTAAATTTCCGGAGAAGATCGGCCTACCCGGACCCTTACGCACATCTTTATCCGTGATAACGGTAGCTATCAACACATCTCCTCGTTCCTTAGCTGATTTAAGATGTTCGATCACTCCGGGATGGATTAAGTCAAAGATTCCGTGGCTCTGGACTACAACTTTTCCGGAAGCCTTAAGGCTCTTTACTTTATTAATTAAATCATCAAGCAATAATATTTTACTTTTGGGCGTGTTTTTCATTTTATTTTTTAAGGTTATTATTAATTAATCTGGTTGAAGAAAATACCACCTCATGAGTAAACCTTATTTCGGCTCCGACTTCCTGAATAACTTTTAATTCTTTCTGGAGTTTCCCAGTCTTATCTTGAAGCCCTTCGAATTCCTGCCCTTTAACATATATATCAGGCCTTAATAACCTCAAGGTTTCTTCTGCCGTGGACCACTGATTTAGCGCTACATAATCAACGCATTCAAGGGCGGCGATTGATTCAACCCGTAATTGCTGGTTAAATACCGGCCTCCCCGGCCCTTTATCAATATAAATATCAGGGGTAACCGTTACAACAAGAATATCCCCCATTTTTTTAGCGGCTTGAAAATATTTAATATGTCCGGGGTGCATAAGGTCAAAACAGCCGTGACAGAGGACAACCTTTTTTCCGGAAGCCTTCAGGCCTTTAATTGTCTTTGCCAAACTGTCGATTTCAAGAATTTTCATTAATCTCTTTCCAAAGCGCAGGGAGAATATCCGCGTGGCAGCCTTTGACGTAAAAAGAGCTTCCTCCGTCAGCTACTGTCCTGACGAGCATTGTCTTCCACGGCCTGAAATAATAACCCGGATTGCGCTTATCCGGTTCTTTGTTAAATTTAGCCGGTAAATTATAAAGGTCGCAGACAACTGAAGTAAAATGCCTGATTTGCTTCTTCTTCCGGCGGAGAGCGTTCCTTGCCATGCTCAAGGCCTTCAAGAATACCTCCGGGGCCATTACTGCGCTCCCGAAATTCATGATTACTCCCCTTTCCAGATTGCTGACTAATTTGGTAAAGATTAGAAAATCGCGGTAAGAAGTAGCGCCCGTTGCCGCGCCATCGCAATTAGGATGCTCATGGATAATATCATAACCTATGCCGACGTGCACCGTTACCGGAATCTTCAAACGATAACCTGCTGCCAACAGGCTAAACTCTTTATAAGGAAAATCGCCTTCGTAAATAGCTTTACCAACTCCCTCGCCCAAACCAAGTCCCTGCTTGTAGCTTCTATTGATTATATTATTGATTTCTCCTGTTTCTTTCCATAAACCGAACTGCCCTTCTTTGATATATTGAGCCACGCTCTCGGTAGTTGCCCCAATAAGAGATAATTCATAATCATGAATTATCCCGGCTCCGTTCATCGCCAAACAGGAAATATATCCTCTCTCCATCAAATCTATGATATATCGCTGTACCCCTGACCTGATAACGTGCCCGCCTATCATCCAGATGACGGAGGCTTTCTTCTTTTTGGCCCTGATTATCCGCTTACTAATTTCTTTCAAGTCACCGTTTGATTTAAAGTTTAAGTTAAAATCCAGCGGCGCGATTATGGAAACATTCAAATCACTCTTCCTTTGGGATAAGGATTCTAATTTTAATGCTTTACGATCAAATAACCGGTCTTCTTTCATAAACAGCTACCAACTTTCTACCTGTAGATTTCTCAACTTTACTCCGGTAAATCGTCCATTGACCAACGGGAATCTTCAATGGCATAATCATCTGCGACTTGCTCAACCAGTTTTTTAAGATCCGAGATAGAAAGCCACATATCGTTATCACCAGAATTATACCTAAATCCTTCGGGGGATAACCGTCCCTTACCCTTGGCTAGATCCGAACGCAGCGTGGCATTATGCTGAACCACAAAACAATCCTTAAATATTACGGTATTACGCGCCTCATCCTCGCTGATAAGAGTCTCGTGGATCTTTTCACCGGGGCGGATACCTACAGCCTCAAGCTTACATTTAGGCCCTATGGCCTTGGCAAGGTCCACAATCTTCATCGAAGGGATGCGCGGGACAAAGATCTCGCCTCCCTTCATACGTTTTAATGATTCCAAAACAAAATAAGCCGCCTGGTCAAGTGTGATCCAAAAACGAGTCATCCGTTCATCCGTAATAGGCAACACACCTGTTTTCAGGCGTTCCTTAAAAAACGGCACAACCGACCCACGGCTGCCCAAAACATTACCATAACGCACAACCGCAAAGCGCGTTTCATTTTCTGTGGCTAAAAACCCTGCTGCCGTAAACAGCTTGTCGGAACAGAGCTTGGTCGCCCCGTAAAGATTGATCGGGTTGCAGGCCTTGTCAGTTGACAAAGCTACAACGCTCTTAACCTTGCATTGGATTGCCGCATCGATAATATTCATCGCCCCCAGAACGTTAGTCTTGATATATTCTTCCGGGTTGCGTTCTGCTGCCGGAACCTGCTTTAAGGCGGCTGCGTGGATAATATAATCAACTCCTTTAAATACACTCATCAAACGATCCCTATCCCGCACATCTCCCAAAACATACTGAAGAGATGGATATTTATGCGGACCCCACTTCTGGGCCATCTCGAATTGTTTCAACTCATCGCGGCTGAAGATGATAAGCCGCTTCGGTTTATACTGCGCAAGCACAATCTGGAGCATTTTTTTACCGAATGACCCTGTCCCGCCGGTGATCAAAATAGTTTTATGGCTAAGCATAAGTCTCCTCAATAATTTTAGTTTTTTAGGACTAAATCCTTGGCCAATTCATGAATCAAATCAACCTTATTATCAGCCGTAATCTTATCAAAAATATCCTCTTGACAGACGAGAATAGTCCCGTTTATCCCATTACTCGGTAAATCTTTAATCCGCTCAACAGAACAATCCTTCAAAGAAAGTTCGCGCATGACCATCTCCACTAAAAAAGTCAAATCAGACTCGCCAAGGATAAAAAATCTCCGTTCGCCTTTCGCGTATATCTCTTTAAATAAAGAATTAAAACGCTCTTTAATCAGGCCAATTGAATTGATTGTCTTTAAGGTATATTTTACGGATTTACGCATCTTCTCTTTAAATCCTTCAGGTGTAAGGATATACTCAAATTTTTTCTTATTCAACTGACGGATACGAATATATCCTTTGGCAAGAAGCCGCCGGATAAGCATATTAGTCATCCCTAAGGAAAGGTTCATTTGGCGGGATAGGTCACGCTGGTTGGAGGCAATTTCTGAACCAATAATATTTATTAGCTCAAAATCTCTTTCATCAAGCATAAAATTACTCCCTTATGATGTTCAATACCTGAACAAATGAACAGTTCAATTAATGAACATATCGTACAAGAAACACCCGTTTTGTCAAGTCAAAAGTGCTTACTCTATTATTGATTGTGTTTCTAATGGAATCTTGCCATTTTGGCTTAAAACATACCATTCAATTGTTTTTCTTAATCCTTCTTCGATTCCTGTTTTAGCAATAAATCCAAATTCTCTTTCTGCTCTTCTAATATCAAGGCGCCTTCTTGGCTGGCCATCGGGTTTAGTCTTATCAAAAACAATTTTTCCCTTAAAACCCGTCAAACGGACAATTAATCTAGCTAAATCCTTAATCGATATTTCAAAACCTGTACCGATATTCACTGGGTCTTTTTTATTATATTTTTCCGTGGCAAGAATTATTGCTTGGGCACAGTCTCCTACATAGAGAAATTCACGTGTTGGCTTACCAGTGCCCCAAACTACAATTTCTTTTTTTCTTTTTTTGACTGCGTCAACGCATTTCTTGATCAAAGCGGGGATAACATGCGAAGACTTTAAGTCAAAATTATCTCCCGGGCCATAAAGGTTAACCGGTAATAAAAATATACTGTTAAAACCGTACTGCTGACGGTATGCCTGTGATTGCACCAAGAGCATCTTTTTAGCTAAACCATAAGGAGCATTAGTCTCTTCGGGATATCCATCCCATAAGCTATCCTCATTAAAAGAAACCGGGGTAAATTTGGGATAACAACATATTGTCCCAAGGGCAACAAATTTCTCTATACCGACCTGCCTGCCTATTTCCATCATCTGAGCACCCATCATCAGGTTATCATAAAAGAATTTCCCCGGATTTTTCATATTCGCGCCGATACCGCCGACTTTGGCAGCCAAGTGAATGACAATATCTGGCCGGGCGTCTTGATAAACTTTTTTTACGCACTCCATCCGCACTAAATCATAATCCTGACTGCGCGGGATAAAAATATTCTCGCAACCGCGTTTCTTAAGTTTTCTTACTACAAAAAAACCAAGGAAGCCGCTGCCGCCGGTAACCATAATACGTTTATTTTTTAGGTCAATCAACTTTCCACCACCTATTGGGAAATTTCAATTTAAGAATCTTGTCGCCTTCTCCAATACTTTTGAAGCCGAGCTGGCGCATATCAGCGTCAACCATAATCTTTACTAAATCATCAAAGGTAACCTTCGGTTTCCAGCCTAATATTTTTTTAGATTTAGACGAATCGGCTTTCAACACATTTACTTCTGTGGGACGAAAATACTTCTTATCGATTAATACGTATTTTTCCCAATTTAGGCCCGCGTAGGAAAATGCCGCCCGCACGAATTCTTTTACCGAATGTGACTCTCCTGTGCCTAAAACAAAATCATCCGGCTTCTCCTGTTGTAAAATCTTATACATACCTTCCACGTATTCCGGCGCAAAACCCCAGTCGCGCTTGGCGTTGAGGTTGCCCAGATAAAGCTTCTTTTGCTTACCAGATAATATATTAGCGAGACCACGGGTTATCTTGCGGGTAACAAATGTCTCTCCTCTTCTCGGGGCCTCATGATTGAAAAGTATGCCGCTTGAGGCAAACATATTATAGCCGTCGCGGTAATTTTTGACCATCCAATACGCGTAAACCTTGGCGCAGGCGTAAGGGCTTTGGGGCTGAAATGGAGTATTTTCTGATTGTGGAGGTTGCGCGGCGCCCAGCATTTCGCTGGAAGAAGCCTGGTAGAACTTTATTTTATTTTTACTTCTCCTTATGGCTTCCAAGATCCTTGTTGTCCCCAAAGCTGTAACATTCCCGGTATATTCAGGAATATCAAAACTTACGCGTACGTGAGATTGAGCCCCAAGGTGGTAAATTTCATCCGGCCGAATATTATAAATTAAGTTATTAATCTGTTCGGCATCCGACAAATCGCCAAAATGCAGGAATAATCTGGTTTTAGGATCATGCGGATCGGTATAGATATGGTTGATTCTACCGGTATTAAAAGTGCTTGCCCGGCGGATTATTCCATGCACTTCATAACCCTTTGAGAGCAAGAGCTCAGCTAAATAAGAACCGTCCTGCCCCGTTACCCCTGTAATCAAAGCTTTTTTCATTTTACTCCTCTATTTCCGTATCGTCCAAAAATCGGCGGCTAAGCTTTCCAGATATTCAAAAGGCATGGTGAAATAACCTTGCTTACCCCATTGCCTCCCCCAGGAATTACGCGCCAGAAAACGCTTCTCTTGCTGATTGTAGCCGACTGCCATCACCGCGTGCCCTCCTAAAACGCGTTCTCCTCTTTTAGGCATATTCGCCACGCCGGAGCGTTTTACGGCTAGGCTCTCAAAACTTTCGTAAACGGTAAAACCAAAAACAAAAGGATAGCCTTGACTCAAACAAACCAGCATCTCCAGTAAATTATTAATTCGGTGGTAAGATTGGATACAATGCTGTTTGGCTTCTTCATAACAGCGAAGCGGCGGCTTTTGATCAAATAAGGCGATTTTATAAGGCCAAGTTTTCTCCCAGCAATAACCGGTTTTCCTCAAAGTTTTTATACCGTCGCGCAAAGATGCCCCGGCATCATAATCTTGCGTGTATTCAAGCTCTCTTTCGTTATAATAAATAAAAAGACGGCTGACATCGGTATAAGTTGAATCAACAAGATTATCCAGATATTCAATGTTCCCTGCAAGGGCATTGGCGGTACAGCTGCCTAATTTTCCCTGCTGTTCAACTTGCGAACAGCTTGCGCGTAAGTCAACTTTAGGAAGAAGCCTGACGCGGGGCTTGATGGCGCTGTAGAGTAAATCGCGCTTATCCGGAATGTCCGGTAACCAACCATAGTGTTTTGACATATTAAACCTTCATTATAATGGAATCGATCGCTCACAATGACGGCATTATTAAGAATTAATATTATATCATTAAAGCCTTGGGAATAAAGTGTTTTTTGCTCAAAAAGGAATGGTTATTCCGACTTCTATTGCCTGTTCATTGCGGCGGGATTTCAGCCTGATAAAGGCTTCGGTATCAAGATCTTCTAAGAATTGATGCGTCATAGTAAGGGTTAGGCCTAAAGTCTCGCCAAACTCATTTCTAAGCGCGAAAATAAGCTTATTGTGATCAAAGGTCACCTCTGCCCCAAAAACAATAGATTTAACTCTTCCTTGCCCATAATTCATCTGGAAAATTAACCCCAAATCGCGGCCAAACTTCCATTCGCCATAAAGAATAAGCATCTGGCCTGCCGCAGTCAGGCGATTTTTCCGCGCGCCTATGCCAATACGGTAGCGGATCTGGCCTGCTTTAGGATAAAGTGTTGACGATTCAAGCTGGACTTTAAATTCAAAACGCGAGGTTGAACTGCCTTCCAAAGCATAAACAAGCCGATTAGCCGAAGATATACCCCAGTGGCCTTTGAAGGTCAAGACGTCCGGGCCTTCGCCGCAGTTATATTCGATCTGTTGGTTATTGTTTAACTTCCAAGTTCCTTTGAAGGAATAGTGCTCCGGCGGACCCCTACGCAGGACAGCATCAAAACAAAGCTCATTCTGGATATTAGCGCGCCAAGTGCCTTTAAGCCTAAGCACGCGTAGGCGCTGACGGAGGGTTTTTGATTCGGTTTGGATTGTTTCGATAACCAGAGTGTCGGATTCGACGGCAATAAAACGCTTGCGGAGTGTATCCTTAAGCATTATTCACTATAGCTCTCTTAGCTGTGATTCATTATCTCTAATCCAGTTAAAGATATCATTTAGAATCATTGCTGCCGGCTTCTGCGGTTTCCATTTCAGTTCCCGGGTAACTTTCTGGTTGTCTGTAAGGTATATCGCGATATCTCCCGGCCGGTTACGCGGGTTTCGTCCTACTTTAATCTTGTTACCGGTAATCTGCCGGCAAAGCGCGGTGGCCTCCAACAAAGAAAGGCTTACCTCTCTTGCGCCGCCGACATTATAGGTATTACCGCTTAATTGAGAAAGGATGTTTGCCTGCAAGCCAATTAACCGGCAAAGGTCATCAACGTGTAAAAGATCGCGCACCTGCTTTCCCTGCCCGCCAAAACCGATATATTTAAGCGGTTTCTTAAAATAGTGCGCCAGCATCCAGTAGGTAAACACACCTTGGTCAACCTTGCCAAACTGCCACGGTCCGGCAACCACTGCGCAACGATTCACAACCGCTCTGATGCCGTATGCGGCAATATACTCCTGAAGGATGAATTCCGACGCCAGTTTAGTCGCGCCGTATAAAGTCTTTGGTCCGGTCAGAGAAAAATCCGCGCCAATACCGGAAGAACGCGGCCATTCAAACCTGCTTTTTGTTTCCAGGCGCCTAATCGCGTTTATTTTTTCATAAGGATAAACCCTGCTGGTAGAAAGAAAAATCATCCCCGCTTTACGCTTGCGGCACAACTCAAGGCAATTAACCGTGCCGATCAGATTTGTGTCAATAATATAGGCTGGATTCTGATAACCTGCCAATACCGAGGGCTCCGCAGAACATTCCAATATCAAGTCTATTTCAAACTTCAAATCAAGGTCTTTAGGACGCCGAATATCCCCGCGGATAAATTTAATGCCGTTTTCTTTAAGCCGCGGCAAATTAAATTCACTTCCCCGGCGCACCAGATTATCTAAAACAAACACCTTAAGAAACGGAAATTTACGCTTAAAATAGACCGCTAAGTTGCTGCCGATAAAACCCGCGCCGCCGGTAATCAGTAAACTTTTATATTTCATAACAATTCTTTCTGCGCTTGGTAAATCTGTTGCATCGTATCCTCTATGCCGAATTTGTATTGCCATCCGGGATAATGCGATTTGAATTTGGAGACGTCGCTTATCCACCAGATATGGTCGCCGATCCTGTTTTTATCCACGTATTCATAATTAAATTTCCTGCCGCTTATTTTTTCGCACAAATCAATCGCCTCTAAGATGGAAATATTGGCAAGCCTGCTGCCGCCGATGTTATATACTTGGCCGGAGCGCGGCGCTTTGAAGAAATGATAAAACGCATTCACCAAATCGTAGGAATGAATATTATCCCGCACCTGTTTGCCTTTATACCCGTAAATCATATATTTACGGCCGGTAATTGCGCATTTTACAAAATAAGACAAGAAACCGTGTAATTGGGCTCCGGAATGTAACGGGCCGGTAAGGCAGCCGCCGCGGAATATGCCGGTTTTAAGCCCAAAATACCTGCCGTATTCCTGAGTCATAATATCAGCGCTTACCTTTGACGCCCCGAAAACCGAATGCAGAGACTGATCAATATTCATCGATTCATCAATCCCTTTATAAAATTTATGATCTGTCGGAAGCTCAAAACGCTTTTCTCTTTCAATCAGCGGCAGGCGGTTCGGAGTATCACCGTAAACTTTATTGGTAGAGATAAAAATGAAAACCGCTTGAGGGCAGAACTTACGCAAGGCTTCCAGAAGAATCAATGTTCCGGCCGCGTTCACCCCAAAATCGATCATCGGATCTTTGGCTGCCCAATCGTGTGAAGGCTGGGCCGCGGCATGGACGATTAGCGCGATATCTGAAGCATATTTTTTAAATATTTTATTAATTTGATTTTCTCGTCGGATATCCGCGGAATAATGTTTGTAGTTCTTATATTTTGCCTTAATGCGCATTAGGTTCCAAAGCACGGAACCGTCTTCTCCGAAAAATAACTTACGCATATTATTATCAATTCCCACAACATCAAAACCTTTTTCGGCGAAGAAACTTACGGTTTCAGAGCCGATTAAACCGCAAGAACCGGTAACTAAGACAATCGCCATTATTTATACACCTTCTTCCAGTAATTTCTTAAAATTTTAGCCTTTGTTTCAAGCCAAGAGAAGTTAGCGACATACCAATTAACTGTTTTTTTAATCCCTGTATCAAAGCTTATCTCCGGCGACCAACCAAGTTCTCTTCTTATCTTAGAAGAATCCAGAGAATAACGGATATCATGGCCGGGACGGTCCTGGACGAATTTAATCAGGCTATGCGGTTTTCCCAAAATATCAAGAATTTTCTTTACCACTTCGATATTCTTACATTCGTTTCCTGAACCGATATTATAAATTTCACCGGGTTTACCCTTTTCCAATATTTTTGAAATCGCGCTGGCGCAATCATCAACATAGAGCCATTCGCGCACATTCAAGCCTTTGGCATAAATAGGAACTTTTTCATTTTTTATAGCTTTGTAAATTATTACCGGAATTAATTTTTCGGGATATTGCCAAGGCCCGTAATTATTGGAAGGACGGACGATTATAGCTGGGAATTTGTAGGTCCTGATATATGATTTAACCAATAAATCCGCGCTGGCCTTGCTCGCGGAATACGGTGAACTTGGATTTAAAGGAGAATTCTCCGTAAACCTGCCTCTTTTTATATCCCCATAAACTTCATCGGTTGAAATATGCACAAAACGGCTTATGCCAAATTCCTTGGCCGCTTCCAGTAGGTTTTGTGTACCGAGAATATTTGTCGTGAGAAATTTGTCTCCATCTAAGATACTTCTATCGACGTGGGTTTCGGCGGCAAAGTTAACCACGATATCAGGTTTTTCTTTTTTAAAGATACGCGCAATTTGTTTTTTGTCGCAAATATCTACCTTATAGAAAAAGGGGACAGTCCCCTTCGGGGACAGTCCCCTTTTTCGTCCGAGGCGTTTTAAATCGCCGGCGTAGGTGAGGTTATCGACAACTATAACCTGAAGAAACGGAGATTGCTTCGTCGCTTCGCTCCTCGCAATGACTGATCGCGCAAAGGCGCTAGCGATAAACCCCGCGCCTCCGGTGACTAAGATTTTAGGTATTCTTTTACGCATTCTTCCAACACAGAATCAATCTTACGGACTTTAAAACCGCTCTTTTCAAGTTTACGCGTGGACATAATTAGATTTGTGCGAGTCAAACTCAATTTATGGAAATCTATTTTTTCATAACTAAAACCGGGAACATGTTTTTTATATATATCCATAAGTTTAGGATACCGCAAGCCTCCCTTATTAACTATGTTATAGGATCCTCTGGCATTAATTTTAATCAAGTGTTTTAGCGCTCGGACAAAATCAGGGATATAGGTTACGGAATTGGGGATATCGATTACTTGCTTATACTTGATCAATTTATCCAGAAGGTTTTTGGGATGAGATTCATTTAATAGCGGGATACGCAGGCGTGCGATTAAAATATTGTATTTCTTACTTAACGCTTCTAACGCTATATCCGAATAAATCTTGGAACGGCTATAGAATAAATCAAAAAAATCCGGCAGAGTTTCTTCTTTAATGGGCTTATTTCTAGCGTAATCAAAATTAAATATACAGCCGGTAGAGATATGCACCAGCTTGATATTATTACGCAGCGCGGCTTCCGCCAGCATTAACGGGACAAAACTATTTGCCAGTAAAGTTGTGTCTTTTTCCAGTTCGCAATCATCAACATTCCTCTTTCCCGTTATACCGATACAATTAATGATTACCCTAGGTTTATATTGCCTGATTATTTTATCGGCATCAGCAAAAGATCTTATGAATTTTCCGGAAATCCGGCAATTCAGCGCCCTTTGCAGCCTCTCGCCGATAAAGCCTTTACCCAGTATAAGGATTTTTTTGTTCATTTTAGCATCCTAGGGGACATTTTCCAGACTTCGACAGCAGTAGGGGACACTTTCCAACAAGCAGTAAACGAACGTAGGAAAGTGTCCCCTACTGCCGCTTCCCTACTGCTGCTTCAGTAAATCCTTTAAATATTCGCCGTAGCTTGTAGGTATCTGGTTAGCTAAGTTAAAAAGTTGTTTTTTATTGATATATCCCATGCGATAGCTAACCTCTTCAATACAGCCGATCTTTAACCCCTGCCTCTCCTCGATCGTCTTAATAAAGATGGAGGCATCAATCAAAGATTCGTAGGTGCCTGTATCGAGCCAAGCGTGGCCCCGGCCGAGAAATTGCACCTTCAGTTTTCCGCGTTTGATGTATTCATTATTAACCGAAGTGATTTCCAGTTCTCCGCGGCTGGAAGGCCTGAGTTTCTTGGCAATATCCACGACTTTGTTATCATAAAAATATAACCCCGAAACCACCCAATTTGATTTTGGCTTCCTGGGCTTTTCCGCGATAGAAACCACCTTGCATTTTTTATTAAATTCAACCACGCCGTAACGGCCTGGGTCTTTAACATAATAACCAAAAACCAGCGCCCCGTTTTTTAGCTTGGCCGCCTCCCGCAAGAGCTCGCTTAAATTATGGCCGTAGAATACATTATCTCCTAAAATAAGCGAAACGCTCTCTCTGCCGATGAATTCTTCGGCGATAATAAAACTTTGAGCAATGCCTTTTGGCTCAGGCTGCACGGCATAAGAAAGTCTGATCCCCAGGCCCCTCCCGTCTCCCAACAAGTCCCGAAACCGAGGAGTATCTTTAAGCGTAGAAATAACTAAAATATCCCTAATCCCAGCCAGCATTAAAACCGAAAGCGGATAATAAATCATCGGTTTATCGTAAATAGGCAGCAGCTGTTTACATATACCTTTAGTAATCGGGTAAAGCCGCGTAGCTTTACCGCCGGCTAAGATTATCCCTTTCATTTTTCTCTCCCATATTTAAAAAACAAAAATATGAGTATTCCCAGGCTGATTAAAGTTACCACATTCGCGGTTATGATTACCGGATCTTTCCGTAAAACCCCGTAGATTATCCATAAGCACACCCCCAGCGAAAGCTGAAACAAGGTAACCGGGCTGACATCTTTGACAGATTTAGTCCGCAGCGCTCTAGCTATCTGCGGGATAAAGGAAAACATAGTTAAGGTGGCGGCGCTTAAGCCGATGAGGGTGGAGATCATATTATAATCTTCAAGAACCTGCGAGAGCCGGCCTTAAGAATACCGCTCGTCTTGGGCGTAAAATCTTCCTTTTCTATTTTTTGGCTATCGAAGGTTACCGCTCCCTGCTTAATTAATCTACGGGCTTCGTTACCGCTTGCGGCCAGCCCGCTCTCAGTAAGAATAATGATAATCTTTTTCTTACCGTCAGTTTTAAACTTGATGATTTCCTGCGGTATTTCTTTTTGCGAGAAGACGCGCTCAAATTCCACGGCCTCTTTTTCCGCGGCAGGTTTTGAATGGTATTGCGCGATGATCAGCTTAGCTAAATTTACCTTGGCTTGCTTAGGATGCATTTTTCTGATACTATCCATATTTTCATCGGTCAATAATTCGTAATATTTTAGCATAAGCTCGTCGGAGATAGACATAATCTTTCCGAAGATCTCTTTAGTCGGTTCACTTATGCCGATATAGTTAGCGTAGGACTTACTCATTTTCTGGACGCCGTCGGTCCCTTCTAAAAGCGGCATAGTTATGACTACCTGCTGAGGTTGTTTAAAATCCACCTGCAGGTCGCGTCCAACTAAAAGGTTAAATATCTGGTCGGTCCCGCCTAATTCCACATCTGCCTTAAGCATTACCGAATCATACCCTTGAAGTATGGGGTAAATAAACTCAGATATATATACGGGTTTTTTGTTAGCCCTTCTCTGACTAAAATCTTCACGATCTAGCATTTTATTAGCTGTATAGTGGGTAAGCAGCATCCCGAACTCTTGGCCCTTCATTTTTTCAAACCACTTGCTGTTAAAAACGATTTTTAGCTTGCTAATATCCAAGATTTTAGCGACTTGCTTTTTGTAAGTTTCGGCATTTTTGGCAACCTCTTCCTTGGAGAGTTGTTTTCTAACTTCAGACCTGCCGCTTGGGTCGCCGATCTGGCCGGTAAAATCACCGATCAGAAAATAAACTTCATGCCCCAAATCCTGAAACTGGCGCAGTTTTCGTAAAAGCACGGTATGGCCCAAATGTAAATCCGGCGCGGTAGGGTCAAATCCGGCCTTGATCTTAAGCGGGCGCTTAGTCTTGATACTTTCCGCGAGCTTTTTCTTTAATTCCTCTTCAGAAATTATCTCAACCGCGCCCCGCTTAATGATTTCTAATTGTTGATTGATATCCACCTTATATCCTTGCGGTGAGGCCGATCTTAGCCTGCTCCACATCTACTTTAATCACCTTAACCTGAGTTTTGTCTCCGGGCTTTAGCTTAGAAGCAGCTTCTTTATCGATTTCACTGGAATAAATCAACCCTTCCAGTTCATTCTCCAGCTTCACAAATACCCCGAAGTCCGTAAGGCTGACTACTTCTGCTTCTAAAATTGTATCTAAGGGATACTTTACGGCGATTTTTGGCCAAGGATTATCCTGAAGCTGTTTTAACCCCAGCGCGATGCGCCTGTTTTGAGCGTCCACAGAGATAACTAAGACATCCACTTTCTGCCCCTTTTTTAAAACATCCTGTGGATGCCCTATCCTTTTGGTCCAGGACATATCCGAAACATGGATCATCCCTTCTAAGCTGTTATCCAACTCAATAAACGCGCCGTAATCGGTAAAACCGCGCACCTTGCCGGAAACTGTGGTGCCTTGCGGATATTTTGATTCGGCCTCCAGCCAGGGATTCTGCTCCAATTGTTTTAAACTGAGCGAAATCCTGCGCGAGTCTTTATCCACGCTGATGATCTGGGTCTCCAGCATATCTCCGACAGCAAACATCTCCTGCGGATTATTGATTCTTTTGGTCCAGGATATTTCAGAGACATGGATCAGGCCTTCAATCCCTTTTTCCAATTCCACAAATACGCCGTAAGGAAGTATGTTTACCACTTTCCCTTTAACCTTTGAACCAACGGTAAATTTGCTGACAATATCCGCCCAGGGATCAGGCAGCCTTTGTTTTAACCCCAAGGATATTTTTCCGGAATCCCTGTCCAGGTTAAGAATGACCACCTCGATTTTATCGCCTAAGGCGACGATCTCTGAAGGATGGCTGATCTTTGACCAGGACATATCCGTGATGTGCAAAAGCCCATCCACGCCGCCTAAGTCAATGAACGCTCCAAAATCAGTGATCGCCTTGACTGTCCCCGAAGCGACGCTGCCGGTTTTTAACTCCTGCCAAATCCTGTCTTTAGCTACATCTCTTTCTTTTTGCACCGCCTCTTTACGGCTTAAGATGATACTGCGCCTGAGATTATTCACTTTGACGATCTTAAACTGGAATGGTTTATAGAGGATATCTTTGTCCGCGATGTTCTTAAAAGCAGAAAGCGACAGGGGCAGAAACCCTTCAATCCCCATAACGTCAACCAGAAATCCGCCTTTGACCTTTTTCACCGGCCTTCCTTCGACTAACGTGCCATCGTGTGAAAATTTGACAATCTTATCCCAACCTTGGATGCTGATCGCCTTCTCGCGCGATAAAACGATATTACCGGCGTCATTCTCGATGGACTCGAGGAAAAACTCCAGCTCTTTACCCACTTCCAAATCCGTTTTCGAGAATTCGGTTATCGGAACGACCCCCTCGGACTTAAAACCCACGTCTACTAAAACTTCTTTTGTCTTGATGGCGACGATCTTTCCGCTGACTACATGGCCTTCCTTGATAATTTTTATACTTTCATTGTAAAGCTGCTCTAGTTCTGACCTTGTATCTGACATTGGTTCTGACATTTTAGTGATTCTCCTTTGTTTACAGAAACAACACCGGCCGCTCCGATAAGGCCGGGTGTCTATATTTTATTTTTTATGGTTAATTATTTTCGTTCGCTAAATCCTTTATACTAGCCATTATCATTTCCGAAATTTCATGATAAGGCTTCCCCCTTTCTATGTGAATTTCCTTAGCTAACCTACGCGCCATTTCTTAAAATGACTTTTTTTCCCAAATCCAACAGCTTATTCGCCTGCGTAAGGCTCTTGGCTTCGGCGTAAATGCGCATAATCGGCTCAGTCCCTGAACCGCGGAACATCAGCCACTGGTCTTCGCAAATAAGTTTTAGCCCATCATAATCCTTAACTTCAATCACCTTTTTCCCCAACAGTTCTTTGGGCAAGTTTTCTTTTTTCGGCTCAACGCGCTTGTCTAAATGCAGGTCACTACGCACATAATAGAATTTACCGAATTGCTTCTCTGTTTCGTTCAAAATTTTTAGGATATTTTTGTTACGGCAACTCATCATTTCAATCAGCAGAAGGCCGGCCATGCTTCCGTCGCGCTCAGGGATATAACCTTTGACTCCCATTCCTCCGGCCTCTTCCCCTCCGGCAACGATGTCTTGTGTCTCCATAAGATTAGAAATATACTTAAAGCCTACGGGCGTCTCATACAATTTAATCTTTAAGAATTTGGCGATATTATCCATCATCGCCGTGCCGCAAATGGTCTTGACTAGGCCGCCGGACCAGCCTCTATCCTGATTTAAATGTAAGGCTAAAAGCCCCAAAATTTTCTGCGGGTGGATAAATACTCCTCCCGGAGCAACCGCGGCAATCCTGTCCGCGTCTCCGTCGAGGGCGATCCCTAGGTCAAATTTTTCTTTTTTCACCCGCGCCTTTAATTCCTCAAGATTATCTTCCACCGGCTCCGGCCTTCTTCCGCCAAAAGAAGGATTGATCGTATTACGCATAAATTCCACCTTAATCTGCGAGCCTTTTAAGATTTGGGCGATGAAACTATCCCCTGAACCGTACATAGCGTCAACTAAAACCTTAAATTTTTTATTCTTAATTCTCTTAAAATCAATATAAGATCGGATAAATTTAACATAATCCTTGGTCAAATCCATTTTTTCGAATGGAACAGCTTGTTCGCTGTTTTGAGCGGGAGGATTTTCATCGAGAAGCTTTTCGATCTCTTTGGTCACCTCTACCGGAGCCGCGCCACCTGATGGCATTTTGATTTTAAAACCATTATATTCCGCAGGATTATGCGAAGCGGTAATCATAATTCCTAAATCCATTTTCAGGTTTTTAGCGGCCAGGCTTAAAGCCGGAGTAGGCACCGGCCTGTCGGAGAGTATGACTTTAATGGCATTGTTACTGAGAACCTCAGCCACTACTTCGGCAAATTTTCCCGACATAAAACGCGTATCAAAACCTATGACAATTTTCTTCCCCTTCCCCAGATAGTCAGCCGTGGCCTGAGCTAAAATCCTTAAATTATTAAAATTGTAAGTATCGCCGATAACCGCCCGCCACCCGTCTGTCCCGAATTTAATTTCGCTATTTCCCTGCATTTCTAATCCTTTCTATAGCCTCTCTTGTATTTTTCGCGCCAAAGATGTAGGAACCCGCGGCCAAAATATTCGCGCCTGCCGCGATAACGCCTTTGGCGGTTAAATTATTTATCCCGCCATCCACGGCAATATCCCCTTTATAAATAGCAGACAGTTCTTTTATTTTAGTGATTGCTCCCGGAATAAAATTTTGCCCGCTAAAACCCGGGTTAACCGACATCACCAGAATAAAATCGGCATATTTTAATGCCGGCTTAATTTTAGCTATCGGCGTTCCCGGATTAAGCGAGATACCGAATTTTATCCCCTTACGCTTAAGCTTGGAACTTAAGGCTTGGAGCTTGGATCCGGGAATCGTTTCAATGTGCGCGGTAAGCATATCACTGCCGGCATTAACAAATGCGTCGACAAATTCTTGAGGGTTCTCAATCATCAAATGCACATCTAAAGGCAGCTTAGTGCACTTACGGATATATTTTACTACTACCGGGCCGATAGTTAAATTCGGGACAAAATGACCGTCCATAATATCGATATGCAGCATATCCGCCCCAGCCCTCTCGACTTTTTTTATCTCTTGGGCAAGGCAGCTAAAATCCGCGGATAACAATGATGGAGCAACTTTTATACTCATTTATACAGCCCTTTTGTGTTGATAAAATTAAAAACCGCTTCCGGGACCAAATAACGGAATGATTTATCCTCTTTGATGCACCGGCGCACCTCAAACCCCGAAATATCCACCGCCCTGATCCCCAAAGTCTGGATATAAGATGGAATTTTTTCCAGGGGATATCCCGGACGGGTGGCGGCAATAAATTTAACCATCTTGTTTATTTCAGCCAAGTCCTTCCATTCCTCCAGATATTTAAGTAAATCTGAACCGATAATGAAATAGAGTTCATCCTGAAGATACTTATCCTTAAATTCTTTTATTGTATCTATGGTATAAGAACGGCCCTGCCTTTTTACCTCCGCATCAGATACGTTAAAATATTTATTTCCTTTAACCGCAAGTTTGAGCATTTTTAGGCGCAGGCTTGCCGCGGCTATATCACCGTTTTCTTTATGCGGAGGCAGGTTGGCCGGAACAAAAAATATCTTCTCTAAACCCAGTTTCTCCCTCGCCTCTTCAGCCAAAATTAAATGCCCGATGTGAACAGGATTAAATGTGCCGCCTAATATGCCTATTTTCATTCTCTTATCTGGCCATTCCCCCAAACTACGTATTTATAACTGGTCAATTCCTCTAGCCCCATTGGCCCGCGCGCGTGCAGCTTATCCGTGGAAATACCAATCTCGGCGCCCATACCGAATTGATTTCCGTCGGTAAAACGCGTCGAGGCATTCACATAGACACAGGCAGAATCTATCCTTTTGAGGAATTCTTTAGCATTATTTTGGTCATCGGTAACGATACTATCCGAGTGATGCGAACCGTATTCATTTATGTGAGCAATCGCCTGATCAAGACTATCCACGACTTTCACCGCTAGAATCAAATCCGCGTATTCGGTGCGGTAATCTGAATCCTTCGCTTTAATTATTCCCTTTTTTCCGATTCTTTGCGTAAGCGGGCAACCGCGAATTTCCACTTGAGCCGCTTTAAATTTCTTAAGCATCCCGGGTAAAAAGCGGGCCGCCACATCGCGATGCACCAACATGCTCTCCATGGCATTACAGACCCCCGGACGCTGGACTTTAGCATTAAAACAAATTTTTTCCGCCATATTCAAATCCACGTAATCATCGACATAGATATGGCAAATCCCCTTATAATGCTTAATCACCGGAATACGAGAGAGGGAAACAACTTTCTTAATCAAGCCTTCTCCTCCGCGGGGAATAACCAGGTCAATATAGTCATTTAATTTAAGCAAAACATCGACTGCGCGCCTCTCTTTGGTAGCAATAATATTGATGGCGCCTTCGGGCAAATTATTCTTCTTGATCACCTCATTAATCGCCTCAAAAATCGCGATATTGGAATTTAGGGCCTCGCTTCCGCCCCTTAAGATTACGCTATTTCCGGATTTAAAAGTAAGACCGATACAATCCGAGGTAACGTTCGGCCGTGACTCGTAAATAATCGCGATTACACCTATAGGAACGCGCAGCTTATGAATTTTTAATCCCGAAGGAACCTGCCAAGATTTAATCTCTTTCCCTACGGGATCAGCTAATTTTGCCACATCCAACAGGCAGGCAGCCATATCATCTATCCGCTGATCGTTAAGCGTGAGCCGATCAATGAAAGCGCTGGAAAGCTTGGCGCGGCGGCCAGCGGCGATATCCTTTTTATTCGCCTTCAAAATCTGCTCTTTTTTACTCTCCAAATTCCGAGCCATTTCTTCCAAGATTCTATTCTTTTCGGAGGTCTCTAAGTTAGCCAGGATTCCGCAGGCGGCCTTCGCCTTTTTAGCAATCTGGGTAATTTCTTTTTTTAGATCCATAGTTTATAATATCACGATGTTATCGCGGTGGATGATTTCTTTGGCGAAACGCGTTCCTTGGATTTTTTCCAGTTCTTTGACGGATAAACCGGCTTTACCACGGGCAAACTCGACATCCCTGTTATCGCAAACACTCACTATGTCACCGCAGGAAAAATTTCCCGAGCAGGAGACTATCCCTACGGAAAGCAGGCTTTTCTTATTCAGCAAGGCTTTTTTCGCCCCATCATCAACCAGAATTTTACCTTTGGATTTAGTGCCAAAAGCCATCCAGCGCGCTTTCGCGTCCAGCATCTGGCCCTTGGCCAGGAATAAAGTGCCGTTACTGGAAATATCGTCAGCTACAGATTTAATAATATCTTGCTTATGGCCGGAGGCTATAACGCAAGGGATACCGGAGCTAACCGCGATGGAGGCAGCTTCTATTTTAGAAATCATTCCGCCCACACAGGTCTTCTTCTCTGTTGGGCAAGCCAAGCCTTTAATACCAGCTGTTATCTTATCCACAACCTTAATTAACTTTTTATCTTTATCCAGAAGCCCGTCGACATCAGAAAGTATGATCAAAAGATCGGCGCTAACCAGGATGGCAACTAAGGCAGAAAGCCGGTCATTATCCCCAAACTTAATTTCGTCGGTAGAAACAGTATCATTCTCATTGATTACCGGTACGCTCTTTAGCTTAAGCAGGGTATTCAGCGTATTCTTGGCATTTAAATAACGCTTGCGCTCGGAAAAATCTTCCCAAGTCAAAAGCAATTGAGCGCAGTTAATCCCCATCTCTTTAAAAAACTTCCGGTAAACATCCATCAATTCATTCTGGCCGATCGCCGCGGCTGCCTGCAGGAAGCTTAATTCTTTTGGCCGTTCTTGCAACCTTAAGACTGACATACCTAAGGCGATCGCGCCGGAAGAAACGACGACAATTTCTCTGCCTTCTTTGATCAGTCCGGAAACTTGAGCTGAGATACTGCTAAGCATAGCAGTATCCAGCTTAGCCCCTTTAGAGCAAAAAAGACTGGAACCTATTTTTACCACTATCCTTTTATAATTTTTCCGCGACTGCATCGATTAACTCCTCTAAGCCCTCTTTGTTTAAAGCAGATATCGGATAGATCTTTTTCTTTACCACTTTCTTAAACTTTTTTAAATTAACTTCCGCGCCATCCAAATCCATCTTGTTAGCCGCGATAATTTGAATTTTTCTACCGACCAACGCGCTATAACTCTTTAATTCCTGATTAATCGTTTGGTAATCTTGAAGCGGGTCTCTTCCCTCAAAACCCGATATGTCGACCATATGGATAAGGATCCGGGTGCGCTCGACATGCCTTAAAAACCTGTCCCCTAAACCTTTCCCTTCTGCCGAGCCTTTAATCAAGCCGGGGATATCCGCAACCACAAATGTTTTTTCACCGCGCCTGACAAAACCCAAGATGGGAAATTTAGTCGTAAACGGATAGGCCGCGATCTTAGGCTGGGCATTGGATATATTCGAAATCAAGGTAGATTTTCCCACGTTTGGAAAACCCACTACGCCGACTTCCGCGATCAACTTAAGATCTAAAATTAATTCTTTTTCTTCGCCCGGAGCTCCGGGTTCACCCTGCAGGTTATGTTTATTATTTCCTTTACCGCCAGCTCCTGCCTTGGCTACAACTACTTCTTCCGCGTCCTTGTTCAGGTCGCGTAAAACGCAACTGCTTTTGGCGTCGGTAATGGTTGTGCCAACCGGTACGCGAATAACTAAAGGAGCGCCTTCCCTGCCTGTTTTATGATTACTTCCGCCTCTACCGCCATTGGCCCCGCGGAAATGTTGGTTATATTTTAAATCCAGGAGCGTGTGGAGATTTCTATCCGCGCGGATGATGATATCCGAGCCCTTTCCGCCGTCTCCTCCGTCGGGCCTTCCCCAGCGCATAAATTGATCGCGATATAAGCTGGAGCAACCCGGGCCTCCATCTCCAGCCTTAACAAAGATCTTTGCCTGATCAACAAACGCAACGGACATTTTACGACGATAGCGTAGATTCCCGCTTACGCGGGAATGACGAATCCCCTTTAATTAACTGCCTATCTCGATAGATTTAATCTTTAATTGAGTTAATTTAGCCCGGTGGCCTTTTTCCCAGTGCGAAGACTTACGACGGCGGTATTTAAAAGCAGTGGTCTTCTCGCCCTTAACTTGGCCTAGAACTTCCGCGCTTACCTTAACATTCTTTAAGTAGGGTTGGCCTACCTCCACTTTCTTGTCTTTAGAGACTAAAAGCACTTTATCGAGGCTTATTTCCTCCCCATCTTTAAATGACTGCTTATCCACAAGGATAATATCATCTTTTGCCACATTGTACTGTTTTGCTCCAACTTCAATTATAGCATACATTTTGGACTCTCCTTTTAGTAAAATAACAGGTTTTTAAGAGGTTTATTATATAATAAGAAAATGGGTAGGTCAAGCTATATGCACGTCTTCGATATGCAGCGTAGGATTAGAGATAAAATTGACCTTAGTCCTGAATTTATATTCAATCGACCTTAGGTCTTCTTTATTTTTTAGTATCTCCCCGATTACGGAAGGCGAAAGAGTGACATTAACCTGTTTTAAGGATTTCCCTTTCAAAAACCTCTTCAATTCCTTCAAGGCATAAATAGCGATGGTCATTGGAGATTTAACTCTCCCCCTTCCTTGGCAATACGGGCAGGTTTGAAAAGAAAGCATCTGTACGGTTTTATGGATACGCTCCCGGGTCATCTCGACCACGCCGAATTTGGATATCCCCAAGATATCGTATTTAGCCCGGTCGCTGCTTAATGCCCTCTTTAACAGATTAAATATTTCCCGACGGTGGCTCTCCTTCTCCATATCGATAAAATCAATGACGATTATACCTCCCAAATCGCGTAAGACTAACTGCCGGGCTACCTCTTGCGCTGCTTCGCAATTTACCTTAAAAGCGGTCTCTTCCTGATTAAACTTTTTCTTAAAACCTCCGCTATTCACATCAATGACCACCAGGCCTTCGGTCGGCTCAATCACTAAGTAGGCCTTGGACTTCAGGTAAACCTTGCTTTCGTTGATCCGGCTGATCTGCTTTTCGATATCCTTATCGGTAAATAAATCGTCCCCCCGGTAAAATTCAACTTTTTTAGAGAGATAATTTAAGAATGTGCGCATAAAATTCTGGATGCGGTAATATTCGGGCTTAGAATCAACAATTAACTTAGAGACGTCTTCGGTAAAAGAATCCCTGATTGCCCGCAAAGTCAGGTCATATTCTTCATAAATTAAACTCGGGGCTTTTTTTTGCTCGACAATCTTCTCCAGCCTCTTCCAAAGCTTATAAAGAAACTGGGCGTCGCGGCCAAGCTCCTGCTTGGACTTGCCGCAGGCAGCGGTGCGCACGATAAACCCGGCGTCTTGCGGCAGCTTTAGCTCGTTAAATACCTGACGCAGCCTTCTTCTTTCAACGTCATCTTCAATCCGGCGCGATATCCCCACCTGCCTATCTTGCGGCATAATCACCAGATACCTGCCGGCTAAACCAATATGCGTGGATAATCTTGGGCCTTTGGTTCCAAATGATTCCTTAACCACTTGCACCAACACCTCCTGCCCCTTCTTAATCTCTTTATCTCTGGGAGCCTTTGGCTCATCCACCGACTCAAAAGCAAACTCTATTTCGGATAGATAAAGAAAACCCTTCTTCGGCAGGCCGATATCCACAAAGGCCGCGCCCAAAGAAGGCAGAACCGCCTCAATTTTGCCTTTATAGATATTGCCGACGATAGTCCTATCCTGCGGCCGCTCAATGTAAAACTCCTCCAGTTGTCCATCGGAAACAACCGCTACACGCTTCTCCTGTGGTTCAATATTAACTAAAATTTCTTTCGACATGTTTTATTTTGATCCCTTC
The DNA here is from genome assembly GCA_030650425.1 of Candidatus Omnitrophota bacterium. Lineage (GTDB taxonomy): Bacteria > Omnitrophota > Gorgyraeia > Gygaellales > Profunditerraquicolaceae > UBA6233. The sequence goes on along the minus strand of JAUSED010000008.1, from coordinate 58,725 downwards.
TGGTAATTGTTGCTGTAATCTAATTTTAAATTCCTCCTCTTCAACCGGCAGCCTTAATATGATTGTCCCCTCTTCATGCTCGCTCTCTACCCCTAATTTTAAAGCCCGCTTTAAGCTAAGTTTTGGGTGGGGAGAAAAACCTTCAGAGATCTTAAGCGGTAAATCCGCCCTGCGCATTGCCCGCGTAAGCAGGCGCATCAGATCCAGATGGCCGATATAAATCATCGCGCCTTTTTTGGAAAAAACAAAATTTAATTTATACATTTATTCTATGTTCAAATAACTAAGGGGCTAACAAAGAATCCCAGCCCTTCTTTTTAACTGCTTTGCTTTTCTCAACTGGCGCCGCGTAATCAACGCCTTCTTTAAATCTGGCTAATTCGTCTTTACTAAGTTCGCCCTCTTCAACTATCCTCGCCGTAATAAATATCAACAGGTCAATTTTTTGCACATTATCCGTCTGACGGGTAAAAAACTTTCCCAACCAGGGAATATCCATCAGGAAGGGGACGCCGATTTTTTCCTTGGTCTTGACGTCCTTAAGCAGGCCGCCGATAACAATGGTATCGTTATTTTTAATTAAGACCTGCGTCTGCGCCTCGCGCACGTCGATAATCGGATAATCAACTGTAGTTGTGGTTTGGTCATCCCCTGTGCCGGCGACATTCGTAGCCGTCACATTGGAAGTCGAAGAGGTGACGCTCGGATGGATAATCATATTGATGTAACCCTCGTCGCTGATTTGCGGCACGACATTCAACCGGATACCGATCTCCTGATAATAATCCAGGGTCTGCGTCTGCGTGGGCCCGGAATTGGCGTCTCCGGCGGTGACGCTGGAGCTAAGGATTGGGGTATGGAAACCGACTAAAATAGAGGCCTCTTGATTATCCAAGGTCAGGATACGCGGGGCGGATAAGGTGTTTGTGTTGGCGTCTTCCTCTAAAGCATGCAAGACTACCTGATATTCCACCCCTCCGAGCTTATTAAACACAAAGGTCGCTCCGGCTACGTAAGGGTATGTCCCCGGGAAAGCGGTCGTCCCCTCCAGAGGGTTAAAAGCATCGGGAGTAAATTTACTTGTCCCCGCGCCGCCGCCTAACACGCGGCCGCCTACGGTCCCGCCCGCTGTTTTAGTCGTCGGCGGGATAAGTGTGGTGGCGCCGGCGTTACCTAAGCCCCAATCAATCCCCAAATCTTTTAGCTTATCCCTTTTAACCTCCAAGATCTTGGTTTCAATCAATACCTGTTTGGGTTTTTTATCGATAGTCGGTATGATCAGATTACGGATCCTGTCTAAGGATGGAGCGGTATCGGTTATAATAAGCACTTTTGATTTTACCGTAGAATCAAATTCAGCCTTACGCGAGACAAGTTCTCCGCTAGCGGTATTTTCCATAGAAACAGTTTCAGACTTAGCTTCCTGTTTTTCTCTTGCCAAGGCAGCGCTGGCCACGGTCTCCTTGCCGATCTTAAAAGTCCCGAATTGCCATCCCTTCTGTCCCCGGGCATACAATACCGATATTTTTCCACGCGGAGAAAGCAAGGGAATAAGGATCTTCTGCGCGTCCTGAGCATCTAGGTATTTAAGGGTGAAGACCTCGGTCTGCAGCGGTTCCTCTGCCTGCAGTTTAGCCATATTCTCCATTTTAGTGACCAGGATTATATTCCCCTGTTTCTGATAGCTATAGCCATAAGTCTTCAAGATTACATCCAGCGCCGTCTCCCAAGGCACATCCAGCATTCTGATGGTTACATTACCTAAGACTTCAGGGGTACTCACGATGTTCACCCCGGACTTATAAGAGATAATCTTAAGCACGTTCTGAATATCCGCTTCCTTAAAATCCAAAGTTACATTATCCGCGGCGCTCAATATCTGGGCCGTGCTTTCTTTTTCTCTAACTTGGTTCTCCGCGATACCGGAAGTATCAACACCTCCCGGGGCAGAGACAACTACAGCTACCTGCGCGTTTTCAGCCAATGAAGAGACGGAAAAAATAAATAATGAGGCCCAGAATAAAAAACTAAGGATTGTATATTTTTTCAATTTTCCCCCTCCTTATTTATCAAAACCTCCCTTATCTGATCATCTTTAAGAAAGGCTACCTTATCTTTGGTAATCTTTAAGACCCTGTATTCACCCGCGTAATCACCGATTCCCAAGACCCTCCCGTTAACTAAAGCATAGGAGATGCCTTGTTTATCGTAAATGATACCATCCACTAATAAATCGGATTTCCCTTGCCCCTCATCCTTGTCCAACTTCATTAACCTGCCGTCCTTGCTCACTAAAGGGATAAAAGGATTGCGTTTTCCTTTTGACTGATAGATAAAATCGCCTTGCGCGAAAGAAAAGCTATAAAGGCCAACAAATAAAATAAGCAATATTTTATTTCTTAACATATGTAACCAAGGCAAGGTTAACCTTCTGTTTAAGATAGTTATCATCCTGCGGTTCGATCTTAATATCCCGCAAGCTAACAAAAGCCTGTAAGTTTTCCAGTTCATTAATAAACTTCCCCAAGTTATGGTAAGCGCAGGATAAATCCAAATTAACCATAAATGGATTAAGGTTAACCGGGACCTTAGCCTTATTACTCTGATTCTCCGTCGGCATCCGGGAAGGTTTTATCTGCAGGATCCTCACATCATTATGATTGGCTGTTCTAGAAATATCCTGCAGTAAGCTCGAAAATTGATTCGCGGGAATAATGCTCTTGGCGTTGGAAACAGGCTTTTGGGAAGCAAGAGTCTGCTTGGATTCTAAATCCCGCATCTTTTTTAGATCTATTTTAAAATTATCCAAGTCTTTCTTGAACCTCTCCACCTTCGTCCCGCTCTTAGCGAGCCATCTAACCTGTGCCTTAAGAATAAAATTAAAGTCTATATAAAATACAACCACGCTGATCAACACGATCAGCATCAGCTTCTTATTGTCCAGATCGAACTGGTCTAATATCTTAATACTTTTAATCTTCTCCACTAAGTTAATCATTTTGCCTTAAGGCTGGCGTTCAAGGTAAACTCGGTAATATCGTAACTTCCAAACGCCTTCTTTTTAGCCGAACCCATTTCGAGGTAATTAAAATCTCTAAAGAAAGCGGGGTCATTCTTCAAATTATCGATTAGCTGCTTAATCAAACTCAATTCTTCCTTATTCAGGGATACTACCGCGCCCTGCAAGGCCAATTCTTTGGAATTAACCAAGATTTCTTCAAACCAAACTCCAGCGGGAAGATTTAAGCTAAGACTATTGAGTTTCTCTGACCAATTAACCCTGGTCCGCATTAACTGTTGTATTATCTGCGTATCTTCGGAAACAAGATTATATTTATCGTTGAATTCTTTCAGCGCCTTTCGCTCGGGCTCAAGACTGCTCCATTTCCCATCTAACATACGCGCTTGAACAGACTTGGTTAGGCCAAGAAGGCCGATAATGAGTTGGAGGCCGATTAAAATTCCAAAGGCAAGCGGTATCAGTAAAATAAAATGTTTCGGCTCTAATCCAGCCGCGGTTATCGTGGCTTCGGGCTTCTTTAGCTTAACTACCTTATTTCTTAACTCTTCCGGGAGTAAATTAATCTCAATCATCTTACGCGCGTAAAGCCAGTCCGACGGCAACCGCCAATTGGCCTGATGCTGCCTTAATTTTTTCAGCTCCGATAGCCTGATTAATCTGCAACTGCTTAAGCGGATCCCAATTCTCCACTTCTAAACCCAAAAGCCGGGAAAGCATATCTTTTAACCCATTGAATTTTGAAGCTCCGCCGCTTAAGAAAATCTTGGCCACTGAAGAGGCATTCTGGCTCTCATAGTAATCAAAAGATGTCCTTATTTCGGTAGCCAAATTGGAGAGCACTGATTCCACTGCCGCGTTTATCTTATTCTTCTTTTCAGGATCGCTTTCGGGATCAAACTTAAGCTTATCGGCATTATTAAAATCAATGCCGAAAACATCCATTATTTTATGGGTAAAAGTATTGCCGGCAATATGCATATCCCGGCTTAAGCGCGGCATACCGGCTTCCAATATATCCAGATTGCTCACGGTAGCTCCGATATTCAACAAGGCGGCTGCTTTATGTTCCCCGTTACTAACCGATGGATTATTAAAATTAAAGGCGTTAACCAAAGCGATAGAGTCCATATCCACGGAATTCGCGGCAAGATTTACGCTTTCCAACAACTTCAGGCGGCTGGAGACTAGTTCCTTTTTTACCGCGGCGATTAAAACCAACATCTTATTATCAGGAAGATCATCTTCTAAAATGTAACCGTCAAGATTGACTTCGGAAACAGAAAAAGGTATATGCTTCTGGGCTTCAAATTTCAAGGCCTGCCTTAATTCTGAAGCGTTCATTTTGGGAAAATTCGCGTAGCGGATGACGGTTTGAGCCCCTGAAACGGATATATTCACCAATTCGGCGCCATGCGCCTGTTTTATTTTCTTTAATACCTCGTTTAATTCCAACGTCGATGACTCTATGTCAAAGCCACAGAGGGTAACTTCGTCTTTAATAAATTTAAGCTTGACTATCTTTACCGTGGAATTCCCGATATCCAATCCAACAGAAAGCCTCTCCCCGGAAAAGTTATCTTTTAATTTAGAAATAATATTTAGCATTTGGATTTCGAGTTTCCAGCTGTTTATTCCCTTGTTCCGCAGTCATCTGAGATTAATAAACTACCTGTAGTGACGCTAAAATTCAGCTTACCGGTCAATTTACACCTGCTAGGAAACGCCTGACAGCTATATCCTGCCGCGTCCAGCCGGCTGCAGCTATAACTGTAGCCTTTTATCGGAGACAGTTTTATATAATCCTTATCTAAATAGGCTGGCTTAGCTTGAATCAAAACAGAAATTTTCGCCGGGTAGGCTCCCTGGTTATCCTTAGCATAGTTCTCAAAAGCCGTAGAAATAAGTTTAAGTGTGGATTGAGCGTTGGACTCATTTTGGATGCTCGTTACGCTGATAATCTCTCCTATAAGCATTCTCAAAGTCAAGGCAGAGAGGGCTAAGACAATCATTATAACCACAAAACTTCTGGCTCTCTTATTTTTCATGAGGTGTAATCTTTAAAGTCCGCGTCTTGAGTGCCCGAGCTGTCGCTTCGCCTGATCAGGCCTCCAGTCGAAATCTGATAATTATGGTCGGCTAAAGCGGTATTTACCGCCATCGCCCGGATATCATACCCTGTAGGCGTTATCGAATCAACGACATAGCGGAAATTCCCTATCTGGCCGATGCTCACTAAATCCTGCGAGGCGCATTTGGCCTCTACTAAAAACTGCAAGTCAGTTTCATTACCGGAAGAATACGCGCCTCCGTGGCCGGCAGCGTATATTTCGAAACCCGTAGCTATATATTTTAAATTGGCTTGGGCATTCGCTTCGTTAGCTTTTTTCCTAAGTACCACTCCTTCTACTACCGCCAGCGAAACCAGGAAAGAAATAATAAAAACTACAAACATTATTTCGACTAAGCTAAACCCGGAAAGCTTATTTTTCATGTTAATTTATTCTAACATAAAGGCTGCTTTTAGCAATTACTTTTTGTTACCCATGTACAACTGCGATGTAGGGGCGCGGCATGCCGTGCCCCTACATCTCGTGGGTGGATTATCTTAAGAACCCTTTGGCATTCAAGTGATTAGGATTTATTTTAAGCGCTCTCTTGAACTCAAAAATCGCCTCTTTTTTTAAGCCTTTTTTCCAAAAGGCAAGCCCCAGATTAAAATGCGCGTCAGCGTAAAGCGGATCCAGCTCAATCACCCTTTTGAACGCGGCAATTGCTCCCTCCAACAGGTTTTCAGATGCGAACTTCACGCCTAAATCATTATAGAATATTACGCCCGATTGAAATGCTTTTGACGATTTCACGTAGGCACTAATTACCTGAGCATATCTATCCTTATCTCCGTAGCGGACACTTAAGTGTCCGCTACGGCTGCTATAAAAATCAGTAAGACTTAGCTCAGGAAGCGATTTTATTACCTCTTGGGCGGCCAAATCAAACTTAGCCTTAGCCGCGTAAATCCTGGCGATATTGAAATGCGTAAAGTTCAAGGCAGGGTCTAAACGTAAAGCGAGCCTATACCTATCTAAGGCTTCATCCAACAATCCTTCAACTTCATAAATACAACCGATATTGTTCTGCAGCTCTCCGGCCTTTTCCCGCAGAGCACTCTTCTCTACTTGGGCGTACTCCGAAAGCGCGTCCTTAAATTTACCCAGTTTAAAATAGGCATTAGCCAGATTAGAACGCGCCTCAATCAGCTTAGGCTCTATTTCCAATGCCCGCTTATATTCCAAGATGGCTTTCCTCAAGTCATGCCGGTATTCGTATTGCAACCCTAAATTGTTATGCGCCTGAAAGCTATCCGGAGAATATTTGATTATTTTGGAATAAAATACTAAAGGATCGCTCCAGTCAAAGTTACGCGTATAAGTAAGCATAGCGTAGAATAGCGCAAGCCCGATGACGGAAAAAATAAAAAGTCCCCTCCTTAAATATTTACGCAATAAATAAGCCAGTAAGATAAAAACGCTGATCGATGACAGATAGATAAAGTGCTCGGCGATAAAGGCGTTAATCGGCAGGATCCCGGATTGAGGAAGAAGAAAAATCAAGAACCAACAGAGCATAAACGCGGCTGTCTTTCTTTGCTTATAGTTTTTTAAAATATAGGCGCAAAACACAAAGATCATCCCGAGAAAAAAACAACTCCAGAATAGGCTTAAAAAATTCACCGGACGCGCCAATGTCCGGCTCATATGCAAATCGACCGGAAGGATAAATAACTTTAGATAGGTCAGCATTACTTTAGGAAAGACTATCACTCTTAAAATGAAGGGGTATTTAGTCAATGCCGGCGGCCTGATAGTCGCAAAATGCAATAAACCGGACCTCAAGATTAAATAGATCAAATCTATAATCAAAAATGGTAAAACTGATTTTAGGAGGTAGCGTGCCTTCTTTAGCTTCTCTCTCTTATAGTAAAATAAATATGCTAAAATAACTAACGGAAAAACTACGGATAACTCCTTAGAGAGCAAGCCGCAGATAAAGCTCAAAAGAGAAAAAACTCGATGCCCCTTAATAAATAAAATTAGGGAAGCAAGTAGAAATAATCCCATAAGCATCTCCGCCCTTCCGGAAATATAGGTTACCGCTTCCGTATGCAGCGGATTTAAGGCAAATAACAGAGCCGCGGCCAAAGCGATTTTTGTATCCTTGAGCATAATCCGGGTAAGTAAGAAAACGAGCAAAGAAACTAAAATCTGCAGGATGATATTGGAAAGGTGGTAGCCAAACGGATCCAGCTGCCAAAAATGATAATCCCAGATATAAGATATGGTCTGCAGCGGACGATAAAAGTTTGAGCCGGCAGTTACCCCGGGATACAGGTCGCTGGTGAATACCTTCGGCAGATTCGACCAGTTGCTTAGCAGCGGATTCTTAACCACTAAGGCATCGTCGTCCCAGATAAAAGGATTGTGTACGGAATTGGAATAGGCGGCCGCGCAGGATAAGGCGAGAATGAAAAGGATACCTATAAATAAAATTAATTTAGATTTATTCACTATAGTAAATTATCGTCATTGCGAACGGCGAAGTTGTAGCGGACATTTAAATGTCCGCTACAACTTAATTACCCGCAATGACCGGAAAAAAAAGGAGGAGAGAATTTTATCCTCTCCTCCTTCTAACTCTTCATAAGAAGCGTGCTTTTATAATGGCGTGAGCACTCCTCCTGTTGTTGCGGTGTAAGTTGTGGTACCAGTTGTACCTACCGTCACTGGAGCAGCTACTACAGAGTAACCGCCGGCAGTCAAAGTACAAGCATAGTTATAACCCTGAACTGCGGTTGTCGCGCCGCCTGCATCCGCGCAATAAGAACCTGCCGCACTAATAAAAGTAGTTAAATTGGCCACTGAAGACGGGTACGTACCGTTGTTAGCGGTAGAGAATGTCTCTGCGGCTGTGGATAAACTACGCACATTCGCCTTGGCTGCCGCGGTATTCGCGGTCATTCTGGCGCTTAACAAGTTAGGTATAGCGATAGCGGCTAATAACGCGATGATCGCTACGACAATCATGATTTCGACGAGCGTAAAACCTTTTCTATTCATCTCTGTAAATCCCCCTTTCTAAGGTAAGATTAACTTTTCGCGCTCTCTGCTTGGCCTCTTATTGGTTATTGTAAAATTAGAACTTCCAAGCTTCTTTTAAGAGGTCGCTTATTACCGCGCCAAAGCCACCTTTAATTTTACTTTTTTACTTATACCATTATCGGCACATTTTGTCAAGTATAATAAAACTTGGGACCGTTTCTATTTTTTTCGCTCAGGGGACACTTTCCTACACGCGTTTACTGGCTGTTGGAAAGTGTCCCCTACTAGGGAAAATAGAAACGGTCCCGTGTTTTCCGTGTTTTAAGCAGCTATAACATAATCTCCAATAATACTTTCAAGCTTGACGCAAACAAGTTTATTTTTTAAAATCCGCCGGGACTTAAATAAAACCTTGATATAATTATCGGTATAACCTTCCCAATAATCTTTTTTTTCTTTGGAATTGCCTTCAAAGAGAACAGGCAGCGCTCTTCCAAGAAAACGTTTCTGATAATCTTGAGAGCAAGAACGAGCGACATTCTTAAGGCTGATGATACGCTCTTTAATATCCTTCGCTGATAAGGAGCCAAAAGCCGGCTCTAAATAGGCAGTGGTCCCTTCTCTTGCCGAATAAGGAAAGATATGCACTTTTAACGGTAAGATACGCTTCACTAAATCTAGGGTATCCCGAAAATGTTTCTGGAGCTCTCCCGGAAAACCAATCAGGCAATCCGTAGTAATAGCCGCCTCTGGAATTTTATTTCTTATTTTTTTGATCAGCTTAAGATAAAATTTGCGCGTGTATCTGCGCCGCATTTTTTTCAAGATTTGATCATTGCCGCTTTGAATAGGAATATGCAGATGCCGGCAGAGCTTATGCGATTTGGCTATTTTGTTGATTAAGGCTTCCGTAACATCCCCTGCCTCGATCGAACTTAACCTGATTCTCAAGATTCCATCGATCTTTTCCAACGCGTCTATCGCCTTGACTAAATCTATTTTTGGGCTTAAATCCCGGCCATAGGCGCCTAAACAGATCCCGGTAAGCACAATCTCTTTAAAGCCTTTATCGCTCAAACGATTGGCTTCCTTGATCAGGTCATTTAAGTGTTTGCTTCTTGACCTGCCGCGCGCCAAAGGTACTTTACAATAAGAGCAAAAATTATCGCAACCATCTTGAATTTTTAAGAAAGCTCGCGTATGCGAGCAGAAATCGCTTATACCTTCGCTAAAAAAACTTTTGCTTATAATGAGACTCACGCCTTTTAGCTTAGCTAATTTAGCGTTATCTTGTTTAACCAGGCATCCGGTAACGATTATTTTGGCTTTGGGGTTTTCCTTAATCGAGCGCCGGATAATTCCGCGGGATTTCTGGTCGGCCACCGCTGTTACGGTACAGGTATTGATCAAGTAGAAATCCGCTGGCTTAGCCCGGCCGCGGATTTCCCTGAATCCCTGTTCCAAAAAACGTTCTCTGATACTTTGAGTATCGTATTGATTGACTTTACAACCTAAGGTATGAAATTTTACGGTAGGCATACAAGTAAACCTATGTACACCTACGAGGTGTACATAGTAATGAAGCTGGCCGCCGCGATGGCCGCGGTATCCACGCGTAAAACTAAATCACCAAGGGTTACCGGAATAAATCCCGCGGCTACGGCTAGCTTTACCTCTGCTTCAGAGAAATCTCCTTCCGGGCCGATAAGAATTAAAAAACAAGGGGACGGTTCTATTTTTCTAGAGTCTGATGCCGAAAAAATAGAACCGTCCCCTTTTTTTAAGAATTTATCTAAAACATCCTTTAGATTTTTACGCTCTCCTCCTAAATACGGTATAAGCTTTAAATCAAATTCTTGCGATCGCGCGATAACCTTTTGTAAATCCTGAACCGGCTCAATTACAGGTAAGTCATTTCTCTTACTTTGTTTGGCGGCGCTAAGCGCGATTTTTCTCCAGCGCTCAAGCCGGCCTGCTTCTTTATATTTATCTAACTTAACGATTACGCGTTCTGTTTTTAACGGGATGATCCTGTGTACTCCCAACTGGACAAGTTTATCAATGATATCGTCTAGCTTAGACTTCTTGGGCAGGGCGCAAGCTACAGTTAGTTTTATTCTCTGGCTTATTTTATCGGCGGCAATTTTATTTTTAATCTCAAGATAGATTTTATCTTTTATTTCGCGAATCTCGCAGCTATATTCATTTCCCTTTTCATCAAATACCTCCACCTGTTTACCCGGCTTAAGCCTGAGGACATCTCTTATATGGTGCGCCTGTTCTTTATCCTTAATGATTATTTCGGTACTTGTGATATCTGAAGTTGTACAAAAGAATCTATGCATTTTAAATACCTGGGGAAACTTGGGACCGTTTCTATTTTTCATTTGTCTTTCTCTGAAAATACTTCGGCAGTAAAGATATAGATTTCGGTAGACTTGTCTTTCCAAGCGTCTGCATCTAAGCCAGCTTTGTGGATGCACAGATTAGACATAAATTCATCTTTTGACCAGCCTGTTTCAGTGGCTACCTGAGGAAGAAATACTCCGCTCCTAGGGCCGTTACGTATCAAAACACCGTGTGTTCCAAGCTTGATTTGATCAGGATTATCAATTTTTACCATCGGAGATAAAACAGAAATTTCGATTTCGATATCTTTAAGTTCGGATAATTCTACCGGGTGAGAACGAAAACGGTAATCCTCTGTCGCAGCTTCAACCGCCATATCGCTCACCGTAGAATATAAAGCCTTTTCACCTACGAGATTTCCAATGCAACCACGCAGCTCTGTGTGTTTCTTCAGGGTAACAAAAGCCCCCATCGTCTTTAAAAGCAACGGATCGGTCTCGTTCAACTGCGGCTTCTTACCGGTTTTTAGATAAGTTTCGATTGCGCTGCGCGCGATTTCAAGCAATCTTTTTCTCTGAGCTTTATTTAACATAGCCTTTTCTCCCTTTGGCTGGTCAATCACACAACTTGCATATCCGACGGTCCAGATCCCCTTCTTCTGGTTACCGGTAACTTCTGCGGAATTTGTATGTTTCAATACGCTTATTTGATCATGGCCCAGGCCTTTGGCTAAAATCAATGCCGTCACCACGCCAAATCCGCCGCAGAGCTGCATCTTTTCGTCGCGCAAGGCCCAATAAAGGGCTTCGGCATCCATATTTTTGATAGCGGCGAGGGTAAGCACGTCGATTTTATTGGCCTCATCATAATCGTAACCATGATACATATCGGTAGAAACAACCACCAAAACATCTCTGCGCTCACCAATCGCCTCTTTAAGCAAGGACGCGAGCGACTGGCAGGCCGACAAAGAACAATCGCCGATAACTATCGGCACAATCTTGAAGTGATTAAGTGTTTTTTGTAAGAATGGCAGCTGGACTTCCACGCTATGCTCTTCCCTAAATGCCTCCGGAGCAAAGTATACGTCCTTATTCCGATTAAGCAGTTTTTGGGTAAATTTATCGTCTATGGTAATCGCGCCAAGCGGAGTTTTAAATACTCCATCGGGATAAACTGAAGCTCCGCTAAAAGGATAATGGTGGCTTGTCCCCAAAATCACTACTGTTTTATACGGCTGATTTTTAATAAGTTTATAGCCGAAGGCGGCAACCTTGCCTGAATAACCGTAGCCGGCGTGCGGAGAGATTAAGCCGAAGATTTCACCGCTTGGTTTTTCAGGGTTAGCCTCTTCCAGATAGTTATCAACCATCTGAGAAAGCTCTTGTGGGCTCGCGGGATAAAATGTGCCGGCAACGCAGGGTTCTTTAATATTTTCGGCGCATAATAAATGGCAAAACCCAAAACAAAAAATACAAATACTAACCCCAGCCATTGCGAGGGCGAAACGTTTATCTCTTATCATTTTTATATGAAAGTGGAGCTGAGGAGGATCGAACTCCTGGCCTCCTCGTTGCGAACGAGGCGCTCTCCCAGCTGAGCTACAGCCCCATAGAAGTTAAATCTTACGTAAGATTAATCTTTTCCGCATTTCTATAGCTGAATATATCAAACACTCCGCGGCGCTGGTCTTCATTGCCACCATATATCAATGCTGGTTTGACAGCATTCTTCTGATTAATCTTTTGATAATAGCGCAGGCCTTTAAAATAATCGTCGCTTATGGTCATTCCAAGCTTTATCTCAACCGGCCGGAGAGTCGCGCCATTCTCAAGAAGGATATCAACCTCGTTACCGATATTGTCGCGAAAGAAATAAATATTGCTGTTTTTACCTTGGTTTGTCCGCGCCTTCAGAAGCTCGGCAACCGCGAAATTCTCGAATAAAGCGCCTTTTAACGGATGATGGACGATATGCTTGGCGTTTTGAATATCCAAAAGATGCGCGGCAAGCCCGCAATCGGTAAAATATAGTTTCGGAGCTTTAATCAGCCGCTTGCCGAAATTGGCGTGATGCGGCCGCACAAAAAATATCACGTAGCTTGCCTCAAGCACGCCTAACCAACTTTTGACGGTGTTATGATTGACTCCGCAATCATTAGCAAGATTTGACAAATTTATGATCTGAGCCGTTCTTCCGGCGCATAATTTAAGGAATTTCTCGAATTTCGCGAGATCCTTAACGTTAATCAGCGCGCGGATATCGCGCTCCAGATATGTGCTGACATAAAAAGAAAGCGCTTCAGCAGGATTGAGCCTTTTATCGTGAATGCGCGGGTAAAAGCCTGTAAAAAGAAGTTTATCTATAGAGACTATCTTGTTAGTATAGATCTCGTTATATGAAAAGGGTAAAAGAACAGCCAAGGCAGTCCTGCCGGCAAGGCTTTGACTGACCGTATCCAAAAGATGGAAATTCTGGCTTCCTGTCAAAACGAAAAGGCCCGGCCTGTCTTTTGTGTCCACTATTTCCTGAATATATGAAACCAGTTCCGGAACCCGCTGTATTTCATCGATAACCGCCCCATCTTCGAGGCACTCGTTTAAAAAAGACCTCGGGTCGGTCCTGGCGTAATCGCGTATGTCGATGTTCTCAAGGGAAAAATACTTCTTTTTTGGGAATAACGCCTTGCATAAAGTCGTCTTCCCGGACTGGCGCGGCCCTGTAAGAGTAACGACCGGATAACGGCGCGCGTAATGAAGAATCTTTTCCGAAATGGTTCGTTTTATCATGATAAAAGTATATAGTATAATTTACACTTTGTCAATACAATTATCAATCTGTAAAGCTTGAGCTTGGGGACGCTCCCCAAAGGGACACTCTACAACGTATTTTCGACTATTTTAAGTTATTTTATGTCAAATTCTTTATCAAGAATTTGTTCATATGCTCTTTCCTGTAAGACATACTTGATATAGGCTTCTCTTCTCTCCACGGGTGTATCTGCCAAAGCCTCAAAAATCGGATTTACTTTCGTAATTATACCATCTTTAATTCCTTTTGCATAGTAAGAAAGGCTGCTCCATGGCCAAGCAAAAATATCGCTTACTAATTTTGCTCTTAATGGATTTCTTTCTATGTATCTAGCGCACTCGATTAAATAACTCTCCTCCTTGATCAATAAACTTTTGAACCTATTTTGATAGAGAAACCCGGTTGAGCCATATTCTTTCCTATGGTAATTGGCATATACCTGCAAGACGGCTTTCATAAACTTAGACAATTCTCCACCTGTCTCAATAAAAATAAGCAAATGCAAATGATTAGGCATAAGGCAATAGTTTGTTATGGAGATCTGGAATTTCTCCAAGTACTTCCTGATTATCGAAAGAAAAACCTGATAATCTGCTTCCTTTCTAAAAATCCGCTTGCGGTCATTTCCCCTGGTAAAAACATGGTAGTATGACCTCTCAAAAACTAACCTTTGTCTCCTTGACATATTTACCACCTCCTCACTATTAATAGACGCATGAAGGCAGCAAATCTAACGAAATTTTTTTAAGAAAATACCTGAAATTAGAAGTAGGCTGGCACCTTGGGGAGCGTCCCCCAGGTTTTAATTGGTGGCGACTGAAGGCAGACTGATACTAGTAGACATAGTAACACTGGGGTTATCGGGGGTATTACAGCTCCCAGCAGGATCCCAACAAGCAGTTAGGCCAAGGTTTATATAGTTACCTTTAGAGAAATCGTTAGCTGGAGTACCACTTTTAGAGGCAGAAAATGCGGTTATATTGTTCGCTAATGCATCCTCAGTAACGGAGCATGCCACGCATGCCCGGTTTTGGCATTGGCTACAATAAGTAAATTTATGAGTGGAATCGTCAAATTTATACCCAATCCAATAATCCGCTCCCCCTGAATCTATTAAACCATTGCTATTGGCATCCGTAAAAACAGACAGGATGGTGCGGGGAGAGTTCTCTTTGAAATAGACCACCGTATCCTCTCCCAAAGGCACCTCCTCATTGCCTATTGCCGTAGAAAGATACTTTGTCATATGCTCAAGGCAGCGTGAAACATCATTTTGCAGTTTGGCCCGGCGGTCCGAAGAAACAACCTGATAGCGGCTGAAGATGCCGATATTGTTGACCCCTAAGATAATTACCGCGAGCAAGATTATGGCGATGATTAATTCGATCAGGGTAACGGATTTAAGGGGCTTAGAAAACATTGGGGTCAGGAGCCGGGACTGGGCCAGGTGATTGTTACTTTTACTTTCTTGATATTGGTATCAGCGCTAAGGTCGCTGATAGAATAAGCGGTGGTGTAAGGGTTGCTTGTAGAGGGAACATTTGGACAATTGGCTATAACCTTATTCGTGCCAAAACAACTGGCATCCCAGGTATCCTGGCGGACATACTGCTGCAAAGGATCGAGAAAAAACTTTCCTATCTCTCCACCAGCCATGCGCAGACGACTATGCTGGATATATTGCTTCCCCGCTACAAAAACATTAACCAAGCCGGTAATCACTAATGACAGAATTACCGTGGAAATAATAATTTCTAGTAAGCTAAGGGCTTTTTTATTCATACTAAGCTAAGGGAAACATGGGACCGTTTCTATTTTTCTAGAGTCTAAGGGGACACTTTCCTACACGCGTTTACTGGCTGTTGGAAAATGTCCCCTAACAGGGAAAAATAGAAACGGTCCCTTTTTTCCTAAGGGCAGCTTGAGCCTGCTGGTACTGTTGGTTCTGCATCAAAATTGGCGCTCGTCAAGGTATAGCTACAACCAGAGACAGCAGATCCAGTAGCGGTTATGGTCGCGACCCCTGAACCTGAAGCAAGCTCAACTTTGTAACTCCAGTTAGTCGCGTTCAAATTCAAATTAAGCGCTGTATTACAAGTAGTGGCATTAGCACAAGCAACATAAACATTAGCGCTGCTTTCCATCTTGTATATTCTCTCAGCCGCGGCTATCAGCCTGACGTTAGAAATACCTTCCTTTTCTATCGCCCTGTCTTTTGACTTATTATAGTTGGGAATAGCAATTAAAGCCAGCGTAATAATCACCGTAACCACCAAGATAAGCTCGATGAGAGTAAACCCCCGCGCCAACTGGAAAAAAGGGGACGGTTCTATTTTTCTTGAGTCTAACGCCGGAAAAATAGAACCGTCCCCTTTTTTTACATTTCTCATGGGCAATTTGTCGGAACGATGGTCCCCCGCTCTCCTCCCCTTATGCACATATAATAATCCACTGTTCCCCTGCCTGTGATATGCGCGGCATTGACATACCCGCTGCTAACCGCGTCGGCAAGAAAAAAGGTAAAATTCTCGCTTGCCGGCGCAGCATTATACCTATCTAAATCTGACCAAGTTCCAGTGTAAGCGTCATTATGTTCTATTGAATAACTGACCTCCGAAGCAGCAATATCAGCCAATACCGCGTAGGCTTCGGCAGAACGCGCTTTTTCAGTAATATTCCCATACTTAACTATAGCAATACTTGACAACGCAAGCACAATTGCCACTACAATTATTAATTCTATTAACGTAAAACCATTTTCAATATTTCTTATATTCTTAAACATTCTTAAACAAATAAATTTACTAACAGCTAGCGCAACTATAAGCACCTGTCTGAGAATTCATTGTACAAATACCACATCCTGTTACCGCAGGAGAGGCAATCGTATGTGTGGCCGCTGTGTAACTATAACCGGTTGGTAACCCAACTGAATGTACCACCTGCCCATCAATAGTAGTTTCGATGAAACTTCCCGCTGCTTTATCTGCAAGCTCAACTCCAGTGGCTGAAAAATACGCGTTAACGCCTTCGCTAATTGCGTGCAAACTTTGCAATGTTGCGGCTTTTCGGGAAGTTGTAATATTAGCGAAATATTTTGGTATAGCGACAACCGCCAAGATGCCGATAATTACAATGACGATGATCAACTCGATTAAGGTAAAACCCTTTCTATTCCTTTTCATCTCTCCTCCTTTTGAGATTGCCGCGTCGCCCCGACGTAACGCAGGGGCTCCTCGCAATGACTAGTTTAAATAATACCTGAATCTATAATAATGCAATTTGTAAAAATTGCAAGGATTTTTATTACCGAAAAACTTGGGACCGTTTCTATTTTTTCGTTCAGGGGACACTTTCCTACACGCGTTTACTGACTGTTGGAAAGTGTCCCCTAATAGGGAAAAATAGAAACGGTCCCATTATTTTCCCCCTATCTGAGAAATCTCAAATATAGGCAGAAACATCCCAATCACCATTATCCCAATCACCGCTCCCATAAAAATAAGCATAAAGGGCTCAAACATAGACGTCAGGCGGACTAAAAAGGTGTCTAAGTATTCCTCATAAAAGGCATTCAGGCGCTTAAACATATTAGAGAGTTCTCCGATTTCTTCGCCGATAGTAACCATCTGCACGGCCATCGGGTCAAAGAAATTGCTCCTCTCTAAAGAGAGACCCAAAGGCTTACCCGCGCGCACATCTTCCTTAATGTTGCGAATAATCTCGCCCAAAACAAGGTTACCCACGCTGCGTTCAGCTATCTCCAATGAATAAAGTATCGGCACGCCGCTCTCAACTAAAGTGGACATCTCGGATGTAAAACGCTCAATAACCAAAGTGTGGAAGAACCCTCCTAAAACCGGGAGTTTCAAAAGGAACTCTTCGTATTTTTTCTTGCCGGCTTTAGTTGAGGTGTACTTGCGGAAAAACCAAATTCCAGCGCCTATGCCAAGAATAATAATCAAGAAATACCCCCGGATAAACTTGCTTACGTAAATCAACATAAGGGTTAAAAAAGGGAGCTTGATATTAAAACCGCTAAAGATTTCGGCAAAGGTAGGAATGATTTTAATCGTCATAAACAAAAGCGCGGACATACCTGCCATAAAAAGTATCGCCGGATAAATCAATGCCGAGACAATCTTCTTCTTAAAAGCCGCGTTTCTTTCAAGGTAACTGGCTAAACGCGACAGGATCACCGCCAAATTACCGCTAGCCTCTCCGCTCTCCACCAAATGAATCCACAACTCTGGAAAAACTTTAGGATGCTTGGCCATTGCCTCATGAAAACTTAATCCCGCTTCCATATTCTTCTCCAGATCCTTAATTACCAAATAGAGGCGCTTGCTGGCAACCTGCAGTGAAATGATATCCAAGCTCTTTAAAATCGTAACTCCGGCGCCAAGCAGGGTAGCTAACTGGCGGCAAAAAAGGGTAAGGTCATCGTTATTAATTCTATTGTGTTTAGGGCTGGATTTTACTTTTACCATCGCGGGAGATCCGGCAGGAGCTAAGGCTTCTTTTCCGGCGCTTTCAGCGAGGATGTTAACCACTACCAAGCCTTTTGCCTGCAGGCGGTTGATGATTTCATCCTGCGTCGCCCCTTCTTCGCTTCCGTTAATCTTTGCTCCGGATTTATCCCGGGCAATATATGAATATTTAGCCATTATCCTGCTCCTATTTCACCTACGAGGTGTACGATAATTATTCCGCTCCTATGGTAATGGAAAGCGCGTCTTCCAAAGAAGTCGCGCCTTCCTCAACTTTTTTTAGCGCGGAGTCAAATAAGGTTTGCATACCGCCGGCCTTGGCCACATCCCTGATCTTCTGGAATGGCGCCCGCTGAGTAATCAAACTCTTGATCTCTTCGTTCACTACCAAAACTTCGGAAATAGAAATCCTGCCTTTATAACCAGTATTATTGCAACTAGCGCATCCTTTAGCTTTATAAATTAATTCCGCTTTTAACTTTATATTCTTAAGTTCATCCTGCTTCGGCTCATAGGCCTCCCGGCAATCCAAACAGAGCCTCCTCACCAGGCGCTGGCCGATGATCGCGATCAAAGAAGAAGAGAGCATATAAGGCTCAATACCGATATCCATCAGCCTGCTTACGGCTGTAGGAGCGTCATTAGTATGCAGGGTGCTTAAAACCAAATGTCCCGTAAGCGCGGAACGCACGCAGATCTGGGCAGTTTCCAAATCCCGCACTTCCCCGACGAGCATGATATCCGGATCCTGCCTTAAGAAACTACGTAAGGCCGCGGAAAAGGTCAGGCCGATTTCAGGCTTAACCTGTACCTGATTAATCCCATCTAATTTGTATTCCACCGGATCTTCAATCGTGACAATATTTTTAGTGGGGCTTTTTATTTCGTTTAAGATGGCATATAAGGTAGTAGTTTTTCCGCTGCCGGTCGGCCCGGTCAGGAAAATCAGGCCGTAAGGAGTAGCGATACATTTACGAATCAATTCCAGCTGTTTGGGATCACCGCCTAATTTATTTAAATCCAGAGAGATCTGGCTCCGGTCAAGCAGCCGCATTACTATCTTCTCGCCATAGATTGTAGGAATAACCGAAACGCGGATATCAATGGGCCTCTCTCCGATCTTCACTAACAACGCGCCGTCCTGAGGAAGCCGTTTCTCGGCAATATCCAGCTTGGAAAGAATCTTGATGCGCGAAATAATCGGCATATGCAGATGCTTTGCCGGAGGGGGTATTTCATATAATTTACCATCGATACGGTACCTTAGGGATATTTTATCCTTAAACGGTTCGATATGGATGTCTGAGGCGCGCTCATCAATTGCCTGCCGGATGATCAAATCGACTAATTTTACCACCGGGGCTTCTTCTGCCCGGGCAACTAATTTATCTAAGCTTAATTCCTGTTCCGTCCCCTCATCCGACATTGTACCCGCGGAAGCCAGCTCCGCGGCCGAAACATCATAAGAGTCTTCTACCGCCTGCTGTAACATCGCGGACTTGCCGTAAAAACCCTCAACAGCCTTAACAATATCGGATTTGGTGGCAATCACCGGATTGATTTCGCAATTGGTCAACCTGCCTAAATTATCAACCAAGATTAAATCCAGAGGATCAGCCATCGCTACGGTCAGGGAACGTAAAGTGCGCGACAAAGGAAGGACGGAATTTTTCATCGCGAAATCCTGCGGAATAAGCCGCTCAAGGCCCTGATCCATTGCCGGTTTAAGCATCCCTGTGCCCAGAGAAAAATACGGGACATTCAGCTGTTTGCCTAAGACCGCGACCATCTGATCCTCTTTGACCATGCCTAGCTTAACCAAAACCTCGCCCAGCCTTCCGCCTTGCTGGCGCTGGGCGGCTATGGCTTTTTCCAGTTGCACTTCGCTGAGCAGGCCTTCTTTAATCAAAAGCTCCCCTAACCTTAAATATTTTCCTTTATTCAACATAGAGTATTTAAACTCGAAAACCTTTTTATATTGTCATTGCGAGCAAGAGAAGGTGACAGTCACGAAATACGTGACTGTCACCTTCTCTTGAACATTTAACGCTTAGCCTCAAAATTATTCAGATAGGTGCTCATACTTTGCTGCCGGGAGAGCGGAATGGCTTGGGCTTGCTCTCTTAACGGAAGAACTGTTTTTTTAAGCGGAGTTGTATCTGCTTTAGCACTTTTCACGATATGCGGAGTGATAAAAACTAACAGTTCGCGTTGATTATCGGGACTTTGATTTTTATGCCTAAATAACGCGCCGAGTATGGGTATATCTCCTAATATAGGAAGTTTGGTGATAATCGTGCTCTTCTGGTTACGGATTAAGCCTCCGAGCACCACCGTCTCTCCGTCTTTTACACACACTGTAGTCTTCGTGCTGCGGATTTCCGGATTATGAAAAGTAAAATCTTCACCGTTACTGGTAAAAGTAACGGTAGTAGTGGAAGCTTCAGCCACCTGCGGATAAACAAACATGGTAATCTCTCCGGCCTCTAAATCAATCTGAGGAGTTACTCTTAAGGTAACCCCGGTAGCAAATCTTTCCGCTGAACCGGTAGTTGAAGAAGCATCCCCTTGCCCTTGCTGAACGCTGGTTACTCCCACAGCTTCATCAGTAGTAATCTTAACCTCGGCTGTTTCGTTATTTAAAGTGAGTATCTTGGGCCGGGCAAGAAACTTGGTATCGGTCTGCGTCCTTAAGAAATCTAACTGCATATTATAAACACTGGTGCCGTTCGTCCCATTGCTCACGTTGATTGATCCGGCGGTAAGGGTTTTGGCAACACTTCTAAAAGCATACATCGCCGGGCTAAAAGGATATTCCGTGCTGATCGCGGCGCCGCTTAAAGCCACACTAAAGGGCGTTTGGCCGAATTTAAAACCTATTTGATCAACTACATTTTTACTCACATCCAGCATCTCCACTTCCAACAATACCTGCGGAACAGAGATATCTAAAGAAGTGATTACTTGGCTGACAACTTCCATCCTGCTGGGTATATCCGTAACAATCAGGCTGTTGGTGCGGAAATCTTCAATTACCGAGCCATCCTTGGATAAAAGCTTTTTGACCGCGGAAGTAATCCCCGCCTCCTCTTCCGCCTTCCATTTACCGCCTTCTGAACTACTGCTTGAAGATGAACCGGAAGAGCTGCTGGAAGATTCTGAAGAAGAGTCTGAACTGCTGGTAGCGCTTATATTATTCTTCATCTCTTCTTTTAACGAAGAGGAAGAAACTGTGGCATGCTTTAGGTAAAAAACCTTAGTCACTGTCTGGGTGGTTGGTTTCCCCCAATCATTGACAATAAAAATGTTCGCCTCTTTATCCAAATCATAAGACAGATTATTAGCCTTGAATATCTTATCCATCGCCTCTTTTAAAGGCACTTTATCCATATAGAGAGTTAGCTTTCTATCCTGGACTGCCTCTGAAGCAACAAAATTTAAGCCCGATTGGATAGATAAAATCTTCAATACATCCTTTAAGGATGCATCCTGCAAATCCATAGAAATAGACGTTTCATTATCCTCCGATATGGGCGAGTATTCAGAGGCGCTGAGTTTGGGAATCAAAGTAAGATTAGCTAAAACAAAGATGAAGACAAATGCTCTAAAATAAGTTTTCATAATTTCCTCCCTTTTGCCCATAAGGGCATACCCGCGCAATTCCTTATAAGCGCGGGGTATTATTTCTTCCCTTTTTGCTGTGGACCCGTCACAGCCGGAGAAGACAATTTATGCTCCATATTAGCGAAGAGCACAGTTACGCCTTCTTTACTTATTTCGGTTATCTTGACCTCTCCTATCGCGTCTCCTACTTTTACCACTTTATTATTGATGATCGCCTGAGGGAAAATACCTCCCCAAATTAAACCCTGCACCGTTAAAACAGGGAGCGGTTTTATTTCCGGCTCCCGGCTCACCGCGGCGCTCTCGGTTTTTTTCTCCGTAATTAAAGGCCGAAAAGGGTCTCTTAAGCCTTGGCTGTTATATTCTATTTTGGGACGGATGGTCTCATCCTTCTTCCGGGCGTTTTCTAACGGAGCCGCCTTTTTAATGATCTCTTCTTCCTCCAGCTCCTTCGGCGCCTTAAGGTTCCAATCCACCTCGGCAAATGCTTCCGGGTAAAACGAAGCCGTAATGAATAACCCTAAGCAAAAAATTATTAATCTGGAAATTTTGCGCATTTTTATCATTGATTCGCCGAGACAGAGCTAATCCGCAAATTAACCGTCAATCCGGACTGATCAAGCCCGGGCTGGCTGCTGATATCCATACCTTCGACCATATAGACATTTTCATAAGCTTCTATCGCGTTAATGAATTTAGCCAATTGATCATATCCGCCGGCATTAAGAGTAACCTCAAAAATTGCCTTAGCATAGTCGGCTGCTGATTCCTTTTGGGACGGCTTAACCGATAAAACCTTTACCTTGGTTTCTTTAGCAATATCGCTAATATCGCTCATCACCGCGCTCGTCTCTCTTACAACCAGCAGCGATCGATACGCAGCGATCCTTTTTTCCAGCTTACCCATCTTTTCCAGTTCAATATTCTTCTTTTCTTCTTCGCTGATCTTAGCCTTTAAAGATTGGGCCTGGGAAAGGCTGGCCTGATATAGATTGTAGGCGATAATCAAGGTTACCGTAATGATCGCCGCGTTGATCAGCATATTCCTGTATTTATCGGTTTGCCCTGACTGCGCCATATTATTTAGCCTCTTGGTAAGTCTTGCAGGATATGGAAAATGTGGTTACCGTTGCCTGAAGAAATTGAGTATGATCAATCGAAACTATGCTTATATCCTTAAAATATTTGGTAAATTCCGGGTTATCCCTTAAATTATTAAAAAACTTATTTATCGCCTGAAATTCATTGCTGCTCTCTCCCAAATAACTCATACCCGCCAAGGTAAGCTCTTTTTTATCCTCTTCCCTTTTAGCCAAAGAAAACTTAGTCAGCCATACCCCTCGCGGAAGAGAAGGAGGAACAATATTCAATACTTCGGTAACGTATAATTGTTTTTTAATCAGGTTATCCAGATTATCCAAAGTCTTTTTATCTTTTAAACTGGCAATATTGAGCGACGCATAGCTGGAGTCAGGGCTGATCTTAGCTACCTTGCTCCTTTTGCTGACCACCTGACCTAAATTCTGTTTTAAAGGCGCTAGCTGAAAAATTCCATAGATAAAGGTGGCGGCGCAAAGCAAAACCCCCGCGGTAATCACGCGAAAGTCTAATTTTATATTCTTTAATAAAGAGGTTAAATCCAGTCCGGCAGCGGCTGCCGCGGGCTTAAGCGCCCTGGCCTTACTCTCGATTAAATTAACCCTAACCTTAATCGGAATGGCCTTGGAGATCGCCGCGCTATAGCTTTTCACCAAACCCGAAGAAAAAGCCATCGGCTTATTGATTATTTTAGAGATATCGATAAACTTGTTGGGAAGGCCTAAATCATTGATAAAAACCTCGAGTTCCTGGCGCCAGTCAGGGCTGGAAACGACAAAGATATTTTTTATGGCTTTGGCTGGGAATTTACGGTGATAATAATCCAAAGATACACGCACCTCTGCCTTCAATTTATCCGGAGAAAGACCAGACTCTCCCTGAGCCTGGTCTAAATCCGAAGGAACGCTGCTTAAATTGATATCCCGGCTGAATAACGGAAAACCGTTATCTAAAACCGTAAAATTTATCTCGTCTTCGCCACGTGAGTCAAAACAAAGTATGCCTATAACTCCGCTTTCATTGATCCGCGCCAGTTTTAATATCCTTAAAGCGCTAAACCCGGCATATTCTATTGAGTTTATCTTGATATTTAACTGATTGAGAGTCGAGAAATATTTATCGAAGGTATCCTTTTTGATCCCCATAAAAAGGACGATATTCGTCCGGCTTAGCTTATCCAACTCAACCTGATAATCTGAAATAAGCTCCTCGACCTTAAAAGGTATGTACTTCTTGGCTTCAAAGTTTATCGCAGCATGAAGCTCCTCTTTAGGAAGTAAGGGGATCTCAAACGTCCTCATAATCAGATCTTTACCGGAAAGGCAAAGGTTCGCCTCTTTAGCTTGGATCTTATTCCTTCTAAAGGCGTCATTAAAAGCAGCGACTAATTTTATTTCGGTAGGGACTTTTTCATCCAATTCATTACCGATAATTCCGAAGACGGGAATCTGCAGATTATTGACCAGCTTTCTTCCCTTGGCCTCTGATACATCGATGGATTTGGGCCCAAAATATATGCCTAAATCACTCATTGGTTCGCTCCTGTCCTGGAGAGACGTTTGCTGCTTTGCAGCCAGCTATCCACATCCTTACGGTCAAACCTCCACACACCGCCAACTTTAATCCCGGAGATCTTGCCTTGGCTCAACCAGTTATAGATGGTCTGCTTTTTGAGCTTAAGATAATCCGCTAATTCGTCTATGTCGATCAGTCGATTCATAACGAACTTAATTAAAACATAACAGTCTTAGTTTGTCAAGTGTTTTCTTATATAGACTTCCTTAGACTTACCGCTAATCAGCAAAAAAGGGACCGTTTCTATTTTTAAGACGGTAGGGGAGGTTTAAACCTCCCCTACTTTAGAAAAATAGAAACGGTCCCTAGTTTTTACAGAGTATAGGTATAGTCGGTCTTTATATTTATTTTACCCTTGGGATCCACATTAAGGGGATAGATCGTTACTTGAACCTTATAGAGGATATCGGCATCAACGACAGGCATATCTAAACCAACAGTGGCAGTGGCAGTGGCATCTATACAACCTCGATAACAAGCATAGTGAGTCTCTGTAGCGTGCGGCTGCCAAACAGAATCTGTCCTCATTTTATCTAAGACATAATTCATCATTCCTTTTCCGGTATAATAAGCTTTAATCCGGCTGACCTGATGGTGTGTCAAACGGGAATGGCTGGACATAATCGTCAATATAGCTGCGGCCAAAAAAGTAACCACTAGTACCACCCCTAGGACAATAAGCAGAACTACGCCTTTTCCATTGGTTTTAAAATTAGGCATCTTTTCTTAAAGATACTTTGTAGTCATTCCCTGCCTGCTGTAAAAGTACATGCCCTTCTCTGGCAAGCCAACCCAAACTCATCAGCACATTATCCCGAGGTTTATCTATACCCTTAACCAATTCAACTAAGCTAACCTCTCCATGCTGGTCTAAAAAATGCCATATCTCTCCGGCAACGATGCCTATTTCTGTAATCATTTTCTCCTCCAGAATTTTATTTTATAATAAATATGACTTCTGTCAACTATTTTCTAGGGGTTAAAGGTGACAGTCACCTTTTTATTTACCTTTATTTAACGCTGGGCTTAAGGCTGGCAATCCGCTCTTCGGCGTATTTGGACTCCGCTATATTCATATCTAATATCTTGGAATAAACCTTTAAGGCTTCCTGAATATTATTCTTATCTTCATAGATTCTACCTAACCTTAAAAGAACTGTCGCGGTAAGTTTATTATCCTGTCCGGATAGTTTAATCGCTTCCAGATAATCTTTAGCTGCCTGATCAATGTTCCCCTTCGCCTCTTCGATTTCAGCCATCGCTACCGCTGCCTTAGGCTTAATCTCGGGATTATTTAAAGCAAGCGCCTTTCTAAAATTATCCAGAGCCTCCTGTGCCTTTGGCCCATCCATTAAGGTAAGGCCTAAGCCGTAATAAGCGTCGGCTAATAAATTACTCTTAGGGAAATCCTGTATAAGCGACAAAAAATACCTCTGCGCCAGCTCCACTTCATTATGCTGATAATAATAGCTCCCCAACCACCAGAGGATATCCGGGGCAAGGCTTGAGCCGGGATATTTAGAGCGTAAAGCCTTAAATCGCGCAAGCGCCTCTTCCTCCTGCCCCATCTGATAAAGCGCGTCCGCCACCCCGTACTCAGCTTTCTCTTCCAATTCAGCTTCAATACCGGTAAACCTCGGGATTTCTTTGAAAACCTGTATAGCCGAAGGATAATCTCCCAAGCTATAGAGGCAATTTCCCAAAAGATAAAGCGCCTTTGGCCTTAAATCGCTATTCTTAAATATGTCCTGAAATTTTTTAAGGGTCTCCTTCGCCAAATTATAATCCTGCTTATTGAAATAAGCTAAACCAAGGGTATACGCGGCATCATCCAAAAATTTGGATGAAGAAAATTTCTTTTCTAAAAGGATCAGGTTTAAAATTGCTTCATTGATTTTTGCTTCTTTTAAACAGACTGAACCCAATTGATATAATGTATAATCGTTATAATGAGAACCCGGGTATTCCTTCAATAATAATTTATATGCCTCTTCGGCTTTTTTATAATCCGCCCCCTCCTGATAGGCATCTCCTATCTGACAAAGAGCGCCTGCTCTAAATGTAGCGTCGCTGCTTAAATCAATCACCCTTTGAAACGCTGTAATAGCCTCAAGGATATACCCTTGTTTCAGCAAAGACCAGCCTAAATTATAATATAATTTATCGATTATCTGACGATAGGCTCCTTTTAGATTTACTTTGGCCAATGCCTCTTGGTAAGCCTTAGAGGCTTCCGCGTAGTCAGCCAAATTATAAAGGGCATCCGCCCTGCCGATCAAACCTTGGATTGAAATCAAGGGGTCGCTGGCCTGAACTGACAATTCTTCATATAGTTTTTTAGCCTGATGTATCCGGTTAGTCTCCATTGAAGCAATAGCCCTGCCCAATAACAGGATATCCCGGCTTCCCTTCTCCAAATTACTCTGTTTTATCCCTAAGAAAACATCTTCGGCCTCTTGGTAGCGTTTTAATTTAAGGTATGCCCAGCCTAAATCCAGTTTAGTCAGCGCCTGCATTTTAGCGTCGGGGCTGTTCGTTAAAACTTTAGCATAGGCAGCGAGCGCCCCGTCAAAATCTCCCAGATAATAATCAGCTTCGCCTAAATAAAAATAAAGGTAGGCCACGCGCAAGGCATCTTTGGGAAAGACATCGATGTTTGAATTTATTCTTTCTTTTAGCTGGGCGTAATCTTTTAGGTTATACAGGCATTCGATAATTTTAAAACCGGCATCTTTAGCTTGGGGTTCTTGAGGGTACTTCTTAATCAAGGCCTGAAAATAACCGATCGCGTCCTTAAATCTATGTTCCTGAAATAAACACCAGCCTAAAGAATAATACGCCGCGGGGGCGTAAGCAGAAACAGGAAATTCCTGAATAATATTCTTGTAATATAAAGAAGCCTGAGTAAAATTATCACCTTTGAAATTAACTTCAGCCATCCAATAGTAAAGGACATCTCTAATACTTTTGGATTGAGGATCTTTTAAAAGCTCTTCGAACTTGGCTAAAGCGGCAGTAAACTTATGCTGATGGAAATAACATTCACCGACCAGCAGATTCGCTTCTATGGCCTTAGCGGAATCCGGATAATTTTTCAGGAAACGCTCCAGAAAACCGAGGCTCGCGTCATAAAAACCATCCTCAAAGGCCTTTTGGGCCATAAAGAATGTTTCCGCTTCCTTACCTGCTGAAGTATCGGCGGATAGGCTAAAGAGAGGCAGCAATACCAACGTAATAACGAATAGAAAAAAAATGGGACCGTTTCTAGGCGCAGTAGGGGACACTTTCCAACCTTTGCAGAAAGGGACACTTTCCGTCAGGGCTCTAACTAGAACTTCAAAAGGAAAATGTCCCTTTCTGACGCAAAGGAAAATGTCTCCTACCAGGGAAAAATAGAAACGGTCCCTTATTTTCATAGCAATATTTTTTTAAGAAACTGGCCTGTGTAGGAGTCTTGATTCCGGATAATTTCTTCCGGGCTGCCTGAGGCAACCAACTCTCCACCTTTATCCCCGCCTTCGGGTCCCAAATCAATGATATAATCCGCGCTTTTAATCACCTCTAAATTATGTTCAATAACAATCACCGTATTCCCCTTATCGACTAACCTCTGCAAGACATTGATTAATTTAGCCACATCGGCAAAATGCAAGCCCGTGGTCGGCTCATCAAGGATGTAAAGTGTGTTGCCGGTCGCGCGCTTGCTCAATTCGCTGGAAAGCTTAATCCTCTGCGCTTCTCCTCCGGATAAGGTAGTCGCGGATTGGCCGAGTTGGATATATCCCAAACCAACATCGAATAAGTAAGCAAGCGTATTTTTTATAGCCGGGATATTATTAAAGGCCTCCCGGGCCTCTTCTACGGTCATCTCCAGTACGTCGGCGATAGACTTGCCTTTATATTTTATGGCTAAAGTTGCCTCGTTAAACCTTAAGCCCTTGCAGATATCGCATTTAACATAGACATCGGGCAAAAAATGCATCTCGATCTTTTTTATCCCATCGCCCATACATGCCTCGCAGCGGCCGCCTTTGACATTAAAGGAGAACCTTCCGGGTTGATAACCCCGGCCGCGCGACTCAGGAAGCCGGGCGAAGATATCGCGGATATAATTAAACACTCCCGTATAAGTAGCCGGGTTAGAGCGGGGAGTTCGGCCTATTGGCGACTGATCCACCACAATCACTTTATCAATAAATTCTACACCGGTAATCTTTTTAAAGGCTCCGGGCTTTTCTTTCGCGCGATAAAGCCTTTGAGAGAGCGCCCGGAATAATATTTCATCAACGAGAGTGGATTTGCCTGAACCGGATACGCCGGTAACCCCGATAAAAATCCCTAAAGGAAATTTGGCATCGATATGCTTAAGATTATGTTCGCTGGCTCCCTTTATCTCCAACATCTTTTTGTCACGCCAGCTTCTCCTGTTTTGCGGTAAATCGATTTTTAATTCCCCGCGTAAATATTTAGCGGTCAAAGAATGCCTGTCTTTTAACAGCTCTTCTTTTACTCCTGAAAAAACCACTTCGCCTCCATGCCTGCCTGCGCCCGGGCCTAAATCCACCACGTAATCCGCGCTGAGAATGGTTGATTCGTCATGCTCAACCACCAGCAGAGTATTCCCTAAATCCCTCAATGACTTAAGTGTAGCCAGCAGCTTATCATTATCCCGTTGATGCAGCCCGATACTCGGCTCATCCAAGACATATAAAACTCCGACCAGGCCTGAACCAACCTGAGTAGCTAAACGGATCCTCTGCGCCTCTCCTCCGGAAAGAGTCGAGCTCTTTCTATCCAAGGTAAGATAGTCGAGGCCGACATCAACACAGAATCTTAACTTTTGGATGATCTCCTTGAGCGCCTGATAAGCAATCAGTTTTTCTTTGGCGTTTAATTCAAGATGATTAAAAAAATGGCGCGCTTCTTTAATGGACATCCGGCTAACTTCCCAGATGTTCTTCCCGCTAATCCTCACCGCTAGGCTCTCCTTCTTGAGCCGGGCGCCTTTACATAGCGGACAAGCTGAACTGGTCATAAACTTAGTTATCTCTTCTTTCAGGTAATCGCTATCTGATTCGCGGAATAATCTTTCCAGATGCGGGATTACCCCTTCAAAAGGTTTATTGCCAATAAACTCTTTCGAGCCATAAAGGATCGCGTTTTGATTTTCTTTGGATAATTTATTGAACGGGGTATCTAAATTAAAGCGCAGCCGCGCGGCCAATTCCCGGATCAGCCAGCGATAGTAAAGGATATAACCCCTCCCGCCTCTTTTCCACGGGGCAATAGCGCCTTCGTTTATCGATTTACTCCTGTCGGGGATAACCAGATCGGAATCAAATTTAATTTTTGTCCCCAAGCCATTACATTCGGGACAAGCTCCATAAGGAGAATTAAAAGAAAAAATACGCGGCTCAACCTCCGCGTAATTTACCCCGCATTTAGCGCAGGCGTATTGTTCGCTAAAAACTAAATCTGTTGGCGGGTTCAACCGGCTAATAATAACTATGCCCTTGCCAACCTTGAGCGCGGTCTCGACTGAATCCGTAAGCCGATTTTTAATCCCTTCCCTAAGAGTGAGCCTGTCCACCACTACTTCCAGGTTATGCATTTTATATTTAGCCAATTTTAATTTTACGGGTAATTCATAAACCTTTCCGTCAACGCGCGCCCGCGTAAATCCTGATTTCTGAATTCCGGATAATATATCCTTATGTTCGCCCTTTTTTCCCCGCGCCAGCGGAGCCAAAATCTGGATATCTATCCCTGCCGGCAGAGAGACGATCTTTTCGATAATTTCCTGCGCGCTCTGCCTCTGGATTGGCTCTTGGCAATGGTAACAAAATACCCTGCCAATACGGCTAAAAAGAATCCTTAAATAATCATAGATTTCGGTTTGCGTTGCCACCGTGGAACGAGGATTGGAACCGGCAGACCTCTGCTCAATAGCAATAGCAGGAGATAAGCCGGATATGTATTCTATATCCGGCTTCTGTAATTTCTCTAAGAATTGCCGGGCATAACTAGAGAGGCTTTCCACAAACCTGCGTTGGCCTTCGGCGTAAATTGTATCAAAGGCGAGGCTGGATTTACCTGAACCGGATAAACCGGTGACCACGATCAGTTTATTACGGGGAAGTTTAAGGTTTATATTCTTTAAATTGTGCTCTTTAGCCCCGCGGATAATAATAAATTCATTCTGCATTATTTTTTAACCTGCGCGAATAATTAATTGAAAGGAATGATATGTTTGGCTTTAAGCAAAAGAAAGCTTGCCGGGTCATAAACCCCTCCTTGAACAAATATCTCATAAAAATTAAAGTAATCGGAGAATGCTAACGCGACGACTAAAACAGAAAGTAATTTTATCGCCTGCTGAGGAAAGATCCTCCGGGTGATTCTTTCCAGCATAAGCAGCGAAAACAAACGCATAGGCATATCCAAAACAATCGCGTAACGAACGTTTTTGGTAAAGATATTTAATAAAATAAAGGCGGCTAAAAAAAAGGCCGCGAAATACGCGTGCATCTCATTGTCCGCTTTGCCTAATAAAAGACGCAAAATGAAACCCAATGCCAAAATAACTGCCCATGGAGAAAGAAGCATATAATCTATGAGATAACGATACCATGGCCCTGAGCCAAATTGGATCGCGTAAGCATTAGTCCCGGGAGAATTTAAGATTATTTTTATCGCGCTAAATAGATACGGGAGGCATCTTAACAGCCAAAAGGCCAGCCCTGCGGCAAACAGCGGAAAGATCAAAATAGACGCGCATTCTTTAAAATCCGCCTTTCCTTGATAGATAAATTTATCGATTAGCCATAAGATCAGGAACGTAAAAACCAATAAGGCTGAACTTTCTTTGATTAAAATATTTACGCTCATCGCCGCGATGAAAAAAATAAATGTTCTATGCTTGCGCTCCCGTAAAAAATCCCAGAAGAACCAAATCGATAAAGAGGAGAATAAATTAACGGCTGCCTCGGCCAACGCCCTCCTGCTCATCGCCAGCTGCAGCGGCGAAAAGGCAAGCAGGAGTACGAATAATAAGGCGAGTTGCCCGCCCAGATATTTCTTCGAAAAATAATAGTTAACCCCTAAAAAAAGCACGTAGCAGAATAAAGAAAAATAGGCCAGGTTGATGAATGACTGGCCGAATATTTTTAGCCAAACCGCCGATAAAATTATGTAACCGGCTCTGAGCGGGCTGGGGAAAAGCCAATGTTCCTGATTCCCAAGGTATCCCTTGAAAAGCTCGCTGAACCCGGATAAGCCTTTCGCGGAGATAAAAGCGGCATATTTAAAATAATACCCTTCATCCACGCCAGAGGCAAACTGTATTTTTTTAAAGGTCGGGGAGATTAACGTAACAGCTACTGCAATAATCAGAAATAAAATCAGTCTATATTGTAAGGTCGATTTTGCGGCCATTGGGATTGAAGATGCGGAATTTAATTAAATTTGATTTTTCTAAAAGTAAGCTTAAGGCTGTCACGATTACTCCCAAGCCATAAACGATGCTTCTTTTTAACGAAATCGAAGATGATTCTTTGGTATACCGGGAAGGCGCGGTTAATTCGCCTATCCTATAATTAAAGCGGATTGCCTGAACAAGGATCTGGTTATCAAAAATAAAATCATCGGAGTTCTCCAGCAAAGGAAGGCGCAGTAAAACCTCGCGGGAAAAAGCCCGGTAACCCGTATGGTACTCAGAGAGCTGCGCGCCTGTAATGATATTCTCAAACAAAGTAAGGAACCTGTTTGAAATGTATTTATAGAGCGGCATCCCTCCTTTTAGGCTCATTCCGCCCAATATCCGTGACCCTAAAACAATATCGAACATCCCGGAAACGACCAAGCCGGCCATCGCGGTGATTAACCTCGGGGGATATTGGTAATCAGGATGAAGCATAATCACGACATCCGCCCCTCTTCTTAACGCCTCCCTGTAACAAGTTTTTTGGTTTGCTCCATAACCCTTGTTATCTTCGTGCACAAACACCTGCAGGCCCAGCCTGCGGCAGACCTCCACGGTCTTATCGCGGCTATGGTCGTCTACAACCAATACCTCATCCACCAAGCCCTTAGGGATGTCACGGTAAGTCTGCTCTAAGGTAAGCTCGGCGTTATAAGCAGGCATCACCACTATAATTTTTTTGCCTTCTAGCATATAGAAACCTGAGAAACTTGGGACCGTTTCTATTTTTCCTCGTTCAGGGCGTTCAGGGGACACTTTCCGTCAGGGCTCTAATGAAAGCCTCAAAAGGAAAGTGTCCCCTTCAGGCTAAAGAAAAGTGTCCCTACTATGAAAAAATAGAAACGGTCCCTTGTTTTTGTTTTACATTTATCTCTTTTTCTTCTTACCGCCTCTTTTCATCTTTGCAGCTGAAACATCGCCTTTTTTATCCAAGAAGTAAAGGTAGCCTTCTTTTCTCTTGATACCGCACTTAGCTACCTTCTTGGGGCTGCCTCCTTTTTTCGCGCCTCTGGCCATCTTGGCGCAAGATACATCACCTTGCTTGTCAATGTAATAGAGGAAACCCTTCTCTCTCTTGATCCCCAGTTTCACTATTTTCTCTGCCATTTTCTGATTCACCCCCTCTCTTTTTGTAAATTATGTGCCGATTTTCACCGGCTCCAAAATCTGCTTCAACATCGCCACTGCCGATAATACCGCCAAATAACTCGTCTTTGGATTATCCGGATGTAAAATATTTTCCGTACGGGTAAAGATATCCCCGGCGTCAGATTCTATCGCAATTTCGTGTATATTTCTGGTAACTTTAGGAGAAGCAATAATCCTAACTTGAGTTTTGCCTTCTCCTATGCCTGCTAAGCTTAACGTCGCGGCAACATTGATGTTTTGAGGAAAACACTTAACCGCATCAGCCGCCCTGCCTGAAAATAATACGGTAGCGTCTTTTATCTTGCCCAAATTTATACCCGCTTTCTCAACATATTCCACCCCTTTAAAAGACAACGGGTTTTTGATCGTAGTAAGGATTACTTTTTTAATTTTTCCTATATTTGCCGCTTTTAACGCGTCTATCCCGGCTATAGCGCCGCTGGGGATATAAACTTTAGCGCCATTATTTTTAGCCAACACGGTCAATTGCTTAAACCGGCTCGATACTCCGCCAACGCTCATAATCATAATATCTTTACCGTGAGATAAGGCTAGCTTGGCGATCTCCCAAGAGGCTTTTGCCGATGCCGCCTCAATGATCAATTCTGATTTTCTGATTAACTGATTAAAGCCAGGAACCGCTAAAGTAGGCCTTCCAAAAACTTCCCTTGATAAACCCACAGCCTGCTCATTATCCAAATCATAAAGAGCGCAAAGCTTAGCTTCACCGGAAAAGTCCTTAACAATGACCTTGGCCAGAGAGCTGCCGATCGCGCCGCAGCCGACTATTCCTATTTTTAGTTTATTCAATAAAGCCGTCCCTGAAAATTATCGATCAACCGAATCTTACCAATGCTTACTGCCAAAGCAATTAAATAATCACCGGAAATCTTCTTAAGCGGCTTAAGATTCATGGGATCAACTACGGCGATATAATTAATTTTTGCGCTTTTTTTACTGATGATTAACTGTTTCATCCTGCTAATAATCCTGCCGGTGTCTTTAGCGCCTCCCTTAATTAAAATCTTGGCTAAATTTAAGGCTTTTGATAAAACCAGCGCGTCTTTTCTTTCATTTTTACTCAAATATACATTCCTCGAACTCAAGGCCAAGCCGTCTTTTTCGCGCGCCGTCGCTATAACTTTTATTTTTACCGGCATATTTAAATCTTTGGCCATCCTTTGAATGATCATCGCCTGTTGCGCGTCTTTCTGTCCAAAATAGGCGGTATCAGGCTGGATAATATTGAAAAGCTTGGTTACTACCGTGGCAACTCCCCGAAAATGCCCCGGCCGCGCTTTTCCACAAAGCAGATCGCTTAATCCTTCCACGTTAACATAAGTAGAAAATCCTCGCGGGTAGATATCTTTTACCTGAGGCAGAAAAACATATTCCACCCCTTCTTTTTGGCAAAGTAAGAGATCTTTCTTTATTGGCCGGGGATAGCTCTTTAAATCTTCTTGCGGGCCAAACTGCGTTGGGTTTACAAAGATGCTCACCACGATAATTTTATTCTCTTTAGCCGCTTCTCTGATTAAACTTAAGTGGCCTGCGTGTAAAGCTCCCATGGTCGGAACAAAACCGATGGATTTTCCTTTTAATTTAAACTTTTTTAAAGATTTAGATATAGTTTCCGGATTTTTTACCGTTTTCATATTATTCTCATACAAAGGTGACAGTCACAAAAGACGTGACAGTCACCTTTGTATTACCTCCGACAACGGCCTAATCACAAAGTCACGGCTAAACATACGCGGGTGAGGAATAATTAATCCCTTTCTCTTCACTGTTTTGTCTCCATAAAGTAAAATATCCAAATCGATTGTTCGCGCTCCATTACGCACGGTTTTCTTTCTTCCTAATTCTTTTTCTATTATTTTTAAATTCTTAAGCAGGGCTAAAGGTGAAAGGCTTGTGCTTATTTTTAGGCTAGCGTTGAGGAACTTTGGCTGGCCAGCAGTACCCCCGAGAGGATCTGTTTGGATTAAAGATGATCGTTTCAAAACTTGAGTATTCTTCAAAAGGTTTATCTTTCTTATAGCCTGCTCTATGTTATTTCTCCTGTTCCCTAAATTCGAGCCTACCCCCAAATAACAAATTATCATAAACTCTTGAGCCTATCGAGCGCCTCTCTGATACGTTCCCGATTCACGGTAAGCGCCATACGAATATATCCTTCTCCGTATTTACCAAAGCCTACTCCGGGAGTAACGACAATATTCGCTTGCTCTAATAAATCCCCGGCGAATTTTAGCGAACCGCATGTCTTAGGCAGCTTTATCCAGAGATAAAATGTCGCTTTGGGGCTATCCACCTGCCAACCTAAAGAATTTAGGCCGCTAACCAACAAATCACGCCTTTCTTGATAAAGAGTGCACATATGCTCAATATGTTCTTGCGGAGCGCTAAGCGCGGCTATCCCGGCTAATTGCACCGCCGAGAATATCCCGGAATCAATATTGGATTTAACTTTAGCCAAAGCAGCGATTAATTTTTTATTCCCGCTTGCCCAGCCCACCCGCCAACCGGTCATATTGAAAGTTTTGGAGAGCGAATGGAATTCTACTACCACCTCTCTCGCGCCATCTAATTCCAATATACTTTGCGGCTTGTATCCGTCAAAATATATCTCGGAATAAGCCAGATCTGAAATAATAATGATCTTATTTTTACGCGCGAAATCGATTAATTCTTGATAAAAAGATTGCTGAACAACCGCTGATGTAGGATTATTGGGATAATTTATAAAAATTATTTTTGCTTTTTTGCGCGCGTTAAACGGTATCTTCTTTAAATCGGGAAGGAAGGCATTTTCTTTAAGTAACGGCATAAGATAAGGTTTACCTCCGGCTAAGATCGTTCCGCCTTTATACGGAGGATAGCACGGATCAGGAACCAAGGAATAATCACCGGGGTTTAAAAAGGCGAGCGGAAAATGCGCGATTCCCTCTTTTGAGCCAATTAAGGGAAGGATTTCGGAATCAGGATTAAGGCTGACATTAAACCTGCGTTTATACCAGCTTTCGATAGCCCGGCGTAAAACCGGCATACCCTGATCTAAGGCATAACGATGGTTAGCCGGGTCAAGCGCCGCGCGGTATAATGCCTCGATGATATATTTAGGTGTCGGCTGATCCGGGTCTCCTATACCTAAATCAATAATATCGCGGCCTTCGGCGCGCGCCTGCCTTTTGGCTTTATCCATCTCCAAAAATAAATATGGCGGTAAAGCCTGTAATTTTTTGGATAGTTTAAACATTTAACTAAAATGGGGACAGTCCCCAGAAAACGGGGACAGTCCCCATTTTCCCCTATTTTAGTACGTCCTGCATCGAATATAATCCGGCCGGTTTGCCGAAAATCCATTTCGCCGCCCTTAAGGCGCCCAAAGCGAATAAATCCCGCGAATGCGCTTGATGTTTGATTTCAATACGCTCGGAGTTTCCACAGAAGATCACTGTATGGTCTCCCACAATATCTCCCAGCCGGATCGAGTGAGCGGGTATTTGCCTGGCGGTAGCCTCGCTCAACACCTCTATCATTTTCTTGGCTGTTCCCGAAGGAGCGTCTTTTTTGGATTTATGGTGCGCCTCGACGATTTCAATACTATAATCCGGGCCTAACCTTTTAGCGATCTGCGGCAGGATCGAAAATAAAACATTAACCCCGATAGCCATATTCGGAGTAAAGACAACCGGAACAACCCGGGAAATCTCTTCGACTTTTTTTATCTGCGCATCGCTTAAACCTGTTGTGCCCAATACAAGAGGTTTTCTATATTTAGCGATATAATCAAGATTTATTTCGGTTGCCTCCGGGATGGTAAAATCCACGAATACATCAACAAGAAATAATCCATCAAGACTTGAGGATATCTTCAGCTTACCTATATCTTTACCTATTGCCGGAGTACCTTTTTTCTCTAAGCCAAAGGTTAATTCAAAATCTTTATCAAAAGACGCCAACTCAAAAATCCGCCTCCCCATTTTGCCGCAGACACCAGCGATTCCGAGTTTAATCATCTTAACACCCCGTAATCTTTTAGCGCTTTTTTAAGTTTCTCCAAATTCTCAGGTAACATTGAGCACATTGGTAACCTTAAATCCGCTTCACTCATACCTAACAGGCCCATAGCCGTCTTCACTGGTATAGGGTTAGTTTCAATAAACATCGCTTTGACTAACGGTAATAATTTATAATGCAGGGTTTGGGCTGCTTTAATATCCCCTTTTTCAAAAACGCTGACCAGATCCGCCACATCCCGCGGAACAATATTAGCCACGACGGAGATTATCCCTACGCCGCCGATACTTAAAACCGGCAGCGTCAAACCGTCATCTCCGGAAATCAACGCGAAGTTTTTCGGACAAAGCGCTTTTACGCGCGACATCTGTTCTAAGTTTCCCGAAGCCTCTTTTACTCCCACGATATTTTTACAGTCATTGGCTAACCTGGCGATAGTCTCCGGCTCAATATTCACTCCGGTACGAGCTGCAATGTTATAAAGGATAATCGGGATATTTACTGATTGGGCAACTGCCTTGAAATGCTCATAGAGGCCTTGTTGCGTTGGCCGGTTATAATATGGAGAGACTTGCAAAGAGGCGTTAGCTCCGGCACTTGCCGCGTGCTTAGTCAAGATGATCGCCTCTTCGGTAGAGTTTGAGCCTGTCCCGGCGATCACCGGCACCCTTTTAGCCGCCTGCGCGATAGTAATTTCAATTACGCGCTCATGCTCTTGGAAAGAAAGAGTCGCGGATTCTCCGGTTGTGCCGCAAGGCACGATTCCGGAAGTACCGTTTTTAATCTGGAATTCGATGAGTTCCCCAAGCTTCTTTTCGTCGACCTTGCCGTTTTTAAAAGGCGTAACAATGGCTGTGATAGAACCCTTAAACATAATATTCTCCTTTGTAAACTATTCCGGCTTTACCTTCAAGCCAAACATCTGAAAATTTATTTTTCTCTTTTTTAAAGTAAACTTTTAAAGTGTCTCCGCTTTCGGTATTTACGTTAATTCTATCTAAGCCAACTGTCTTTAAGGCAAAAATGAGCGCTGCGGCAACGCTCCCAGTACCACAAGCCAAGGTCTCATCCTCTACGCCTCTTTCATAAGTCCTTACCTTTATAGAATCTTTGCTTAGGATTTCCATGAAATCAACATTCGTTCCTACGGGAATAAATTTTCTATGATAGCGGATTTTACTCCCGATACTTGCAACATCAATCTGATCAAGCCCTTCCACGAATATTACTGCGTGGGGGACACCGGTATTAATGAAGTTAACTTTTATTAGGCGATTGTTTATTCCAATAGGTATATCTAATTTTAAATTACTTGGTTCGGTTAAATTAATTTTAATGTTATTCCCTTTTACTATAGATTCGATAACTCCGGCCTTAGTTTCTATTTTAAGATTGCTTCGCCCCTTCGGGGCTCGCAATGACACATTTTGGCTTAAATAATACGCGGCGCAACGGGCGCCGTTACCGCACATCTCAGCCTCCGAACCGTCGGCGTTAAAAATGCGCATTTTGATATCGGCTTTCCTGGACTTTTCTAAAACAAGCAGGCCGTCTGCGCCTATCCCAAATTTCCTATCGCACATTTTCTTTGCCAAATCTTTTAAATTTCTGACTTCTGACTTCTGACTTCTGACTTCCAAAACTATGAAATCATTGCCTGAGGCGACCATTTTAGTAAAAGTAAATGTTTTCTGTATCATCAATACCCACTTTCCCGATTGAGCTAGAAACAGTTTCCTTCACAAAATGGAAACAGTTTCATTTACAATTCATTACGGATTAAATCCTTATAAGACTCTCTTTTACGGATTACAGATACCTTATCTTTATTTACGAGTACCTCTTGGGGCCTTCGCCGGGAATTGTAGTTACTGGCCATACTGAAACCATATGCCCCGGCGCCCATTACGGCTAAATAATCTCCTTCTTCCAGATTAGGCACAATCCTTTCTTTGGCTAAAAAATCTCCACTCTCGCAAATAGGGCCGACAATATCGGCTTTCTCTGCCTCCTGTTTTCTGTTTTCTGTCCTCTGTAGAGGAACAATGTTATGATACGCGTCATATAACGCCGGACGGATTAAATCATTCATTCCGGCATCCACAATAATAAATTTTTTCTTCGGCGTATTTTTGACATAAAGTACTTTAGTCACCAATATCCCGGCATTCCCCGCGATAAACCTGCCCGGTTCCATAATTATTTTAAGCCCGGATTTTTTCAATAAGGGTAAGATCCTGGCCGCGAATCTGGCCGCGGTCTGAGGCGTTTCCCGATCGTAAATAATCCCCAGGCCTCCCCCGATATTTAAATATTCCAAGGCGATCCCCTCTTTTTTAAGCACCAAGATAAACCTGATTATTCTGGTTATCGCTGCCACAAAAGGCTCCGGAGTAGTGATTTGTGAGCCGATATGAATGTGCAGCCCGGAGATTTTTACATGCGAAAAACCTCTCGCTAGTAAAATAATCCGTTTAGCGCTTTGAAAATCTATCCCGAATTTATTGGTCAGCTTCCCGGTAGTAATATATTTATGGGTTTTAGGCTCAACATCAGGATTGATACGCAAAGCAACATTCACCCGCCTTTTAAGCCTTCTGGCGATATGCTGGATATTTTTTAATTCAGGGAATGACTCCACATTGAAAAAGAAAATTCCTGATTTTATCGCCTCTTTTATTTCGTAATCGGTTTTACCTACCGAAGCATAGACTATTCTATTTGCCGGACAACCGGCGCGCCTTGCCCGGAAAAGCTCGCCTCCGGAAACGATATCCAAGCCAGCACCTTGATTAACTAATGCTCTCAAAATTGCCAGATTAGAATTGGCTTTTACCGAATAGCAAATCAACGGTTTAATAGATTTAAAAGCCTCCTTCAATTTAAGAAAGTGGCCAACTAAGGTATCATAGCTATAGACATACAGCGGCGTTCCAAATTTTTCCGCTAAGCCTGCTACTTTTAATTTTTCGCAATAAAGCTGTTTATGAATATATTTGAATTCATGCATTTGTTTTTTATCCTCTGAATCAAAAATAGAAACGGTCCCTTTATTTACTTTATTTCAAGAACTCCTTAGCGGCCTCCAAAAATACCGCAAAATGCGTTTTGCATTCTTGGGCAAAACTACTTATCTTTTGCCATTTTAGATCAAGGTATTCGTGAGCCAGGATATTCCGCAGCTTAACCCAGCCGGTAAATTTTGCCACATCCATTTGCCTAAACTGCGGCAATAACCCAAGCTGGACAAACACATCTTTATAATAATCAGGGATCTTCTTTTTCTCTGAAGCCAAAATAACCTCTCCTATATCTATGGCGGAATTTATCATATTCTCCACCCATCGCTCAATATCGCGGCGCTTATGGGCATCTTGATAGCCGTTGAAATCAAATTTTGAAAAATATTCCTGAGAAGAAACTTCATGGCTTAAGAAATCTATAATCTTTTTTAATTTTTCCCTGTCTCTTTGGCCAAGGGAGCTTGAACGTTGGGAGATCTTATAATAGG
The DNA here is from genome assembly GCA_030650425.1 of Candidatus Omnitrophota bacterium. Classification (GTDB taxonomy): domain Bacteria; phylum Omnitrophota; class Gorgyraeia; order Gygaellales; family Profunditerraquicolaceae; genus UBA6233. Next base: position 18,497 of record JAUSED010000008.1, on the reverse strand, counting down.
TATCTACGAAATCAGAATAATCCTCGGCCTGGCGCATAGTTACCAGCATAAAATCCAAAAAGGCCTTTCTGTCTTTAATTACCAAGGCCCTGCCTTCGCTAATTGCCGAAGCTGCTATGTTTGCCGGAGCGCGGTTTAAGACCACCAGATCCACATTATCGGTCTTAAGTATATCTACGAGGTCATCCCAAATTTTATTCTCTCCGGGATAGGCCTTACCCGCCTCTTCCCACTCAATTTCACTCTTATCCTCTTTCGGCCAAAAATAGACCGCGATATCCCAATCTGAAATCTTGCCCGCGTAAGTCTTTGCCTGAGAGCCGAATAAAAAAGCCGCCGATATATCCGGTTTATTAAGAAAATACTTCTTGAGAATCGCTATACTCTTATTTAACATTTGCTGACCCCTATTTTTTGTGATTCCCTTCACTAACGTTTATCTTCATTTTTTCTTTAAATTCATGTATTTGTTTCCTATCATCTTATACGCTAAGCAGTTACGTACACCGTCTATAATTCTATAATTTTCTATAATTTTCTTCCGTAAACCGTCTATAATTTAATAATTTAATTTTGATTTTATCGCAATTAATATTTTTCACAAGCATAGCCCCAATGAGCAGCATCCCATGGCTGATAATAGTAATACTCGCCTTTTGCTATCATCCTAGCTGAATAACCAGCGGGACAGGAACAATTACTCGTTACTATGTTAGGAGTAGTACATGTGCCACCCATATATTCAACTAAGTAACTACCCCCATATTGAACCAATCCAGCTCCCCCCCCCTGCCAACTCCCCACTCCATTGGCATCAGAAGTCAAAACTTTACCTGCTCCAGGGTTACCCCCGGTGATCTTAATTTGACCGTTCACCTCCAACTTCGTCCCCGGTGTCGTCGTCCCGATGCCGACCTTGCCTTTAATCCAGACATCTCCAACAGTAGTAGGCACATCAGCAGAAGTAAGCTTAGTATCGCCGTTATTGTCTCCCACGCCAAGTGTGCTTGTTTGAAGAGAATTATAACTACCGTACGGTGAAGGATAATAAGTGGTAATGGTTAGGGTCTCATCAGCGGCAGATAGGAACGCAGTGCTGCAAACAGAGAAAAGAAAAAGCAAAGCTAAAATCCGGAAACGCGTCATATTTTTCTCCTTTCCAATAACCTCTTCCATCTTTTAAGTTGAAGATTAACCTGCGTAAAACCTGTCCCGCCATAGGATTGCTTAAGATTCACCGAAACCCAAGCATTGAGTATCTTTTTTACATCTGTCTTAAGCTTAGGGGAATATTTATTTAACTCTTTTTCGCTTAAGCATGAAATCTTTCTCCCTTTATCCAAGCAATCCCTGACCATTGAGCCGACAATATCGTGCGCCTCTCTATAAGAGATGCCCTTTTTAATCAGGTATTCCACAACATCAACTGAAAATAAGGCTTCGTCGCCCAGGCGTCCGGCAATCGCTTCTTTCTCAATCACAATATTTTCAAACAAGGCAACAAAAATCTCCAAAATGTCTTTAACCGTATCTATGGCGTCAAAAAGCGGCGGTTTATCCAACTGCAGGTCCCGGTTATAGGAAGAAGGTAACCCCTTCATCAATATCAAAACACTGGAAAGATCACCCTGGATTTTACCGACTGAGCCCCGGATTAATTCCAGTATATCCGGATTCTTTTTGTGCGGCATAATGCTTGAACCGGTGCAAAAAGAAAAATCAATATCAATAAATGAGAATTCTTTGGTTGACCAGAGAATAAGATCCTCGGCCATCCGCGAAAGATGCACCGACAAAATGGATAAGGCAGCCAGGGCCTCAATGATAAAATCCCGGTCGCTGACCGAATCAATACTATTAGCGGTTACGTTTTTAAAGCCTAATTCCCGAGCTACATAGCTCCTGTCAATCGGAAGGCTCGTCCCGGAAAACGCGCAAGCGCCTAAAGGCATAACATCCAGCCGCGCTTTCGCATCAAGTAATCTTTGCTTATCCCTTTCTAAGCCTTCGATATAAGCCAAAAGATGATGCGCCAGCAATACGCATTGGGCTACTTGTAAATGCGTATAGCCGGGGATAATCACCTCGGAATTCTTCTTCGCGAGCTTGAGAATTGCTTTTTGCAACTCAGAGATCAACCCTTCCAAGTTATCTATTTCATCCTTGATATACATTTTTATATCCAAAGCTATCTGGTCGTTGCGGGATCTTGCCGTATGCAATTTAAAAGCAGCCTTGCCTATCTTTTTCACCAACGCCTCCTGAATATTGGAATGGATATCCTCGGCGCCTAAATCAAATTTAAATTTACCGCCTTTTAAATCCTGCAAAATAGAGTTAAGCCCCTTAACCATTAAAGCGGAATCAGCCTTAGGGATAATCCTTTGCTTACCCAGCATTTTCGCGTGCGCGATACTCCCCAAACAATCATACTTAGCCAATCGCTGATCAAAGGAGATACTGGAAGTAAACTTGTTGGTTAACGCGTTTGTCTGCTTTGAGAATCTTGTGCCCCAAAGTTTTTTGGACATTGCTCTCCTGTATTTAGGTGCCAATACTTATCTTGTCGTGGGACAGTCCCCAAAAAACGGGGACAGTCCCTACTGGCTATACTAGCGTCATCTTCTGTAGGGCATTCCCCATATCTTAATAAACCCTTCGGCTAATTTCTGGTCAAATTTATCTTCTTTACCGTAGGTGCTCAATTCTTTTTTATAAAGCGAGTGTGTTGATTTTCTTCCCACCGCTAGACAATTACCTTTAAACAATTTTAATCTTATCGAGCCGGTTACATGTTTTTGCGTAGATTTGACAAAAGCATCCAGTGCCTCTTTCAAAGGAGAAAACCAAAGTCCATTATAAACCAACTCCGCGTATTTAAGGCTGATAATATCTTTAAAGTGGGCCAACTCCCTATCTAAAACCAGCGCCTCTAATTCTTTATGCGCGATATGTAAAATCGTGGCTGCCGGCGCCTCATAAATTTCCCTCGACTTAATCCCGACTAACCTGTTTTCAAGCATATCCGACCTGCCTACGCCATAAAACCCCCCAACTTCATTCAAATGGCTGATCAGGCTTTTTAATTTACAGGTTTTACCGTCTATCTTCTTCGGCACGCCTTTTTCAAAATAAACCTCAATATATTTAGGATAACTTGCCTGAGCAGTCGGACTCTTGGTAATCATATACGCGTCTTCCGGAGGCTCCTGCGTTAAATCCTCTAAAACACCCGCCTCAATACTTATCCCCCAGATATTCCTGTCAATACTATACGGTTTTTTCTTGGTAACATCTATCGGGATGCTATGTGTCTTAGCATATTCTATCTCTTCTTCCCGCGATTTGAATTCCCAGCTTCTCACCGGAGCAATAATCTCCAGGCTTGCATCAAGAATACCCGCCGCAACCTCGATCCTTACCTGATCATTTCCTTTTCCGGTGCAGCCATGCGCGATTGCCGTGGCCTTCTCTTTGTGCGCTATCTGCACCAGATACTTGGCAATTAACGGCCTGCCCAAAGCAGTAGCCAACAGGTATTTTCCTTCATAAACAGCATTGGCCGCAAGAGCGGGTAAGACAAATTCTTCCACGAATTCATCCTGCAAATCCTTGATATAAACTTTGGATGCTCCGGCTGCGAGGGCCCGGGACTCAATCGCTTCCAGATTCTCACCCTGACCCAAACCTTGCCCTAAATCTGCCATAAAGCAGATAACCTCATAGCCTTTATCCTTTAGCCATCTGATGATACAGGATGTATCAAGCCCGCCTGAATACGCTAAGATAACTTTTTTCATTTTCACTTATCTCCCAAATAGTACTTATCTTGTCGTGGGACAGTCCCCAAAAAGCGGGGACAGTCCCTACTGGCTACACTAGTTCTTCGAGGACAGTCCCCTTCGGGAACAGTCCCTACTGGCAACGGTTGTTAAGTAATCTTATTAAAATCGCTTTTTGCACGTGCAATCTATTTTCCGCCTGATCAAAGACAACCGCATTCCTGCTATCCAAGACATCATCGGTTATTTCTTCTCCCCTATGCGCCGGAAGGCAGTGCATAATCAAAACATCTTTCTTGGCTAATTTCATCAAATCCTTATTCACCTGAAAATCTTTAAAAGCTTCCTTTCTTTCCTTCGCTTCCTCTTCCTGCCCCATACTTGCCCAGACATCCGTATAAATCACATCCGCGTTTTTAACCGCAAGCAATGGATCGCTCAATAAATTTATCAATGAGCCTGCGGTTTTCGCGATAACCTTGGCATCTTTTAACACCGTACTATCTGGTTCATAACCTTTAGGAGAACTCACGTTCATATTCACGCCTAATTTCGCGCAGATAAAAAGCAATGAGTTGCAAACATTATTACCATCTCCAACGTAAGCCAGGGTAACCCCCTTAAAAGTCTTTAACTTTTCTTTTACCGTATATAAATCCGCTAAAGCCTGACAAGGATGGGAAAAATCCGAAAGCCCGTTAATCACCGGTATCCCCGCGCCCTTAGCCATTTCCAGACAATTCTTATGTTCAAAGGTCCTTAAGACTATTCCGTCAACGTATCTGGAGAGAGTTTTGGCTACATCAGCGATAGATTCCCTGACACCCAGATTGATCTCATTAGGCGCTAAATACAAAGAATTGCCCCCTAATTGAAACATCCCCACTTCGAAAGAAACCCGTGTCCTGTTGGAAGGCTTCTGAAAAATAAGCGCCAAAGTCTTACCGGCTAAAACCTCGCTAAATTTATTCTTATTTTTCTTTAGTTGATCCGTTAGCTTAAATAATTCTTCGATTTCTGCCTTGCTTAAATCTTTTATGGAAACCAGGTCTTTGGTCATCTTTCCCTTCCTATATACTTTCCAATACGCTCTCTAATATGCTTGCTGCTTTATCGATCTCTTTCTTCGTCACATTTAGCGCCGGCATAATCCTTAAAACCTTAACGTGTGTACAATTAATCAACAGCCCCTTCTCAATGCATTTCTCAACTATGCTCTTACCCTCAACTTTTAGCTCCACTCCGATCATTAAACCTAATCCCCTAATTTCTTGAATAAGCGGATATTTATCTTTTAGCATATTTAGTTTGGTAAATAAATAGTCAGCCATCTTTTTAGTGTTAGCCAGCAGCTTTTCTTCTTGTATCGCTTTAAAGACAGCTAAAGCTGCCCGGCAAATGACCGGAGAACCGCCAAAAGTAGATGCGTGCGTACCCGGGCCTAAGGTATCAGCTATCTCCTTCTTTACAATCATTGCTCCGATGGGCAAGCCTCCTCCTAATGACTTAGCTAAAGTCATGATATCCGGAGTTACTCCGTAATTTTGATAAGCGAATAATTTTCCGGTCCTAGCCATACCGGTCTGGACTTCATCCGCGATCAATAATAATTTCTTCTCATCGCACAATTTTCTTAGTGCTAAGACAAAATCCTGACCAGCAACATTGATCCCGCCTTCTCCCTGCACAAACTCTAACATGATGGCCACGGTTTTATCGCTAATCACCTGTTTTACCGCTTCCAGATCATTAAACTTAACACACTTAAAACCTTCCGGTAAAGGGCTAAAGCCTTCCTGATATTTTTTCTGTCCAGTAGCGGCAAGCGCGGCTAGAGTCCTTCCATGAAAAGAATTGGTAAATGTGATGATTTCGTATCTGCCTTGGCCGTATTTTCTAGAAAGCTTAAAAGCCGCCTCATTTGCCTCAGCCCCGGAATTACAAAAAAATACTTTTGCCGGATATGACCAATAAACCATCTCCCTGGCTAATTTCGCCTGAGGGATATGGTAATAATTATTCGGGATAAAAATCAACTTGGAGATTTGGTCCCGCACTGCCTGCATCACTTTCGGATGGCAATGGCCAAGATTACACGCCCCCCAGCCCGGGAAGAAATCCAAGTAGGCCTGATTATGGATATCCCAGAGCTTAGAACCTTTCCCCTTAACAAAGACCAAAGGAACTTTGGTATAAGTAGGCATTATATTATTCTTGTAACTGTCGAAAACTTCTTCTAACTTCATTGAATAATCTCCGTCCCGATCCCCTTATCGGTAAATATCTCAAGCAGTAAACCGTGGGGAATGCGCGCGTCAATAATATGCGTCTTCTTAACCCCTTTTTCCAAGGCGTCAATACACGCTTTAACCTTAGGGATCATCCCCTGCTGGATAATATTATTTTCAACTAAACCTTTGGCTTCTTTAGTGGTCAATGTTGAAATAAATGAATGCGGGTCATCAGGATTACGTAAGATACCTTTAACATTAGTCAATAGAACGAATTTTTCCGCTTCAAGGCTTCCTGCCACACTGGCAGCTGCTTCATCCGCATTGACATTATATATTTTTTTGTCTTTACCGATGCCCATAGGTAAAATAACCGTAATCTTATCTTTCTTTATTTCATCCAGAATCGCTTCGGCATTGACGCCGACAATATTGCCGACCAAGCCTAAATCTATCTTTGCCTTTTTCTTTTCAGCCTGAATAAGCTGGTCTTTTTTTCCGTTTAAGCCGACAGCCTTTGCCCCTAATTCCAAAATTTCCTTAACAATAATATCATTTAGAGTCTTGAGTTCTTCTTCCACCACCTCAAGCGTTTCTTCGTCAGTGACGCGCATCCCATCCACAAATTCGGTCTTCTTTCCCGAATGCCGCATGCGATCGCTGATGTTCGGGCCGCCGCCATGAACTAAAACTGGCTTTAAGCCCATAAAATTAAGGAAAACAATATCCTCAAGCACTCCTTTACGGATTTTTTCTTCGCCCAAAATACTTCCGCCGTATTTTATGACAATTATTTTCTTATGAAACCTTTTGATATACGGCAGGGCCTCGATTAATACGTCTGCTTTTCTGATTGCTTCTTCCATTTTTACCTCACTTAATTGTATTCCGCGTTTATCTTAACATATTCAGGGGTAAGATCCGAAGTATAAATCACGGCATTCGCCTTACCCTGATTAAGCTCAACTTCAATCTCTATCTCTTTTTTCTTTAGCGAACTAACCTTAATCTTCAAATCCTTCTCTTCAACCCCTGCCCCGCTTGCTCCGATAGCGGCGGCAATCCTTCCGAAATTCGGATTCTGGCCATAGATCGCTGTCTTAACAAGATTAGAGTTAGCTATACTTAAGGCTGCGGCTTTTGCCTGATTGTAATTTTTGGCGGAGCTAACCTTAATCCGGATAAATTTACTCGCGCCTTCGGCATCCTTAACCACCATTTTCGCCAACTCCAGGCAGACTAAGCTTAAAACCCTGATAAATAAATCCAAATTCTTCCCTCCGCTAACCAAGGCGTTCTGCGCAGCCCCATTTGCTAAAAGCATCACCGCATCATTAGTACTCATACAGCCATCTACCGTTATACAGTTAAATGAATTTCGCACGCTGACTTTTAAAGCCTGATTAAGCGCTTGCCGGGTAATCTTGGCATCTGTAAAAATAAAACTTAACAAAGTGGCCATATTCGGCGCGATCATCCCGGCGCCTTTAGCTATGCCGCAGATAGTAACCGTCTTGGGGCCCAAACTAAACTTTACCGAAATCTTCTTAGTGAAGGTATCCGTAGTCATGATCGCTTTCTCCGCCTGATTAATCCCCTCTCTGGATAGTTGCTTAATCAATCCGGGAATCCCCAGCTTAATCTTATCAACCGGTAACTTCTTGGCGATGATTCCGGTAGAAGCAACCAAAACTTCCTTTTCCTTCAAACCTAAAGCATCAGCTAAAAATTTAGAGGTTAATTGAGCATCTTTTAAGCCTTGCCTGCCGGTAAAACAATTGGCGTTCCCGCTATTGGCGATGATCGCCTGAAAATAATAGTTACTCCTTAAATAGCCTTTACTCAAAATAACCGGGGCTGCCTTAATACTGTTAGCTGTAAATACACAGGCGGCGGTTGCCGGAGTTTCCGAAAAAAATAAAGCCAAATCTAATTTTCCTGACTTTTTGATTCCGCTCGATATGCCGCTAGCTTTAAAGCCTAACGGTAAAATTGATTTAGTGTATATCTTCATAGTAACCCTATTGTTTCCGGAAACTTATACATGATATTCATATTCTGCACTGCCTGCCCGGAAGCCCCTTTCACTAGATTATCAATAGCAGAGATTATAATTATATTGTCAACAGAATTCCAGATCCCAATATCGCAGAAATTTGTCCCTACCACATCCGCCAGCCGCGGGAACTCTCCTTCGGCCTTTATTCTTACAAAAGGCTCTTGCTTATAGAATTTCTTATATAAATTAATTAAACTTGGCGCTTGATGTTTGGTTTTCGCGGCCTTTCTCAGATAAATCGTCTCCAATATCCCCCTCTTTACCGGTAAAAGATGCGGCACAAAAGTTAGCTTGGCCTTTTTACCTGCCAGGCTTGATAATATCTGACTAATTTCAGGGGTATGCTGGTGCACGCCCACCTTATAGGCCTTAAAATCTTCTTTGTCTTGCGAAGAGAAAAATTCCTCGGTTGCTTTTCTTCCCGCGCCGCTTACGCCTGACTTGGCATCGATAATTATTGAACTTACATCCACCGAGCCTAAAGCCGCTAATGGCGCCAAAGCCAATATCGCTGCCGTCGGGTAACACCCGGGGTTGGCAACCACTTTTGCCTGCTTAATCTCTGACCGGTATAATTCAGGCAGCCCATAAACTGCTGCCTTGAGATTTAATTTATCTTTATGTTTATGCTGATAAAATTGCTCATATACTCTGAAGTCTTTAAGCCTATAATCAGCGCTTAAATCAATTACCCTCTTTCCCGCTTTAACCAGTTGCGGAACTAATTCCATGGAAGCAGTATGCGGCAGGGCTAAAAATACAAGATCGCAATTATCGACGATATTCTTTATATCCGGCTTTAAACAGACTAAGCCTAAATCTTTAGCTAACTCGGGGAATATTTTCGCAATCGGCATTCCGCAGGCGCTGCTTGAAAAAAGCCCGCTAATCTTTACTCCCGGATGGTTTAGGAGAATCCGAATTAACTCTTCTCCCGCATATCCCGAAACTCCAACAATCCCAACATTTAACATACTATCTATTCTCCTCAATAATCTTTTAATCTTAGAATAAAAACCCGTCGTAGTCAAGGTTTTTCTCGTCGGCAATAAAAAACCCCGCTTTTCCCAGCGGGGTTAGTTTACTCTAAATCTGTGTAATCTATTTTTAAATCTGTGTAATCATCTTACCTCTTAGTCCACTGGAAGCGTTTACGCGCGCCCTTCTGGCCATACTTCTTGCGTTCCTTAGCGCGAGGGTCGCGAGTCAAATAACCCTGTTTGCGCAGTAAATCTTTTAGGGCCGGGTCCATAGAAATCAACGCGCGGGAAATACCCAGCCTTAATGCCCCTGCCTGGCCGGTTAGTCCGCCTCCTCTAATATTGGCAACAACATCATACTTATTCATATTATTAGTCGCGTCTAAAGGCTGTTTCACAATAATCCTGTCTGTCTCCCGCAAGAAATACTTTTCATAAGGCCGTTTATTGACTAGAAAATCCCCTTTACCGGGAATAAGCGCCACTCTAGCCACTGATTCCTTGCGCCTTCCTACTGCTTTATATTTTATTGTCTCACTCATTTATTTATACCTCCAGAACTTGCGGCTTCTGCGCTTGCTGATTATGCTTATCATCAGCATAAATCTTTAGCTTCTTTAACATATCGTGGCCCAACGCGCCACCGGGAAGCATGCGCCTGACTGCCAGCTTGATTACGGTTGTAGGCTTATTCTTGAACATCTTTTCAAAAGAGACTTCCCTTAAGCCACCCGGATAACCGGAATAACGCCGGTACACTTTTTGCTTGGCCTTTCTGCCGGTAAGCCTGACTTGGGAAGCATTAATGATAATCACGGCATCCCCGGTATCTACATGCGGAGTAAATATCGGCTTATGCTTGCCCCTTAAGATGCTGGCCACCTTAGCTGCCATCCGACCGAGTATCTTATCTTTGGCATCCACCAAATACCAGACTCTCTTTACATCCTCTTTTTTTGCTGAGTAGGTTTTTTTCATAGACTAAAAGTATATCATATTTAAAGCTTAAGTCAAATATTTTTTATTATTTTTTGTAATGCGTCAGTGAACGGGGGCGATCCAAGGAATTTGTCATTGCGAGGAGCGCAGCGACGAAGCAATCTCGTCGAGATTGCTTCGCTCACTTCGTTCGCTCGCAATGACACGATGGGAATTTCCCCCATTGACTGACGCATTACTATTTTTTATTAATATTTTACCTTCAAAAGACAAAGGCCGCGGGGAGGGACGGTTTGGCCGGCAAGCCTGCGGTTACGGGAAAGGAGTATTTTTTTTAGCGAGCCTCGAGGAATCCTGCCCCTTCCTATTTCGATCAATGTCCCGACGATATTCCTGACCATATTATATAAGAATCCGTCTGCCTCAATATCGATATAAATGAAATCTTTCTTCCGGCTGATCGCTATTCTCCTGATTTCCTTAATCTGATCCTTCTCTCTTCCGTGGCTGGCGCAAAAAGCGCGGAAATTATGCCTGCCTAATAAACATTCGGCTTCCTTCTGCATAAGCTTTACGTCCAAGGGGTGGGGATAGAAATAAACCGTATTACGCCATAAAGGTGAAGAATAGCCGCGATTTAAAATGGTGTAACGGTAGATTTTTGATTTTGCCGAAAAGCGGCTGTGGAAATCCGGGCCTACCTCGTTTAATTTTATAACTTTGATATCTTCGGGAAGAATTCCATTGAGGCCTATTTTTAATCGGGATAGCGGAAAATTTGAAGAGGTGAAAAAATTGGCCACTTGAGCCCGGGCATGCACGCCCGCGTCAGTCCTGCCTGAAGCAATGATTTTTATTTTTTCACGGAGGATCTTGCGGAGTGTTTTCTCAATGACTGCCTGAATGGTCTTGCCGTGGGCTTTAGGTTGAACCTGCCAACCTGCGTAATTAGTCCCGTCATACTCTATTTCGAGCTTGAGATTACGCATTCGGCGATCTGCACAGCATTGGTGGCGGCTCCCTTACGCAGGTTATCCGCTACCACCCACAGCCATAAACCATTTTTTACAAAAGCGTCCTTACGGATGCGGCCGACAAAAGTCTCATCCCTACCCTCTACATCCTTAGGCATAGGATAGAGATTATTTTTGGGTTCATCCATTAGAATCACGCCGGGGGCTTTGGAAAGAATAGCTTTAACTTTATCCACCGCAATGGGACGAACAGTTTCAATATAAACTGATTCGGAGTGGCCAGTCCTTACCGGAACCCGAACAGTAGTTGCTGAAATTTTAATTTTCGGCGCGTGCATAATTTTATGCGTCTCCTTAACCAATTTCCATTCTTCATTAGTATAATCGCCTTCGACAAAGGAACCGATGTGGGGAAAGACATTGAAAGCCAGCTGTTGCGGCATTGGTTTTTCAGAAGACGGAGAACAGAAGACAGAAGACAGAACTTTCTGACTTCTGTTTTCTGACTTCTGACTTCTAAGAATTACTTCTTCGGTTTCCTGCCAGAGCTGTTCGACAGCAGCTTTACCTGCTCCGCTGGAAGCTTGCAGAGTAGTAACAATTATCCTCTTGATCCCGACTTTCTTATAAATAGGATTTAACGCTACAACCATTTGGATAGTTGAACAATTGGGATTAGCGATAATACCTTTGTGCTTTTTTACATCTGCCGCGTTTACTTCCGGAACAACCAGCGGGACATCCGGATCCATGCGGAAATCCGCGCCATTATCGATGACCACCGCGCCTCTTTTAACTGCTTCGTTCGCGTAAGTAACCGCGGCGCCTTTCTCTCCTTCAGTCCCTGCGAACAAAGCGATATCTATGCCCTCAAAACCTTCGGGACTAATCGGTTTTACCGAATATTTTTGGCCATCTACATCTATATCGCGGCTAGAGCGGGCAAAAACGCGTAATTCTCCGATGGGAAAATTACGTTGCTTTAAAACCCTCAGCATCTCTATCCCCACCACTCCTACACCTATTACCGCAACATTATATTTTTTCATTAGAAACTTCCTTTTCTTTCTCGAACCGGGACACTTTCCTTTTAGCCGGAAGGGGACACTTTCCTTTTGAGGATTCCTTAAGAACCTTGACGGAAAGTGTCCCCTTCTCTAAGGGTTGGAAAATGTCCCGTAGGTTTAGTTATAGGCAACGTTAGGCTAGGTTTTCAACGACCAGATCCCCTACCTCGCTGGTGGAATAACCCATCTTCCCGGCAGCCAGCGATTTTAACTTTTTGCTTGCAACTTTAATCACCGCATCCTCAACTGCTTTTCCCGCTTGAACCTCGCTTAAGTTCTCTAAGAGCATACCTACGGCGCAAATCGCGGCTAAAGGATTAATCACATTTTTTCCGGTATATTTGGGAGCGCTTCCGCCGATCGGTTCAAACATCGATACGCCTTCGGGATTAATATTTCCGCCCGCGGCAATGCCCATCCCGCCCTGAATCATCGCGCCCAAATCCGTAATAATATCTCCAAACATATTATCCGTAACAATCACGTCAAACCACTCCGGATTTTTCACAAACCACATCGTCGTCGCATCCACGTGCGCGTAATCCGTGGTAATATCCGGATAGTCTTTGGCCGCCTCGTTAAAGGCCCTCTGCCAAAGATCCCAGGCATAGGTTAAGACATTGGTCTTGCCGCATAAAGTCAGCTTTTTCTTTTTGTTGCGCTTACGGGTATATTCAAAGGCATAACGAATGCAGCGCTCAACACCTTTACGTGTATTATAAGAAATCTGAATAGCCACCTCTTCTTTGGTGCCTTTTTTCTGGAACTCCCCCATACCTTTATATAGTCCTTCGGAATTCTCACGCACTACCACAAAATCTATATCTTCCGGTTTTTTGTCCTTTAAAGGGCAAAAATTAGAATTGTAAAGCTTAACCGGCCTTAAATTTATATACTGATCCAAGTCAAACCTTAATTTTAACAAGACGCCTGTCTCAATAATGCCGGGTTTTACATTCGGGTCACCCACCGCGCCAAGATAAATTGCGGAATATTTTTTTAACTCCTCGATATCCTTCTCTTCGACAAGCTTCCCGGTTTCTAAATACCGCTTACCGCTAAAATCAAAATCCTTTAGTTCATATTTGAATTTAAATTTATTGGATGCTGCCTTCAGGACCTTCAAACCTTCCGCGACAACCTCAGGCCCTGTGCCGTCTCCGGCTATAACTGCGATTTTATACATGAGTATTCTCCAAAATAATTATCCTAGGGGACACTTTCCTTTAAAGAATCCCTGATAGCCCTGACGGAAAATGTCCCCTGCGATTGGGGCTCGGGGGGAGGTTTAAACCTCCCCTACACCGACGTTGTTACTTCTTTCCTTTGTTTTTAATATAACTCATCAGGCCGCCCTCTTTTACCAGCTCCTGCAAAAACTCAGGGAAGGCCTGCGTTTTATAAGTTTCATTCCGGGTAAGGTTTTTGATTATACCACCGCCTAAATCTATTTCGATTAAATCCCCGTCTTTTATCTTATCCGCATCATCTGATTCTAAGAAAGGCAGGCCGATATTGATGGCGTTCCTAAAAAATATCGCCGCGAAACTTTTAGCGACCACCGCTGAAACTCCGCACCCCTTAATCGCTACCGGCGCATGCTCTCTGCTTGAACCGCAGCCAAAATTCTTTCCCGCGATAATCATATCTCCCGGGCTGACCTTCTTGGCGAAATCCGGGGCAATACTCTCCATACAATGCGAGCCTAATTCCTTGGCATCAGTAGAAACCAGGTATTTCGCCGAGATAATATCGTCGGTATTGATATCGTCGCCGAATTTGTGGACCTTGCCTTTGAGGATCATAGTTTCGCTTATCTCCCGCTACTGATACTTATCTTGTCGTGGGACAGTCCCTACTGGCAACACTAGAGAGCTTCAGGATGAGTTATTTTACCGGTAATCGCTGAAGCCGCGGCAACTGCCGGATTGGACAAATAGACAAAACTCTTGGGACTCCCCATCCTTCCGATAAAATTACGGTTAGTGGTGGCCAAGGCCACTTCGCCTTCGGTTAAAATACCCATATGCCCGCCTAAACACGGGCCGCAGGTAGGCGTAGAAAATATACCTCCCGCTCTAATAAATATCTCCGCCAGCCCCTCTTTTACCGCCTCTAAATAAATCTTCTGGGTTGCCGGAAAAATAAGTAATTTTAAACCGGGTGAAACCTTCTTTCCTTTTAAAATTTTAGCGCTAATTCGTAAATCCGAGATCCTGCCATTGGTACAGGAACCAATCACCACCTGATCAAGCTTAATCTTCCCCAATTCCGATGCGGGTTTGGTATTGCTCGGCAGATGCGGGCAGGCAACTTGCGGCTCTAAAGCAGAAATATCCCACTCGTAAATCTTATCGTATTTTGCATCCTGATCAGACTGATAAAATTTAGGTTTCCGGTGCGTGCCTTTTGACGTAACCTTCACATATTCCTTAGTAATTTCATCCGGCTCGATCAGGCCTGCCCGGGCTCCGGCTTCAATAGCCATATTGCTCATTGAGAACCTGTCATCCATAGCCAACTTTCTAATTACCGGGCCGCTAAACTCCATCGCCTTATACAAAGCTCCATCCACTCCGATTTGGCCAATAGTAAACAAGATCAGATCTTTACCGCCCACCCATTTTTTAAGTTTTCCGTTATAAATAAACTTTATTGAACCCGGGACTTTAAACCAGCATTTCCCGTCAATAAAGGCGCGGGCTAAATCCGTTGATCCTATCCCCGTGGAATAGGCGCCTAATGCTCCGTAGGTGCAGGTATGTGAATCCGCGCCAATGACCAGATCTCCGGGTAAAACTAAGCCCATCTCCGGTAAGAGCGCGTGCTCAATCCCCATACAGCCAACTTCAAAATAATTCTTTAGCTTCTCCTCTTTGGCAAAATTAGCTAAGATTTTACATTGGTTGGCGCTTCTTAAATCTTTGGCCGGCGCGAAATGATCCGGAACAAGCACAATCTTATCCTTATTGAAGACATGCTTGACTCCGCTCTTTTTAAATTCTTCGATCGCCAGAGGCGCGGTAATATCATTGCCCAAGGCTACATCTACATTAGCCTCGATAAATTCGCCCGGATGGACATCTTTTCTATTAGTGTGGGCAAGCAAGATTTTTTCTGATATTGTGTAGGGCATTCTTAAAAACATGGGGACGGTTCTATTTTTTTATATTCTAAAAAATAGAAAAAAAATAGAACCGTCCCCTTTATTTAAACTTCTTTACAATCAGGGAGGCGTTATGGCCGCCAAAACCCAAAGAATTAGACATACATACCTTAATCTCGGCTTTACGGGAGGTGTTCGAAACATAATCCAAATCGCAATCCGGATCGGGATACTCGTAGTTTATTGTAGGATGAACCACTCCATCTTTTATCGTCAAACAACAAACCACAAACTCTAATCCGCCGGCTGCTCCCAAAGGATGGCCGGTCATAGACTTAGTAGAAGAAATCATTACTTTTTTGGCGTGCGCTCCAAAAGCCGTTTTCATCGAAAGCGTTTCTATCTTATCATTGAGCTTAGTGGAGGTGCCGTGCGCGTTAATATAATCCACCTCTTCGGGATTGAGCCCGGCATCGGCTAAGGCTAACTTCATTGCCCGGGCAGCTCCCTCTCCTTCGGGATCCGGAGCAGTGATATGATAAGCGTCGCAGGTCATCCCAAAACCGACGATTTCAGCGATTATCTTCGCGTTTCTCTTCTTAGCGTGCTCTAGACTCTCCATCACCACTAAACCGCATCCTTCGGCCATCACAAATCCGTCGCGCTCCCGGTCAAATGGCCGCGAAGCCTTTTGCGGCTGGTCATTTCTCTTCGAAAGCGCCTTTAAGGCGCAAAACCCGCCAACCGCGGTAGCCACAACGCAGCTTTCTGTGCCGCCGGTGATCATCACATCAGCGTCTCCGCGCTCGATAATCCTAAAAGCGTCTCCTATGGCGTGCGAACCTGAAGCGCAAGCAGTAGCCACGCAGGAATTCGGGCCCTTAAAACCGAATTTGATTCCGACTAAACCGCTGGCCTCATTAACAATCAGCATCGGGATAAGAAAAGGAGAAAGGCGCGAAGGCCCTTTAGCCAAATAAATTTTATGCTCTTCTTCGATAGTATAAAGACTGCCTATGCCCGAACCGATTAAGACTCCGAATTTCTCCTTGTTCTCTCTCTCTAAATCTAGACCTGACGAGGTTACGGCTTGCTTAGCTGCCGCTATCGCGTATTGCACAAATTTAGCTGTCCGTTTTACCTCTTTAAAATCTATACCGTAGGCAGTGGGTTCAAATCCTTTAACTTCGCCGGCAATACGGGAATCAAAATTAAGCGGATCAAAGCTGGTTAACGGGCCTACGCCGCTCTTACCTTCTTGCAATGCCTTCCAGAAGGTAGGAACGTCGTTCCCTACCGGAGAAATTACCCCTAAACCCGTAATTACTACCCTATTTTTTTCCATCATTATCTTGTTTCAACCCAGATCGCTAGGGGACACTTTCCAACGAGCGAGTAGGTAACACTTGTAGGAAAGTGTCCCCTAGCTGCTCCCTAGCTACTGATAAAACTTACCCCGCTAAGCAAAAATAGCGGGGCAGTTGACCAAATTATCTATATAAAATTGTTATTTGTTAGCGCTTTTTTCTTCAATGTACTTAATGGCATCGCCGACAGTAGCTATCTTCTCGGCATCCTCATCGGGTATCTCAACGCCAAATTCCTCTTCTAATGCCATAACCAACTCTACGGTATCCAAAGAGTCCGCGCCCAAATCATCCACAAAAGATGCCTCAGGAGTGACCTCTTCGGGTTTTACCCCTAACTGTTCCGCTATTATAGACTTCACCTTATCTTGCGCTGCCATTCTTTTTTCCTCCTTGTTTTGATACTTACGCCATCACCATGCCGCCATCAACAGTAATTACTTGTCCGGTGATATAATTCGCGTCTTCGGACGCTAAAAATAAACAGAGATTCGCCACATCTTGCGGCGTACCCAACTTACCCAGCGGTATCGCTTCCAGCATTTTAGCCTTAACCTCTTCAGGAAGCTTGGCGGTCATCTCGGTTTGGATAAATCCGGGAGCTACCGCGTTAGCATTAATATTCCGGGAGCTCAACTCTTTAGCCACCGTCTTTGTAAGAGCGATAATCCCTGCTTTGGAGGCAGCATAATTTGCCTGCCCCGCGTTTCCCATTAAACCGATGATTGAAGCAATACTGACTATCTTGCCGTTTTTCTGCTTGACCATCGGCCGGGAAACCGCCTTGATGCAGTTAAAAGTCCCCTTAAGATTGACATTGATCACTGCATCCCACTCGGACTGGGACATTCTGAGTATCAAATTGTCCTTGGTAATCCCAGCGTTGTTAACTAATATATCAACCTTCCCGAATTTGTCAAGAATTTTGTTTATCGATTCATTAAGCTTTGCGTAATCAGTAACATTAAGCTCAAGGGCCATGGCCTTTCTGCCTAAAGCCTCGATTTCACTTTGTGTCTCGGAAGCCTTTTCCAGGTTTATATCTCCAACGACTATGTCCGCTCCTTCAGCGGCAAACTTCAAAGCTATATCCCTTCCTATGCCCTGGGCCGCTCCGGTGATCAAAGCTACCTTATCTTTAAGGCGCATTATTTCACTCCTTCTTGCGTATTGCCTGCTAAATTATCAATATCCTGCTTCTTTTCAATATTCGTTACCTGCGCCGTTTCATCGATGCGGCGCATAAGGCCTTTTAATACCTTTCCCGGCCCGAATTCAAAATATCTGGTTATGCCTTGAGAAAGCATCAATTTAACGGAATCCTCCCAAAGCACGCTGCCTGAAACCTGCTTGACTAAATTATCTTTAATCTCCTGCGCTTGCGTAGCCGCCTTTGCCGTAACATTACTTACAACAGGAATGCGCGGTGCGCTTATCTTTATCTTGTTTAATTCCCCGGACAATTTTAAAGACGCTTGCTGCATAAATGAAGAATGGAAAGCGCCGCTTACTTCTAAGAGAATTACCCTTTTAGCTCCCCGTTCTTCGGCTAATCTGGATGCCTCTTCGATCTCCTTGACGCCACCGGAGATAACCGTCTGTCCCGGGCAGTTTATATTGGCGACCTCGACCCCGGCCGTACGGCAAATATCTTGTATTATCCCAAGGTCCAAGCCTATTACAGATGCCATGCTACCGGGTAATTTCGCGGCCTCCTCTTCCATAAACTCTCCACGTTTCCTCACCAGATATACCGCATCTTCGAATCCAATGGCACTTGCGGCTACTAACGCGGAATACTCCCCCAGGCTTAAACCTGCCGCGTAACTGATAACCGGCGGTTTGATATTGGTAGCTGCCTTAAAAGCCTCCCAGGCGGCAATGCTGGTAGTCAATATCGCCGGCTGGCAATTCTGCGTCTTGGTTAACTCTGCCTGCGGGCCTTCGAAACAAAGACCGGAAAGTGAAAAACCTAATACTTTATCTGCCTTA
>JAUSED010000004.1 GCA_030650425.1 Candidatus Omnitrophota bacterium | reverse complement strand
AAGAACGGCAAGGTAAAGCTTTACGGCCTCGAAGCCGAGTCCATAGCCACCGCCCGGCTGACCGAGAAACTTAAAGAAGTCATGGTCCCGGTGATAGGCGGCAACGAGGCAGCCCTCAAGATCTACGAGATGAAGAACCTTAACCAGGCCATCAAAGACCTGATGATCTTCAAACTGACTCACCCCGAAACGGAGACAACCCATGGCCGCTAAAACAGGAATCGTTAAAACCACCACCGTCAAAGACTACATCACCAAGGTCAAGAAGATGCGCTCCCAGGCGTCGGCGGTGAAAAAGTTTATAGACGACTTCGATGTTGTCATCGAGGCCGTCATTGTTGAAGCCGTCGCCCTGGCTAAGGCGGCCAAGCGCAACACCGTCATGAAAGCCGATATGGCCGCGGCGGTCGATAAATACCTAAAGAAGACCGACCTCACCTGGGACCAGACTGCGGCCTCGGTTATCAAACACAACCCCACCGACCTGGGGAAGATCTCCAAGACCATCCTGGAGTGGATCGCCGCGCACGAGTCCACCAAGAGGCGTAAATGAATCACGGCCAGCTCGCCCAGGCGATAGCCAAAGAGTTCTTCCTTTCCAAACCTGATGCTGCCGCGATCATAGATTCGATACTCGCCAAGATTACCGGCAGCTTAAAGAAAGACGAGCGGGTTTATTTCAGGAACTTCGGCTCTTTCGTTAAGGTCGTCCACCCCGGCCACAAGGTCCGGCATCCCAAAACCGGCCAGATCATCTGGATACCGGCCCGGCCGGACGTGGACTTCAAACCGGCCAAGGGCTTACTGAAAGCCAAGCGGCGCTGAGCTCCCCAGGTTTACGCCCCCATACAACCGGCGCCGGCAGCCCCTGGAGGCGCTTTCCCGCCCTAAACGACCCTTTCCCCCCCAACCGCCCTTAAATCGCGTTTATAGCCATTTTTGGCAAAATGGCCTTTTAAATTCGCGCAAGAATGCGCCAGGCTAGCGTTTCCACGACGTGCCCGTGTCATTCTACCCCACGTTTTACGACGAGCGCTTTGCGCTAATATATTTTAAATGCGGTATAATAACCAAACTAGGGAAAACACAAATCAGGGAGCTAACACGTATAACGATTTCTGTTTCCTGTAAGTAAGGAATTTCTGCGGTAATCGGAGGATATTGATATATGTCTGTCCAAAAAACATTACAGATGTTGATCGGTTCAGCTCTGTTCGGCTTACTCTTAACCCTGGCATTAATTGCAGGGGAGAATGCCGCCAGCAAAGAATTTGCTGTGGAATACAAATCAGGCGAAGATGTTGTGGACGTTGTCTATGATACCGCAATAATGGATGTTGCTGCCGCAAATGCTATTGGCGTGGCGAAACTGGAAGGCAGGCTGAAATCCGAATCCATAAAAGTGCGATACCCTAAAGTGGTAATGATAAAGGATGAAGAAGTAAAAACCGGGACGCATGTAAAATCACTGCGATTTTTAAATGAAAAAGGTAAACTGCAAAAAGAAATCCCTGTCCAGCGCTTTATCCCTGGGAAACAGAATCCGGCGGAAATAATGGTGTCAAAAAATAGAAAATATATCTCCATAAGGAGTGTTAGGGAAAGCGATGAAAAGGGAGGGATTAAAAAGGCTGACTCCGTAACATTAGATACGGATGGAAATGTGTTGTGGAAAATTAATCACCAGTTATCTCGCACTGAGGTCTCCACTAATGGCGAGTATATTGTCGGGGAATATGACTGTGATGATTGTCCGGTGCAAATATTTAACAAAACCGGCCTTATCGGAGAAATAGAGAAAAATATTATGGGATTTGATCTGGATTTTTCCGATGATGGGAGCTTTTTTGCTTTAACGACAACAACCATCGATTGGAAAATGAAGACAGCCAAACACGGCGATAGATATGCTGGCCATTTGCATGTTTATGATTCTACAGGGAAGGAACTCTGGCGGAAAGACAATATCGCAAAAGGAGATGGTAGTTTCTGTGAAGTCAAAATCTCCAGTGACAATATCATAAGTGCAATTACGGGAGTTGATGGATATAAGCTTTATCAGTTCGATAAAAAGGGTAATCTCCTTAAAGAAGAACAAGGTAATTCGGAGACTCTCAGAAATTTTAAAAAATAGCGTTATGCCGGAGCGGCGGAGAATAATATGTTCAAAAAAATCGTGAACACGTTTATTGTCTTTATCTTTCTGCTGGTTTTATCTGAAATTCCCGGAGCAAGTTATTCCTGGCCGGTAAAACCGTTTGATGAACAGCATCCAATTTTTAGTACGCTAGCAGAATATGGGGCAAATCCCGCACATTTTCATGCCGGAGTGGATATCGGGGAAGGAGCAGGTGTAAATGTTTACCCTGTTGTGAGTGGTACGGTTGAAAAAGTTGAAACTACCGGGGATAATGCGTATGTTAAAATTAGGGCCAGTTCAGGGGAAAAATATGACTATATCCATATAGTGCCGGCGGTAATGCAAAATTCTACCGTAACAGCGGGAGTTACAATAATCGGGACAATAAGGAATATCACTAATCCCCATCTGCATTTTGAAGAAGCTGACGGCGCATATAATCCCTTAAGAGATGGCGGACTTACGCCGTATGTTGATAAATCTTCACCGATTATTGTAAGCGCGGATTTCTGGAAACAGGGCACAACTTTACCCGAACAACTGACGGGTTCTTTATATGGTCGCATGGATATTCGCGTAAACACTTACGATGCGCGCACGTCGGCAACCGGTGAGGGCGCGGGCGGCCATTGCGGAATTTACAAAATCATCATTGAATTCTGGCAGGGTGGGGTTCGGATAGGCGATAGGATTGAATATCATACTTATGACAAGATCCCGGCCCGCCCCGTTAGCCTTGTCTATGCTCCAGAAACTACACAGTCCCTATTCTACTATTGGGCGACGAATGACCCCTTCAATGAACCCCGCGATAAATATTGGAATTCTAATCAAAAAACCGGCTCCGATTACACCGTAAACGCATTAATTCCAATGCAGGCCCTTTATCCGGAAGGCAACATGCTTATTCGGGTGATAGCTAAAGATATCGCAGGTAATGCGGCGACTTACGATATTGGGCAGCAGTAAGTATTTGCCCGTAAGTTTTACATGCTTATGCAACCGGCGCCGGCGGCTCCTGGAGACGCTTTCCCGCCCTAAACGACCCTTTCCCCTTAATCCCCCTTAAATCGCGTTTATAGCCATTTCTGGCGAAATGGCCTTTTAAATACGCGCAGGAATGCGCCAGGACAGCGTTTCTACGACGTGCCCGTGTCATTCTACCCCACGTTTCACGACGAGCGCCTAGATGAAGGCGGCGGTCTAAGATTCCCCAGTTTTCGGCGGTCTGGATTCCCCACTTGTTAAACCCGCCCATGCGCCAACTGCCCTGCTTTGACACGAATGTCCAGGAACCTACCGCTATCTTGAAAATTTACGACTGCGCCAGA
>JAUSED010000002.1 GCA_030650425.1 Candidatus Omnitrophota bacterium | reverse complement strand
TGCGTCAGTCAATGGGGGAAATTCCCATCGTGTCATTGCGAGCGAACGAAGTGAGCGAAGCAATCTCGACGAGATTGCTTCGTCGTTGCGCTCCTCGCAATGACAAATTCCTTGGATCGCCCCCGTTCACTGACGCGTTACAGCTTTATTTTAGCAAAATCCACGCGGCTTGTTGGCCTCTTTGTCGAAGATTAGCTTCCAGACCACCAAGAAAGCTTCCCAAATGATCTGTCTGGACATTTTGGATCTTCCCTGCGGCCTGTCTACAAAAATGATGGGGATTTCTTTGAGCTTAAACCCCATCTTCCAAGCCCAGTAATGCATTTCTATCTGAAAAGAGTAGCCTTCGGAATGGATTTTATCCAGAGGCAAGCATTCCAATACCCTTCTTTTAAAACACTTAAAACCGGCTGTCGTATCTTTAATCGGTAGCTGAGTCACAAGGCGTACGTAAAGATTCGCCATTCTACTCAAGGCTTGGCGCCAAAGCGGCCAATGCCTGACCCCGCCGCCTCTGATATATCTTGAGCCTATGCATAAATCACTACCCCTTACTCCCTCAAGCAGCCTTGGAAGATCTCGGGGGTTATGCGACAAATCCCCATCCATCTCAAAAATATATTCGTAATTCCTCTCCAGTACCCATCTGAAACCATCAAGATAAGCCTTACCTATGCCGCGCTTAGCCGGCCGATGCAAGACTTGCACTTCCGGATAAAGTGCCGCCAGCCTATCTACCTCTAACCCTGTACCATCAGGAGAGTTATCATCAACAATAAGTATATCAAAACCCTGATTAGCTAAAATAACTTCTTCTACAATTTTGGTAATATTCTTTCTTTCATTATAGGTAGGGATAATGATGATATTTTTATGCACTAAAAACCTCTCCAAAAATCAGCATTACATTGATTACAGGATTCGGCATTGCTTATATTTGAACGGGCTATAGAGGAATCCTTAAAACATAGTATTTCCCTTAGAGATTTTTGGCGAAGATTCCCTATACTTTCTTTAAAAAAACAAGGGTGGACATCTCCAGAAGGTTCTATAACTAACGAAACCCAAGGAAGGATGCACCGTGAACGTTTAAACTCTGTTTGAGTCAAAATAGAACGGAAATAAGCATGCAGCGCGAATAGCTTCTGAGGAGAAGTGCTGATAAATCCGGAGTTAAAATCTCTTGCGTATAATCTAATCGCTTCTTTGATTATCAATATAAATCCGGCTAAATCTTTCTCTTCCAAAGCAAGACGTAGATCCTTTTGATGGCGGCCAAAGGCGCCGGGCAGGGTATAAACTGGGGCAAAAGACAAGGATTCAACCTTTTGCGACTTGGCTACTTCGATAATTTTATCGAGTCGCAGAAAATTGCTTTTTTGGATAGTGCATCTAAGCGCAAGTTCGACTTTATTTTTTTGGCCCTTCATATATTCTATCCCATCCAAGACTTGGTCGAAAGACGGAACGCCTCTAATGGAGTCGTGAAGCGGGGCTGTGTCGCCATCCAGAGAAATAACTAACTTGTCCGTAAAACATGCTACCTCCTGCCCCAGCTCTTTGAGTAACATTCCGTTTGTGCAAAGGGTAACTCTTAGATGATGTTCTTTTAATAACTTCAAAATCTTTGTAATTTCAGGATGTAGAAGCGGCTCTCCTCCAGATATAACCACCTCTTTAAGCTTATATTGAAGCAGTATTTTAATGGCACCTTCAATCTCTTCCAACGACAATCTATCATTATGCGGCTCTTTCCATATATCGCACATAATACATCTTGCATTGCAATAATTGTTTACGCAAATGAATACGAATGGTAAATGATAAAATTTGTATCTCCAAGAATTAAATAAACAGAGCGCTTCTAAGGACAGCCTTTTTTCTATATTCATACGTGATAATGCAACAGTTTATTCAATATTTTCTTCGCCAAAAGCTGATTAAATAAAAAAAGTGTTTTCATATGGATTCTAGCGCGCATTTTAAAATCCAATATTAAGCTTCTCCTTACATAGCATTCCGCCGTACAAAGGCATTGCTTATTTTTAATCTTGGCGATAAGAGATTGAGATGATGCTGAGGCTAGAAGCTTACCCATATCATAATCAACATCCCGTAAATTGCCAAAACTCTCCCTTGAGAATTCACAAGGATAAACACGGCCATTACTTATAACCGTCAATATTTTTGTCCCGGCCTTGCAAAAATTAAAGGTAGTTTTATCAGTTATAGCGTTAATAATAAATTTTCTAGTGTAGTAATCTAAAGAGAAACTCAATATATTGATATAAGTTAACTTGTTCCCCATGAGTAACTGAAAATTGGAGTCTTCAATTTTTTCTGAAATTACGCAAAATTTAGCTAAATCTACCTCCTTAGCTTCAGGCATCCGCGGGTTTGCTTTGATTAAATTTATTTGATGATATAGCCCTAATTCTGATGCTACAAACTTATGGATATCCCAAATGTTAGCTTCATTATATTTTGAATAGGTAGTGAGTATGCTTACTTTTAACCTAGGATTGCTGCTGCTGATCCTTTTAAGCCCCGTGATCGTCTCGGCAGCCTTTTCGAAACATCCGTTTAAGTTCCTGATTCTATCATGCCGCCCCCCTAAATCATCTAAAGAAACAAGCATATACACAAGAAGCCCGGGGCAAGTTTTCATAATCTCTTCGGCTAAACGGATAATTCCCTGGCTATCCACCCCGTTAGTAGTAAGCGCTAAGATTCTAAGACGGTTTTTAAGGTAGAATTCCTTAACGATTAAATTTAAATCTTCTCTTAGGCTCGGCTCTCCCCCGCTTACCAACAACATCTCAATGTTGGGCAGCTTACGCGAGATAAGTTTAATTTCTTCTAAGCTAAGCTCATTTTCCCTCTCGCTATTATCTACGCGCTCCCAATTATAACAATGCAGGCACCTAGCGTTACATCTATGGGTGGGATGTAAGACTAATAACGGCAGGTTCTTAGTGAATAAATTCATACGGCCTTTAAGAAATCTTTTAAGAATGCTATATTATTCTTTGTAGCTTTTCTGCCGCCTTGGATAAATTGGCATAACCTAATTATCTCGCGCGGATATCTAACGCAATATAAGAGCAGCCTGACTAAACTAATTTGATACTTTGCTTTGAATAAAAAATCAAAATCTCTAAGGTAAAAATTTATTCCGTCAGAGACGCCCTTAATGACGATAAAATCAATTTGGTGATTGTAAAATGCCTTGGCCACAAAAAATGATACCATGTCTAAGGAAAAAATCTCCGGCTTCGCCCGCGTTAATTTTATTTTATCATCCTTAAAATATACTCGATCGACTGTTAAATTTATTTTTGTAACACGCGCTGTTAAGCCGCTCTTCCCGGTAAGGCGCTTGGCGAGGCTTACTAATCCCGGGCTGGCATAATACCGCTCTTCCGAAAAAGCGAGGCTTCTAAACTCCAAAGGAATAACGACATCACCCGCGGCTATATCTTCTTTTAACGCGCCCACAAAACCTATAAATATCGCAAAATCTATTTGATAATGCATTATCAAATGCGAGATTTTATAATCAATATCTTCTTCTTGGTGGCCTATTTCCAAAAGCAATATTGCATACCCGGCATAAATTCCCCGCGCAAAAATATGGCTATCTTTTTTCAAGCGGCAATGCATGGAAATACTTTTTTTTATGCGGTCAAGCTCATGTTTATCTTCGCCTAGAATCGCGATTGTTTTTGTTGCTTTAGCCTCATTCAACGGCATTTTTACTATCTCCAGCTTTGTTGATTATGAAATCAGGACAAAAATAATTGCACAAAAGTTAAGGCCTTTGAATAAACAAGCTCCTCGTTTTTTAAACATTCCAGAGACATAGGTTTTCCCTTAAATAAATGAAAATAAAACCTATCCAGCCATTTTCTCATTTCTTTTTTTAGCCACGCCGGAGCGCAATACCACTGCCAGCTCACTTCAAAGAAATATTGATCAATATGGTAACCCAGCCTTATCAAGGTATCCAAGATTTCCGCCAACATCGCGTTATCCAGACGGCGAAAATGCAGTTCTAATAGAATCTTAGGCTTATATTGCTTTAACGTCCCCATTGCCCCTTTAATGATAAAATACTCCCCTCCTTCGGCATCCATCTTAACCCAAGTGGGAGGCAGAATCTTAGGATTCCTATTTAAAAACTCATCCAAAGAATATGCCGCTATTTTTTGACAAGTTAATTGTTTATAAAAAGATGGCGGGTAAGGAAAGACCGGAGGAAAAATGGTTGACCAATTTCTTTTTAAAGGGATATAGATATTCCTTTCTTCTGTTTTTTCGGCCAAAGCAATATTGTACGTTGTAACATTACGCAATTCATTTTTTAGGATATTCTTATTGAGTAATTGATAATTTTCAATGACCGGTTCTACGGCTGTTACCTGCTTAACCTTCTTAGCGGCAAGAAGAGTATAATACCCCATATTCGCGCCTATATCAAAAAATATATCCTTCGCATTCAAAGAAGATAGAAAATAATCTATCGTTTGCGGCTCCCTCTTATCATAAAATAAAATATCCGCGGAAAAACCAAAATCAGTTAAATCTACAAACATCTTTGTGCCATCGAATAACTCACATAAAGCTTCGCCTTTACATCCTAATGCCCTGGTGTTTATTTTAACTTTTCTAATAACATCTAAAATCAAATGAATAAGGTAAAGCAGGATAGCAATTATTACCGGAGCTACCCCGCCTTTTTGCCAGTACTTTAAATACCTTTTTTTATTTAATTTTAACCGCTCAACAAAATTCTTCATCTATAAAACATCCACCGCTATCCTGACGCATAATATTAAATAACCTTATTCTTTCAAGAATGCTTTATACTTGATCCCAAAGAAAAACATCCGTAAGCCCAATGCCGTACCTTTAGAGAAACGAAAACAAAAACACCAGATCATCCAAACAACATGTAAAAAAGCATAGAAGATATCTAATGGGAGACCGATTAAAAACGGGAGCAAAGGCAGTATAAAAGGAAATTCTACTGCCAAAGAAAAAAGCCGGCGCAGATTTTTTATCTTCTTCCCGCCGTATGACTCCCAAAGTAAGTAATCATTTACGAAGCGGATATTCCGGCTCGCCCCCTCTTCCTTCATTAAAAGATCGTAACTCTGTGTATTTTTGAAGATAACAAGTAAAAATGCTAAGGCGTAATCAGGACGGCATTGGATATTCAACCTTATCGTATCTAAATCATCCCGCAGGGAACCATGGGGTATTCCGATTATGCTGGTTGTGCGCAGCCTGATTTTATGCCTCTTGATTAATTTAGCGGCATCAACAATCTTATCCCTGGATAACCCCTTTTTTAAAATATCATTACGCAGGTAATCATTGGCGGTCTCAACGCCCATAATCACCGAAAAGCAGCCCGCCTCTTTGAGATAGCTTGCGCTTTCTTCAGTAATTAAGTCTGCGCGGACATAGCAATAAAATGGCAGCCTGATCTCTCTTTTATACGCTTGCGAAAATTCTTTAAGCCAAGGGGCTGAAAAATTCAGGGAAGAATCGGCAAAATATATATAGCGCATGCCGGTTATCTTTACGATCTGTCTCAATTCTTGAATGACATTATCAACACTCCTACGCCTGAACGCGCCTTGCTGAGCGCAAAAGGCGCATTGATATTGGCATCCTCTGGTAGTGCTGACAATAGCCATATCCGGGCTGGCGAATAACCGCCTGTCGGCAAAAGGGAGACTATCCAGATCTTTGATTACCGGCCTGCACGGATTTTTAAAGATCTTTCCATCTTGTTTAATCCACCAATTTTGGATATTCGTTATAGGTTTGCCTGCGCTTAAATTATTTACTAAATCCGGCAAGGCGTACTCGCCTTCGCCTATACATATACCGTCTACTCCCGGCTCATTGATTGTCTCAGGATAAAGAGCGATATGCGGCCCGCCGAATACGGATAAAATCTTAAACTCCTTCTTGATTTTAAGATTTAAATTAAGGTAGTAACGAATGATAAAGGTGTGCGCGCTATAGGCTAATATAGCAAAATTATTATTTTCTAGTTTCTTTTTGATTGTCTCATAGCGCGCCTCTACAATATCAACATTATGGCCCGCCTTTTTTAAGACGCTCGAAAGAACCATCACCCCCAAGTGTTCGAAATTTAAATCTTGAACCACAAAAAGAATATGCATTAATCTACAGTTAAATATCTACTCCCTACGCAAATAGGTTCTCTAAATGCTTACCCGCGTTAAAGAGCTCAGCTTCTATCTCTGGAACGCGCCTTCTCAAGATTTGCTGAATTTTGTCTTTATCGTCTTTGACCTGTTGAAATTTTAGCATTAACAAATCAAACGAGATATCGTTATAATGAATCAGGTAATCTGTATGGCCGAATATTGATTGATGCAATCCGATAAACTTAGGGCTATAATACATCCCTAATGTGGGTATGCCTTGGCTAAGTGAAAAAATTGTGGGATGGAATTTCATCCCAAGAAAAATATCACATTGGCCAATCACGGCTTTTATCTCAGAGGCGTCCAATCCCGGCGGCACCATATATACGCTTTCTCGTCTTGCAATCATGGAGTTAATTTCAAACAAAAATTCCCGCTCTTGCGCGCCCGGGTATCCATCATTAGGGACAAAAACAATACGGCAGCCAAAATTATCGATAATAAACTGGAAAAATTTGATGATATCAATAATGCATTTGCGATATGTTCGTTTTTGCAGGTAATAATATATGAAATCTGAACCATTAAAACCCACGACCAGCTGAGGCTTAAGAGTCCAAGGCAGGCCTGTGCGAGAGGTAAGCCTTGGCTGTAAGAGAAAGGCGCTATCCGGCACCAATACGGTATTTTTCTTAATCCCCAATTTAGATAAATAATCGATGGTCATTTCATCCCGCGCAGTAACCAAATTAGCCCTGCATAATATATCCCGCACCCTTCTTTCAACCCATCTCCTGTTAAACTGCCAAATACTCGCTCCCCAAATAACGGTTTTGCGGCCTAATAGCTGCGCGTATTCCATAACCTCCATAGCATAAACCGGAGGAAAGTAATTTTCAATATTGTATAAATCGGCTCCGAGCAATATAACCGCGTCTGCTTCCAGCATTGCCGCCTTTAAATGCCTGACCCTTGAAAAACCGGTTTCAGATTTTGGCCGCGCTTGCGGCAGCATAGCTTTCCATCCTATATTCCTATCATGCAGAGCTACTATACCGTACGGCAAGATATTTTTGACGAATTTTAGTATTCTGTGAGAAAACGGATACTTCCCTATAACGCTGCTCACCCTATTGAAACCGGGTATTATTTCTAGGCCGGTGATGTTATTGATTAATGGGCTTTCGCCTTCCGGATACAAAGCGGCTACAGTTATTTTTGCTGCGGGAAACTGTTTCCGTAAGATAGTGATTGTTGACCTCGCCAGCGCCTCACACCCTCGATTATGCGAACTGGTGTGGCCGACGATTAAAAAATTATTCATCTTCTTGCCTTTTCTTGTCTTACGGCTAACGCTATATTATTCTACTTTTTACAAAAGAGCTCGACCAATATTCCATCAAACTCTTTGCGCTCCAGAGGTAAATAATTCATCCGTATCCAAAATCTAATCTCGTCTATAAATGGTTCAGAGAAAGAGTCGTTTTTTGACCACACCGGCGATATTAACCATAACCTTTGAAAATCATATTCGCCTAAAAGTTTTACTCCGGGAATAACCGCTTGATTGCCTATCTGGATAATCGGCTTTACCGCGGCCATCTGATGAGCATATTTATAACATAGCCTGGTAGTCAAGGATAGCCTGCCGGCCTTAGAACCTGTAATGATATGAGGAAACCGTTCGCTGGTTATCTCCGGCGATAAATAATAGCACATTTTCCGGCTGTATATACTTGAAGAACATACTAAATCTTTCTCCTGCAAATTGGCTTTAATATAATCCGCCGCGGCTTTAACGGGTTTCTTCACAAAAACCCCCTCATGATAAATATAAGGGCTGGGCATACGGTAAGAAAAATAATTAAACAGGCAAATTGAAGTCAATAGCGTTATCGTTATATAAAAACCCGTTTTAAGAGCCGACGGCCTTATCCTACATAACCCGGAGGCCGCCATTAGGTAATAGAATGGGGAAAGAAGCATCAACTGCCTTGAAAGGTAAACAGGCCTGATCTGCGAAATCAGAAATATAAAGGCTACCGGTATAAATATCAAGCATAACAAAAATATGACTTGCGCTTTCTTCGCCTTAAACCAATAAATAATCCCGATGAACGAGAGTATCGAGAATATAACCAACATAATAGAAAAAATATTTACACTGGCGTTAAATCCCGCGGAAAAGTTCTCTAAAGCAATAACGATTGATTTTGGCTTGGGCCTTAAGATCCAGGAGTCGTAACGAATAAAGACAAGCTGTTTTACGAAAAAAGGCAGCCAAAATAAGAATCCCGCCAGCGCGCCAAAAGATACAATCAGCCATTTTTTTAGTTTATCCCTGTGTTGGGCCTGTAAAAAGAATGCTGTCGCGACAACCGGTACAAGCAGAATAAAATAATTCGTATATACCCCTATGAGTAAAGCAAACCAAAGGCCGAGCCAATAAATGAAGCGGTTTTTATCTATGGCTAGATATAAAAGATAAACTATTAAAACCGTCAAGAATACCGAGATGGCATTGGCCCGGGCTTCTTGCGCATACCAAATATGTAACGGAGATATGGAGAGGAGGAAGGCGCTGGCCAAGCCTGCCTTATTATTAAATAACCGTTTTCCCAGCTTATAAATCAAGGGTATCGTAAGCAGCCCAAAAAGCATAGATAATGACCTTAAGGCGAATTCACTTCTTCCAAAGAAACCCTTCCAAATATGCAAAAGAATATAGTAGAGAGGCGGGTGATAATCCAAAATAATATTTTTTAAGTTGGAAATAGAGTTCGCGAAATAAACGCTTACAACTTCGTCATACCAGAGATTATGCTCCCCCAATCTATAGGCCCTCAAAGTTAACCCGGTAAGGAGGATAGCCGCCAGCCATAATCTATCGGTGGATATCTTTTTAAATAGCATGTGAAAAAATAATCACTAAACTTACTCCATAGGCGATCAAGAGATATCTTAGTCTTAGCTTGATCTTGTAACCGTTAATATCGTTCCCATATTTGACAAACCGGTAAAGCAAGTAAAAAAGGACACCTGACAAAAAGAACAAAGTTATAAAAAAGAACAGGCTGGTTATTTTTGAGCATCTAGATAAAAAGAACGCCCATAGCAGAGTAAACAAGAGGGCCATTACTGCCAAAAAAATTGTTTTCTTTATGCCGAGGCTGACCGCGCAAGTTTTAATCTTGTCCTCTTTATCCTGGCTGTAATCGTTTAATTGGTGGATTAAATCAATCGGCAGGAAAATCAGCCATATAAATACTGCCATAAGTATTGCCTCTAAATCCAAATTTTTAATTGTTGAATAGCCGATTAAAAATAACGGCGCAAAACAAAAGGCGTTGCAGAATAACCCCCATAAACGCTTTTCCTTGGCCCTAAAGGGCCGGGCAGAATAAATGAAGCCGGCAATCGCGCCAAAGATTACTATTAATGCGGTTTGCCAATGCAAAGAGTAAGCAAGAAGGATAGCGAAAAGAAGGGCTATGCCGGGAAGGAAAAGAGGGTTTGTTGTATACCTATCAAAATATTCATTTAGAGAATAGCCGTAAGCTAAATATAATGCGCCTATCAATATGCCCTGCGATAGCGGTATAAAATCAATACTGCCTCCAGAGGCATAAATATAACCTAGTATTGTCAGCCCAAGGAGATGCGCCCAATCTTTAATCCTTAAAATGCTAATGTATTGAACAAAACCCATATGCCGTTTCCATAAATCCGCCTGCTGGATCAATTATTATTGGCATAGGGAGGCTTTTTTTCTGACGATCTCCCTCTGGCAAAATGGCATCAACTCATCTTCAAAATAAGCATATAGATTACAATGTTTTAACATATCAAAATCCGTGTTCTGCCTGTTAAAAAGTTCTTCCACCCTTACCTGAAAGGAAAAGCTGTCCTTAAAGGTAAGCTGGGATTTAAAAATGACCGAGGCCAATAGAGAACGCAGGAGCCTGAAGGTTAAGGGCCTGGCTTGCTTATTAAGTAGGAATTCTTTGATAAAAAAGGCGGCGTGGAGCTTAAAAAGGTTCCTAAATTTATTCGCTAATCCTCTCTGGGAGAGCAATTGATAAACGGCGGCTAAATGCGTATTCACTCTCTTTAAGTCAACAACCCGGGAGAACGGCAATACAGACTTATTCAGATAAAGGAAGAGATAGCTTAAAGTGCAGGGCTGGAATTTAAAAAAGGGAAGCCCGGTCAATAATTGATAGAGCTGAGACAAATAATAATCAAACAAAACATAATCGGCGAATTCATCTTTGCCAATGCCGTACTCTTTACAAATTGCCCCGATGATCTCTCCGGCAGTGATTGAGGGGTGCTCTCTTAACCTCCCCTCAAGCCACATCGGCGCGAAGAAGACAATTTTTATGACTGAGCTATTCCGGGCTGAAAATTCAATGATCCCCTTAATCTGATCGTCATTTAATCCTTTGATCAAGGGAACCCAAAGATAGACGAATATCCCGGCTTTCTTTAAATTAGCGATAACCTTTAGTTTCAAACCGGCCAATCTTTCATTGCGTATAAATTCATACTGAGCATCATCTAAGGTATCGAATTGCAATTGCACGATATCTAAGCCTGCCTTTTTTAACTCTTTAACATAGCCTTCATCGACAAGCTTCTTGCCGTTAGTGGCCAGGATCACGATGAATTTTCTCTGCTTCAGTTTCCGGATTATTTCCGGCAAATCTTCGCGCAGGGTCGGCTCCCCCCCTGCCAAGTAAATATACGAGCCTTTAAAATTTTCAGCCTTGCTTAAAATTTCGGATATAGCGGGGGCCCTTTCATCCCTTTCATTTGCCTCTGCGAAACAAAAATTACAGTTCTGATTACAGTTGAAATTTGTATCGATGAATAGCCCTGTCGGATACCGCTTAATATTATGCTTGGTCAATTCATTCATCGTATTGTAATAATAGAGATCATCCCATTTATGCTGTCGCCTGAAGCTGCCGTGTTGCGGGCAGTAAGATTCTAAATAGACCTTATCCTCATTTTCAGTAATCTTGGCTTCAATGAACGCTAAACATACAGGGCAAAAACTATTAGTATGCTTAATAATATTGATCTTATTCTCTAATTGCATCTTATTGATGGTTTGAATCGGATGATTTTAAGAAACAACATTTATGGACGCCGCTTTGTTAAAAAAGGGAACGAAAAGCCGGGTATCAACGATAAGGCAGTTTTTTGCTTTCTAATTTAATTTTTTAATAACCACTTCCGGCGCAAGAAACCCCCGAATCTACATCATAGGTACCATAATATAAACCGCCCGTAAAACAAGCATACCGTATATATTGATTGCCAGAACACCACGCGTATCCTGTAGTGAAACAGCCAGTCGCTCCGGAAGTACTTCCTCTTTTATAAACATTCGTGGCGTCTACTCCAATATCCCCGCCTACCACATCCAGTTTGTTTACCGGACTAGCCGTGCCTATACCCACTTTGCCGCCACTAGCTGTTTGCATTATTATCGAGCTAGCATCGAAGTCCAACCGCGCATAAGCAGTCCCAGCGTTATCCACTACGGAAATTTGGGCGCCTGCGGCATAAGGCCTTAACCTAATTCTATCTCCGGTTGCTGAATTCTGAAAAATGGCGTAACCCCCTATAACATGTAATGCTTCCGCCGGATTCGCCGTCCCAATGCCGACCTTGCCTAGATCGGTATTGTATACATCAACTGTTCCGCTGCGTGTCCAATATCCTCCCCCTCCTCCTGCTGACTGCCAAGTAGCACCAGCGTCCGTCGTCCCGCTGCATACATATAAGGCGCCGGCGGTTTTATTATAAGACATCTCCCCTCGACGATTAGCACAACCAGCTAAAAGAGCATTATCATCATTAGGATATAATCTTAAAGTCTTATAGACGCCGTACGGTGAAGGATAGTAGGTAGTAATTGTGAGGGTTTCATCAGCGGCAAATAGGAACGCAATGTTGCAGATAGAGAAAATAAAAAGCCAAGCTATAATCCGGATATGCGCCATATTTCTCCTCTCCTTTCTAACATCCTTTCTCATCTCCTGAGCTATATTAAGTATAACATATCCAAAGGCTTACTTAAAGATTAATCGCGAAGCACAGAATACTTTGCTTCTATAAAATCGCCGCGTTTCACGAATGCCTGCTACAACCATATTTGCCTTAATGCAAATGAAAAGGTATATTCACAAAAAAAACCTTTTTCCAACGCCTGCTTGCTTCTATATCTACGGTATATTGCAAGTTAAATTGGACAAATTCCAAATATTCATCCATTGAGAGCGATTTCGGTTCAGGAAGATCTCCTTTAATTATAGGCAGCCTGAGTTTATCCATTTAGTTAGCTGCTTTCCAAAATCTTCTCATAGAGTTCTTGCGTCCCGTATTTTAAACATAATTCTTTGAATTTCCCGCTCTTTACATCCACTTTGTTAATTTTAATCAAATTAATAATATCCGGAATGTCTTTAATCAGGCGGGGTTTAGGATTATATTTAACCGCGTGAAGTTTAAGCGCAATCAGATGCTCTAACGAGGGAACCCTAAACTCACAGCCCGCGATATCGGCTTTCTGGCTATCCTTAATTATCTTATCGAAAGTTTCTTCGTCAATGAGCATAAAATCAATATCCATTATTATGGAATCGCCGGTAGAGATAAATCTGGCAAATACTTCCTGGCTATAATCCAGTTTGTAGCCGGTTGATTTTAATAATTCCGACATTTTCTGAAAATCACTCTCTTGAATTAAAAAATCAACATCCGCGCTCTGCCGCGTGTACTTATAATAATTGACTGCAAAACCGCCAATCAAAATTAAGGGTATGCCGGCCTGCTTAGATATATCCGAGAGTAAGTGAAAAACGCTTTGGTAATTCATCTTTTCGCAATCAGTTACAGCTTAAAGGGGCGGCGCCTCATTACGAATTACCCTTTCGCGTGAATGCCCTCTTTACTTCTTTTAAAATTGTCTCGATCTCTGCCAAACAGCCAACCCCTATATCACCGCAAGCTAGCTTGCCTTTTCTCGGCTCGATAAATTTATAACCTAAAGATTGTAACTTTTTAATATTCCCTTGGGTAATTTTGTTTTGATACATCTGCCCATTCATCGCCGGAGCGATTAAAACAGGGGCTTTGGAAGCGCAAATCACGCAGGTCAACAGGTCGTCGCAAATCCCGCAGGCAAGCTTAGCAATAATATTAGCGGTTGCCGGAGCAACCAAAATCAGATCCGCTTTTTTCGCCAAGGCAATATGTTCAATCTCCCAGGCCTCCGGCGTATCGAATAAGCCGCGGTAAACTTTATTTTGCGAGAGGCTCTCAAAGAGAATCGGCTTAACCAGTTCTTCGGATTCCCGAGTTTGAATGACGGTAACTGCAAAGCCTTCGTCTTTTAGCCGGCGAATAATCTCACAGGCTTTATAAATCGCGACGCTGGCAGTTACCCCTAAAATAATATTCTTTTCTTTGGTCGCCACGGCTTACTCTTTATGCTTTATTTTCTTAGCCTCGACCTTGCCGCCGGCAATTTCATGCAGGGCAACAGTAGAAGGCTTAACATTCGCCTTGTCATCTACAAGTTTTGGCTGGCCTTCGGCGATCTCCAGCGCCCTCATCGCTGCCAGATTTACCAGTTTATAAATTGAATTCTCGCTTTTGCCCAGCATATCCTCTCTCTCCGTATATCCCATTCCTTACTCCTCGCAGTTGTATTAAACTCCTATCTCTTTTAATATAATACCCTTAAGCCGGCTCTCTGCCTTAGCCAAATTTTTATTTTTTAAAATATAATCATACCTGTGAGCGTTCTTCAGCTCAGCTACGGCTAACTTAACCCGCCTATCTACTTCCTCTGGCTTGGTTTTAGAGCAACGGCCCTCTATTCTTTTGCGCAGCTCATTTATCGACGGAGGTTCAACAAAGATAGTTACCGCGTTTTCCGGATAGAGCTTTTTTAGCTTAAGCGCTCCTCTTAAGTCCAAACAGAGCGCCAAATGTCTCACCTTTTTCAACTTATCTTCAAGGTAATCCCTTTTAGTGCCGTAATCATAACTCAAATATCTGGTCCATTCAAGGATTTTTTTGGCTTTGTTTAACTGTCTGAATTCTGCGGGGCTGACAAAAAAATAGTCCCTTCCTTCTCGTTCCCCTGACCTTTTCGGCCGGGTAGTTAAGGATACGGATTTGGCGAGTTTATTCTTCAACGACTTATTCAGGAGGGCTCTTTTTAAAAGCGTGGTCTTACCGGAGCCTGACGGCCCGGAGATGATAAATATTTTTCCTGTAGTTTTTTTCTGTCTTCTCACTCTACATTTTGCGCCTGCTCGCGGATCTTTTCAATCAGGCTTTTCATTTTCAGTACTTGGCTAGAGACTGAAACATCGAAGGTCTTCGCGGCCATAGTATTGGCTTCCCGCTGCATCTCTTGGGCGATAAAATCCAGCTCCTTGCCGAGCGCGCCTCCCTTGGTCAGCTTGTGTTTAAAATTATGCGTATGAAAAGAAAGCCGGTCTATCTCCTCGGTGGTATCGGTGTCTTTGGTAAAATTGGCGCGCTCTTCGTCAGTCGCCAAAGCCTTCAGCCTCAGCTTAAGCGCATCTTTTAATTTAGACTTAATGCCTGCCAATTCTTTTCTTAATTCCTCTCCCTGTTTTCTCAAATAACCCCTCAGAGCTTCTCCCTCTTTTAGCCGCGTCTTAACCAGATTATTGATCGCCGCGTTTACCGCTATTTTTAATGCCGGCCAGATGCTCTCAGGAGAGAATCTTTCTTCTTCCAAAGCCAAGACTCCGGGAAGATGGATCAGGGTATTAATATCTAATCCATTTTCAATCTTAAACTCCTTTTTAATTCCCTCTATCTTGGCGATATATTTTTTTAAGAGCGCCTTATTGATAAAAACAGAACCTGCTTTCCTGCTGCTGGCATTAAGCGCGCAAGTAACCCTCCCCCGCTTAATTTTTGTCTCAATCGCTTTTTTAATCCTCTCTTCCATGGAAAGCGAGCCTTCCGGTAAATGCAGGACTATCTCTAAAAACTTATGATTCGTGCTCCTGAGCTCCACTGAAATCTTTCCCCACGACGGGATAATTGTCTCAAAACTCCCAAACCCGGTCATACTCTGAATCATTTTTAATATCCCTTTCTTAATCCCAAATTTTTACTTTGCACTCTTTGCGCGTAACTTCTTTTTGTGGATACAAATCTACAATGATCTCGTCAGGCTGAAACCAAAGTTTAATCTCCCTTTTTGCTTCGTCTTCATTCGAGGAAACGTGGATCACGTTCTCATAAACGCCTGTTGTGGTAATCCGGCCGTACGAACCGCGAATCGTCGTCGGCTCCGCTTCTTCAGGATTAGTCGCTCCGGCCAGATCCCGGCATTTTTTTATCGCATCTTTACCCCAATAAACCAAAGCTAAGACTTTTTTGCGGTCGTGTAACTCTCCCTGCAAATATTGAATAATCTCCCCGAAAAATGGTTTATCCTTTAAATGTTTATAATGCTCCTCGGCTAACGCGCGTGAAACACGCGCGATTTTCGCCGCGACAATCTCTAGCTTGGTTTCCGATAGACGAGTTAATATATTTCCGGTCAAAGATTTCTTCAGCCCGTCGGGTTTAATAAGGATTAAGACTGCCTGATTCATTCTTGTTTCCCTCCTCGCATAATCTTGACGATCCGCTCTAAGTCTTCCTGAGAATAAAATTCAATGAAGATATGGCCGCGTTTTTTCATCTTGTTCACTCTCACCTTGGTAGACAAAAGATGCTGTAACTCTTCCTCTAAGGCCGCAACATACGGCTCTCTTACGCTGTGCGCGCTCTTACGCCTAAGGCCTTTTGGCCGGTGCGTTTTGATTAAATTTTCTAGTTCACTGACGGAGAGGCCTTTCGCGATGATCTCCTGAGTAAGCCTGCGCTGCGTATTCTCATCCTCTAGCTCTAAAAGCGCCCGTCCATGCGCGAAAGAAATCCTCCCCTTTTTTAATTCCTCTTGTATTTCATATGGAAGCTTGAGTAAGCGAAGCACGTTAGTAATGGTGGGCCGGGCTTTTCCTAATGTCTCACTTATTTTATCTTGAGTTACTTGGAATTTATCAATCAGGTGTTGATAAGCATGCGCTTCTTCAATAGGATTGAGATTTTCTCTTTGAATATTTTCAATCAAGGCATATTCCAAAGAATCGCGGTCGTCTACATCTTTAATAATTATTGGTATCTCTTTGAGCGCCAACAACTTACAAGCACGCAACCTTCTTTCGCCGGCGATCAATTCAAAATAATCACCCTTACGTCGGGCTAAAAGCGGCTGGATCACTCCTTTTTCTTTGATTGATTGCGCTAACTCTGTAATGTGCTCTTGATTAAATTCTTCGCGTGGCTGAAAGGGATTAGGTTTAATCTGTTCAGATTGGACATAAAGAATTTCATTTTTGGCGCTGATTACCTTTTCAGGAATCAAAGCGCTGATACCTTTGCCTAAAGCTCTCTTCTCCATCAATTTTCTCCTTGTGATTTGTCCAATATGAATTACGAATTGTCCAATCTGGGTGTTGAATTGTCCAATCTGGATTCTATTGGCAGCCCTAAAATCTCTTGACATAATTCCCTATATTTCTGAGCTCCTAAAGAATCTTTGTCATAAAGAAAAATCGGCTTGCCAAAGCTCGGCGCCTCGGTCAGCCGGATATTGCGCGGAATGACTGTCTGATAAACTTTTTCATGGAAATGTTTCCTCACTTCTTGAATTACTTCCTTAGTCAAATTAGTCCGATAATCAGCCATCGTCAAAAGTACGCCTTCGATAGTCAAGCTGGGATTGATGTTATCCTTAACTAATCTAATCGTATTATTCAACTGGGTCAAACCTTCTAAAGCATAATATTCGCATTGTACTGGAATGAGCACTGAGTCGGCAGCGCATAAGCCATTGATAGTCAACAGCCCCAGTGATGGAGGAGAATCGATAATCATAAAATCAAATTCGGCTTTAATCTTCTCTAATGCCCGCTTAAGGCGATACTCCCTGCCTAAGGAGCCGACGAGTTCTACTTCTGCTCCGGTAAGATCTAAATTGGATGGCGCGACTAAAAAATTTGGGACAGCGGTAGGTTGAAGTACATCTTGAATATCTAATTCTTCAAGGAGAACGTGATAAGTGCTTTTTATCACATTGTGTTTATTGATGCCGCTTCCACTGGTAGCGTTTGCCTGTGGATCCAAGTCTATGAGCATTACCTTCTTGCCAGCAACCGCAAGATAGACAGCGATATTAATGGCTGAGGTAGTTTTACCTGTGCCACCCTTCTGGTTACAGGTTGTAATTACTTTACCCATTTATTCCTTCAGTTCCCTAGGGAACCGCCTAGGCTAGGCATTTATTCTTCAAGCATTATTATCTTAAAATCCTTCAAAATGTCAAGTATTAATTATCTTTCACCGCGCTCACGCGCACCATAGCTGGCTTGGCGCCGGGCATACCAAAGAGCCCTTTAGCTTCTTCGGAAAGAATTTCAACCTTCACTTTATTGCGGGGTAATTGTAACTGCTGAAGCGCCTTTTTAATTGCCTCTTCAACCGTCTTACCTTCTATCTCTATGCTTTTCTTAGATGTCATTTTGCCTTGCTCAAGCGCAGCTGAAAAACCAACATTAAGATGCTATTAATCAACCAGTACAAGACCAGGCCTGCAGGCATATGGTAAAAAATAAAGCCAAACATAATCGGCATTACGATCAGCATCAGCTTCTGTTGCTCTGCTGAAGGCCCGGTAGCTTGAGCCGAAGTAAGTTTTTGCTGGAAAAACATGCCTAAAGCCATAATAATGGGTAAAATATTCAATTCATTTCCTAGCACAGGTAATGATACTGGTAAAGTAAATAAACGATCCGGTTCAGATAGATCCCTAATCCATAAGAACTTAGCGCCTCGCAAGGCTGTTGAGCGCATCAACGCGTTATAAAGCGCAAAGAAAATAGGCATTTGTAACAAAAGTGGCAGGCATCCGCCAAAAGGATTTACCTTGTGCAATTTATATAATTCCATTATTTCTTTATTCATCTTCTGCGGATTATCTTTATACAGCCTTCTCAGCTCTTCTACCTTAGGCTGAATAGCTTGCATCTCTTTCATTGAACGCATTTGCTTCAGCGAAAGCGGATACAGGATGAAATAGACTAGCAAGCTCAAAAAGACAATCGCCCAACCCCAATTATGAAAAATTCTGTATAAGAATTCGAGGGTTTGCAAAAGTATCTGCGAAATAAAATCAAAGGTCCCAAAATAGATAATTCCTGACCAGATTGGACGTATCTGAGTAATAACTTTTAAATCCTGCGGGCCCAAATATATAGAAAATAAATGTCCAATCTGACCCCCGGGTTGCAAGGTGATATTTTCACTAGTGAGCCCTATCTCCGCTTCACTATTATTTATTTTCTTAAGAAAGGCGCGATAAGAATCTGCTTGCGGCTCAACAATTAAACAGAAATACTGATCCCTCAATCCTAAGACCTTAGCGTTATTGATAGAAAATTCTTTAGTAACGGATAGGTGTTGGGATTTTTCCGCGGTTACTAAATAGAGGTCTTCATAGCGTAACTGCGCATTCTTGTGCGATAAATCAACTTTGCCAAGTAAAAGAGGAATATTGATAACTATGGGAGAGTTAGTTAAGTTCTGAAAATTTACTTGTAACTCTATGGTATTATTAACTTTATATAAAGTAAATGTTTTAGTAACCTTTTTAGAACCGTCTTGAGCCGCAAAAGAAATAGCACTCGTAGTACTCTTAATCTTCGCATATTTTAGACTGCCATCATCCGTTAAAAAACCTAATTGTAAAGGAAAGGAGTGCTGTCGATCACCTAGGAAAACCACTTTATTGAGCGCTGCGTGCTGTTCATCAAAAAAAAGCTCGGCATCTGGACGATTGATTTGCAATAAGGGTTGATCCGATTCTGGGATAGGTACAGAAGCGATAATGGTTTTTTCTTGAGGCTTCCCTGATTCAGATTGGACAATTCCAGATTGGTTTTGCGCAGATTGGACAATTACTTGCGGCTTAGGCGCCAAAGCAGACCAGCTTAATAAAACTAAAAGTGATAAACCAATTGCTAGTAGTAAACGCTTTTCCATAATTACTCCAACGGGTCAAACCCGTATTTTCCTGAAAAAGGATGACAGGTAACTATTCTCTTGAGCCCTTTCCATGAGCCCTTCCAAAATCCGTATTTTTCAATCGCCTGCCGCGAGTATTCCGAACACGAAGGGCTAAAACGGCAAGAGTCGGGCAACCATCCTCTAATATGCGCCTGATAAACCTTAATCAAGCCAACAGAAATCTTGGTGAACATTAAATAGTCAGTCTTTTTCTGCCTTTTTGACGGCGGCGCGCCAATAGTTTCCGGCCGTTCTTGGTGGCCATTTTACTCCGGAACCCGTGCCGCCTTTTACCAACTATATTTGTTGGTGTCTTAAGATTTTTCTTCATTCTCCCGCTCCCTATTTGCCAAAATAGCAGACTTAAAATTGATTTTCTAAATGGTTTTTAATTATAACACAAAAGGTTCCCCCGTCAATCAGTTATTTAGTTTGGAGAGCCGGCTTACGCGCGGATATCCATGGGTTATCCACAATCCCGTCGGTAAAACTACTGGCTAGCCCTGAGTATAAATAGAGGAAGAATAAAAAAAACTAGGGACCGTCTCCATTTTTTGTGTCTGACGCCGGAAAATAGAAACGGTCCTTTGATTTCTGTTGACGCCCTGACAAATTATTGTATAATGTTTAGGCGTTTATCTTTTTTACTTGCAACTTGTTTCGCTTCTGTTATAATTATTGCAACAATGAGAATGACGAATACAAAACGCTCGCAAGCGGCAAGGAAAACGTTACTGAAAAATACGTCTTCAGCCTAGCCTAAAGTTTAAATTTTTTTCCACAGATTTATTCAAGTTGTGAATAAACTGTTGATAACAATAAAATGCCTGAAATTAACCAATCTTGGAAGCAAGCGCAAGAGCACGTCAAAGAACGCTTAGGTACCACCATATTTGAAACTTGGATTTTACCCCTTCAGGCTATCTCGCAAACCCAAGATAACCTGATTCTGGAAGCCCCGGATACTTTTTTCAGAGACTGGGTAAAGAAAAATTATAGCCTTGTTATTACAGAGGCCTTGAGCACACTGGGTTTGGGCAACCTTAAGCTTGAGATAGAAGCCGGCGTTACTAAGAACGCGAGCCCTAACTTAAGCATAACGGCAACAACCCCGAGCATCGCGCCTCGCGAGAATCAATACGGATTAAATTTAAACAGCCGCTATACATTTGAGAACTTTGTCATTGGCCCTTCTAACCGGCATGCCCACGCCTATTCCATGGCGGTCGCGGATTCTCTGGCTAAGACCTACAATCCTTTATTTATTTACGGCGGGGTGGGACTGGGCAAAACCCATCTTATTCAGGCTATCTGCCATCAAATAAGAAACCGGCTGGGCGCCGCTTTAAAAATAGCCTATTTACCCTCGGAACAATTTACCAACGAACTAATCGGAGCAATCCAACATCACTCCACATCAGCCTTCAGGCAAAAATACCGGAATACCGATGTCTTGGTGATTGATGATGTCCATTTTTTTGGCGGGAAAGATTCCACCCAGGAAGAATTTTTTAATACCTTTAATGTGTTGTACGACGCGCATAAACAAATCATCTTATCTTCGGACAGGCCTCCCAAAGAAATCGCGGACTTGCAAGACAGGTTGGTTTCGCGCTTTGGTTGGGGTTTAACTACAGATATTCAACCGCCAGATCTGGAAACCCGCGTAGCTATTCTAAAGAAAAAGATTGAGCGAGAACCCGTTGCCGTGCCGGACGAGGTAATTTTCTTTATTGCCCAAATTATTAAAACTAACATTAGAGAACTAGAGGGAGCGCTGGTCCGCGCTATGGCATATTCCTTAATGGAAGAAAAACCTATAACCTTAGAGTTAACCAAAGAGGTTTTAAAGGATCTCCTTAAAGAGCCAAAAAAATTAATTACCGCTGATTTTATCCAACGCTGCGTGGCTGAAGAATTTGGAGTGACTTTGGCAGAATTAAAAACAAAAAAAAGGAACAAAACTATAGTATTACCTAGACAGGTAGCTATGTATCTTAGTAGAGAGTTAACCGATTTATCCCTGCCTGAAATAGGGGGATTGTTTGGCGGTAAAGACCACACCACTGTTTTGCATTCTTACAATAAAATAAAAGAAGGCCTGGTGAATAATTTTGCTTTGCAGGAAAAGTTAGAAAAAATTATACAGGTGATTAAACACTAGGCTCAGAGGTTATCCACAGTGTTCTTGGGCCGTAACTCTTACTTTAATAATAGGTTGGGATGTTTTCCCCAAAAAACATTCGCTATATTACTATTGCTTTTAGTTATCTTATTAAATAATAAATAGTAAGGAGAAAACAAATGAAGTTTAAAGTTGATAAAGATGTGTTATTAGGCGGTATTCAAATCGTGCAGAATGTTATCATTACTAAAGCTACTTTGCCTATATTATCACATATATTAATCGAAACTCAACAGGATAGTTTGAGGCTTACTGCCACAGATTTGGATATTGGGATAAGTTGTGTAATACCTGTGGATATACAGGAGCAGGGAGCAATAACCGTGCCAGCTAAAAGATTTAGCGATATTATTAAGGAATTACCCGTAGATGGGGTGAGTATAACCACTAAAAAAAACAATCAAGTTAATATTGAAACAGATTTGTGTCAGTTTAAGATTATGGGATTAGCTCGGGAGGAGTTTCCTAAGTTACCCGAGTTTAAAGATAAAGAGGTGATTCATCTGGAGCAGGCTTCCTTAAAACAAATGTTTAACCTGACTTCTTTCGCGGTCTCATTTGATGAATCTCGTTATATTTTGAATGGCATCCTTTTTAAAGTTAGTAAAAATAATCTTACTTTGGTAGCTACGGATGGCAAGAGATTGGCGATTGTGGATAAAAAGTTGAGCCAGGCACAAGAAAAAGAGATTAATATTATTATTCCTATTAAGACCATACACGAGTTAAATCGTAATCTTAAAGAAGAAGGAGAGTTATCCTTGATTTTAGGAACCAACCAGGTTTT
This sequence comes from Candidatus Omnitrophota bacterium, assembly GCA_030650425.1. Taxonomy (GTDB): domain Bacteria; phylum Omnitrophota; class Gorgyraeia; order Gygaellales; family Profunditerraquicolaceae; genus UBA6233. The sequence goes on along the minus strand of JAUSED010000002.1, from coordinate 66,820 downwards.
GTTTGATTTAGGTAATATTGTTGTGATTTCCCGCCTTATTGAGGGTGAATTTCCCGACTATAAACAGGTTATTCCGGCGCCTTCAGATAATAAAGTTCGCGTTGATAGAGAACAATTTTTATTGGCCGTCAAAAGAGCAGCGTTGCTATCCACTCCGGATTATCAGGCGGTAAAGTTGGAGGTTTTTAAAAATAAGTTGGTTGTTTCTAAGTCTACCCCGGATGTGGGAGAGTCGCGGGAAGAAATAGGCGTGGTTTACGCGGGGAAGGAACTTGTTATAGGTTTTAACCCTGTGTATTTAATGGATGTTTTGAAAAATTTACACGAAGCCACTGTGGATTTGGAGTTGACCGACACCGAGAAGCCGGGTGTGATCCGGATGAATGGGTATGTTTATATTGTTTTACCGATGCGCCTGAGTTAGGGAATGGAGAAAATTAAGGATACAATCGAAGTTGTCATCAGGGATTTATTGGTAAAAAAAAGCGGCTCCAGCAATAATGCGCCCGAGTCTTGGTTAAGAAAGGTCTTGACAAAAAAGGAGTTGGGGCATATAAAGTTACAATATTTTAGAAAAGGTATTTTAGGTTTGAGTGTGGATTCTTCGCCTTGGTTGTATAGTTTGAATTTAAAAAAAGCGCGCTTGTTGGGTGAGTTGCAACGTTGTTCACCGGATATCCAAGAGATTCGTTTTCATATTGGAGATGTGCAGTGAGTAAGGAAAAAGTAAAAAAAGCGGAGTTGAAGGCATCCTCGCAAGCAGGGGATAAACCTAAGGCCTACGACGCAACCAGTATTCAGGTTCTTGAGGGCATAGAGGCTGTGAGAAGGCGGCCGGCAATGTATATTGGGGATACGTCAAGCCGCGGCCTGCATCATTTGGTTTATGAGGTGGTCGATAATAGTGTGGATGAGGCATTAGGCGGGTTTTGTGATTCTATTGGCGTAGCCGTGCATTCCGATAATAGCGTTACTGTGACGGATAATGGCCGCGGTATTCCGGTAGACATGCATAAGACCGAGAAAAAACCCGCGGTTGAGGTTGCCCTTACCACATTACACGCGGGAGGTAAATTCGATCACCGTTCTTATAAGGTTTCCGGAGGCCTGCACGGCGTAGGTGTCAGTTGCGTGAATGCGTTATCCGATTGGTTGGAAGTAGAAGTTAAAAGAGATGGCAAGATTTACCATCAACGCTACGAACGCGGCAAAACCGTTTCCAAACTTACGGTTATCGGTAAGAGTACAAGCACGGGCACCAAGATTACCTTTAAACCGGATAAGACTATCTTTAATAAAACTGATTATTCCTATGATATATTATCTCAGCGTTTAAGAGAGCTCGCGTTTTTAAATAAAGGCTTGAAGATAAAATTAGAAGATGAACGTACGGAAAAGGAGGCAGTATTTGAGTTTGCCGGCGGGATAGTCTCTTTTGTGGAGTACTTAAATAAGAATAAGAATCCGCTGCATAATAAGGTAGTTTATTTTGAAAAACTGCAGGATGATATTAATGTTGAGGTTGCTCTCCAATATAATGATGGGTATGCCGAGACTCTTTTTTCTTTCGCCAATAATATCAACACCATTGAGGGAGGGACGCACTTATCGGGTTTTAAATCCGCGCTTACTCGGGCAATCAACCAATACGCCAAAGCCAAAAATTTAATTAAGGATGAAATCGGGATTACCGGCGAAGATGTGCGCGAGGGGTTAACCGCGGTGATTAGCGTGAAAGTTCCCAATCCGCAATTTGAGGGACAGACCAAAACCAAGTTGGGTAATTCGGAAGTAGAAGGCTTGGTTGCTTCGGCGAGTTTAGATGCCTTAAGCGCTTATTGTGAAGAAAATCCTTCAGTTGCCAACAAGATCATTGATAAAGTTATTGTTGCTTCGCGCGCGCGTGAAGCCGCGCGTAAGGCGCGCGAATTAACCCGCAGAAAAGGCGCGCTTGAAGGCGCGGGCCTGCCCGGCAAATTAGCGGATTGCTCGGAGAGGGATGCGGCTTTATGCGAATTGTATATTGTGGAGGGCGATAGTGCAGGCGGTTGTCTGGTCGGAGAAACTGAAATTGCTTTAACAGATGGACGTAACCTAACCATTTTAGAATTGATAGCCGAAGAAAAACTCGGCAAAAAAAATTATTGCTATACAATTAATTCCGACGGAAACATTGCGATCGGAGAAATAACAAATCCGAGAATAACTAAAAAATCAAACAGAGTTATTAAAGTCGTTTTGGATAATAACGCGGAAATTATTTGTACCCCGGACCATAAATTTATGCTACGCGATGGTAAATATAAAATGGCGCAAGAGCTCACTTTAGAAGATTCCTTGATGCCACTTTATCGCCAATATTCTAAAATTGGAGGCGGAATTTGTATTGAAGGATCGTCTTACGAACGTCATTGCGAGGGTCTGCAAGGCGAAGCCGCAGCAGACCCGAAGCAATCTCAAAACCGTGATTGCTTCGTCGCTGTCGCTCCTCGCAATGACGTAGTTAACTATAACCATAAAATTAAACGTATAGAAAAGGTTACAGAAAAAGTCGATGTTTACGATATGGAAGTTCCGGAGACGCATAATTTTGCCTTAGCCAGCGGCGTGTTTGTGCACAATAGCGCCAAGCAGGGGCGCGATAGGAGGTTCCAAGCGATACTGCCAATTAAGGGTAAAATTTTAAACGTCGAAAAATCACGGCTGGATAAGATTCTCTCCAACGAAGAGATCCGCACGATTATTACTGCTTTAGGCACAGGTATTGGCGAAGAATTTGATGTAAGTAAATTACGTTACCATAAGTTGGTGTTGATGGCGGATGCGGATATTGATGGTTCGCATATCCGGACATTATTACTTACGCTTTTATACCGGCAGATGCCTAAATTAATCGAGGGTGGTTATGTTTATATCGCTCAGCCGCCGTTGTATAAGATCAAGAGGGGCCAAAGAGAAGAGTATATCCAGACTGAACAGCAAATGGATGAGATGCTTTTAGATTTAGGCCGGGAAGGGCATAAATTCATTGCCTTAAAAGAAAAAAAAGAGTTTAGCGATAATCAATTTAAGGATCTTTTAGGGTTGTTGGTTGAGCTGGATAAAATAGGTCGCAGTCTAGAGAAAAAGGGAGTAGAAAGCACAAAATATCTCACTTTTAGGCATCCAAAGACCAAAAAAATGCCTATTTATCGGGTAAAAGTGGATGGAAAAGAGCATTTTCTCTATTCCGATAAAGAATTAGCCGAACTTACGGATAAAGAAGATAAGGCAGCTGAGCCAGATGTACTAGAGCTCTTTGAGTCGCAAGAAGTTGAGCAGGTAGTCGCTAAAATTGAAAAAATGGGTTTAGATATCGCTAATTATAGCCCGGAGATATTCATTGCTAAAGATACGGCTGGAAAAGAGATTGCTAAAAAACCTAAGGCATTATATCGCATTACCAATGATAAAGATCAAAAGGATTTAGCCAGCCTAAAAGAGGCCTTGGGGTATATCAAAGAAGCAGCCACAAAAGGGATGCATATACAAAGATATAAAGGCTTGGGTGAGATGAACCCGCATCAACTCTGGGACACGACCATGGATCCTGAAAAACGTACTATGTTAAAGGTTACCTTGGAAGACGCGGTTGCAACGGATAAAATGTTTACGGTTTTAATGGGTGATGCGGTTGAGCCGCGCAGGCAATTTATTGAAGACTACGCGCATCAGGTTAAAAATTTGGATATATAATCTATGTATACGCGCAACGAAAAAATTATTTCAGTCTATATCGAAGAAGAGGTTAAGGATTCATATTTGAATTACGCGATGAGCGTAATCGTCGGCCGCGCGCTTCCGGATGTGCGCGACGGTCTCAAGCCCGTGCATAGAAGGATTCTTTACGCTATGCAGGATCTGAATCTGGATCACTCCAAGCCCTACAAGAAATGCGCTCGTATCGTCGGCGAAGTCCTCGGGAAATATCATCCGCACGGTGACGTGGCGGTGTATGATACTTTAGTGAGAATGGCGCAGGATTTTTCCTTGCGTTATCCGTTGGTTGACGGTCAAGGAAACTTCGGATCGGTCGACGGAGATGCTGCTGCAGCTATGCGCTACACCGAGGCAAGGATGGCTGCGATTAGCGACGATATGCTAGGCGACATTGAAAAAGATACAGTCAATTTCGGGCCGAACTTCGACGCCTCGCTCAAAGAGCCGCTTTTGTTACCCGCAGCCTTACCTAATCTTTTGGTCAATGGCTCAAGCGGTATTGCCGTGGGCATGGCCACCAATATTCCGCCGCATAATCTAAATGAGGTGGCGGATGCGCTTATTTATCTTTTGGATAATCCCTCAGCCGAGATTAAGGATCTGACACGTTATATTAAGGGCCCGGATTTTCCGACGGGCGGCATCATCTGTGGGAAAGGCGGGATTAAAGAGGCCTACAATACAGGACGCGGCAAACTTATTGTGCGCGCCCGGTCAACGATTGAGCACCAGAAGAATGGTAAAGACTTAATTGTCTTTACTGAAATTCCCTATCAGGTGCAGAAATCAACACTGATTGAGGTAATTGCCGGCTTGGTAGATGATAAAAAGATCGAGGGTATTTCCGATATCCGCGATGAATCGGATAAAGACGGTATGCGAATAGTGGTGGAATTAAAGCGTGATACCGAGCCGCAGATTATCCTGAATCAGCTTTTCAAACATACGCAGTTAAAGACTACCTTTGGCATCATTATGCTCGCCTTGGTTGAAAACAGGCCGCGGGTTTTAAATTTAAAGCAGATACTTGATTGTTACATCGAGCACCGGAAAGTGATTATCCGGCGCAGGACGCAATTCGAATTAGATAAGGCATTAAAGCGGGCGCATATTTTGGAAGGCTTAAAGATCGCGCTCAAATTTATCGACCGGATCATTAAGGTTATTAAAACCTCGAAGTCTGTTGAGGCGGCCAAGATAAATTTAATGAAAGAATTCGAACTTTCGGAAATTCAATCTCAGGCAATCTTGGAGATGCAATTACAGCGCTTGACCGCGCTCGAACGCGATAAATTGGATGCCGAATACGCCGAACTCTTAAAGAAAATTGAGATATGCAGGGCTATTTTGGGTTCGGAGAAAAAGATTGAAGAAATTATTAAGGCTGAATTAGGGGAGCTGAAGAAGAAATACGGTGATGAGCGCCGCACAGATATCGTCGGTGACGTGGAAGAGCTGGAGGTAGAAGACTTAATCGCCGAAGAAGACGTGGTAGTAACTATCAGCCACGGCGGTTATATTAAGCGCCTGCCGGTCAGCGCTTACCGTAAGCAAAAGCGCGGGGGTAAAGGCGCGATGGGAGCCGAAGTTAAGGAGGAAGATTTTATTGAACACCTCTTTGTCGCTTCCACCAAAGACTATCTTTTGATTTTTACCGATAAAGGACAGGTGCATTGGCTGAAGGTTTATGAGATTCCGCAAGCCAGCCGTACATCTAAAGGCAAGGCTATCATAAATTTAGTAGATGTGCCCGCGGGCTATAAAATCAGCTCAACCATACCGGTTAAAGAATTTTCCGCCGATAAATATCTGGTGATGGTGACTAAACTTGGCTCAATCAAAAAGACCAAGCTCGAGGCGTATGGCAATCCCAGAAAAGGCGGGATTCTCGGAATTACCTTAGATAAGGATGACGCGTTAATCGGTGTTGAGCTTACTGATGGTAAGCAGGAGTTATTAATTGGCACGCGCCAAGGTAAGGCTATCAGGTTCCCCGAGGCAAAAGTACGCGATATGGGCAGAGGCGCGCGGGGAGTAAAGGCCATATCTTTGGCCAAAAAAGACGAGGTTATTGATTTAGTTATTCCCCAGAAAGGCTCCGCCATCTTAACCGTTACTTCATTGGGGTTTGCCAAGCGCACTACGGTCGATGAATATAGGCTTACCTCGCGCGGCGGTAAGGGAGTGATTAATATAAAGGTTACGGATAAAAACGGCGAGGCGGTAACGCTTAAGACGGTCAGCGATAATGACGAATTAATGGTGATTACCCAGAATGGTATATTTTTACGTTGCGCGATCAAGGATATCCGTGAAACCGGGCGCTCTTCTCAGGGTGTCCGCCTGATCAAATTACAGGATAAAGACCGGGTTTCCTGCGTGGCTCCGGTAATTGCTGAAGAGGAAGAATAAGGCTCGACCCCGTCGTCTAGCCTGGTCTAGGACAAGAGCTTTTCAAGCTCTCGACACGGGTTCAAATCCCGTCGGGGTCACTAAATAGGTGCTCAATGTGTGGCATAGTTGGATATGTCGGAGAAAGAGAGGCCCAGCCTATTTTACTCTCCGGGCTCAAGCGGCTAGAATACCGCGGTTACGATTCCAGCGGCATAGCTATCATCCTGCCTAAGAAAAACGGTATATCCATCAGAAAGTCTCCGGGGAAAATCAGCGCGTTAGAAAAAATAATTAAAGCCAAGCCTCTTTCGGGCAATATCGGCATCGCCCACACCCGTTGGGCAACTCATGGAGAGCCCAATCAAGCCAACGCCCATCCCCACGAAGATTGTCAGGGAGAGCTTGCTTTGGCACATAACGGCATTATCGAAAATTTCGAGGTACTCAAAAATCAGCTGATTAAAGAAGGCCATACCTTTCGCAGCCAGACCGATACCGAGGTCATCGTGCATCTCATCGAAAAATTTTATCAAAATATTCCATTGGAAGAAGCCGTGCGTCAAGCCATTCAGCTATTAACCGGTTCTTTTGCTATTGGAGTGATTTCCGCAAAAGAGCCGGGGAAACTGGTGGGTGCGCGTTCCGGCAGCCCTTTGATCTTAGGCGTGGGTAACGGAGAGAATTTTCTCGCCTCGGACGCCCCGGCCGTATTAGAATCGACTAAAGACATTATTTTTTTGGATGAGAATGAAATAGTTGTTTTAGCCAAAGATAGTTTTAAGGTTACTGACCTAGACGGCAAGGTTATCTTTAAAAAACCTACGCATATTAATTGGGATATTACTCAAGCGCAGAAAAACGGCTTCGAGCATTTTATGCTGAAAGAAATTAACGAACAGCCAAAAATTTTGGAGAGCTTAATCAACTCAAGGATAGATAAGCAAACCAATAAAATAACCTTTGAAGAGCAGAATATCCCGGTGGATAAGCTTAAGGGGATAGAGAGTATTTTTATCGTTGCCTGCGGCACGGCCTATCACGCAGGGTTAATTGGAAAATATATTTTAGACTCAATCTGCGCCATTCCTACACAGGTAGATGTCTCCAGCGAATTTAGATACCGTGACCTTTTGATCGGCCCGGAAACTCTGGTGATAGCGATCAGCCAGTCAGGCGAAACCGCGGATACCTTAGCTGGTGTCAGGGAGGCCAAGAAACGCGGTTCAACCGTAGTCTCTATTTGTAATGTTTTAGGTTCAACCTTAACCCGTGAATCCGACGGCGTGATTTATACGCACGCCGGGCCGGAAATCGGGGTTGCTTCAACTAAGGCTTATACCGCGCAGTTAACCGCCCTGTATTTATTTGCTTTTTATCTGGCTGAAATAAGAAATATTCTGCCGGAAACCAAAATCAGCAAATACCTGAATGAGTTGCGCAAAATACCTAAACAGCAGGAGCTGATACTTAAAGATCAAAAGAGTATCGCTAAGCTCGCCCGTAAGCATGCGCACCTCGGTTCATTTTTATATCTGGGGAGAAACATTAATTACCCTTCAGCCCTGGAAGGCGCGCTGAAACTAAAAGAAATTTCTTATATTCCCGCGGAGGGTTATGCTGCCGGAGAGATGAAACATGGTCCGATTGCCTTGATTGATGAATACCGCGCGGTAGTTTGCATTGCCCCAGCCTCTAAGATCTATGAAAAAATGGTTTCGAATATTCAGGAGATCCGCTCCCGGCACGGAAAAATTATCGCTATCGCCACCTTAGGAGACAAAGAAGTTTCAGAGCTGACCCGTGAAGTTATTTATATCCCTAAAGTAGATGAGCTGTTTTCTCCTCTTTTAGTGGCTTTTCCTCTGCAATTAATCGCCTATCACATTGCCGTCAAGCGCGGCTGCGACGTGGATCAGCCGAGAAATCTCGCCAAATCCGTAACCGTTGAATAATGCTTTATATTGTCGCTACACCTATCGGTAATTTAAAAGATATAACTCTGCGGGCAATCGAGGTTTTAAAGAGCGTGGATTTGATTGCTTGTGAAGACACGCGGCATAGCAAAATCCTGCTTGATCACTATGGTATTAATAAACCCACCACTAGTTTTTACCAGCACAATAGGTTTACCAAAGGAGAATACCTGCTTGGGCTTTTAAAAGCAGGTAAAAATATCGCGCTGGTTTCCGATGCCGGTACTCCCGGCATCCTTGATCCCGGATATAACCTGATTAATCTGGCGATAGAACATAATATTCCTTTAACGGTTATTCCGGGCGCGGTGGCTTTGGTTAACGCGCTAGTGCTTTCCGGAAAGCCGGCGCATGCGTTTATTTTTGAAGGTTTTTTATCGGCTAAAGCCGTTGCCAGAAAAAACAGGCTTAAGGAATTAAAAAAACTCGAGCTGACTGTAATTTTTTATGAATCCAGCCACCGCATCCTTAAAACTCTTCAAGATATCGCGGAAGTTTTTGCAGAGCGTAAAGTCGTTCTCTGCAGGGAACTTACCAAAAAGTTCGAAGAGGTCAAGCGCGGCAGCGCCAAAGAACTTTTAGAGCATTTTTCCAGTCAAAAACCCCGCGGTGAATTTGTGGTGATTATTTAACCTTGACAAAGGCTAAGGTTATGGTATACTTAAAGACAATAAGGACCTTTAAGCCGGCTCTTGAGAAGCTGGCAAGGTAATAAAAATGAAAAAGAGCGTATCAGAAAATATGAACCCTTGGCAAAAAAGCCAGGGGTATTTTTTTAGCCGCTAACCAATGAAAGAAAAAGCCAAAATATTAGACAAAGATGGAATTGCCAGAGCAATAACCCGCATTGCCCACGAGATAGTGGAAAAAAATAAAGGCACGCAAGGATTATGTCTAGTCGGCATAAGGAACCGGGGGGTTTATCTGGCTCAGCGGTTAGCCAGCTGCATTAAGAATATCGAAGGCACAGAAGTTGTTACCGGTGCTTTGGATATAACTTTATACAGGGATGATTTAGCCCTGGCTTCAGGCGTACCCGTGGTGCGTAAAACCGAGATAGATTTTGATATTAATGACAAAAATTTAGTCTTAGTTGATGACGTGCTTTATACCGGCAGGACGATTAGGGCCGCATTAGATGCGCTAATCGATTTTGGCCGGCCAAAATCAATACAGCTGGCGGTTTTGATTGACCGCGGCCACCGCGAGTTACCGATCCGGGCGGATTACGCCGGTAAAAATATCCCCACTTCTCAAGATGAGGCGGTAGAAGTGCGCTTACAGGAGACTGAAGGCGTGGATGAAGTGGTGATTATCGAGAAAAATTAAAATGAACTGGGTGCGTAAGGACCTTCTGGGATTGGAAGAACTAAGTAAAGAGGAATTAGAGCTAATTCTGTCCACCGCCGAATCTTTTAAAGAAGTTTCTACCCGCGAAATTAAAAAAGTTCCGGCGCTGCGCGGAAAGACCGTGGTGAATCTATTTTATGAACCTTCCACACGCACCCGCGTGTCTTTTGAGGTGGCCGCTAAGAGATTATCCGCCGATGTGATTAATATTGCCACAGAGACATCCAGCGTAAAAAAAGGCGAAACCCTGATTGACACCGGCAGGAATATCGAAGCCTTAAAAGCCGATATTATTGTCATCCGTCATAATTTTAGCGGCGCGGCAATTATGCTTGCCCGTCACGTTAATGTGAGTGTGGTCAATGCCGGAGACGGCTGGCATGAACATCCTACTCAGGCGCTCTTGGATATTTTTACCCTCAAAGAAAAGCTGGGTAAGATTGAAGGTTTGCAGGTGAGCATAGTTGGAGATATCGCGCATTCGCGCGTGGCCCGCTCCAATATTTGGGGTTTAACTAAATTAGGCGCGAAGCTAACTGTTTGCGCGCCGAAAATGCTTATCCCGCCGGGGATAGAGAAGATGGGTGTTAATCTAACCAATGATATAGATGAAGCCCTGAAGAACGCGGATGCAGTGAATGTGTTAAGGATGCAGTTTGAACGCGATGGCGAAACTGCTTTTCCGAAGCAGCTGGAATATTTTAAGGAATTCGGGATTACCAAAGAGAGGCTTAAGCAAGCCAAAAAAGATATTATTGTTATGCATCCCGGCCCGGTTAACCGCGGAATTGAAATGTCTAGCGGAGTGGCAGATGGAGAGAATTCGGTTATATTGGAGCAGGTTACTAACGGGATCGCCGTAAGAATGGCAGTCTTGTTTTTGGTAGCCCAAGCCAATGAAAAGATAAAAAATGAAAATACTGATTAGGTCCGGCAGGGTAATTGACCCGGCGAATAATATTGACGCGGTAATGGATATGCTGATAGAAGATAGTAAGATAGCTAAAGTAGCTAAGAATATTAAGGCGGATGCGGATAAAATAATTGAGGCAGGGGATAAGCTGGTTATGCCGGGTATCGTCGATATGCATGTACATTTAAGGGAACCGGGTAGGGAAGACAAAGAAACAATCGAGAGCGGCACCAAAGCCGCCCTAGCTGGCGGAGTAACTAGCGTTTTAGCTATGCCGAATACCGAGCCGGCAATAGATTCTGCCGCGCATATTAAGATGCTGAAAGAAGCGATTCAAAAAAGCGCGCAGGCCAATGTCTTCATTTGTGCCGCGATTACCAAGGAGCGAGCCGGAGAAGTCTTAAGCGATATCCCCGGCCTGAAGAAATCCGGGGCAATCGCTATTTCTGACGATGGCGCGTCGGTAGAGAACGATACGCTGATGTTAGAGGCGCTAAGGCTAGCCAAAAGAGAAGGCCTTTTGGTGATTGTTCACTCCGAAGATAAGAAACTTTCCTGCTGCGGGCAGGTAAATTTAGGTTTTACCTCGACGCGCTTGGGGCTGCGTGGAGTATCCGTCGCATCCGAATATAAAAGAATCGAGCGCGATATTGAACTGGCAGAGAAAGCCGGCGCCAGTATTCATATTGCTCATCTGAGCTGTAAGGAATCGGTAGAGATGATTGCCAAGGCTAAGAAAAAAGGGATCAAGGTTACCTGCGAAACTGCTCCACATTATTTTAGTTTCGCTGAAGAGGCGGTGTTAGGTTATGATGCTAATTTTAAGATGAACCCGCCGCTACGCGCGAGGGAAGATATGTTGGCTATCCGTCAAGGTTTATCCGACGGAACAATAGACGTAATTGCCTCGGATCATGCCCCGCATACCGAGAATGAAAAGGATATTGAGTTTGAAAGGGCGGAGTTTGGAGTAATTGGTTTAGAAACAGAGCTGGCCGCAGCGATCAACGAGCTGATTGAAAATCATTTATTAGATTGGGGAAAATTAGTTACCAAGATGTCGCTTAATCCCAGTCGGATTTTAAGTATTAACAAAGGAACCTTAAGCGTAGGAGCGGATGCGGATATTATCGTGGTGGATCCGGTTAAGGAATGGGTAGTAAAAAAAGAAAATTTATTATCCAAATCCAAAAATTCACCGTTTATCGGCCGCAGGTTAAAGGGCTTTGTGGAGTACACTCTTTGCCAAGGAAAGGCTCATAAATGGAATTTATAGCGGATTTTCATATTCATTCAAAGTATTCTCGGGCGACCAGCCGGAATATGGACGTCAAGAATCTAAGCGAGTGGGCAAAATTAAAAGGCATAACCCTTATCGGCACCGGGGATTTTACCCATCATTTATGGCTGGAAGAGCTTAAATCTACTTTAGAAGATTGCGGAAATGGGTTATATAATTATAATGGCATATATTTTGTCCTCACTGCCGAGGTAAGCAGTATTTATTCTAAAAAAGGCAAAACTTACCGCGTGCACACTGTGATTATTGCCCCCTCTTTTAAGAGTGTGGATAAAATTAATGAAAAATTAGGCAGGTTAGGAAACTTGGCCAGCGACGGCAGGCCGATTTTAGGATTGGATGTGGCGGAATTAGCGCGCATTATCTTTGATATTGATGAAAATTGTATGATTGTCCCCGGTCATATTTGGACTCCATGGTTTAGCTTATTTGGTTCAATGTCCGGGTTTGATAGAATCGAGGATTGTTTTGAAGAGCAGACGCCGAAGATATTTGCGCTGGAAACCGGTTTGTCTAGCGATCCGGCAATGAATTGGCGGCTGAGCGCGTTGGATAAATTTACGCTGATCAGTAATTCTGACAGCCACAGCCCGCAGAAACTTGGCCGCGAAGCAAATGTATTTGATTGCGAGCTGGACTATAAAACCATAAGAGAGGTCCTTAAAACCAAAGATAAAAAACGGTTTTTATATACAGTAGAGTTTTTCCCTGAAGAGGGTAAGTACCACTTTGATGGCCATCGTCTTTGCGGCATCCGCTGGTCGCCCAAAGAGACCCGGGAGCATAACGGTAAATGTTCGAAATGCGGCAAACCAGTTACAGTGGGCGTGGTAAACCGTGTAGAAAAATTGGCCGATCGAGCCGAAGGCTTTAAGCCGGAGAACTCCATACCTTTCAAAAATTTAATACCCTTAGATGAAATCATCGCTGATGCCAAAGGCGTAGGTAAAACCAGCGTAGCGGTAGAAAGAGATTACCGCAGCTGTTTGAGTAAATTCGGTACAGAGTTTGAAATTTTACTGCGCGCGCCAAAGCAGGATCTGATTAAAGGCCTGCCTCCTAAAGTCGCCGAAGGGGTTTTAAGGGTACGCGAAGGAAAAGTAGCGATTAAGGCCGGATATGATGGTGAGTATGGAATTATCTCCATCTTTGGCAATGAAGGATCCGGAGAAAAGAACGAGCAACAATTAAGTTTGTTTTAATGCGCCTGTGGCCCAATGGATAGGGCGCCAGCCTCCGGAGCTGGATGTGCAGGTTCAATTCCCGCCAGGCGCACCAAAAACCTTGGAAACTGTTTCCATCTCAAAGCGGAAACTGTTTCCGAGCTAATCGGGAAAGTGGGATAGCGTAAATGAAAAAAATCGTTAGTGTAATCGGTGGCCGAACCTGTACGCCAGAAGTGGAGCAGGTTGCTAAAAATTTGGGCAGAAAACTCGCTAAAGTGGCTGATATACTCGTTTCAGGTGGGCTTTGTGGAGTAATGGAGGCGGTTTGTTCTGGTTTTCAGGCTGAAGGTGGCCTAACTATAGGTATTATCCCGAGTTACAACAAAACCGATGCTAATAAATTTGTGGATATCGCTATACCTACTGGAATGGGTTTAGCCAGAAACGTCTTGGTAGTTAAGTCTGCGGATGTGGTGGTTGCCTTGCCCGGGAGAGCGGGTACACTTTCGGAAATCGCCTATTGCATTCAGTTTGGGATTCCGGTGATCACTCTTGGTTCTTGGGATATTCCCGGGGTGATCAAGTTAAATACGGTTGAAGAAGTGGTGGCGAAGGTGAAAGAATTATTAAAAGCTTGTGCTAATGATCGATAGGGAGTAAAGAATGGAAATTAATGAAGTAAAACCTAGTAAAAATAAGAAAGTGATTATTTTAGGCGGAGGCCCGAATCGCATTGGGCAGGGGATTGAATTTGATTATTGCTGTTGTCATGCCTCCTACGCCTTAAAGGAAGAAAGAATTGAGAGCATCATGGTCAATTGCAATCCTGAAACAGTTTCTACGGATTACGATACCTCTGACAGGCTTTATTTTGAGCCGCTTACCTTCGAAGATATTATGAACATTATTGAACTGGAAAAGCCATTCGGTGTAATCGTGCAATTCGGCGGCCAGACGCCTCTTAACTTGGCCGTTCCTTTATTGAAAGCCGGAGTAAATCTTTTAGGGACTTCGGCGGATAGTATTGATATTGCCGAGGACAGAAAACGTTTTAAGCAGATGCTCCATAAATTAAATCTTTTACAACCGGAGAATGGCACAGCCTTTAATTTCAAAGAAGCCGAAGAGGTAGCCCGAAGGATAGGTTATCCGGTTTTAGTCAGGCCTTCTTATGTTTTAGGCGGCAGGGCGATGGAAATTGTCTATGAAGAGAAAGTTTTAGAGAAATTTATTAAAGAAGCAGCGGAAGTATCCGGTGAGCATCCGGTCTTAATCGATAAGTTTTTGGAGGACGCGACCGAAGTAGATGTCGACCTTATCGGCGACGGAAAAGATTTTGTTATCGGCGGGATTATGGAGCATATCGAAGAGGCAGGGATCCATTCCGGCGACTCAGCTATGTCCATCCCTGCCTATAGCCTCTCTAAAGATTTATTAGATAAGGTAAGGGAAGCTAGCTATAAGATGGCCAAAGAGTTGCATATCGTCGGCCTGATGAATGTGCAGTATGCTATACAAGAGGATAAGGTTTATGTTTTGGAAGTTAACCCTCGGGCGTCGCGGACCGTACCTTTTGTTTCTAAGGCTATAGGAGTGCCGCTAGCCAAGTTTGCGACTAAGGTCATGTTGGGTAAGAAATTAAAGAACCTCGGCCTGACTCGGGAAATAATCCCTAAACATATATCGGTCAAAGAATCGGTTCTTCCCTTTAACCGTTTTTCCGGTGTAGATGTAATTCTGGGGCCGGAGATGAAATCTACCGGCGAGGTGATGGGTATTGACAAGGATTTTGGTTTGGCTTACATCAAAAGCCAATTGGCTGCCGGGCAAAAACTTCCGGCCAAAGGGAACGTTTTTATTTCGGTACGCGATAACGACAAGAAAAATATCCTCTCCATAGCTAAGAAATTGGAAAAGTTAGGTTTTCATATTTACGCGACTTCCGGTACAGCGGCGGTCTTGGCGCAAGGTAAAATTAAAGTTAAAGTTTTACCTAAGATTGCCGAAGGCACGCCCAATATTCTGGACTTAATGAAGAGCGGGAAAATCCAGATGGTCATTAATACCCCTTCCGGAAGAATACCCCGTCAGGATGAGGTGAAGATACGCTCGCATGTAATTTTATACAATATCCCTTACACCACAACTATTTCAGGCGCCGAGGCGACAGTGAATGGGCTTGAATCCTTGACAAAACATAAGTTATCAGTTAAGTCTTTGCAGGAATATCATAAAAGGTAATTATGCCGGAACTTCCGGAAGTCGAAACCATCAAACGCGATCTAGAGAAAGCAGTCTTAGGTAAAAAGATTACCGAAGTTTGCGTGCATAATCCTAAAGTCATCCGTGAACCAGCGGTGGCGGGCTTTAAAAGAGGCCTTCAGGGCGCGAGGATCAAAAATATTTTACGCCGGGCCAAGCTCTTAATTTTAGAGCTATCTAATGGAAAATCTTTAACTATACATCTTAAAATGACCGGACAGTTAGTTTATCCCGGGGGCGCTAAGAATAGCCGCGTAGCCTTTCATTTATCCGGCGGTAAGATTTTAGATTTTAACGATCAACGGCTCTTTGCGGAGCTCAGGCTTTTAGATGATTGGCATTCCCTAAAGTTTATCCAAAGACTGGGGCCGGAGCCGGCGGAACTTGATTTAGCGCAATTTAAAGTAATGCTCAGCAAAAAGAAAACCGCGATTAAACCGCTGTTATTGGATCAAACATTTATCTCCGGTATTGGAAATCTCTATGCCGCGGAGATTTTATTTCAGGCAAAAATTAATCCTTTACGCCGGGCAAACGAACTGACGAATAAAGAAAAGGAATTGCTCTTTCTGGCGATTAATGATATTTTGAAAGCGGCAATCCTGCACGCGGGTTCTTCCGTTGATGATTATGTGCGGGTCTCCGGGGGTAAAGGCGGGTATGTCAAGTATCACAAGGTCTATGATCGCCAAGGTAAGCCTTGTCTGGTATGTAAAACGATGATTAAGAGGATTAGTCAGGGAGGAAGAGGCACGTATTTTTGTCCCAAGTGCCAAAGATAGCAATGAAAAAACGCGTTAAGATTAATGGCATGATTATAGCGTTGGCTTTTATTCTAGTTGTAGTTTTCCATAGGTTATTTTTCCGCGCAGCTGCCCTAGGCTGGCAGGAAAATGTTTTAAGGATCATCGGATTAGTTTCTCTACTCTTAGGCCAAGTTATCCGCGTATCCGCCAGAGGCTATAAATCAGAATATTCTAAAAATAGCCACGCCTTAATCGAGGGCGGGCCTTATCAAATTGTGCGTAATCCTATGTATCTGGGGATACTGCTAATCGGCTTAGGTGTAGTGCTCATGCTTTTTAATTGGTGGGTGGCATTTCTCTTTCTTTTTGTTTTTCTCAGCCGTTACCTTCCTCTTATATTTACAGAAGAAAAGAAATTACGGAGTATGTTTCCCGGAACTTATGAAGTTTACTGCCGCCGGGTTCCCCGGATAATCCCGTGGTTGTCCAGTCTTGTAAAAATTCGGGTTAAGGAATACCTGCCAATCAAACCGGCTTGGTTTAAGAAAGAGATAAATTCGATAGTCGCCCTTTTGGTGCTGATTTTATTGTTTTTTCTTTGGAAAAGATGAAAGCCTGTCAACTTAAATTAAAAATATCAGCGCAAGTCAGAATCAAGGATAATTACTGGCATTGCGAATTCAGCGCCCCTCAAATCGCTAAAATAGCTTTGCCGGGACAATTTATTGATATTCGGGTAAACGATCTGTGCGAACCGCTTCTAAGAAGGCCGATTAGTATCCATGGAGTAAGCAGGGCAAAGATAAAAATTTTTTACGCGGTAGTAGGTAAGGCCACGGAAATTTTAGCGCGGAAAAGAACCGGAGAATATCTGGATATCATTGGGCCGTTAGGGAGCGGATTCGCTCTCGGAAAACAGAAAACAGTAAACAGTAAACAGATGTTAGTGGCAGGTGGAATGGGAGTTGCTCCTTTAATGTTTCTCGCGGAGAAATTAACAGAGGGCAGAAAACAGAGGGCAGAAAACAGAATTACGGTTTTGATTGGGGCAAAAACCAAAAAACAATTGCTTTGTGCCGATGATTTTAAAAAATTAGGTTGTATTGTAAAAATCGCTACTGATGACGGCAGCCAAGGGTTTCATGGTAAAGTTACCGATTTACTACATAATCTGTCTTCTGACTTCCGTTCTCTGCCTTCTGCTATTTACGCCTGCGGCCCAAAACCCATGCTTCAGGCAGTCGCAGATATCTCTAATCAACGCGGCTTCCCAGCGCAGTTATCTTTAGAAGAGCACATGAGCTGCGGTATCGGAGCGTGTTTAGGCTGCGTCGTTAAAACCCAAGCAGGATTTAAGCGGGTTTGTAAAGAAGGACCGGTTTTTAATAGCCGGGATTTAGTCTGGTAAAAATGAAAACGAATCTCTCTGTA
The DNA here is from genome assembly GCA_030650425.1 of Candidatus Omnitrophota bacterium. Classification (GTDB taxonomy): domain Bacteria; phylum Omnitrophota; class Gorgyraeia; order Gygaellales; family Profunditerraquicolaceae; genus UBA6233. The sequence goes on along the minus strand of JAUSED010000002.1, from coordinate 49,526 downwards.
GAAATTGGCAAGCTCAAATTAAAGAACCCGGTGATGGTGTCATCTGGAACCTTTGGCTATGCCGAGGAGTTTAAGGACTTTATAGATTTAAGTAAGCTCGGGGCGATTGTTACTAAAACTATCACTTTGAAGCCGCGTAGAGGCAATCCCGCGCCGCGTACTTGTGAGACTAGCGCGGGGATGCTTAATTCTATCGGTTTAGAGAATCCGGGGATAGAAGTTTTTATCCAAGAAAAGCTCCCTTTTCTCAAAAAACTCGGCGTTCCGATCATTATGAGCGTTGCTTCCGAAGAAGAGCCTGAAGAATTTCTGGAATTAGTGGCGCGGTTGGATATCATCGAAGCAGTAGCGGCAATCGAACTGAATATTTCCTGTCCGAATGTGCGGGAAAAAGCAAGCCTGATCGCGCAGGATCCCGAAGCTACTTATAAAATCGTCCAAGAAGTGCGCAAGATTACCAATAAAACGCTGATCACCAAACTTTCTCCTAATGTTACTTCTATTGCTGATATTGCCCAATCCGCCGAAGACGCGGGAAGTGACGCGGTCTCCTTGATTAATACCTTAGCCGGAATGAGTATAGATATCAAGCAGAGAAAACCTAAAATTTCCGTTGGAATTGCGGGTTTAAGCGGACCGGCCATCCGGCCAATAGCCGTAAAAATGGTTTGGGAGGTTTTTAATAAAGTGAAGATTCCGATAATCGGGATGGGCGGGATAATTGATACAGCAAGCGCCTTGGAATTTATTCTTGCCGGAGCCACCGCCGTAAGCATCGGCACGGCGAATTTTATTAATCCAAAAATTAGCCTGGAAATAATCTCTGGGTTAAAAAAGTATTTAATTGAAAATAAAATCGGCGATGTCAATGAGCTTGTCGGAAGCGTAAAAATATGAAATCAGAGATGATTTTAGCTTTGGATGTGCATAGTTTTAAGAAAGCGAAGCATTTTGTAGATAGGCTCTATCCTAAAATAAAAACCTTCAAGGTAGGTATGCAACTTTTTACTGTTTGCGGGCCAAAGATCATCCAAATGATTCAGCAAAAAGGGGGAGAGGTTTTTCTCGACTTAAAATTTTTGGATATCCCTAATACTGTGGCGCAGGCAGTGCGCGCGGCCACGCGGCACAAAGTAAAAATGCTTACCTTGCATATCTCCGGAGGAAAAGGAATGCTTGAGGCCGCGGTAGAAGCTGCCAAGGATGAAGCCAGAAAACTTAAACTAAAGAAACCTTTATTAATCGGAGTTACGGTTCTAACCAGTCAAAAATCACGTCCGCAAGCTGTGCTGAAATTGGCTAAAATCGGAATTGATGCGGGGTTAGGCGGAGTGGTTTGCTCGGCGCAAGAAGCAGAATTATTAAGGAGCAGGATAAAGAAAAAATTTGTGATTATTACTCCCGGGATCAGGCCTGAAGGAGTAAAGAAGAATGATCAGAAGAGGACTGCTACAGTAGGTGAAGCGCTTAAGGCGGGAAGTAATTTTTTAGTGATTGGCCGGCCAATATTGGAAGCAAAAGAGCCGCTTAAGGTTATTCAATCTCTGAAACAAGAGGCAAGGAGTTAACGCGTGTTTAAAAAAATAGCCGTCTCTATTTTTTCCGTTTTCTTACTGGTAAATATTTGCGGCTGCGCCGCGTTAATCGTAGGTGGTGTTGCCGGAGGAGCCGGGACAGCGGTTTGGCTTTCAGGCAAGCTGGTTCAATATGTAAATCATCCGCTTGAGCAAACGACAAAAGCGGCTAAAGACTATCTGCAGTTCCGTAATTTAACAATAGTGAGCAAAGAAACGATTGCTTCCGGGCATAGCGTGGTTCAAATCAGGGGCAGGGAGGCTTCCGGGGAAAGAATTCGTATCGATATCCACAAGATTACTGAAAACCGGTCGCGTATTGAAGTACACGTAGGTACGCTTATAAGTAATAAGGAAGCAGGGGATCGAATCCTAAAAGGCATTACCGAGCGCCTATAGTCTTCTTGCAACCTTATGTACACCTACGAGGTGTACATAAGGTTGCAAAAGTTGAATATTTAAGTTAAAATAGAATAATGAATTGGGCGGTTAGTTCAGTTGGTTAGAACGCGTGATTTACATTCACGAAGTCAGGGGTTCAACTCCTCTACCGCCCATATAAATTTACAGAAAAACCTGTTGCAAGTTAGCTGTTTTTAAGCTAAAATTTACATCCTTATGCTTGTGGGGTCGTAGCTTAGCCTGGCTTAAAGCGCCTCCCTGTCACGGAGGAGATCGCGAGTCCGAATCTCGTCGACCCCGTTAATGAATAAAACGCCGTAAATCCAACTACGGCGTTTTTATTTAGTTCTTTTACCCAATTTTGTGGTATAATTAATATAATTATAAAACTTTAGGAGGATAGATGGCTACGATTGAAGATTTCAGGAAATTAGAACTAAAAGTTGCTCAAATTAAAGAAGTTAGCGAACATCCGAACGCGGATAAGCTTCTGGTTTTGACCTTGGATTTGGGGGATAAAACCAAGCAGGTAGTTGCCGGGATCAAGAGTTTTTATACCCGCGAAGCGCTTTTGGGGAAATATGTAGTGGTAGTGGATAATCTGGATCCGGCGCTTTTAAGAGGCGTGGAAAGTCAGGGAATGGTTTTAGCCGGTTCTGATGAATCCGGGATAGTGATCATTAGCCCGGAAAGGCCCTTAAAATTAGGGAGTATTGTTAAATGATCAAGCAATTTGTTCCACAGGAAGCCTGTCTTCAATGCCAAGGTTGCTGCAGGTTCAAAGATATGGATTCGGTTTGGACGCCATGCTTATTGGAGGAAGAGGTTCAGGATTTAATCGACAAGGATATCCCTCCGGCGTATATCAATATGCAGAGAAAGATTCGTCCTGTTCCTAGCCCTAAAGGTGAAGGCTTTGTTTGCGCTTTTTTTGAGTGCGGAAGCAATAAATGTAAAATTTACCAGACGCGGCCATTTGAATGCCAGCTATATCCGTTCCTGATCAATCTGCGCGATAAGAAAGTGGTGCTTACTGTTGACTTAAATTGTCCTTATGTGAAAGAGAATATGCGCAAAAAAGAATTTAAGGAATACGCTGATTATTTGTCCGCCTATCTTAATTCTCCTAAACAGCTGGAGATGTTAAAGGATAATCCCCAAATCATCCAAGCTTATGAAGATGTTTTGGATCTGATCGAGCTTAAGCTTCCTGATGCGCCTGAATAAATTAAAGCTCAGCGATAAAAAGTTATTTGATAAATATTTATCTCTAGAAAAGCACGAATTATCGGTTTATGCTTTCGCGAATATTTACATCTGGAGAAAGTTTTTCGATATCCGTTGGCTGGAGATAGAAAAGAGCCTCTGTGTATTTTTTCAAGATAAAATTGGTTCTTTCTTGTATCTTTCTCCATTAAGTAAGGCGAATAATCCGCAAGTTGCTTGTGAAGCCTTGAGTATCCTGGATCGATTGAATAAAAACCCGGAATTCGCCCACATCGAAAATATTGAGGAGCAGGACTTAAGTTTTTATAAAGGTTTAGGGCTTAGCTGCGAGTTAAAATCCTATGATTATCTTTGTAGCCGCGCGGATTTAGCGCGGCTTAAAGGAAGCAAATTTAAATCCAAGCGCTCAAGTTACAATTATTTTATCAAGCATTATGATTTTAGATATGCGAAGTTTACTTTAAGTGATCAGGGTGATTGTCTTAAGCTCTATGATCTCTGGCAGGGCCAGCGCCAATCCGCAAGCCCTGATCATCTCTATCAGGGGATGTTGGATGATAGCAGGATCTCTTTGAATGAAGCGTTGGAAAATTATTCGACTTTAGGCTTTCAGGGCGGAGTAGTCAGGATCAATAAAGAAATAAAAGGTTTTACCTTTGGTTTCGCTCTGAACCCGGAGACATTTTGTATTTTGTACGAAATCACGGATTTATCGATCAAGGGCTTGGCGCAATTTATCTTTCGCTCTTTTACCCAAGAACTCAAAAATTACAAATTTATAAATATTATGGATGATTCCGGATTAGAAAACTTAAAAAAAGTAAAATTATCATATCATCCGGTGAGATTAGTACCGGCGTATATTGCGCGAAGAAGAGTGGCTGAGGTATCCGCAGTAGGGGACACTTTCCTTTCAAGAGGTTCCTGATAGCCCTGACGGAAAGTGTCCCCTACTGCCCATGGATACACCAAATGGTGTAGGGACAGAACAATGTTCTGTCCCTACAGAGAATGTAGAATATGAACAGAAATATCGATGATATAGAATTTGTAATTTTTGACACCGAAACTACCGGCCTTGACCCTTCTTCGGGAGACAGGATCGTTGAGCTTGCGGCTTTAAAATTTAAAGGTTTGGAAAAGATATCCGAGTTTCAGGCGCTGGTAAATCCGGGCAGGCCTGTATCCGAAGCAGCCTTTGCGGTGAATAAAATCAGCGCGGAAATGCTTAAAGATGCGGCTCTGCCTGAAGAGGTAATCCCTAAATTTATCGATTTTATTCAAGGAAGCTGCCTTTGTTCCTACAACGCGGGTTTTGATTTGGAATTCTTGAATAATGAATTTAAAATTTTGGGGCTTCCCGCGTTAAAAGACATTTTAATTATCGACGCGCTGAAGATGGCTAAGCGCCTGATGCCGGGATTAGGACGCTACGCGCTTTGGTTTGTGGCGGATGCGCTGGGGATAACCATTCAACAGCAACACCGCGCATTTTCGGATGTTGAGCTTACTTTAGCCGTATTTTATAAGTTAAAGGATATGCTTAAAGCTAAAGGCATATCCGACTTCCATAAATTTGTCGGTTTATTCAGTATTGATCCGGTTCTTTTGGAAAACATCAATAACCAAAAGATTGCCCAGATTCAGGAGGCGATGAATTTAAAGGGCCAGCTCAAAATAGAATATATTTCCGCTTCCAGCGCGCAGGTCACTAAGCGTCAGGTTGTTCCAAAGGAAATTAAGCGGGAGAATAGCCGTGATTATTTAATCGGCTACTGCTGCCTGAAGCGCCAAGAACGTTCGTTTAGAGTCGACAATATCCTGCATATCGAGCTGATTGATGAAAACACTAGAAGTTAGGCTGCCTTTTAAATTAAAGAATACGGTTTTGGCCTTAGGCGGCCAGGCCAAGAATACTATTTGTTTCGCGCGAGGGGATGGCGCTTATCTTAGCCCGCTGCATGCGGACCTAAGCAGGCCTAAGGATTTAGCGGCTTTTGAGAAAGACGCAAAACATTTCCTTAAAAAACATCCTAAGATTATCGCCTGCGATTTACACCCTGAGTATCAGTCAACTAAATTTAGCGAATCCCTGCCTGTTAAGTACTATATACTACATGTTCAACATCACCATGCGCATATCGCTTCTTGCATGGCGGAAAATGGGCTGGAAAACCAAAAAATAATCGGCTTGGCTTTTGACGGGACTGGTTTAGGAACGGATAATACTATTTGGGGAGCAGAGGTTTTGCTCTGTGATTATCAAAAATTCTCGCGCTTAGCGCATTTAAAAGAAATTCCTCTGGTTGGAGGAGAGCGGGCGATATTCGAACCGTGGAGAACGCTGGCAGCTTGGCTTAATTTTGATCAGAGCGTAGATAAAAAACAGATTTTAAATAAAATATATAAATCAGGGATCAATTCTCCTTTAGCCAGTAGTATGGGCAGGCTTTTTGACGCGGCAGGAAGCCTTGTTTTGGGTAAAAGGAAAGCGGCGTTTGAAGCAGAGCTGGCAATTGAGCTGGAAAAATTAGCCGAGGCGTCAACAGCAGGGGACACTTTCCAACAAATAGTAAACGCGCGTAGGAAAGTGTCCCCTGCTGTGATAAGGAAGGATAAAGGCGGGTATATTTTAGATCCGACTAATATTCTTAAACAAATTATCAAAGATTTAAAGTTAAAGATATCTCGGGAAAAGATTGCTTGGCGTTTCCATCAAGGCGTAGCTGAAATGATGGTGAAAATAGCGCTGATTTTAAGAAAAGAACATAGGACAAATAAAATCGCTTTATCCGGAGGAGTTTTTCAGAATAAAGTTTTACTCAAGATGAGCTCGGGTTTATTAAACAAAGAAGGTTTTCAGGTTTTTACGCATCAATATTTGCCTTGCAATGACGCGGGTATTTCTTTAGGCCAGGCTGTAATCGCGGGGTATGGAGGTTAATGATGTGTTTAGGTATACCGATGAAAGTCAAAAAGATTAACGATGATTTTGCCGAAGTTGAGTGCGGAAGGCTTTTACGCAAGATCAACATTCAGATGCTTCCCGACCTAAAAATCGGGGATTATGTATTGGTTCATGCGGGTTTTGCTATTGAAAAAGTTGATCCGCAGAGAGCCAAAGAAACCTTAAAGATAGCCAATGAAATACATTGACGAATTCCGTAATCCTAAGCTGGTTGAAAAAATCAGCGCTAAGATTATGGATTTAAACCCCGGAAATAATATCAATATAATGGAGGTCTGCGGCACGCACACGCAAAACTTTTGCCGCTTTGGGCTTAAGGAGCTGCTTCCCAAAAATATAAGGTTGATCTCCGGGCCGGGCTGCCCGGTATGCGTGAGCTCTCAAGGGTACATTGATAGCGCCATTGAATTGGCTAAGGATAAAGACGCGCTTATCGTTACTTTCGGCGATATGCTGCGCATACCCGGAACCTTCTCATCTTTGGAAAAAGAGAAAACTAAGTTCGGCAATATACGGGTAATCTATTCTCCTTTAGATTCCGTAACTATCGCCCTCGCCAATCCGGATAAAAAAGTAATTTTTTTAGCGGTGGGTTTTGAAACCACTGCTCCTACGATTGCCTTAAGTATACTTGCCGGTCAAAAAGAAAGGTTAAAGAACCTCTCTTTTTTTTCCGCGCTTAAATTAATCCCGCCGGCAATGAAATATCTCTTAGCGGATAAAAGGCTTAAAATCGACGGGTTTCTTTGCCCGGGGCATGTCTCGGCGATTATCGGAACCAAAGATTACGCGTTTATCCCTAAAAAATATAAAACAGCTTGTTGCGTCGCGGGATTTGAACCTGTAGATATTCTGGAAGGGATATGCATTATCCTCGAACAGATCAGCTTAAATAAACCTTATGTTGCTAACCAGTATACGCGCATCGTTACTCCGGGGGGAAATCCGCGGGCAAAGAGAGCCATAAGCCGGGTATTTGAGAGAACGGACTCAGATTGGCGCGGGTTTGGGATTATACCGGATAGCGGGCTGAAGTTAAAAGATACATATTCAAGATTCGATACTAACCGGGTTTTTGCTCTTCGTAGTAATAAGGTCGTAATAAAACCAATAAAACAATGCCGCTGCGGCGATGTTTTAAAAGGGCTGATTCTTCCATCGGATTGCCCCTTATTTGCTAAAGCCTGCCAGCCGGATAATCCTGTCGGGCCATGTATGGTTACTACTGAAGGATCCTGTAATGTGTATTATAAATTCCGGCGCTAAGTGAGAAAAAGATTAAACGCAATCTACCGTAAGCTATATGCTCATTTCGGCGCGCAAGCTTGGTGGCCGGCTGATTCAGCTTTTGAGGTGATGGTCGGAGCGATACTTACTCAAAGCACCAATTGGCAAAATGTCGAAAAGGCGATAGCTAATTTAAAAAAGCATAAAGTATTAGAGCCGCGTAAACTTTATAATTTGCCGGATGCTTTGCTTGCCCGGCTTATTCGTCCGTCCGGTTACTACAATATCAAAACTAAGCGCTTAAAAGCATTTCTCAGGTTCTTTATTCATAATTATGAAGGAAATGTAAAAAAATTTTCCAAACCTAAATTGAATACTTTACGCCAAGAGCTCCTTTTGGTAAAAGGGATCGGGCCGGAAACAGCCGATTCGATATTGCTTTACGCCTTAAACAAGCCTGTTTTTGTGATCGACGCCTATACTAAAAGAATATTCTCGCGGCACAAGCTGTTAAGCAATGACGCTGCTTATGGCCAAGCCCAAGCATTATTCATGCTTAATTTAGAAAATGACGCGAAACTATTTAACGAATACCACGCGCTCTTAGTGGCATTAGGAAAAAATTTTTGCCTTAAGTCAAAACCCAAATGTTCCAGCTGTCCGCTGGATTTTTCCTGAGATTCTGCTATAATATAGGCAAGTAAATTGAGATGATTAATAAAGTCCGCCTTATCAAGCTTACCCGTAAGCTAATCCAGATAAATTCCGAAAATCCGCCTGGCGATGAATCAGCCTTGGCTAATTTTGCGCGAGGATATCTTCAGAAATTAGGGCTGCGGGTAAGTATCTATGAATTCAGAAAGAAGCGTTCTAATCTGATCGCTTATTTAGAAAGGCCGGGTAATCAACGCTCATTATTGATTACTCCGCATTTGGATACTGTCTGCGCCGGGAAGAACTGGAAGGTTAGCCCTTTCGCGGCAAAAATTAGCGGGAATAAAATTTATGGTTTAGGCGCGACGGATTGCAAAGGTAATCTCGCCTGCGCCATAGAGGCAGTCAACAGCCTCATCGAAGATAAAAAGTACTTGGGCTATAACCTTATTCTTGCTGCCACCGCGGATGAAGAGTGCGGTTCGGATTTAGGTTTAATTCCGCTCTTGGATAAAAAGATAATCAAACCGGACGCAGCCTTGGTTTTAGACGCCGACGATTTCCAGATTGTTGTAACACAGAAGGGGCTTATACATCTTAAGGTTAAGATCGCGGGTAAGCGAGCGCATGGCGCTTATCCTTATCTGGGTGTGAATGCCATTGAGCTGGCTTCGTCAGTGATCAAAGAGATCAAGGAATATAAATTTCCCTACTCTCAAAATAAATATCTTAAACCTCCTACGGTCAATGTTGGAACGATCAAAGGAGGGGATAAGGTAAATGTGGTGGCTGATTGGTGCGAATTTGAACTGGATTTTCGTTTTTTACCCGGGACAAAACCCGGAGATGTGTTGAAGGCGCTTAAAACGGCCCTAAATAAACGCGCCAAAAAGTATAAAATAGAGATCCAGGGGATTCAGCAGGCTTACACCATCTCTGAAAAACACCCTTTAGTCAGCTCTTTAAAAAAAGCAATGCGGGTTTTCGGAGTAAGGCCGCGCGTGTGTGGTTCGGAAGGCGCGACCGTGATTACGTTTTTTCAAGATAAGCATATTCCGGCGATTGCCTCAGGATTTGGCTCAAGCGGCTGCGCGCATATTTCCGACGAGTATGCAGAGATCGATAATTTGTATAAAGGCGCTCAAGTTTTGGAGAATTTTCTGGTAAATTATCAATTTTAACAATCTTTTGCATAAAGGAGCAATGATCATGGAAGGGATTAAAATTACTAAAAGTCCGCGTTTAAAAAAACCGTATCTAGTTGTTGCCTGGCCGGGAATGGGGGAGGTAGCTTTTAAAGCCGCCTCTTATCTGGTCGAGAAGTTAAATGCCCAAGAATTTGCTTCCATACAGCCCGAAGGGTTCTTCTACTTATCCGGGAGTGTGGTCAAAAAAGGATTATTGAGTACTTCAGAACTTCCAGAGAGTAAATTTTATTTCTGGAAGAACAAAGAAGGTAAGAATGACCTGATTATCTTTCTCAGCAACGCCCAACCGGATTTAGCGCGGGCTGAAAGTTACTCCAAAATCATTATTCAAGTTGCCAAGAGTTTCAAGGCGGATAAGGTGATCAGTTTTGCTTCTATGCCTCAGACCATTGACCACACGCAGAATTCCGGAATTTGGTTCGCTGCTACTTCCGAAGAGCTCAGTAATAACCTTAAGAAATTAAAGCTCAATAGTTTAAATGACGGCCAGATCAGCGGGATGAACGGCCTTTTCTTGGGGATAGCCAAAAGAGAAGGATTGAGCGGACTTTGCCTTTTAGGTGAGATACCGCTTTATACCATCCAGATTGAAAATCCTAAAGCCTCCGCCGCTGTTTTAAATGCCTTAGCTATGATTACCGGGATTAAAATCGATTTATCCGGCCTCGACACTCAAGCGCACACGATGGAAGAAGAGATTAATAAGCTTCTGGATTATCTGAAGCTTGGGGGGGCTAGCGCCGGGCCGATTGGAGAAGACGATATAGAGAAAATAAAAAAATCTTTGAACCAACTTACTAAACTCCCTGTTTCGGTTAAGGATAGGATCGAGCAGTTTTTCACTCAGGCAAAAACGGATATATCGAAAGCCCGCGAGTTAAAGGTTGAATTGGATAAGTGGAACGTCTATAAGGAATACGAAGACAGGTTCTTGGACCTCTTCAAAAAGACCGGTGGAAAAAACAACTAAAATATTACTTGGCCATGGCAGCGGCGGAAGGCTGACCCATAACTTTATTCAAAGCACGCTGCTTAAGAAATTTGATAACCCTATTCTAAGTGAGCTCGCGGATAGCGCGGTTATCGACTATCAAGAAAAAATAGCTTTTACTACCGATTCTTTCGTGGTCAGCCCGCTATTTTTCCCCGGAGGAGATATTGGTAAACTAGCCGTAACCGGAACGATTAATGATTTGGTTATGCTGGGCGCTCTTCCCGAATATATTTCTCTGGCTTTGATTATCGAGGAAGGCTTGGAGATTAGTATTTTGGAAAAAATAATCGATTCCATATCTAGTTACGCTAAAGCAGCAGCGGTCAAGGTGGTCACCGGAGACACCAAGGTCGTGGAGAAGCTGGCCGCGGATAAATTATTTATTAATACCTCAGGCATAGGCAGGTTGCTTACATCCAGAAAACTTTCGGTAAAGAATATATCTTGCCAAGACAAGATTATTATCACCGGTAATATTGCTGAACACGGCTTTAGCGTTTTAGCGAAAAGAAAAGAATTGGATTTAAAGCTGAATATTAAAAGCGATTGCGCCAGCCTAAACGGCTTAATCCTTCCGCTCCTGGAAAAAACTACAGGAATAAAATTTATGCGCGACCCGACGCGGGGAGGAATAGCGACAACCTTAAATGAAATAGCGGAAGCCTCTAATTTAGGTATATTCATTGACGAGAAGAATATACCGGTATCAAAAAAAATTAAGGCTGTCTCTGAATTGCTAGGCATAGACTCGTTATATGTTGCCAATGAGGGAAAGGCTTTGTTAGTGGTTGTTCCTGAAGAAGCGGATAAAGTTATTCGTTTGCTCAGAAGGCATCCTTTGGGAAAAAACGCAGAAATTATCGGGACGGTGGTTAAAAAGCCCGCGGGCCGGGTAATCTTACGCACTGTTTTTAATACTGAACGCATTTTGGATATGTTGACTTCTGAACCACTGCCGAGGATTTGTTAAGATGAAATCATCCAGATACATGAAATGTTTTTACCGTGATTGGGCTAGAGCCAAAGACCTTTATTCTACCCACGTAGCCGCTAAAGAAACAGACCTGCGGATTTTTACTAATAAACCTTTAAAAGCGGGATTTGTCGAAGAGAGGATACGCGCTTATCGCTGGGAAATTGAAAATTATATCAATAAGGATCATCGTTTTCTTACCGCGTTAAAACCTATTCCCATTGAATTGAATGCCGATCCTATCGTGAAAGAGATGGCTGAACAATCTGGGCGGGCTAACGTCGGGCCAATGAGCACGGTTGCCGGAGCAATCGCCGAATTTCTGGGGAGGGATTTACTTAAGGCCGGGTACAAAGACGTAATTGTCGAAAACGGCGGGGATATATTCTTAAAGTCGCGTAAGATCCGCAGGATTGGCGTATATGTAGGACGCTCTAAATTGTGGAATAAACTTCAATTAGAGATCAGGCCTAAAGATATGCCGTTAGGCATCTGCACTTCTTCAGGGACAATAGGCCATTCTTTAAGTTTCGGCTGCGCGGACAGCGTGGTTATCCTCTCTAAAAGCACCAGCCTTGCCGATAGCGTAGCTACCGCGACAGCCAACCGGATCAATTCCAAGGAGGACCTGCAGCGGGCGCTGGACTTCGCCCGTTCAATTAAGGGCATTTTAGGGGTAGTGATTATTTTAAAAAATAATTTGATTACCTGGGGAAAAGTTGAGTTTGTTCGTTGAAATTTCTTGACAACTATAACATATTGTGGTAAAAAATATCATAAATACAACACTTAGATAAATTTTTCGGAGGCAGGAAAGATAAATTGGAAAAATCAGGCAGGTGGATAAGGGCTCTTTAGGACAATAAGAGCCTTTTTTTGTAAGCGGAGCTAAAACTTTATGAAAATAGTAGGATTAACTTACGATTTAAAGTCAGATTATCAGTTTAAGGAGGGAGATCCCGCGGATGCCAACGCGGAATTTGACCATCCTTCGACTATTGATGTTATAGCTTCCGCGATTGAATCAAATGGTTTTAAGGTGGAAAGAATTGGCAATGCCGGTAACCTTCTGGAAAAATTATCCTCTTTAAAAGTGGACATCGTTTTCAATATCTCCGAAGGCCTCACTGGAAGGAATCGTGAATCCCAGGTTCCTATATTGCTTGAGATGGCCGGAATCCCTTTCGTCGGATCAGACGCGCTTACCCTGGGCCTTACCCTCGATAAGGTAATGGCCAAAAAGATTTTTATCGCCGAAAAAATCCCCACCCCGAAATTTTTTGAAGTCAGTTCCGTATCCGAATTAGCCAATATTAATCATCACAAATTTCCGCTTATCGTCAAACCGCGCTTCGAGGGTTCATCCAAAGGCCTGAGTGAAAGTTCCCGGGTAGAGACCAGAGAAGAATTGGCTAAACAGGTTGAGTATATCGTCACAGCCTATAAACAACCGGCATTGGTCGAAGAATTTATCTCCGGACAGGAATTCACCGTGGCGCTCGCCGGAAATGACCCGGTAGAAGTGTTGCCGGCTGTCCAGATCAAGATCGACGGAAAATTAAAACTGAATGATAAATTTTACACCTTTGCCCGGATTACTTCGGATAGGCTGGAATACATCTGCCCCGCGAAAATTTCCCAAGACTTAAAGAAAAAGATCGACGAGCTCGCTTTAAGGACTTATAAGTCGGTGGATTGCTGCGATTTTGGCCGGGTTGATTTTCGCGTAGATAGTGAAGGGAAACCTTATGTTTTAGAGATTAATCCTTTGCCTTCGCTCTCTACGGAAGACGTCTTCAAGCTGGTAGCGGAGCATACCGGGATTACCTACGAACAGATGATCGGAAAAATATTGAATAGCGCGATTAAAAGGCATAATTTAAATTAACATAGAATGAAAATCGCATTAACCTACAATTTAAAGAAAAAAGACGAAACTAAGCCCGCGGATTATTTCTCGGAATACGATTCCGAAGAGACGATTAACGCCATTGTAAGCGCTATTAAGGCCAAAGGCCATCATGTCGAAGCTATCGACGTGGAATATCCCAAACTCTTCTCTTATTTCAGAAAAAATTCCGTGGATATGGTTTTTAATATTGCCGAAGGGCAATCCGGTAAATTCCGCGAGTCAGAGGTGCCGGCAATATTGGATTACCTGAATATTCCCTACACAGGCTCGGATACTTTTTCATTGGCCTTGGCCTTAAATAAAACCATTACCAAAAAAATCTTAAAAGCGGAAAATATCCCCACTCCGAATTTCCAGCTCTTTACCAAAGGCAGCGAAGAATTAGATCCGGCGTTAAAATTTCCGTTAATCGTAAAACCCAATTGCGAAGGTTCGGCCAAAGGGATCAGCAAGGCGAATGTCGTGGATAACGCCGATGATCTCTTTAAGAGAGTGAAAGAGACACTGAGTTCCTATCATCAGGAAGCCTTAGCCGAAGAATTTATCGAAGGTAAAGAACTTACCGTCGGGATATTAGAGAACGGGAAGACCCGGGTCCTGCCGATTCTGGAGATAGATTTTTCGGAGTGCAAAAATAGCGGAGAATATTTTTATTCCTGGAAGATGAAAGAGTATCAGGGGAACAGGGAGCTTGGGCTAGTGCCTGTTTTTCATTGCCCGGCGCGCCTGGATAAGGATGTTGAGGCAAGGGTAAAAGAAGTCGCGCTTAAGACGCACCGCGCGGTAGGATGCCTGGATATTTCGCGTACCGATATACGTTTGGATAAATTTAATGTGCCATATGTATTGGAGATAAATCCATTACCGGGATTGGATCCTCAAGAATCGAATTTTCCGATTATGGCTTACGCCGCCGGGATGAAATACGAAGATCTGATTGAGGCAATCATCTTGAGCGCCTCAGAAAGGAAAGGGTTAAATTGACGAGCCTTCAGGCAATTGAAAATCAAAAATTGCAGCAGGAGAGCGCTCCGCTACCCCGCACTTCCAAGAAGCCGCGCGATTACCAGCAGATCGGCATTTATAAAGACGTTAACCCGTTAGATTGGGAAGATTGGCATTGGCAGATAAAAAACAGAATCTGCGTCAAGGATATCCTGTCGCAGATTATTACCTTAACTCCCGACGAAGAGAAGGGGATAGATAAGGCCAAAGGACGGTTATCCATGGCGATCACTCCTTACTGGGGGACGTTATTAGATCCTGATGATCCCAATTGCCCGATTAGGCGTCAGGCTGTCCCTGTGATCCAGGAATCAATGATCACTCCCCATGAAATGACTGATCCTTGCGCGGAGGACAGGGATTCTCCCGCGCCTCACTTGGTGCACCGTTATCCGGACAGGGTTTTATTATTAGCTACCGATCATTGCGCGATGTACTGCCGCCATTGCACGCGCAGGCGTTTAGTCGGCGACCACGAAGAGAAAAATCCCGCGTCCGCCAACAGGTTTGACGGGGCTATAGAATATATCAAGGCTAACCGTAAAATAAGGGATGTGCTTATATCCGGAGGAGACCCGTTAATTTTAGAAGATGAGGAATTAGAGAATCTGCTTGAAAGGATCCGTTCTATATCGCATGTGGAATTTTTAAGGCTGGGCACGCGCGTTCCGGTGACCCTCCCTCAGCGGATTACGGAAAAATTGGCGAATATGCTTAAAAAATATTCGCCAATTTGGATGAGCATACATTTTAATCACCCGAAAGAAATAACCAAGCGTTGCAAAATTGCCTGCGATATGTTAGCGGATGCCGGAATTCCTTTGGGCAGCCAGACTGTGCTTTTAAAAGGTGTTAATGACCGTCCCTATATCATGAAAAAGCTGGTGCATGAATTATTGCAGGTCAGGGTTAGGCCTTACTATATCTATCAGTGCGACCCGGTTCGGGGCACGCAGCATTTCAGGACCCCGGTTGCCGCCGGGATCAACATTATGGAAAAATTACGCGGCCATACTTCCGGATACGCTGTCCCTACCTATGTTATTGACGGACCGGGGGGAGGAGGCAAGATCCCCGTGGGCCCGAATTACATCCTTTCGCAGGCAAAGGGGAAATACGTCCTGCGCAATTATAAAGGCAAGATTTATACCTACCTGGAATAGTTGATTAACCCATGTATACCGCGTAGGTGTACATGGGCCTGCTTTAAGGAAATACTGCCATGGATGTGAAAAATAAACGCAATCTCATCCTTTTAGGCCATGCCCAGTCCGGTAAAACGACCCTCGCTGAAAGCATACTTTATTTCACTAAAGCTACGACCCGCAAAGGTAAGGTTGAAGACGGGACAACGGTCAGCGACTACAGTTTTGATGAAATAGAAAAGAAAAACTCGATAAATTTAAGCCTGCTCTTTTGTGATTATCAGGGAAATCGTATACAGATCGTCGATACGCCCGGGTACGCGGATTTTTTCGGAGAGGTTATCTCTGGCCTGCGCGCGGTAGACAGCGCGCTGATTGTGGTGGATGCGCTAAGCGGCGTACAGGTAGGGACTACGCGCGCCTGGGAGATGGCCCAGGAAGCTAATTTACCATCTATGATCTTTATCAATAAGATGGACAAAGAAGGCGCGGATATCAATAAAGTCCTGGCAGATTTAAAATCCAATCTTTCTAAAAATTGCGTGATCATTCAATCTTTGGAAGACCCGCTTTTAGTAGAAGCAATCGCTGAAAGTGATGATAGCTTATTGGAAAAATACCTTTCCACCCTTCGGCTCTCGATGGAGGAGATTAAGGTTGGGTTAGCCCGGGCGGTGAGTAAGCGCAAGATTTTTCCGGTTCTGGCTGGTTCAGCGCTGAGCGATCAAGGGATTAAAGATCTTTTAGAGGACATTTTGCAATACCTGCCTGATCCAGCCGAAAGGAATCCTGTAAAGGTATTTAATTCTACTAAGCCCGATGAGCAAAAAGAGCTTTCTCTTAAAGAAGATGCTCCGTTCTCAGCTTTTGTTTTTAAAAATATTTCGGATCCGTTTGTAGGCCAACTTACATTATTACGCGTTTTTTCCGGGAAGCTTTTAGCGAACGCGGGTTTTTATAACGTGAACAAAAACTTAAAAGAAAGAATCGGCCCGATTTATCTTTTGCAGGGTAAAGAGGAGAGACAGATTGAGGCTGCTACTTGCGGGGATATTGTTGCCATTGCCAAGTTGAAAGAGACGGGCGTCTCGGATTCGCTCTCGGCGGATAAAGAGCAATTCTTGTTTGAGCCGATAGCCTTCCCCGAAGCCGCGATCTCTGCTTCGGTTAAACCAAAATCCCGCGAGGATGAAGAAAAAATTTCCGATGCCTTGCATAAACTGGCGGCAGAAGACCACACCTTCGGGGTTAGGCACGACCCGCAGACTAAAGAACTGATTGTTTCCGGCTTAGGCGACCTGCATCTGGCAGTGATGGTCGGCCGGATGAAAAAGAGATTTAATGTCGCAGTGGAATTAGGGACGCCGAAAGTTTCTTATAAAGAAACGATTACCAAAACTATTAAGGTCCAGGGTAAATTTAAGCGCCAGTCAGGAGGCCGCGGACAATACGGCGATTGTTGGCTTGAGGTTAGTCCATTGGCAAGAGGCAAAGGCCTGGAGTTTGTCGATAAGATATTCGGAGGCGCTATCCCGCGTAATTTTATTCCTTCCGTCGAGAAAGGGGTGCGCCAGGCAGTCTTGGAAGGAGCTGTCGCCGGGTACCCAATCGAAGATATCCGGGTTACTCTGGTTGACGGTTCATACCACGAAGTTGATTCTTCGGATATGGCTTTTCAGATTGCCGGGGCAATGGCTTTACGCAAGGCAGTAATGGAGGCTGGCCCGGTATTATTAGAGCCGATCATGGATGTGGATATAAACATACCGGAAGAATGCCTCGGCGCTATCTCCGGAGATATAAATTCCCGGCGGGGGAGGGTTATCGGGATGGAGGTAAAAGGAAAACAACAGATGGTCAAAGTGCAGGCGCCGCTCTCCGAGATGTTTAAATACGCCAATGACCTGCGTTCGATCACCGGAGGCCGGGGGCAATATACCATGCGTTTTTCACACTACGAAGAAGTGCCGCGTAAGGTGAGCGCTCCTATCATTACTCAATATCAAGCTACCAAAAAACAGGAAGAGCAGTAATCATTTCTATGAAAATCAGCGTAATCGGATTACCGGAGATTACCCCCGGGAAACATAATATTAAGGATCCCCGCCTGGATCAGGTGGATAGCATCACCAAGGCCAAGAAAAAAACCTATATTCAAGTTGAAGTTGTCGGAGAGGATGCGGCTATTGACGCGGGCGCGATTCTGGTAGCTAAGGATTCGGCGAGCGACCTTATCCTCAAAGACTTGGAGTTCGTCGAGACGCGGCTTTCGCGTTCAAGCGAGGAAGCGGAGAAAGCTTTATTAAATAAATTGAAAAACTTTTTGGAAAAAGAACAGTTTATTTATTCTGCCGAGTTAACTAGCGAAGAGAAGCAGGTATTAGTTAAATACGGGCTGTTTACGGCTAAGCCGGTAATTGTTGCGGCTCAAGCGGATTTAGAAGATAAGAATACTTTATTAGCCAAGGTATTAAAAGAAAGCGGATTCATTAGTTTCTTTACCACCGGTGAAAAAGATACCCGGGCCTGGTTAATCAAAAACGGAGAAAATGCCTGGGAGGCCTCCGGGGCGATACATTCGGATATCCAGCAGGGATTTATTCGAGCTGAAATCATCAGCTTTAAGGATTTTATGGAATGCGGCGGAGAGAATCAAGCCAAGCAGGCAGGTAAGATGCGCCTGGAGCAGAAAGATTATATCATGCAGGACTGCGATCTGGCGAACTTCAGGTTTAATAAATAACTTTTAGGAGAAATGATCATGGTTAAGATTAAGCGTGCGTTAATCAGTGTATCGGATAAGACAGGGATATTGGATTTGGCAAAAGAATTAGAAAAATTCGGAGTAGAGATCCTCTCGACAGGAGGTACGGCAAAATTATTCCGCGAAAATAATATTCCGGTTAAAGAAGTCTCCGAATATACCGGGTTTCCTGAAATGCTCGATGGACGGGTGAAGACCCTGCATCCTAAGATACACGGCGGGCTGCTGGCTTTAAGAGATAATGAGGAGCATATGCAAACACTCCAAGCGCATGATATCGGCCTGATTGATATGGTGGTGGTCAATCTTTATCCATTCGAAAAAACGACGCAAAAACCCGGAGTTTCCATTGAAGAAGTGATTGAGAATATTGATATCGGTGGCCCGTCTATGCTGCGCTCTGCCGCCAAAAACCACCGCTCAGTAGCGGTAATCTGCAATCCTAGCCGTTATTCCCAAGTGATTGAGGAGCTTAAGAAAAATAAAGGCGCTTTGCCGGATAGCCTGATGCGCGATTTAGGAATTGAAGTTTTTAACCGTACATCCAAATATGACGCGGCGATCTTCGAATACCTGAACAGATGGAATAGCGGCGCTTGCGCGCAAGCAGGGGGTTTTCCGAGCACACTCACTCTCTCTTTCGAGAAGATTCAGGATTTACGTTATGGAGAGAACCCGCATCAACAAGCGGCTTTTTACAAAGAAAAAGGTAAGAGCGCCGGCCTAATTAATCTAAGGCAATTACAAGGCAAGGAACTCTCATTTAATAATATTCTGGATTTAAATTCCGCTTTTGAATTAGTCCGCGAATTTACGAATCCCGCGGCAGTAATTGTTAAACACAATAATCCCTGTGGGGCAGCGGAAGACAAAACTTTAGAGAAGGCGTTTTTATCCGCTTGGATTTGCGATACCCTCTCGGCGTTTGGGGGCATCGTGGCTTTAAATCGGAGGATGGACCTAAATACCGCGAAGGTCGTCGTAAAAAGCGGGTTCTTAGAGTGTATTATTGCTCCGGGTTTTGATCCTCAGGCTTTAGCCTTATTTAAAGAAAAGAAGAACTTACGTATTCTTGAATTTAGCGACCTAAGCCCGATCAATGAGCCGGATTTAAAAAGAGTAAGCGGCGGACTGTTGCTGCAAGATAAAGATCTGGCTACCCTGGATTTAAATAACCTGAAAGTAGTCACTAAAAGAAAACCTATCAAACAAGAGATGGAGAGTTTAATTTTCGGTTGGAAAGTGGCTAAGCATGTTAAATCCAATGCCATTGTTTTAACTAAAGGAACAAAGACTGTCGGTATCGGCGCTGGGCAAATGTCCCGGGTTGATTCAGTGATGATTGCCAAGAAAAAATCAGGAAAGTTAAGCGTTAATTCTTGTTTGGCCTCCGATGCCTTCTTTCCTAAGCCGGATGCTATCCTCTGGGCGCATAAAGCCGGCGCCAGGGCGATTATCCAGCCCGGTGGTTCGATTGCCGACGAAGAGATAATCAAAACCTGCGATAAATACAAAATAGCTATGGTCACCACCGGTATCCGCCACTTCCGGCACTGATTGTTTAGTATGTCCTACCAAGAAGCAATCCGCTACCTGGAATCTTTGGTTAACTACGAAAAGCTTTCCAGCTATCCCTATAAAGAAGCGCTGGATTTAAAGCGCTTCCGAGGATTCCTGAGTTCAATTAATAACCCTGAGCGCTTCCTTAAATGTATCCACGTAGCCGGATCAAAAGGTAAAGGTTCCACAGCTGCTTTTATTACCTATATATTAAGGGAAGCTGGTTTCCGGGTCGGGCTTTACACCTCTCCGCATCTAATCGATTTTCGCGAACGAATAAGGATTTTGGTTCCACTGGCAGGGGACACTTTCCAGCAAGTCGTAAACTCCTGCAGGAAAGTGTCTCCTGCTGCCCAAAGGAAAGTGTCCCCTGTCAATGCGTTGTCCCTGGCCGACTTTGAAGGGATGATTTCTAAGCCTAAGCTCACCAGTTTAGTGAAAAGATTAAAACCCGCGATAGAAAAATATAACCGTAGTTCGATTTACGGCCGACTTACCTTTTTTGAAGCCTGCACAGCTTTAGCCTTTTTATATTTTCAAGAAAAAAAAGTTGATTTAGCGGTCTTAGAGACCGGCTTAGGCGGAAGATTAGACGCGACGAATGTGGTTAATCCTTTAGTAAGCGTGATTACTCCGATAAGTTATGAACATATGGATAAATTAGGCCATACGCTAAAGAAGATAGCTTCGGAAAAATCCGGAATAATTAAATATAATTCTACTGTAATTTCCGCTCCGCAAAAAAAAGAGGCATTGGAGGTTATCAGGCGTAAATGTAAAAAAGAAAGAGCAAGATTATTGGTAGTAGGAAAAGATATAGAATATAGCGGGAATGAAGATAATTTTAGAATCAGCGGTCCTTATGGAAATTATAAAAATCTAAAGATAAAATTAATTGGAGCGCATCAAGTGATGAATGCCGTAACTGCCTTAGCCGCAATCGGCTCTTTGCGAGGCCACGCAATTAAAGTCGAGGTTGATTCTCTGAGGAGAGGGCTTTATAATACTTTATGGCCGGGCCGCTGCGAATTGGTAGCTAAGCAGCCGGTTATTGTTTTAGACGGCGCGCAAAATGCCGCTTCCGCCGCGATTTTAAAAAAGGCGATTCAAACAAGATTTTATTACCGGAATTTGATTCTGGTGTTAGGTATCTCAGGTGATAAGGACATAAAAGGGGTAGCGCAAGAACTTTATGCTTTAGCCGATAAGATTATATTGACTAAATCCAATAACCCGCGCGCAACCGAGCCAGAGGTTCTTAAAAAATACTTCAAAGGTAAAGAAACGCATATTACAAATAGCGTCAAAGAGGCAAAAGATCTAGCTTTAATGCTTACCGAAAAACAAGACTTAATTTTAGTTACCGGTTCATTATATGTAGTAGGAGAAGCCCGGGGGACAGTTTCCGCCTTACCTCGGAAACAGTTTCCCCTTTAGAATGGAAACTGTTTCCAACTTGTGAGGGAAACTGTTTCCGAGGTAATCGGGAAAGTGGGACGCGTTTAACTGTCTATAAAATGAGAGATTTAAGCTTGACTGATACCATTGCAGCCATATCAACTTCTATAGGAGAGGGTGGAATCGGGATTGTCCGCTTAAGCGGTAAAGAAGCGTTGAAGATCTCCGATAGGGTATTTGTTTCTCCTTCAGGTAAGAAGGCCTCATCTTTTAAAACCTATACTACGCATTACGGAACAATTGTCAAGAACGGTAAAATGATTGATGAGGTTATTCTCACCATTATGCGCGGCCCTAAATCTTACACTAGAGAGGATGTCGTGGAAATAAATTGTCATGGCGGGATAATTGCTTTGCGCGATACGCTTAATCTGGTTTTAGAGAATGGCGCCCGCCTTGCCGAGCCGGGTGAATTTACCAAGCGCGCTTTTATATCCGGCAGGATTGATTTGACGCAGGCAGAGGCAGTCTTGGATATCATCCGGGCTAAGACCGACGCTGCCTTAAAAATAGGGATGGAACAATTAAAGGGCGCTCTATCCAGGCAAATAAACAAAGAGAGGGGATCATTATTAAATATTCTTACGGAATTAGAGGCGAGTATTGATTTCCCTGAAGAGGAAATTTCGCGGCTAGATTTAAAAATGCTCTCTGGAAAAGTGGGAGAAGTTGAGCAAGAGTTGGAAAAGCTGGTTAAGGATTCGAAATTAGCCCGGATATTGCGCGAAGGAATACATGTAGTGATCTGTGGTAAGCCTAATGTCGGTAAATCATCGTTATTAAACGCGCTGCTCAAAGAAGAGCGCTCCATCGTCACTCCGGTTGCCGGGACAACCCGTGATACCATAGAAGAAGTAATCGATATCAAGGGGATACCGGTAAGGATTGTGGATACTGCCGGAATTTTAGAGCCACGCGACTTGGTGGAGAAAAAAGCAATCCAGCGCGCAAGCAGTCAGATTGATTTGGCAGATGTAGCGCTTATTTTATTTGATGGGAGCAGGAAGTTAGCTAAAGAGGACCTCTTTCTTATTCATAAACTCAAGAAAAAGAAAGCAATCGCCTTGATCAATAAAATTGATCTTAAGCAAAAGATCGAGCGGAGTAAGTTGCAGGGATTATTTAAGGTAATTATCGATATCTCGGCAAAAAAAATGACTAATATCGGAATTTTGGAGCAGGCTATCGCTGATTTAGTCTATGGCGGCCATATCGCGGGAGCTGAATCACTGATGGTCGCCAATTTAAGGTATATAAAGATGATCCAGAAGGCAAAGATTATTATTGCGGAAGCGCGCGAATCGTTAGATAATAAGTTACCTCCGGAGTTCATTGCCCAAGGGATAAAAGAGGCCTTAGGGTGTTTAGATGAGATCTTGGGGAAGAAATTTTCCGAAGACCTTTTAGATAAGATTTTCGCGGAGTTTTGTATAGGTAAATGAAGGAGAAACATGAATAAGAAAAAGATTGAGAAGGCGATAACTGATATCTTGGAGGCGATTGGCGAGGACGCTAAGAGGAAAGACCTGCTTGAGACCCCTAAGCGCGTGGCCGAAATGTATGAAGAGATATTCGCAGGGATTAAGCTTGATCCTGAAAAAGAGTTGGAAGTTATCCTGGATCAGAAGCATCATGAGATTATCCTGCTGAAAGGAATACCTATGTACTCGATCTGTGAACATCATCTTTTGCCATTCTTTGGCAAAGCGCATATCGCCTATATCCCTAAATCCGGAAGGGTAACCGGCTTAAGCAAATTAGCTCGGGTAGTGGATATCTTATCACGCAGGCCGCAGGTGCAGGAACGTTTGACTACGCAGGTGGCGGATATCATTATGAAGAAGCTTAACCCATTGGGTTGTATGGTGATTATTGAAGCAGAACATATGTGTATGTCTTTCAGGGGCGTAAAAAAACCCGGGACGCTTACGGTTACTTCTGCCGTGCGCGGGATATTCAAAGAGAATGAAAAAACCCGTTCAGAGGCGCTGGCGTTGATTAAATCTTAAGAAAAGGTGAAAGAAAAGGTGACAGTCCACGAAGTGCGTGACTGTCACCTTTTCCCGCAATGACGGCAAGGAGGTTGATTATGGAACACATTAGTCAGGGGAAATCAAGCCTTGGGATAGAAGCCAATATTGTAGCACTTTTAAGCTATTTTTTAGGTTTTATTTCCGGAGTCATCTTTTACGCCCTCGAGAAAGAAAATAAATTTGTGCGTTTTCACGCGCTGCAGTCAATTATAGTCTTTGCTTTCTTTTTTGTTTTAGGCATTATCTTAAGGATCCTGCCGTTTATAGGCTTTAGCTTGATTATGCTATTGGGCATAGTAGAGATAATCCTCTGGATCATCCTGATGATCAAGGCCTATAAGGGGGAATATTTCAAACTGCCGTTTGCCGGTGATTTTGCCGAGCGGAAAGCCTAAAAGAAAGCGCTTTCTAAAATACTTAAGATAGCCTTGAAATGGATGGCAAACATAAGGCATACTAGTTATGTCTAATACAGCAAACCTTTATGCGCATGACAATAGGGAAGGGGTCAACCTATGTCTGATGGCTGTCGGCAGGAAAGAAGGAAGCTAGTCCGTTTTCTCGTCGCTATTCCTTTAAAGTACGTTAGCTCTAATCTAAAGAGTATCAATGCAACCTGTACGCAGAATATCAGCGGTCAGGGCCTTGGTTTAATCAGTGACGAGGAATTGCCAATAAACACTCCCCTGATTATATGTCTTAAGGTCCCGGATAACGGCGAAGAGATTACTCTTGAAGCGGAAGTAGTCTGGTCAAAGCAGGTAGATGATTTCAAATACAGGTATGGCCTCAAATTAAAGAGCCGCCCGATTAAACCCATTCCATTAGTTTTAAGGACAATCTATTCCAAGTTGTAAAAAAAGGTGACAGTCACGAAGAAAATGGGGACAGTCCCCAAAAGGCGGGGGACAGTCCCCATTTTCCGGTTGACACAACCTGGCCAAAGTAGTATTATATCTCAAATGAAAATAAAATTACTTTTGGTTATTTCCGCGTTATTATTCCTTTCCGGCTGTGCCACCTATAGTCTTAAAAAAGGTGAGTACTCTCCTTATAATAAAGGTTTCATCGTTACCAGATATGACAGAGTCATTCCGGAATATACTCTGGGGAAGGATAATTCTATCCCCATAGACGAACAGGTCGCTCGCCAGCGCTTCCAGCGCCGCAGAAAAGAAGTTGAAAATTACTATAAGAAGATGGGTTATATCGAGAACCGCTTTAAGCAGAACTTCATTGATCCACCGGTATTTATTGTTAGGTCAGTTATAGGCGTATTCCGTTTGCCCGCGATCATGATTAGTGATTATCAATATAATCATGATCCCAAGTATAAAGAGCGTATTGATAAGCTGGAGGATGCCGAGTATAAAGTTGAAAAAGAGCGAATCAAAGCTTTAAAAGACCGGTTAAATGCCTACATTCAAGAAGACTTAAAGAAAGAGGGTGTTCAAGCTTCAACAGAAGAAAAACCCCAAGCGCCGGCTACAGTTACGGAAAAAGTTACGCTACCGCCGGAAACTAAAGAGCCGGTTAAGAAAGAGGCGGTTGAAACAGTTCCTCCTAAGGAGCAGCTTGTTTCGCCCGCGGCTAGTAAGGATAATTCTCATCCGGCCGTTCAGGCATCAGCTCCTGTCTCGGTAAAAGAAAAGATCGTTATTAAGTCCCAAGCTTCGACTAAGGCGCCGATTGCAGTAATCATTACTAAGCCACAAAAAGGCCCATCTCCGTTATTTGTGCAATTCAACGGGTCACAATCTTCGTCTCCCAATGGTAAGATCGTCTCTTATTCTTGGGAATTTGGCGACGGAGACACCTCTACGAAGAGGAATCCCACCAATACTTACTGGAGTTCAACCTACGGTTCACGTAAATATACCGCTACGCTTACAGTAAAAGACAATAAAGGAGTATCCGCAGTTACCTCTACCGAGATCGAAGTTATTACCAAATAAGATTTATAAAAAAAAGGTGACAGTCACGCATTTCGTGACCGTCACCTTTTTTTGGCATCAGAAAACCCGAAAAATATAACCGTCCCCCTTTTTTTACAAAAATAATTGCTTTCCCCAGATTTTTTCTTCAGGATGATTTAATGCAATTTTAGATAGCCCTAATAGAGATTGAAATCTCTATTAGGGGCTGTATCTATTTTTTTGCTGGAGTAAAAGACTGTGTAAATACTCAAGATACGTAAAAAATCACTATCTAATGAAAGCGGATGGTTTAAAAGTTGTAAAAGCAATCTTTTTATAAAAAAATTTAAAAAATCGCCAAAATTTACCTCTCCGACGGTAAAATTGAAGATTTTACTTGACAAAATGTATAATATGTTATAGCATTTGTCATGGTGTTATAGCATCTACTATAACTTACTATATTTATTGTTCTAAGCACCTTAAGGAGGAGCGCGATGGCAAAAACTTTAATCTCACCTATTGAAATCAGCAAGAAATACAATCTTTCTTATCAGACAATCAATTATTATACGAACTTGGGTTTATTAAAAGTACGCAGGAGGGAGGGGAATAACCGTTTATATAGTATCCGGGAGGTTCGCTCCGGGTTAGCCAGAATAAGCAAGCTTAAGAGCCAGGGATATTCGCTGCATCTTATCCGGGGGATTTTGTTAAAAGGACAATGAGCTATTATACCGTATTAGGTTTAGAAAAAGAACCTTTCTCCAGCAGCCCGGATCCGGCTTTCTTCTATGAATCTATCGAACATAAGGCCTGCCTGCTTCGAGTCTTGGTCGAGATACGTTTGCGCCGTGGATTAAGCGTCATCTTAGGAGATGTGGGGGTGGGTAAGACTACTCTATCGCGTAAGCTTTTTCAGATGTTAAAGGAGCGGCCAGATATTCTTTTTTATATGATTATGGATCCTACCCCCCAGAGTGAAGAACTTTTTATGGAGTCGCTAGTACGCACCTTCGGCATTCAGGATGAAATTAAATCTTCTCCCAATGTGTTGGATTATAAAGAGGCGATCAAGAAGTTTCTTTTTCAAAAAGGCGTGGAAGAAAATAAAACGATTGTTTTTGTGGTGGATGAAGCGCAAAAACTTAATCCGGCTTCCTTAGAAGTATTGCGCGTCTTGTTAAATTATGAAACCAACGAATATAAATTATTACAGCTGGTCCTTTTTTCCCAGATGGAGCTCCTCCCGCGGATCAAAGAGATCAAGAACTTTTTTGACCGCATCGTCCTTAAATATGTAATCAATCCCCTGGATGAAAAAGAGACAAGGGATATGATCAATTACCGGTTGCGGGCCTCGGGGTTTAATTCTGAGCTG
Source organism: Candidatus Omnitrophota bacterium (assembly GCA_030650425.1). Classification (GTDB taxonomy): domain Bacteria; phylum Omnitrophota; class Gorgyraeia; order Gygaellales; family Profunditerraquicolaceae; genus UBA6233. The sequence goes on along the minus strand of JAUSED010000002.1, from coordinate 23,125 downwards.
AAACTCTTTACAGATGAGGCAATTAGCGAGATTCATCGTTATAGCCAGGGATATCCGCGCAGGATAAATTTAGTTTGTCATAACGCGCTCAGGAGCTTGATTACCAGTAATAAGACGGTGATCGACGCGACCTTAGTGCGGGATTTAATTGCCAGGAATGCGGTATAGCGGAGAGGGGACACTGTCCCGATTGGCTCGGAAACAGTTTCCCGATTGGGATGGAAACAGTTTCGAAAGGAAAAATGGATAAGGGGACTTCAGACGAAAGACTACTAAAGATTATCGAAGGCGGCACAGGTGAAATCAAGCGTAAGCCAAGTATCGGCGTAAGCCCGAAAAAATCATTATCCGAGCTTATACCTACACATAAATTCGGCTTAAACCTGAAAGATATTAAAGAATTTAAGTTCAACCTTCCCCTTCTCAATAAGGTTTTGGTCTTAACCGCCTCCGTAGTTACCCTTTTTTTAATTTACAGCCTTTTAAGCGGGCCGGTTGTTTCGGCCTCCAATGCCGCTTATTTTACTTCTACCGACGCGGCGGCGATATCCAAAGTGATTTCTTCGAGAGAAAACCAGGGTATCCTGCGTAAAAATGTTTTACCTCAGGATATCAAAAGAGATATTTTCCTTCCGCCCGGGGTTAAACCCATTGAATCTGTTGAAACAGATGGCCCAAAAGTGGCCGAACTGACTAAGGATTTAAAGTTAGTGGGGATCATTTGGTCAGCTAACCCTGAAGTAATGATTGAGTACGGCAAGGATCCTAACTCCCGGACCTATGTTTTAAAAAAAGGCGATTCTTTTGAAAACGAACAATTTAAGATTAAAGAGGTTTCGCGTAATTCAGCCACCTTGGAGATTTCTTCCGGCGGAAAAACAAGCGACTACGAATTAAGATGAGAGCCGGATTTGTATTGGTTACGTTTACGGTTATTTTCTGGATGGGCCTTAGTTCTTTATCCGCGGAAGATGTTCAACAGGATAGCGCGCCCGCTCAGCCGCAAACAGGCGAAGAGAAAAGCGAGAGCAAGATTACCCTGGATCTAAAAGGAGTAGAAATTAATGAGTTATTTAAAATGCTCTCGGAGAAAAGCGGGATGACGGTGATTACCACTCCCGAGGTTAAAGGAAGGGTTACTGTCTTTATGGATAACCTTTCCTTTACCGACGCCTTGGATGTGATTACGACGATGCAGGATTTAGCGTATGAAATAAAAGGTAAAATCGTCAAAGTAATGACCGGGGCCGAATACGAAAAGGCCAACGGCAAAAAATTCTGGGAGCGCAAGGAGACCAAGACGATCAAATTGAACTATGCCAAGCCGGCGAATGTGATGAATGTTATCTCAAACTTAAAATCCGATGTAGGCAAAATAATCTCCGATGATTCTACCGGAACGATTATCATCATCGATGCCCCGCAGTCAGTACGCGTAATCGAGGATACGATCAAACAACTGGATCAGCCGCTGGAGACCGCGGTCTTTGATATCAACTACGCGCGTTTCGCCGACCTCAAAACCTACATTAATGATTTGATTACTCCGGGAGTAGGACAGGTGATCGTTGACGAGAGGAGCGCTAAAGTGATGGTTACTGACCTGCCTCAAAGGGTGAACAGGATTAAAAAGCTAATGGCAGAATTTGATGAACAAAGCAGGCAGGTGTTGATTAGCGGAGAGATAATCGAGATTACCCTCGATGATCAATTACAAAGCGGCATATCGTGGGAGGGAATCTTTAAAGACGCGGGAAGGCAAAAGTTGGATTTGGTGGGTAATTTCGCGGTGAGCCCAGCCCTATCTTCTTACGGAAGGATAGATTTAGGCGTCTTGACCAGAGATAATTTTAACGCGGTGATGAATTTACTTAACCAATACGGCACGACTAAGGTGCTTACCCGGCCGAGGATTGTGGTGGTAAACAAGGAAGAGGCAAAGCTTCTTGTGGGTAGCCGCCAAGCTTACGTAACCGCATCCCAGAGTCAGGCTGAAACCACCACTATTACTTCCGAGAGTATTCAGTTTATCGACGTAGGGGTTAAACTGAGCGTTGTTCCCACTATCGGCGCCGACGGGTATATCACGATGAAAATCAAGCCTGAGGTTAGCAGCGTAACGAGTACCTTGACTACGGCTGCCGGTTCGCAGGTCCCCATAGTTCAGACTTCTCAATCAGAAACAGTGGTCAAGGTTAAAGACGGCTCCACCTTAATTATAACCGGGCTGATGAAAAATGAAGATACCGGGAGCATAAACGGCCTGCCCGGATTATCCCGGACCCCTATAATTGGCCCGTTGTTTAGCAGCAGAAGTAAGGAAAATACAAAAACAGAATTGATTATCTTTATTACCCCGACGATAATTACCGGAGCCGACAATTCCGGCCGCGAAAGAAAAATATGAGGATAAATAGGGACAGCGACCATTTTTTACTAATCCAAAGGCTATTGAAAAAATTGGCGCTGTCCCTATTTGTCACCTTTGTCACCTTTTTCTTGATTGCCCCGCTTTCGACTTACGCCGCCGAGGTAAAACAGGCGGGTCAAAAGGGAGCGCTTGAGCAAGATAAAATCTCTCTCGACCTGAAGAATGTTGAAATTGTCGAACTTTTGCGGATCATCTCCCTTAAAACCGGAAAGACCATCGTCCCCAGTAAAGGCATATCCGGGCGCATTACCATCTATTTGAGTAATGTTGTATTTGACGATGTCTTGGATATCATTCTGCTTACGCAGGACCTTGCTTCGTACAAAAAGGGAAACGTTTATTATGTGATGACCGCGGCAGAATACAAGAAAATTTACGGTAAAGATTACATTGACCAGAGAAACTTAGAAATGGTTAAGCTTACTTATGCCAAGCCCGCGACGATTTTTAACGCGCTGGGGCAATTAAAATCCGACGTAGGTAAAATCGTCGTCGATGAAACAAGCGGCACAGTCATACTTATCGATACACCGGAAAAGCTGAAATTATTGAAGGAAACGATTACTGAACTGGACCAGCCGCTGGGTACGTCGGTATTTAACCTTAATTACGCTAAGGCCGCCGACGCCAAAACCCAATTGAACGCGGCGATCACCCCGGGGACAGGCGAGGTGATTATTGACGAAAGAAGCCAAAAGGCGATCGTCAGCGACCTGCCGAAGAAGATGGAGAAAATAGAAAGGCTGGTAAGAGAGTTAGATGAGGAATCCCGGCAGGTTTATGTGGAAGCGGATGTAATTGAGCTGACCTTAAGCAAAGAGTTTCAAAGAGGGATAGATTGGCAGGAGATCATGAAAGCCGCGGTAAATAATGGAATTACCTTTACCGGTTACTTTCCTATTACTTTGACCAACTACCAGCAGATCCTCGTGAATACCACGACCAGCGGAAATCATATTTTAATAAAATTCCTGGAAACTTACGGCAAGACCAATGTCATTTCACAGCCGAGGATCGCGATTGTGAACAATGAAGAAGCCAACCTGATGGTTGGCGAGCGTGACGCTTATATCACTCAGACGCAGAGCCAGGCAACCTCGACCACAGTTACTTCGGAGTCGGTAGAGTTTGTCGATGTGGGCGTGAAATTAAAAATCGTCCCCCGGATCGGTGCCGACGGTTTTATCACGATGAAGCTTAAACCCGAAGTCAGCTCGGTTAAACAAACGCTCACCACAGCGTTGGGGAGCCTTGTGCCGATTGTTCAAACTTCACAGTCAGAGACGACAGTCAAGGTTAAGGACGGAACGATGATTGTGCTTGCCGGGATGACTAAGACTGAGGAGACTGATGATATTGTAGGGGTGCCAATAATTTCCAAGATTCCGTTTCTCGGCGCGCTTTTCAGCAACCGCGATAAATCGATTACCAAAACCGAGGTTATCATCTTTATTACTCCGCATATCATCCGCGGGGATATGGATTTAAAAGGCAAGAAAATAACGCAGTTTATTCCCAATGAGTATCTTCCCGAAAACCTGCAAAAAAAGGTGGCTCGGGATGAGGCATTGGAAGAGGCAACTATGGATTTACCATCGGGAGAGAAAAAAAGTGACAGTCACAAAAGTGACAGTCACTTTTTGCTTCAGGATAATGCCAATGATTATTATCAAAAAGGGCTGCGCGCGCAAGCCGATGCTAACCCTAAGGATGCTAAAGAATTTTTCCTTAAAGCCATTCAATTGGATAATAAATTAGCTCCGGCCTACAATAATTTAGGGATTATTTATGAACAGGAGGGTAAGCCCAGAGAGGCCGAAGCGATGTATCTTAAGGCAATTTCCGTTAATCCGGATTACGCGGCAGCCTATGCTAACTTAGCTTTATTTAACGAAGGGAAAGGGGATAGCGCTAAGGCCCTGGATTACTGGCGCAAGCGTGTTTCCTACGGTGATCCCGACGATGACTGGACCAAAGAGGCGCTGCAGCGTGTCAAAGAGTTCGAGAAATGGCAAGAAGAGAAAAGTCAAAAGTAGGCGAAACAGTTTCCATCCCAAAGCGGAAACAGTTTCCGAGTTGTTCGGGAAACAGTTTCCCGATTGGCTCGGAAACAGTTTCCCTCACAGATTGGAAACAGTTTCCAGTATAAATGGAAAATATAAAGCCGATAAATTTTAAGGAAAAAAAACTTCTCTTTGCTTTCGCGTTTTTAATTCTGCTTACGTTGGTAATCGGCTTGGTCTCCATTTCTCAGATCAACGGGCTTAGCCGAAAAATCGAAGATTTAGGAAAGCATAGCCTTAGGCTTGAAGGAGCGGTACTTGAAATGCGGATAAGCAATACAATCTACGCGATGGGTGTGCGTAACTATGTATATTGGAAATCGTCGCGTTATCTGGGCGCCCTGCCTATGGCCGTCAACATAAATAGCATCTTAGGCGCCGGGGATAAATTTAAAAAACAGCTTAAGATTTACCAAGATAGCGCTTATCTGGCGCAGCAGAAAGATTGGGCAAATCAGATAACCGCGTCTTTCAATGAGCTTCTGGCGTTGGGCGCAAAAATAGTGGAATTGGTTGATCTGGGGCAATCCGACAAAACGAGCGATACTGTGAATAATCTGCTGATGACGTTTGAAAACCGCGTTTATAAAATAGACGAATTCCTGGATAGCTCTATGGGTAAGGCTAATCTGCAAGAGGTTGAGCGGCAGATGTTTTTGGCTAATGCGGATAAGGAGCAGGCGGTTCTTTTCTTGAGGCTTAGTTTAATGGCCGCGCTGCTTATCGGGACGCTGATCGCGGTTTCAGTATACCGGCGCAGGATAAAAGAACACTCTTATCGCCAGCAGCTTTTTAACCGCTTGATCAATATGGAGGAGAGTGAACGCAAAAAACTTTCCACAGCGGTGCATGATGAAATGGGCCAGGATTTAAGCGCGCTGAAGATTTACTTGGGGCTGATCTCACAAGAGTTAGCAGGGTTTCCGGGGACACATTGCTTTAAAAGCAATGTGTCCCCGGAAGATTTAATTACAAAGGTTGAAGAATGTAAAAAGATAGCTTCAACGCTTATTGATAAAAGCCACAATATAGCTTTTTTGCTTAGGCCGCCGGATTTAGACGAGGTAGGGTTATTAGAGAGCCTTGAGTCGCTGCTTATAGAGACGAAACAACTTACCGGAGTGGAATATATTTTTCAGAAGGCAGATAACAATTTTGAATTACCCCCGGAGTACAGTTTATTAATTTATCGTATAATTCAGGAGCTGCTTACGAATATGGCTAAGCACGCTAAGGCTAAAAATGTCGAGGTGCGTTTGAATAGGAATAAAAATTCCCTGGAATTATTTTATCATGACAATGGCCGGGGTTTCGATTACCAGTTAGTCACGCAGAGATTGTTAAGGCGCAGGGAAGATAAGCTGCGTTTAGGGCTTGTAGGTTTAAAAGAGAGGGTGGAAGTTTTAGACGGTTCAATGCATATCGAGTCCGGACTCGGAAAGGGAACTACGATTAACGTGGTGCTCCCGATTTAAAATATGGCTATAAAGATCGCAATCGTTGATGACCATAGTATAATCCGCGCGGGGATTAAGAGCGTATTAGCCAAGCATACTGAATATGAAATCTGCGCCGAGGCCTCCAATGGAGAAGAGGCTTTGAAAATAACGCAAGACTATAAGCCCGATATTTTGCTTCTGGATATTTCAATGCCGAAGCTTGGAGGGCTGGATATTATCGCGCGGGTAAAAAGGATTTCGCCGGCAACCAAAATAATTATTGTTACGATGCATAAATTGGGAGCGTATGTCTTAAAGGCCTTGCGGCAGGGGGTGAGCGGCTACCTAAACAAGGATAATGTTGCCGAAGAGTTAATTTTGGCGCTCTCGCGCGTCTCAAGCGGCAAAACCTATTTAGGCCAAGCTACGGCTGAATATTTAGCGCAAGCGGCCAAGGAGCCCAAAAAACAGCCGATTGAACAGTTGTTAAATGAACGGGAATTGGACATTTTACGCTTGGTTACAGAAGGTAAGACGGCTAAAGAAATAGCCGAGGTGCTCTTTTTAAGCCGCCGGACAGTAGAAAACTATAAGAATGCCATACTTAAGAAGCTGGATCTGCACCGGACAAGCGACCTGATAAAATACTCTTTTGAGAACAAAATTATTGATGCGTAACGGGCATTATATGAAATCAGAAAACCTAAGGTTACTAATATCTGAAGGCGAAGGATTGACGGTTGAATTTAAGGAACATTATACTTCCAGAATTAACCGGGATATTACCGCCTTTTCAAATACAAAAGGCGGCTATATTCTTCTTGGCATTACAGATGACGGGAGGGTTACCGGCGAGAAATTAACTAATAAACTCAAAGCGGAAATTATCGACATCGCCCGTCATTGCGAACCACAAATTTCAATTAAAAGGATTGCACAGGTGGAGACGATTATTGTTATTGATATAGAAGAGGGAATGGATAAACCCTACAGTTGCGGTGATGGCTATTTTAGGCGGTTGGACGCAGTGACGCAAAAGATGAACCGCAGGGAGATAGAACTTTTATTCAAGCAAGCTTTTAAATCATCATTTGAAGAACAAATAAATACAGAAGCAAATTTTAGCGATATTGATGAATCAAAAATAAATGAATTTTTCAAAGAAGCAAATATTCATGTTTCTTCGATAGACACGCAGAGAATTCTCTCAAGCCTTAATCTGTGCGATGGTGAGCACATAAAAAATGCCGGCGTGCTTTTCTTCGCAAAAAAGCCGCGGCGGCATATCTTGCAGTGCGAAATGATCCTAGCGGCTTTTAAAGGAAAAAACAGAATCCACATTTATGATCGGGAAGATGTTCAGGATGACCTTCTAACCCAGTTTAATAGGGCAATCACTTTTCTCGAGAAGCACCTTAATGTTCGCAGTGAAATACAGGGAGTAAATCGCAGAGATATTTACGAGATGCCTATAGAGGCGTTGCGTGAAGCCGTGGCTAATGCCATTATTCATCGCGATTACAGTATGAGGGGAACGAGTAGTATGGTTGAGGTGCATGAAGACCGCGTGGAAATAAGAAATCCGGGAGGAATACCCGAAGGGTTAACTCCGCGCTCTCTTATTAATCTTTCGGTCCGACGCAACGAACTTATTGCCGATCTTTTTGCCCGGATGGGTAAAGTAGAGCGCATAGGGATGGGTATCCGGCGGATGAGGGATTTAATGAAGAAATCCGGCCTTCCATATCCGGTGATCAAAAGCGGCACCTTCTTTAGAATTATATTCCGTAGGCCATCATATAGCCTGCGGGAAGAAAGTAAAGAAGGGTGGGTAGAAGGGTTGGTAGAAGGGTTGGTAGAAAGCCAGAAGAAAATCCTAGTTCTTGTAAAAAGGGATCCCGTAATTTCCAAGGAAGAACTTTCAAAGAGCATAGGAATTAGCACTACGGCCATTGATAAGAATATACGACGGTTAAAGAAGAAAGGTTTAATAAAGCGAATTGGTCCTGCAAAAGGTGGACATTGGGAGGTTGTGAGATGATTTTTATGAGGGGAAATGTCCAATCTGAAATGTCCAATCTGAAAGATAGCCCACTGTCCCGATTGGTTCGGAAACAGTTTCCGCTTTGGGATGGAAACAGTTTCCTTCACAGATTGGAAACTGTTTCCAGTCTTAGGGGTAGAGTAATATGCGCAAGCTTATTGAGTAGTTTTACGATTGTTTTTGTACTCTATAATAATGTATATTTATCATAGAGATACAGAAAAAAAGAGGCAAAAGATGAAAAGAGAAGAGATGAGGATAACTGGAGTGAAAGCCCACTGTCCCGATTGGCTCGGAAACAGTTTCCCGATTGGCTCGGAAACAGTTTCCCGATTGGCTCGGAAACTGTTTCTGTTTTTTTTGGGTCTCTTTTTATTTGTGATATTCGTGAATTGCGCCAGCGCGGAAGTGGTGACTTTAAAGAAAGCGTTGATCTGGAGCGCGGATAATGCGCAGACCTTAGGCCTCCCGAAAATTTCACAAGGGGTTTATGCTATGGATAGTTTCATCGCCACGGATGGACAAATAAAATCGATCACCGCGAATTATACCGCTACCGGAAAAATTAATTTTGAAGTAAGCGCGGACAACGGCCTGCATTATTATCCGGTGACTAACGGCGTTCCAATGAAAAGCGGTTTTGTAAACGGCAACCGCTTGCGCTGGCGCGCCCAAACTTTAGAGGCTGACGCAAAGCTCTCCCGCGTAAATATTAATTATACCGACACTCAAGGGGTAGCCGGAGATTTTGGCGAACCAACTTTAAGCGGGTTTCTCTACCGTAAAGAAATAACTATAAAAAGATCCCCCACTCAGGATTTATATAATTACCAATTAAAATTAAAAATTGGAGAAAGCGACGCGGTTAAAGACGTTGATCTAGATGTAAACGGCCACACGCTGGCGGATTTTAAAGATATCCGTTTTACCGCGGCTGACCGCCAAACAGCACTCTCCTTTTACAGAGAGAGCATAGAAGGCGAAAAAGGCAGCCGCACAGCCACGTTCTGGGTAAAAATTCCGCAGATCCCTAAGGAAGGAGTAACCCTTTACCTATATTATGGTAATAGCGAAGCTGAAGACCTTTCCAATCCGAACGCGACCTTTGATTTTTATGAAGATTTTTCCCGCCCAAGCGGGACCCCGCAGAATGCGGGGCAATCCCCCACCTTAGACAAAGATAAATGGGTAACCCACACCGAGCAAAATGGAAGCGCGGAAATAAGTGATGAAGGGATTAAATTGGACGCGGCTAAAATCATCAGTAAAAATTTCCAATTCAAAGAAGGGGTGATTGAATATTCCTGTCAGCTTACAAGCGGTTTTGAAAACAGTTTAGATATCCTGAATAAAAATGAAGCCTCTTATGACAGCCCTATTTACCTTGCTTATTCCTCTATATATAAAGGGGCAGAGCATTGCATCGCTCCCAATGGAATCGTGAAGGCGAATGACAGCGCGGCCAAGCCAACGGTTACCGGAGAAAAATATAATTACAGGATAGTCCTTTATAACGGTAAGATGACTTTTGAAAGATTTGAGGGAAAAACGGGACAGTCCCCTTCGGGGACAGTCCCTGTTTTTCCGATGACGGATGCACCGCAGGCGAGCGCAAGCTATCAGTTTGATCCGGCGCCGAGCGCTGGGTATTTGTCTTTACGCTCCGGCGGCGAAGGAAACGGAAAAAACATTATGTATTTTGGGACCATCCGCGCGCGTAAATTCGCGGAGGCCCTTCCGGTGATCGAGGCCACGGGGAAAGAGGAGGGCGTGAGCCTTGCGGTTTTTAGCGGGACCAAAGTTTCAGCCAGCGGAGAACTTGTGCTTAAAGACGATGCCACCAGCGGTTATTATTTATCAAGCGAACTGGCCGCGAGCAATCAGCCGACACGTATCCTCGTACCTTCATGGAAGATGTCTTCTTCGGATAACGCGGATCTATCCGTAAGCGTTTCCGCGGATAGCGGCGTAAGTTTTAAGAAAGACTGCGTAAATGAAAAATTTTATTACGCCTCCAAGAAGGATTTTAAGCCGGGGACAAGCCTGAAGGCGCGGTTGGATTTCTCGGGAAAAAGGGGACAGTCCCCTGCGGGGACAGTCCCCTTTTTCTCCCGCAATGACGGCTTATCGATGTTTTCCTTAGATTACCGTCCGGGAAAGATTAATCTTGTTTCTCCTAACGGCGGAGAAACTTTTAGCGCGGATAGCCAAGGAGATATTGTTTGGCTGGCCGGAGAATACGAATCGTCTTATCCATTTGATATCGCCTATTCTTCCGATGGCGGTAAAAATTATACGCTGATCGCCGGGCAGATAGCCAATAGCGGAGAATACCTTTGGCAGCCTGTGGCAGCCGGAGAAAAGCTGTTGATTAAAATATCCGACGCCAATGACCCGTCTATTTTTGATACCTCGGATAAAACTTTTGGTTCGCGGGCGGCAGAAGAATCCAGCGACTATATTGCCAGCGGCGAGGGGAAATGGAGTAATGCCGCTTCTTGGTTAGGCGGAAAGGCCCCGGGATTAAACACGGAAGTAAAGATCGCCGGTAAGGCTACGGTTTACGCGGATGAACCAATTTCTTTCCGCAAACTGACTATCGGCGACGGGACAGGGAAAAATACCTCTACCTTGGTGCTGAAGGCAGGGGTGAATAAGGGTTGTCAGGAAATAGTGGTGCGTAAAGGCGGCAGGTTGATACAGGATGGCGAAGGCCAAATTACGATCAGCGGTAACCTTACGGTTGGCTCAAACAGCGTGTTGACTCATACGCCAAACTCAAAATTAGATATTTCAGCGGGCAATATAAATATCGAACCGAAGGCCTCGATTGAGGCAAACGGAGTAAATAACAATAAGGGCGGCCTGATCAAGCTTAACGCGAGAGGGAATTTTTATATTTACAGCGCAATTACTGCCGACGGAAAAGAAGGAACAGGCGCCGGCGCCGGGCAGATAAGTTTATCCGCGGATAAATTCGGCGGAGCAGGAGCGGTGATCCACGCGCAAGGCGGCTCCAGCTCATCCCAAGGCGGAGAGGGCGGAAGGATTGATGTCGTGGGCAGGGGCGGAGCGATATCCGGCACAATCAATGTGAACGGTGGACAGGGAAATGTTGAAGGTAAGGCAGGGTCGATAGTGTTTAGGTAATGAGGCGAGAAAGATGAGTAAAATCAATAGAGGCAGAGTGAAGACAGGTTTACTGGTTATCTTTAGCGCGCTAAGCGTATTATTCCTACTGCTTAACCAGAAGAGTGTTGATTCTGCCGGCGTTGACCTTAATATAACTACTAATACCAGTTGGGCTAGCGGAACCTATAATTACGGTAACCTGACGATCTCAAATAACGCTATTCTTACCTTGCAGTCTAGCGGCGCTAACGGAGTAATCATTAATGCCACCAGTGTTACGGTTGATCTGGGCGCGAGCATTTCCGCGGATGGCCAAGGTTATGCTGGCGGCGCGGCAGGCGCGAGCGGCACAGGCACAGGCGCAGGCGTAGGAAGCGCTACTGGCGGAGGCGGAGGCGGAGGTTATGGCGGCGCAGGCGCTAGCGGAACAAGCGGCGGCGCAGGCGGCACAACCTATGGCTCATCTACTGCTCCTAGCAACATAGGTTCTGGCGGCGGCGGAGGAGCAGCAGCCGCAGGCGGCGCAGGCGGCGGAGCGATCAAATTAGCTGTCAGCGGAACGGTTACAGTGAACGGCGGGATTTCAGCTAATGGAACTGCCGGCTCAGCAGCCGCAGGTTCAGGCGGCGGCGGTTCAGGCGGAAGTATCCAGATTAACTGCGCGGCCTTAGCCGGTTCAGGCGCGATTACGGCTAACGGAGGCAATGGCGGCGCGACAGCCTCGGCTGGCGGCGGAGGCGGCGGCGGAAGAATCGCGATTTATAGCAGTACAAGTACCTTTAGCGGAAGCCCCTCTGTAACCAAAGGCACCAACGGCACAGGCGGGGCTGACGGAACACTTACTAATTCCACAAGGCTGCCGGCAATGAAAACCGGCACTTATGTCGGCACCGGCGCGAGCCTCTCGATTACCGGCTTGGGCTTCCAGCCGGATCTGGTAATCATTAAAGCAGCTACTACCGCGGGCGCCGCGGTTTTTACAACTTCGGCGATGGCCGCGGATAGCACGGCTTATCTGGGAGTTGCCAGCGCGAATTTCAGCGGCGGGATTGCTTCTTTAGACAGCGACGGGTTTACTGTGGGCACGGACGCCAGTGTAAATTACGCGGTAACAGCCACAGCTTATCAGTGGATTGCCTTTGGCGGTTCAGGAAACGGTTGTTTCAAGGTCGGCACTTACACCGGCAACGGCATTAGCAGAGATATTACCGGCATTGGTTTCCAGCCGGACTTAGCCTGGGTTAAAAGCTCAGGCGCTAATCTAGGGATTTGGAAAACTAAGGATGTGAGTTCTACCAACTCTCTTTATTTTTCCGGCACGGCCCAGGCAGCTAACCGGATCACCGGCTTTGTCAGCGATGGATTTAGCTTAGGCACAGATGCCGAGGTAAATACCGACACAGTAGCTTACTATTATGTGGCCTTTAAAGAAGCTTCAGGTTCAATGAAGGTGGGTACTTATACCGGTGATGGAACTGATAATAAAAATATTTCAGGTGTAGGCTTTAACCCGGGTTTTGTCTTGATAAAAAATACCACTACTAACTTGGGCGCGTTTAGCTGCCGCTCGATAATCGGCGATTATTCCCCTTTATTTACAGCCGCTGCCAATGTTTCAGATGTTATTCAATCACTGGATACGCCAGCCGGCGACGGGTTCCAAGTGGGGACTAATGCTTATGTTAACGCGGTAAGTTCTACTTATTATTATGCCGCGTTTAGCGGGCCGCCGGCTGCTGCTGCCGCGGGCAATTTTACGATGGCCAAAGGCTCATATAGCGGTAATGGCACTACCCAATCCATCTCAAGCTTAGGCTTTAGGCCGGAATTAGTGATCATTAAGAGCATTTCCACAGATTACGCTGTATTTAGGAGCTCAGCGATGTATGGCGACAGGTCAGCTTATTTAGCTAACTCCTCTACCGGCGATCTTAGCGGAGGAGTTACCTCTTTAGACAGCGACGGGTTTACTGTAGGATCCGACTCCACAGTAAATACCAATGGCGGCACATATTACTGGGAGGCATTTGATATACCAAGCACAGGCGCGGTTGATTTTCAAGTAGGCAGTTATCTGGGTAGTTCTACAGATAACAGGTCAATTACAGGGGTTGGTTTTAAGCCTAACTTGGTGGTGATTAAAGCCTCTAATGGAAACATAGGGGTTTGGAAGACTTCCAGCCATTCGGGTGAACGCTGTTCTTTTTTTGACGCCACTTCAGAAGAAGCGGGAAATATCAAGGCATTAGAAACAGACGGGTTCAAAGTAGGCGCCTCAAGTTATGTGAACAGCGTCGGAGTGGCCTATTGGTGGTTTGCTTTTAAAGCCGGGAATAATTTTAGCGTAGGCTCTTACAGCGCCAATAACACAGATAACACAAACATTACCGGCGTAGGGTTCCAGCCGGATTTGGTCTGGATTAAGTCAAAGGCAGGCAATCAAGGAGTGCACCGGAGCAGTTCTTTTACGGATACTAATTCCCAATATTTTTCTAATGTAGCGAATGCTACGACTAACCTTAAAAATATTATTAGCGACGGCTTTACTGTGGGTAATAGTACAGCCGTAAATAACCCCAGCTCAACCGTATACCGTTACGCGGCGTGGCGGGTATATAGCGCGGATGTTACTAACCCCGCTGTAAGCAGTTTTTCTCCGGCTGACGGCGCTACATCTGCCGGAGTAGGCGTAAACCTGATTATTAACTTCGCTGAGCCGGTAGATATCAATACCGGCAATATTGTGATTAAAAAATCTTCGGATAACTCTACCGTAGAAACCATCGCGGTTACCTCCAGTCAGGTAACCGGCAGCGGCACAAAAACAATTAACATTAATCCTACGTCCGACTTTAACTATAATACAGGTTATTATGTTCAGATAGCCGGTACTTGTTTCAAGGATACGGCAGGCCTTGCCTATGCCGGGATTAGCGATACGACCACTTGGAATTTTACTACCTTAAATACCACTGCCGGCGTTCCCACCCTGAAAACCGGAACCTATATCGGTACCGGCGCGAGCCTCGCGATTACCGGCGTAGGGTTCCAGCCGGATTTGGTGATGGTTAAATCAGCGAGCAGCACAGCCGGCTTAGTCTTTAGGAGTTCAGCGATGACCGGAGATACGACGGCTTATCTGGGAGTTGCCAGCGCGGATTTTAGCGGCGGGATTACTTCCTTAGATAGCGGTGGATTTACCTTAGGCACGAATACCGCGGTAAATAACGCGGGAACAGCTTATCAGTGGATTGCCTTTAGCGGTTCAGGAAACGGTTATTTTAAAGTCGGCACCTATAGCGGCACAGGCGCCGGCCATGATATTACCGGCGTAGGCTTCCAGCCGGATTTGGTTTGGGTTAAAAGTTCAGGCCTTAACTTAGGAGTTTGGAGGACCGCGGATGTAAGCGGCAGCAACTCACTTTATTTTAACGGCCAATCTCAGGGAGCGGACCAGATTACCGCTTTTGTCAGCGATGGTTTTACTGTGGGCACAGATGCTCAGGTGAATGCCGGCTCAACAAATTACTGGTATGCGGCTTTTAAGCAGGCAGCGGGTTCGATTAAAGTCGGCAGCTATACCGGTGACAGCACAGATGACCGGAATATTTCAGGCGTAGGCTTTAAGCCGGGTTTTGTTTTTGTGAAAGATACCGTTACTGACTCAGCGATGTTTAGCTGTTCTTCCTTAAAAGGCGATTCCAGCGGTTACTTTACAGCTGTGGGTAATGGGGTAAACGCAATCCAATCATTAGAGCAGCCGGCTGGCGACGGCTTTCAGGTTGGGACTGGCGGAAATGTTAATACAGTAAATTATACTTATTATTACGCCGCTTTCGCGGAACAGGCAGCTGCTGCTGCCACAGGTAGTTTTAATCTGGCCAAAGGTTCATATAGCGGGACCGGCTCTGCTCAGTCGATCAGCGGGCTAGGTTTTCAGCCGGAATTAGTGATCATTAAAAGCATTACCACAGATTACGCTGTGTTTAGAAGCTCGGCGATGTATGGCGATAGGTCAGCTTATCTATCTACAGGGACTGCTGATCTTAGCGGAGCGGTCACCTCTTTAGACAGCGACGGGTTTACTGTGGGGACGCACGCTACAGTGAATACCAGCGCCGGGACTTATTACTGGGAGGCATTTGATATACCAAGCACAGGCGCGGTTGATTTTCAAGTAGGCAGTTATGCGGGTAACGCTTTAGATAACCGTTCGATTACCGGGCTAGGTTTTCAGCCGGATTTAGTGGTGATTAAGGCTTCTACCGCGAATGGGGGTGTCTGGAGGACTTCCAATCATACGGGCGATTCATCCTCTTTATTTGGCAGCGTAGCGGAAACATCAAATATTATTCAGGCGTTAGAGCCGGACGGGTTCCAGATAGGCTACGGTGGTTATGTTAATACCGACCAAGCTATCTATTGGTGGTTTGCCTTTAAAGCCGACGATAATTTTAGCGTCGGTTCTTACACTGCGGACGCGCAGGCGAGTAAAGATATTACCGGAGTAGGATTCCAGCCTGATTTGGTTTGGGTTAAGGGAAATAATACCGTAAACGCGGTGCAGCGGAGTGATTCCTTGGCAGCGGATAATTGTCAATATTTTGCCAATACCGCGAATATCACCGGTGGTACTGGAATTAAAGATAGTATTAGCGACGGGTTTAGCGTCGGAAGCGGCACGAGCGTGAATAGCCCTAGCAACACCATATACCGTTACGCGGCGTGGAAGACGAAGGATCATATCACTATAAGAAATGCCGCGTCAGGAGGGGGAAGCGAGGTAACTACCGCGTCATTGGTTGCCAATCAGGATACTTTAACCCTCTATGCCGCGGAATATGATAATACCAATACTTATGTAGCAGATCAGTCGGTAACTTGGGGTGTAACCGGGACCCTGAACAGCGCTTGGTTAAGCGCTGCTTCAGGCGCGTCCACTATTCTCCAGCCGGGCGTAAACAATACAGGTTCAGGGACGGTTACCGCGACCCACGCAACGTTAACGGGTGATGCTACAGGAACCATAAGCATAGGCGCTTCAACCGCCACACAACTCGGTTTTACCCAACAGCCTTCAGCCACAGCTACAGCAGGCACGGCTTTTGGTACGCAGCCGATTGTGGCTGTTCAGGATGCCTATGGCAACACCGTTACTTCAGACAACGCAACCAGTATTACCTTATCCCGCGGCACAACCGGCACAGATACCCTGCAAGGCACATTGACTGCAACTGCCTCAAGCGGTTTGGCAACTTTCAACGGCCTGTACTACAACAAGGCTGAGACGATGACTATCAAGGCTGATGCAGCTTCCGCGGACAGCAGCCTGAATTTTACTACAGAGGCCAACTATACCCAGCAGGACGCGACCTCTGGCACGGATTTTTCTAGCGGCACAGTAATCTTGCACGGAACCAGCGATGCCAACACGCAATTACTGATGCATATGGATGATACGGGCCTGACCGATAGCAGCAGCGCGCCGCACAGCATAACCATCAACGGCACAGACAGCCGGAGTAACACCCAAAGTAAATTCGGCGGGTACAGCGCTTATCAAGACGGAGGAGGAGGAAATTATCTAAGTGCTGCGGATAGCGCGGACTGGTTCTTTGACGCAGGAGATTTCACCATTGATTTTTGGGTTTATTTTACGGAAATACGCAATTGCGGCTTCATTGAACAGTATGCCAATGGTTCTACTTTTTGGAGATTTTGTTATACCAGTTCCAACTCACTTTTGAGATTTGATTGGTATCCGACCGCGGTCGGGATTACCCGCACCTGGTCGCCGTCAATCAATACCTGGTATCATGTAGCGGTGGTGAGGAATGGCAATCTTTTCAGCCTTTACGTTGACGGCCAAAAATTAGGAGGAACTAACGATACGATTACCAATGCCATACCTGATTTTGCCAGCGGTTTAAGTATCGGCCTTGAAGCGGATTTTAGCGGTTATCTTAAAGGATATATGGACGAACTGCGCGTCTCTAAAGGCATCGCCAGATGGACAGCTAATTTTACGCCTCCAACTTCAGCCTATGCTATTTCTAGTTACCCTACTTCTCAAGCCTATTATGTAACTACTGCCGCCGGCTCACAGATCAATACTTCCAGCTGGACCGGTTTATCCAGCGCCGCGGTAACCCAAACCACACCGACGAATACCTCGATCAAGTATCTGGTTTCTTTTGACGGCCGGACAACTTGGAAATATTGGAATGGCTCTAGCTGGGCAGCTTCTGCCCTCGCTAGTATCGCTACCGATGGCATCTCCAAAACGACCTTAGAAGGGATCACGAGCGGCCAGTGGCAATCTACCGGAGGGTTTGTTCCTTCTACCACCACGACCTTAGATTTTGCCGCCAGTTTAGCAAGTACAGATGCCGGCGCCACTCCTACCTTAGACCTGATTAGCGTAAACCATGCCAGCTATACTTCAGCCACCAGTAATAATGTGGTGGTTAGCGCCGGCGCCATCGCCTCTTATACTGTCACCAGCGCAACTCCGCAGACCGCCGGCACAGGCTGGTCAGCGACAGTTACAGCTAAGGATGCCGGGAATAACACAGTGAGCACAGACTCATCTACAGTGGTAACCATGACTAACTCCGGGGCCGCGCTATTCTACACTGATAACACTTATACCACAACGACCACCACCTACACCCTTGCCAGCGGCACAGTAACTATCTATGTCAAAGACGCAACTGCCCAGACGATTACCTTAACCGCAACCGATGCGAATTCCAAGACCGGGGTAAGCAGTAATGTGGTGGTTAATCCCGGGGCAATCGCCTCTTATACTGTCACCAGCGCAACTCCGCAGACTAGCGGCACTGGCTGGTCAGCGACAGTTACAGCTAAGGATGCCGGGAATAACACGGTGAGCACAGACTCATCTACAGTGGTAACCATGACTAACTCCGGGGCCGCGCTATTCTACACTGATAACACTTATACCACTACGACCACCACCTACACCCTTGCCAGCGGCACAGCGACGATTTATGTCAAGGATAACACCGTTCAAACCATCACCATCACCGCAACTGATGCTAATACCAAGACCGGCACTAGCAGCAATGTGGTAGTTAATGCCGGCGCAGCCAGTAAACTCGGTTTTACCCAGCAGCCTTCCAGCACAGCTACAGCAGGCGTAGCCTTTATTCAACAGCCTAAGGTAGCGGTGCAGGATAGCTTAGGCAATACGATCATCACGGACGACTCAACCAGTATTACCTTATCCCGCGGCGCAACCGGCACAGATACACTCCAAGGAGCCAACTTAACTGCTACCGTAGTTGATGGCGTAGCTACCTTCTCCGGCCTTTCCTATAATAAGGCAGAAACGATGAACATTAAGGCTGAGAGAGCTAGCGCGGATAGCAGTGTGGATTTTACTACTGCGGGTAATTATACTCAACAGGATGGGACAAATGGCACAGCCTTTGCCAGCGGAGCAGTAGCTCTGAAGTCAACCGGTTCAGGAGAACAGCAGGTAAGCTATACGATTACCGAAGCCACTTATTATCAAAACGGCACGCTTACCACCACGCCTCCTGCTTGCCTATCTGACGGGATTGCTACTTTTGGCCAGTGTTGTTTGACGAACACAAGCACTAACTCCACGCTTGATTGGTCTTACGTTTTTGATTTAACGACCACCAAGCTGGTGAGTAAAATCACTCCTTGGATGGGATATGATACTGTCCAAAATTGGTATCTTCCCAAATATGTGGATGTCTATAGTTCTCCGGACAGCAGTAACTGGACTTTGGTGATCACCCATGATGTTTTGGCAACCCAGGGCGCCCAGTACATAAATATAAGTTTAAATGTGAGCACCCGTTATTTGAAAATGGTTTTAAGAGGCCCGAACTGGGATTCGATTAGCCGCGCGCTTTCCGAGGTAAAAATTTATGAATTCCCCGCGCTTACTTACCCCACTTCCCAAGCTTATTATGTTACTACTGCCGCCGGCTCGCAGATCAATACTTCCAGCTGGACCGGTTTATCCAGCGCTTCGCTGACCCAGACTACGCCCGCGAATACCTCCATCAAATATCTGGTTTCCTTTGACGGCCGGACAACTTGGAAATATTGGGATGGTTCTAGCTGGACAGCTTCCACACTGGGTAATATCGCCACCAACGGCATCTCCAAAACTACCTTAGAAGGGATCACCCGCAGCCAATGGCAATCCAGCGGAGGCTTTGTTCCCACTACCACCACTACCTTAGATTTTGCCGCCAGTTTAGCAACTACAGATGCTAACGCTACCCCCAGCTTAGACCTGATCAACGTAACCTATCCTAACAGTGGTTATACTTCAGCCACCAGCACGGATGTAGTAGTGAGCGCGGCTGCGATTGACCACTATACTGTCTCCAGCGCGACTCCCCAAACCGCCGGCACTGGCTGGTCAGCTACGGTTACAGCCAAAGACAGCCTGAATAACACAGTTAGCTCAGATTCATCAACAGTGGTAACCATGACTAACTCCGGAGCGGCGTTATTCTACACTGATAACACTTATACTACCACCACCACTACTTATACTCTTGCCAGCGGCACAGCAACGATCTATCTTAAAAATACTACTGCCCAGACGATTACCATCACCGCGACCGATGCTAATATCAAGACCGGGGTAAGCAGTAATGTAGTGGTCAACCCCAGCCCAACCATCGCTTCTTATGTGGTAACTAGCGCAACTCCGCAAACCGCCGGCACAGGCTGGTCAGCGACAGTTACAGCTAAGGATACCTATAATAACACGGTGAGCACAGACTCATCTACAGTGGTAACGATGACTAACTCCGGCGCCGCGCTATTCTACACTGATAACAACTACAATACCACCACTACTACCTATACTCTTGCCAGCGGTACGGCGACGGTCTATGTCAGAGACGCGACTAGCCAGACGATTACCATCACCGCGACCGATGCTAATACCAAGACCGGTACCAGCAGCAATGTGGTGGTTAATCCCAGCGCCATTGCTTCTTATGTGATAACCAGCGCGACTCCGCAGACTGCCGGCACAGGTTGGTCAGCTACAGCCACAGCTAAAGACAGCGTTAATAACACCGTTACTACAGATTCATCGACCGTAGTGACGATGACTAATTCCGGCTCGGCCTTATTCTATACGGATAATACCTATACTACCACCACTACCACCTATACTTTAGCTACAGGCGTGGCGACGGTTTATGCCAAAGACACCATCGCTGAAACAATTACTTTAACCGCTACAGATACTGCCGCTAAGACCGGCGTATCAGGGAGTGTGGTGGTTAATGCCGGCGCGCTGATTACTCCCAGCATTACCCCAGCCTCGTTGAAAGCCGGAGCAACTACCAATCATACGATTGCTTTTACCACGGCTAATCCTATTGCTTCCGGCGGCAAGATCGAAGTAGACTTTAATGCCAACTACGATCTAAGCGGCTCCTTAGCTTATGTCTCAGGTAACACTGGTTCAACTGTCGCAGCTTCTAATCAGACCTTAACCATTACAACCGGCACAGCGATTAGCGCCGCAGCTACACCAAGCATTGTTATTTCCGGGATCAAAAATCCTGTCTTCTTAGGCACAACCGGTACCTATGCTGTAAGAACTAAGGATGCTTCAAGCGTCTTAATTGATACCGGCACAGCTTCAGCTAACACCATTGTTGTTCCAACCATGACCCTGCTTACTCCTTCAGACACAGGGATTACCGTCTATACCGGAGACTCCTATCCCATCACTTGGAGCTCTAACGGAACAGTATCCGATAGTTTGGCTTTATACTATGCCACTGACGGTTCAACCTACTCTAATACCATTGCTACCGGTGAAACTAACGACGGCACCTACTCCTGGACTGTCCCAGCTAATCCTACTACCACGGCCAAAGTCAAGATACAGGATACCTTCTATCAACTGCTAAAAGATACCACTGATACGCAGTTTAACTTAGGCGCCTTCTCTAACACAGCAGTATCAGGGACAGGGAATGGGGCAGGGGTGGTTTTAATTGCCGGGCCTATTGATCCTGCCAGTCTTAGCACGTATAGCAGTTATAGCGCAAACCAACTTGGCTGGGGTGATATTTCTGTTGTAGGGAACTATGCCTATGTAGGTAGTTATGCTTATAGGCTGCGCATTCTCAATATATCTAATCCTGCCAGCCCTTCTTTAACCTACACTTATAATGGCGCTGCCTATGCTTCTTACATCTACGCTTCAGGAAACTATGCCTATCTAGGTTATTATCTGGGTGATACGCAGATTCTCGACGTTTCTAATCCAGCCAGCCCCGGAGTACTCGGGACGATTAGTGGAAACGGCCGCGTCTATGTTTCGGGAAACTATGCCTATAAGGCTAGCGGCGCTACCGGCTTGACGATTACCAATATCTCCAATCCTGCCAGTCCAGTCGCGGCCGGGACATGTGATACATCTGGCTCTGCTCTTGATGTCTATGTTTCAGGGAACTACGCCTATGTGGCGGATGATACTGTCGGCCTGAGGGTTATTGATATTTCTAATCCTAACGCTCCTAATTTAGTCGGGACTTATGATACAGCCGGCAATGCTAAGCGCGTCTGTGTTTCAGGGAACTACGCCTATGTGGCGGATAATGCTCCCGGCCTGAGGGTTATTGATATTTCTAATCCCACTGCTCCTAATTTAGTCGGAACCTGTGATACGCCCGGTAATGCTCTGAGCGTTGCAGTTTCAGGGAACCGCGCCTATGTAGGTGATAGTTCTGCCGGCCTGTCGATTATCGATATCTCTACTCCTACCAACCCTACTTCAGTCGGTAATTATAGTAGTATCGCTACTGCTGCTGCTGATGCAATGCGTATTTCGGGAGACTATCTCTATGCAGCTGATGGGACCTTGTATATTACAAAAATAAATAGTATTTCCTCCGGTACCTTTACCTCACGTTCCATTGACACCACCGCTAACCAGAGTTTTGGCCCATTGACTTGGACTGCCACAGTTCCTGCTCAGACTGGATCTAATGCCTTAAGGTTCCAGGTTGCTGCCAACAATGACAATACCACTTGGAACTTTGTCGGACCGGACAACACAGGCTCAACCTACTTCAGTACTTCAGGCACAAGTATTTCATCTGCGCTTAATGGCTTACGTTACATCAAATACAAGTCTTATTTAGCTACGGTTGATGCGGCTTATACACCAACCCTCAGCGACGTCTCCATAGGTTTTACCGACACCAACAGCGCTAACCGCGTGGTCTCAGCTGAATCAGCCAATAACTTCACGATGTCTGGCGCCCAGATCACTACCGCGAATATCCAGCCAGCCAGCTTAGTCGTCGGAGCTACGGGTAATGTTACGGTAAGCTTTACTACGGTGAACTCCCTACCTAGTGACGGTAAGATTGTGATCACCTTCCCAGCCGGCTTTACACTCAGCTCTGGTGCGGCAACCGCAGTCTCAGGTACGCCTTCAGGCATAGACGGCACACTCACTGCTTCAGTCGCAGGTCAGGTAGTTACGGTTACTCGTTCTGCTGGTACAGCTTCAGCTGTAGGAGTAAAGTCTTTTATTCTCTCTAATATTAAGAATCCTAGCTCCACTGGCTCAACAGGTGCTTACAGTTTAAAGACTACTACTGCTGCTGATCTAGCCATTGATGAGACAACCGCAATTACTGCCGATACCATTACTACCGGAGGAAGCCTGACCTTAACCAATGTCGAACCAGCGACAAGGTATGCCGGTGTTACGGAGAACGTGACCATCAATTTTACTACGGCTAATCCTCTACCATCAGATGCCAAGATTGTGGTTACCTTCCCAGCAGGCTTTACACTCAGCTCAGGAGCAGCTACGGCTGTCTCCAGCTGGAACCTTACTGGCACACTCTCAGCCAGTGTCACTGGCCAAGTGCTTACCTTAACTAGAAGCGGAGCTACTCTTCAGGATGCTGCTTCTACCGCCGTAAGCATCATCGTCACCAACATCCAGAATCCCACACCC
>JAUSED010000001.1 GCA_030650425.1 Candidatus Omnitrophota bacterium | reverse complement strand
TTCAAGATTATTTAATTTAGCAGGAGAGGCGATTAAGGAGAGCGTTTCCCCGGTTACGGTCTTGAGTATGCCGCTGGATAAGTCATGGTCACCTTGGCTTAAAGCGTTCTTACCGTCTATCACCAGCTGACCGGCTTTACCTTCGAGGATCTTCTCAATCGCGCCTTCTTTGCCTATTACTGCTTTATAATAGTAATCTTTAAGGATAACGGTTGAATCAACTACTCTACCTATTTCACTTCTTTTCGCTGACTGCAAGGCGGCATCTACGCGATTCTTGGGATTACCTACATATATCCCTGCTTTATCAGTAGTAACCCTGCCTAAATAATCCGTCTGCACTACGCCGCCTGCGGAGTCGTTCTTAAAGATACCTTTGGTAAAAGATACATTCTGTTTATCATCTAAAAATACTGTAGTAGCAATATAATCCTTTCTTCCGAAAGAATTCATCCCAAATGTAGTGTTACGGAAATCTCCTGAAAGTGCTGCGTTGGTAGAATTTAAGTTAGATATCAATACATTGACTCGCTGAGTACCGTCTGCGTAAATTACACCATTATTAGGATTTAAATAAAGATTTAAGGTCGAATTAGGAGCATAAGTTTTAGCAAAGGTTTCCTGAAGAACTTTATACCCTTCATCTTTAGCTGCGTTATACTCTGTGGGTAATTTATTAACAATCTCTTGGCGCCCCAATAATTCATTTGCTCTATCTCCGCTTAATTGATTATCGAGATTTTCGTCAAGTACAGTCGATGGTTTTTTGGTTTGAGTCAAAATCAAAGGATTGTCTGGAACCACAGCAAGATATGGAGCAGCCCCGCCTTGAACGTTCTCTGCCACTCCAAAAACTAAGCCATTATTTTTGGTATACTTGTTTCCCTCTAATGTTAATACGCCGATGCTGAAATTCAAGAATTTTGCTCCACCATTTGCCACCCAGAAGCTAACGTTCTCTAGCCCAGCTTTGTCTAAAGCAACATTATCTTTATCGTCACCTATCAAAGTTTTAAAGAACGACCCGTTTGCATTTATACTTCTCCACCCCGACTTAAATCCACCTGTAATAACAAATCCGTGATCATTTAATTGAACTGTTTTACCGGCTAATGAGCCTTCGTTAAGCGGGATAGCGGCAATCATTCGCCCCGTTACATTACCCTTATCATCCAGCTGCACGCCGGAAGTAAACGCGCTTTTCGCATAATTATTCACGAACGTATGTTCCGCGTTATTAAACATCGATGAAACATTTACGCTGTTAGCAGCCGTCGGATTCAGCGCTAATCCATTTAAATCAAAGGCGTGCTGTATACCATTAGTGGAAACAGATTCAAAGCCAGCTCCGCTTTCCCCTGTATTCCATTTTGTAATCGGTGTAGTAGAATTTGCTGATCCGGGTTGCGCAGCAGGTAGGTTATGCTGTTCGGCTTCAGCATCTTTTTCATTCGTATTAGCTCCATTAGGCATTACCTGAGAGAAATAGGTCATCCGGCTGGCCAAAGCCTCAGCCGTACCGTTTTTCGCCCTATCGATCAAATCAATTGGATTACTCTGGCTTTCTTTGGTAGTCAAATCTATAGAGGTAATTAAACCCTTGTCTTGCCAGTGCGGGACCCAGCTCTCACCATTATTGGTTAAGGTTAATAAATATTCTCCCTGTGCAATAGCTGAAACAACATAACTACCTTGATAGCCAGAACCAAACAATTTAGCATGTTCGATTATAAATCCTGCGGATGAATCCTTTATAAGTGGAATATTATTTAATACGGAGACTTGATTCCCCGTAAACACAGTCTGGCCATTATTAATATTTGTTTGTCCAGAACTACTAATATCCCATCTACCGGTAAGAGGAATAAGCCCTACCCCCTTGCCTGTTCTCCCTACCCCCAAGGCGCCAATTATTGCCTCTCCATTGTCTGCATCAGCCGATATTTTAAATGCTTGATTGCCTACATTGCTGCCTATACCAGTAAGCGTGCCACTATCATAACGTACTCTATCACCCTCTCCCATCACAAGACCGCCATCAGGAGTAATACGCGCGGCATCTTTGTCGCGATTTAAATTAAAAATGAGCGTGTTGCTATCTTTGGTAACATTATAACTGCCGCCGGATGAATCATCGCTATCCGCATCTTTGGATTTACCAGATCCAGTGTTACCAGATTGTAATGCTTTCTCGGCATCGGCTAAATTCTTATTGGTATAGCTTACTCCATTAACGCCGATATTATTAAAATATGGATTATCCGAATGATACGCCCAGCCGCTAACCTTTAGTTTTCCATTATCATTATTCACTACCACGCTGGATTGCAATTTTCCATCTTGCGGAGAAAGCAGCAGTGTTCCTCCTACCAACAGTTGAACTCCTTGCATTGGTTTACCGGGTAAATAGATCTTCCCGTCGCCAACAGAGGTGGAAATACCGTTGGCTTGTAAAAATTGAGCGCTAAGCTGTAACTCACTCTGATAATCTTTGCTAAAAGTCGTGCCGGCTAAACCGTTTACAGTAGTCGTCCCCGCTTGAGTAGTCACCAAGCTATTGGACATAAATTGTTTGGTATTCTTGTCATAATAGAAATTTTCCGTCCTGCTTATAAAACCCTCTCCTTTAGCCCAATAGTTAGCGCTGATCGCGGAGAAGGATTTAATCTTGCCCTCATCAATAACCCTCTGATTCTGGGTAGTCTGACTAAATACGGGATTACCGAAGTTATCCGATATACTTAAAGTCCGCAGGCTGGTTGTAGCTAATTTATCGGTAAAATTAGTTCTCTCTAATACCAAACTTCCATCTTGAATATCTCCCTTGGCGTCTTTGTAATGCGTCATAAAGCTAACCGGCAAATGTAAGAATTCGCGGGCAGCAGGTATAACCGCGATTGTCCCTACCATATTTCTTACCGCGCCAGACTGGTAACTATCATGGGCGATCTGGGCCCATCCGGCGATAAAACTCCCCTCTTGCTTCTTCACGGATTGTAATGCATATGTGCCGTCACCGTTACTCGTCCATTTATTACCGCCTATATCTGTGTACGTAAGATCTTTGCGCGGCTGTGTCCCCATGAAAGGAATTATGGTAGAACCATTTAGATTTGACTTGGAAGCATCAGAAAGCGTAAGCGGCACCAACGTGCCATCGCTTAAGGCTACATTTACCGTAGAACCTTCACCTACTGCTGTTCCCTGAAACGCACCCTTAGCCATTTGCTGCCTAAGTATCTCTGGAGTCGTCGGCCCAAAAGTAGCAGTCAAAGTATGCATATAGGATATTTCTCCAAACGCGCTTAGCTCACGGCCTGTATATCCAAAACTAGAAGCGTTTAAACCATCCGTTTCTAACGCGTTAAAAGTGCGCGTAAAAAACCCTATGGCCGCGGAATCGGGTTCAAAGGTCTGGTTGTTGATATCTAATTTCTGATTGCGGATACTTTCGGTTACCGTAGGAGAAAGAAAACCTTCCATAAAACCTCTGAATGCGGCGGTGCCGGCATCAATTAAATACGCGGACATAACCGGGGTCATCCGGGGGTTATGTTTGAGCATATCAGCTTCTATCTTGGCTTCACCGATGGTCAAGGCGCTGGTTAATAGGCCCTTAGAAATACTCTGGATGAACGTATCATTTTTAAATGCTGAACCAAAACCGCTGGTAATCCCCTGTCCGATAGCGCTGGCATAGGGCATAGTCTCAAGGTCTTTAGCCGTTAGGCCGATAAGCTTAGGATTCCGGGTAATTATCTCGGCTACTCCGTTGCCAACTAAACTTGCAGTCCACCCTCGCCAGCTATTATTCCAGATATACTCGCCATAGGTTCCAATGCCTGCCTTCAAGATCTTATCACCGGTTCCTAAATCAGCTGGTAAACCAATTTTAATTTTAGGACTGGCCATATCTATGGACTGGCCATTCAGAGAATAGAAGGCCCCATTAACAAGGACACTGGTAGCTAGGCCTGCGGTATCACCAATAAACTTAGCCAGAGCAGGGCTCTTGATGCTTAATTGCTCTGTGGCTAAGCTAGTAACATAAGTGCTGGTTAAATTAGAAAGGCCTCCGCTGATGCCTGCCTGATACCATTGCAGGCCATTGGTCATATTTCCCAGCCCGCCGACCATCCCCAATAATGCGCCGCTAGTAAATGCGGAAAGTAACTCTGTTTGTTGTGGCTTCATTCCGGCTAATGAAAATATATTCGAGGTGAGCGTAACTACTCCGGCATTAAACATACCATGGCCCACACCCCCGAGGTTACTAAATAAACCCGGGGCTGTAACATCCAGTTGTGCCGTTGTGCCAAGGCTCGGGCGCGGAAATTCCCAAGGTGATTGCGCAAGATCAGGCGTTCCTCCAAAAGCACCATTAATAGAACTCTTAAAAGAATCAGTGGCTTTCCTAACCGGAGAAAGCCATGAACCCTGTGTATTCCAAGCTTGCGCTACAGAAGGCACTGCCGCTCCTGCTGCCGCACCTCCAGCAGTGTAAAGATACCAATTGCCTTTAAACCATTGCCCGGTGGTCAGGCCGTGTACCGCAGTTCCGGCAACCGCTCCGGTGATCGCCCATCTGGCAGTAGGGCCTAAACCTAAAACCTTAGAGCCGACTCCGGTAGATTTGGTGTTAAACCAAGGCTTGGCATAGCTGGATATAGCAGCCATAGCAAAGGAACTTCCTACGCTGATAGTAATATCCTTGATAAATTGATGTTCGGCATGGGTGCGCATAGCTTTGATTTCACTATGCAAGCTCTCCATCGTCTTATTGGAATATGCCTGCATCTGGGCGTTAGACGCGGAAGGATGCCAATCAGAGGAGTAATCGGATTTTGCGCCTAAAATAGTTTTAGCTTCGTTATCCGAAATTGGCGGTAAATCTTTGGAAGTAACTAAAGCATAACCGGAGAATTCTTTAAGAAATTTATCTATGGGTAAAAACTCTTCTCTGTGCTGATCGCTAAAATAAATTTTATCTTCGCTTATACGGGTTACTAAAACATAGTGGTCGCCGTTGAGGTGAGCGATGAAAGGAACTAGGCTGCTTAAGAGATTGCTTCGCTCGCCTGTGGGCTCGCTCGCAATGACACCGGATTCGTCATTGCGAGGAGGGCGAAGCCCGACGAAGCAATCACGCAATGATACAGGATAAAGCTTGGCGCCGAAGAATGCTGAAGTCCTGGACAAGGCATAAAGGGAATTTTTAATTACTTTAGGGTTACCTTCCGGCTTGACCACATCATTCAAAATATCTATAGTCAGGGCTAAAACCGCAATGTCCTGCTCTTCAACCTGAATTCCCTTGTAATTCAAATAGTCATAAAGTGCCTTGGAACCGCAAGGTTTGCCTAAGAGCCAATTATAAAGCTCATCTATCCTCTGATTGGACATTTTCAAGGGCTTATTCAAATTGATGGTCAGATTATCTGAAATTTTGATGGCGGTTATGGGCTTATTAGCTATATCTTTGAGGATACTTTTTACTGCTTGAGGAATATTCACAGATTGGACATTTTTAAGGTAATTCGGGCTAAAAACGTTGTTGGAAGGAAGGCCGATGGCTGGCTTATTCCAGAGCACGCGCCAGTCATACTCTACGGCTTGGGCCACTTGCTCGGGCAAGAAGACCGCGGCTACGATAAAAGCCACCACACGGATCCAAGTCTTAAAGCTGGAATGGAACTTTTCCTTGGATTCTTTTTTGGCAGCTACCCTGTCTTCTGTCTGAATCTTAGGCTTTATCATTTTATTTTATATTACTATATGAAAAAGAAATTGAATATAATCTCCCCCTTACCCCCAGCACTTTTTCAAATTGCGTGTGAGAATCTTTCATATTTGTTTTATAAAGAGTTTGTAAAATGCCTTACTAAACTTACAAATAAAAAACCGAACTGTCAAATTCCTCGTCGGTAATTCGGCAGCCCGGCTATCCTGTGAAAATCGTTGCTTTAAATTATCGAGGACCCGTGGCTTTGCGCCTCCAGATTGCTCTGGGTTTGCCATTTCGTTCCTTTCCATCGATTACATTCTAAGTATAACACGTAGCTCGTCGCTGTCAAGTAGAAAATGAGGTCATTTTGGTAGCGCTTTCTTATCAGGAAAAAGGCGCTCAAGCAGTCAGGGGACACTTTCCAACCTCTGCAGAAAGGGACACTTTCCGTCATGGCTCTCACTAGAACTTCAAAAGGAAAATGTCCCTTTCTGACGCAAAGGTAAGTGTCCCCTTTTACATTCTGAGGAAGGCCCGAAGTAGTGCATTTTACAAGAGTATCCAGATTGGACATTTATTAGGCAGATTGGACATTTCTGTGCTCAACAGTAGGGGACACTTTCCGTCAGGACTCTAATAAAAGCCTCAAAAGGAAAGTGTCCCCTGAGCGAGATTGGACATTATTTTGGCTAAAAACTAAGAAGAAATCTAAGGCCGCAGACAATTGCAGTTTCGGCTGTTTTATCGCCATTGGGATCAGTGACTATCTGGATACTCGGGGTTAGGGCGATGGCGTCATTTACATTGTAACTGTAGTAGGCTTCGTAAATAGTTTCGCGGCTGGCTGTATCTTCTCCGTTTGCTTCGCGAAAATCATCGCCAAAAATAGATTGGGCTATGCCTATTCCCAGAATGTCAAGTTTACGGCCGGGTATAGGTTGGGATAGCTGGCCTCCGCAGGACCAGTAATGTTCAATGTCTCTTACTTTCGGATCAGCCAAACCATAGCGCAAAAATAAAGTTATGCGCTTAGTAATCGCCTGATCAAAACTTACAGCGAAACCAAAATCATTTTTTTTGCTTTCATCGCTCTTATTAACGTATTCTAACTTTTCATGATTGAGATTAAAAATAAAACGGTAGTTCCCTTGCAATTTCCCAATCTTCGGGGTAAAACCCAATTCATTAAGAACAAACGCGCTATTAAAAGCGTCAGGTAATCCTGTTTTAGTGGACTTTGCCTTGGCTGTAGCTACCCCTGTCTGAAAATAGACCCACTCGCAGGGCTCGAAGCTTGCCATCGCGCCTATTCCCTTGGACGGAAAAGGAAGAGTTAAACTATTCACTAAAGCGCTGGATAGAAATTGTGTATCCGCGGAGTTCGCCGCTTCATTACCATCAAACCAATAGGATAAATCCAATTTTCCGGCGCCGATTAATATTTTCTCATCAAAAAGTTTTTGGTCCATATATAAAACAGGGAGGTAAAGATTGGCATCCTCCCCTGAGTTGTCATTCAAGCCCGAGAAGGTAGGCAAAAACTTATCCACTCCTTTACCCCGGTCCACTTCAAATTCCGCGAATAACTCCGCGCCCTGCCAAAGCCTCTGGGCCAACTCTAAGTTCCCATACCCAACGCCGCCGCTCTTTCCTTTTTCTGAGCTGCTTTTCAAAATGAGCTGCTGGGTGTAATTAAAAAGAAAGGCAAACCGCGTCCCGTATTTATTGGCAAAACCTTCTCTGGATTTATTAAATTGCGCGGCTATTTCTAAGGCTGTGGGTGCGGCAGATAATGAAGGGGAAGATAGAGCTAGGATTATTAAAGAAAGGCTTGAGCGAATAATCCAACGGGTAATCATTAAATCAGTATTATAGCAATATTATCACAAATACCAAATTAAATAATAACCAGATAGGCAGGGGGGACAGTTTCCCGCGTGTAGGGGACACTTTCCTTTAGTAGTTTAGTAAGAACCCTGACGGAAAGTGTCCCCTACACGGGAATTAGAAACCGGGGATCATTTTGCCCATGGTGAATTGCAGGAAGATCGGGCCGCCGATAATGATACCGATTACCGGCATAATGAAGAAAATAAGCGGCAGGAGTATCTTGATCGGCGCCTGTAGCGCGATTCTTTCTCCGCGGTGAAACCTTTGCAGCCGGACATCCTCGGAAAGAATAGTAAAGACCTCGGCAACCGGAGAACCCATCCGCTCAGCCTGAATAATCGTTTGCACAAAAGAACTTACTTCAGGTATATCTAGCCTGCTGGACATGTCTTTTAAGGCTTGAATGCGCGGCTTACCCCATTTGATCTCTTCTAAAACAAGGCTAAACTCCTCATTAATGGGAGTTGGAGGGGTCTTATCAATCACCCACCTGACGGC
Source organism: Candidatus Omnitrophota bacterium (assembly GCA_030650425.1). Classification (GTDB taxonomy): domain Bacteria; phylum Omnitrophota; class Gorgyraeia; order Gygaellales; family Profunditerraquicolaceae; genus UBA6233. The sequence goes on along the minus strand of JAUSED010000001.1, from coordinate 50,536 downwards.
ACTGGAAAAATCCAGGCCGGCTTCGATGCAAAGGCCTAAAAGATCCACTGTCTCCGGAAGCCGACGGACGATTTGATACTTACGTTTGGCAATCCTTTGTCTTAGATAAAATTCCGGGGCGATATACCCGATAACTAAAGCAACCAATATATATATGGGATCAACCTTGCCCAAGGCAACCGGCGTAAGCGCGGCTAAAACCGCCATAATCAATATTTTTAAATTAAAGAATCCCTCCGGGCTGATATTTAAATGCCCCGCGTCGATTTTTCTTTTTATTCTGGCAAAGATACCTGTTTTCTCAAGCAAACCTCTCGTCGGAAGAATGCTTGATAAAAGAATATGCGGCCTGGTCCGCTTAAGGTTAACGTTTAACGGGGGAAGACGCGTGCTCCTGCCTTGTTGGGAGAGGACTAAACTCCAAACAATCAGGCCCAACGCCAGAATGATTAAAAGATAAATCAGTATATCCATATTTAAATCTTGATTATGCTAAATTTACGGATTAAAAACATCCCCACCACCTGTAATACCACCGCCAACACCAAAAGCATCCTGCCTATATCGCTGGTCAGCATGATATCAAAATGATGCTTGTCCACTGAAAGTACCCAAATAACAAACAAAATCGGAAGGAGCGACATAATCGCGCCCTGTAATCTTCCCTGCATAGTCAAGGTCTTAATGCTTTCTTTGAGCTTACGGTTATCCCTAATCGTCGTGGTCAGGCGGCTAAAGACCTTGGTCAGCTCTCCGCCGGTCTCCCGGGAAACTAAGAGCGCGTTGACTACCAACCCCAGTTCTTCGATATCCATCCTTTTATTTAAGCGAACCAAGCTCTCTTCAAAGGGCACACCCATTTTGTTCTCCTTAAGCAATAAGCCAAGTTCCTGATTCATCGGCGCGGGCATCTCTTCTACCAAAACCTCAAATCCCTGTAAAAGACTTAAACCGCCTTTTAAACAGCTGGAGAGCATGGTAATAGTATCCAAAAGCTGATCATTAAATTTCTGTTTCCGGCGGGCTAAACGTATCTTTAAGATTAAGTTAGGTATGGCTAGACCTAAAACAATCCCGATAACCACTGGGATATAAGACTGGAGAATAAAATATCCTGCCGCGCCAAAGAGAATCGGAAGAATAAAATAGAGCCGGACAATCGCCTTGGGGCTCTTATCATAAAACATCTGATCCATCTGTTGAGCGACCTTGGCTTCTTTTTCCTGCCGCCAGCTTTCTATCGGCTTCAAAAAGAGAGGAAAGGCGCTCCAGGCAATTAAAACTACGGAAAGGATAATGAAAAGACTAATTATTATAATCATCTTTTGTTTTACTTACCTAATGTCGGCGCGTTAGCAACAGGAGTATATTGTTCTCCGCCGCCTAAGACATCCCCCGCTTGACGGTAACGGGCCTGCAGGCTCCTTTTATAATACGCTCCCATCGCGATAAACACAGCGGCAATCACGGCAATGATGGTTATATATTCTAGAATCGACTGAGCTTTAGCGAAAAAATGAGACGGTTCTATTTTTCTAGGGTAGGGGAGGTTTAAACCTCCCCTACCAATCTTGAAAATAGAACCGTCCCCTTTTTCATTATAGGTTAATTTTTTTATTCGCATTATAAGTGACTAAAATTGTGGTTTTATCCATACTCTGATAAAGCCTTATGGTACAGCTCTCTCCGCTCCCTTTGCGAAAGATGAGGCTCGCTTTACTAGAGGTATCCGGGGTAACAGGCTTAATCGCATCTTTAGGAAGCTGAACCAGCGCTTTAAGGCACTCCGGACAATTAACTGCTTCTGTAGTTATCGGCGCTTCACTGCTCAAGCTCCAGCCATAATTAAGCATACCAGATTTGTAAAAGAAAACCACATCTTTTATATCGCTTTTTGTTTCGTAGGAAGCGGAAAGACCTGTCGGCATATCCCAAAGAAAAACCTGTTCACTCCCGGGATAAATCGGCATAAAATCTAACTTGTCCGGTTTAGTTTTGCGCTGCGCCAATATTTCTTCTTTAGTCGGTATCCTACTGGTGGTGATAGAAAACCGCGTCTTGATATCTTTGCCCTTACGCGGAAAAACGACAATCAGAACCATATAATCATCTTTTAAGAAAAACCCTCTGCTTTCTTCACGCCAACCAAGGCGCGCTAACGCCTTACTATAAAATGCGCTTATCTTATCGTTGTTATTCAGAGAGGTTTCGTAAGTTTGCGTAACGCTTGGAATAGGCCCAATATTCATACTCTGTTCCGTAGTCTTGACAGCGTTAGCGGGCAAAGGTAAGTCTGATTCAGCGGCCCAAGTTAAGGAACCAAAAGACACAAATGCAAAAAATAAAATTGTGCAGATAATTTTTTTCATCGCATCTCCTTTTCAGGAAAAGGTGACAGTCACGAAATGCGTGACTGTCACCTTTTCTTTTTTCACTAGTTCGTATGCACTATGCTCGCGTCATAAGTATCGTTATAGTCACCCACGTCTCTACCCTCATCTCCAGCATCCCTATTTCCAACATCAAATTTCGCCCGGCTGCTGCTGGTTATCTCCGGATATTCAGTAGCCAAAATAATACCTGAGCTTGTTCCGGGATGCTTCTGGGTTGTTGTGCAAAGAGTAGTCCAGTCTTTGGTAGGCCAGCTTGCGTCTTTAGTTAAGATTACGTCGTTAATCTTCTTAATCATCAGGTCTTTCGCCTCCCAGCAAGGTTTACAATGCTCAGGCGCGTCACTCTTACAAGGCGCGCAGGTAAGACAAGTGGCAAGGGATTGGTTCCCATCCGGACCCCAATAATCATAGGCTGTATTATTATCGGATTTTAGTGAACCCAAGGAAACTGCTGCCACAACTCCAAGAATAATTGTAAGCCCAGCGACTATAACGCTTTGGGATAAATGCGCGCCATCATACAACCACCAAGTCACTTTACACGCAGCCATCCATGCAGGAAAACAATTATATGGATATGAATCTTTACAAAAAGAAGCTGCAAAGGCAACTATACTAGCTACAAAAGTAGCTATATACGCGGCTGCTGTTGCGCCCAAGACACCCGCAGTACTATTTAACTTGTCGGAAATTGACTGCGAATCGCTGATCAAATCGTCTAATAGAGCGCTGATCTGCGAATAATTACCCTGAGTATGCTGAAGTTCATAAGAGGTTATTTTGGGTAAATCCAGTTTGGCATTAACAATATGCGTTTGGTTTAATTTATCCTTCCATTCGCATTTTCTGGTATACCTGCCTTCATCATCAAGCTTATACTCAGTTCCAAAAAAAGAGTCGCCCTCCTTGCCATAAGCGGTTTCTGAACCCCCCCAAATGCTAAACGCGTCAGTTTGGCTCTCGGAAAGCTTATTCGGTATACAGCTGTTATTAAAAGCATAAGTTAGCCCGGTTTTGCGGGCGTCAATATAAGAACTGTCCATAAAGGCTACTGCATCGCAAAAAGTCTTCTGTTGCTGCTCATAAAAAGAATCTGTCAGTGACTGCATATATTGAATAGTCATACCAAAAGCCTTCGTTGCGATAGAAGCGTCAAGGGCAGCCAAAGCACCCAGGCTATCCGCAGTAGCAGCTGCTATACCTCTATACCAAATAGAGATACAATCTGGCAGATCTTTTTCTGGTAATACGCTTCCCGGCAATACGCTCCCACTCCCAAGCGCTGCGGCTGCGTATGCGCTGGCTTCTTCAGCCTTCTTCATTGCTTCTTTTAAATGTTGGTCTGCCTCAGCCTTAAGTAGGGTATAAGCAGAATAATTCAGATCATAACTATACTCCAAGCCTCCTGGTGTCGGATCCCCGTTGATTTCGGTGAGCGTATTAAACGCCGAGGCCCAGGCCGAAGCAGCGGCAAGCGCGCCGGCATCCGCGGCATTTGCCGAGCAGGTCTTATCCAAAGAAACCCTGCCAATGTTAATAGTAGCAACAGCAGCAACCAGCAGAATGACTAAAACCACCAGCAAAAAAGGAACAATCTGGCCTGAGAGATTGCTTCTTTGGCTAAACTGCTTATTTTTTGTGAACCAGAAAAAAAACAAATTGCCTCCGTTTCAAGTAGGGCAAGTAGGGGACACTTTCCAACAGCTAGTAAACGCGTGTAGGAAAATGTCCCCTACTACTATCCCCTATTACTGGGACTTACTCTCCTTCGCTTTCTGAAGCTTACTCTGCATATCTTGCATCCCAGATAAGACGCTTGCGGTGCTAGTTACGCTAGATTGAAAAGTATCTCTTTGCTGCTGGGCGTAATCTTTCCTTGCCTGCCAGTCAAGCAGGCCGGGAGTATAATTGGCATACAGCCCGGTAGCGCTTCCTTCGGAAGCCCCGTACTGATGGTAGATCGAATAATCCTTGGCCCATTCCTCCCTTGTGCCAAATCTACTCATCCATTGCGTATTAGAGTAGTCATAAGTAGCGACCGTTGTAGGACCACTCTCATTCCAAGAGGTGGTTTCAATAGTGTAATAGCCGTTTTGGGTTTTGGCTATTTCTTGATTCAACGCATTAATTTGCCCGTCATAATCTACATAGATCAGCTGCCCGGATTCATCATAACCTGCTGTTTGCGGATTTAGTTTTTGCTCTTCAAGCGAGGCTATCTGAGCCTTTAAGGCATCGATTTTTTGTTGGCTGTCCGCCTCTGCCTGTTGGGCATCTTCAAAATCCTTTTGCCAACCATCCCTGAAGCCTACCAGAGTAGACAGGCTGGCTTGCAGATCTTGGATAGCCTTATCCGTCCTTTCTAAATCAGCAGTTAGCTGATCTAAAGACAACGATGGGAAAGAATCAGACTCCGCTTGCAGAGTATCTAAGAGAGACTGTTTATCTTTATCTGTCAACGCAGGGAGCGCGGCGGTACCTTGCGATAAACCAGCCGAACGCGAACCTTCCTGCGCTCGGCTGGCATTATAGCTTAGCTGACGCTTAACAATGTTATCGCTAGACCACTTCCACAAACTCAGTAAACCTATCAGCAACACTGCCATTACTATAAAGACTAGCGTAAATTCCAGCGTTGCCTGGCCTCGCGTCATTGCCCGCATTATTGCATACTCCTTGTGCGCTCCAAAGTCTTTGAATTGTCCGGATAATACTTACCTCCTCCTCCTTCCTCTAGAGAACCACCCCCTAACTTATGCGTAAAAGTCTGTGGGTTAGTGCCAACGGTTACAGTGGCATCTAAGGTATCTGTGGCATTGAGGGTCTTGGTGGTAGTAATTATTCCACCGGGAGTTTCATTTTTCACAAAAGTAGTCGTGGTATTTACGGTGTTAGTAAAAGTATTCGTACTGGTTGCAGTTGTTCCGCTAGCCGGCGGGTTTTGGCTTTTGGTTATCGGCACATCTATCGCAGAGGCCTCATTAAGCTGGTATTTGGATACACCATCCTTTGGCGTGCCGTCGGGATTCCTGTTCTTTCCATCTGCCCACAAAACATTAGAACTATTACTAAAAGACTGCACTTGGCCCAGCTCCATCGGATTAGATACATTGGGCATCCGGTTAAAGACAACCTTATTATAAGACGCGGAATTATTGGCATTCTTGGCTTCCTTTAACGCCAGCCGAAAGGTTTGCTGGAGATAAGCCTGCTGACGGTTAATTTTTTCGCTGTAATTAATTAAGAAAGCAAAAGCCACAATAATCAACGAGCCTAATACCGCCAACTCCGTGATCGTCTGGGCCTTCCTGTTGACTAACATTTTTTTACCTCGCTACTTGGCTAAGGAACTGCTGCTTTCATAGGTATAGCTCGTCTCTGAGTGTTCATTAGGAATGAACACTGCTTTTGAACCACCCGGCCTTTCAGAGATTGTCGCTGTTGAACTAGAAACAAATGAACTCTCCGACGTATTCACTGCCAAGCCTGAGGTATCCTGTTGATAAGTTGCCTGCTCCTTACCGAGCATGTTATCGGTAAGGTCTTTAACTTTGCCCTGAATTCCACGCCGGGCATACACCTCCATTCCGATTAAAACTAACCCTACTATGCCAATAAGTAAGGCTATCTCGGTCAGATTCTGCCCTTTTTTGGTAAACATGCTTCTCATTTTAATTGTGCCAAGTGTCGCCGGACAAATTTCCCACGCTCTCGCTTGTTGAGCGATCCACGGTAGCTCTGCCAGTTTCAGTATTCGCGCTGGTATCAATGGTGGTTGAGCTGCCGTCAGCGCCAAAAGTAACTGTGCTGGTAGAAGAAGAGGTAACCTTGGCTTCGGTGTGCTTGGTTTCCGTATTGTTGATCGTGGTGTTTTTTGGGTCATAGCTTCCAGCGCCAACCTGCTCTGAAAGCTGCCGCCAGTTTCCCTCAAACCCGCGTTTCATATAAACCAACATCGCGATCAACGCGGCTGCCAGCATAGCGATAAAAAAGATATATTCTAAGGTGGATTGTCCCCGGCGCATCTTTACCGCCTGATTATTTCGCACTTAAACCTTCGACTTTTTCACTGCCGGTTCTACTCTGCGTATTTTTGGTAATATTAGTCGTAGTGATGCCTGAGGCATTCAACGTTTCGGTTTGCGCTACATCGGTCCTCGTAGTGTAGGTTGAAGTAGTATGCTCGGCAGAATATTGCTGCCCAACCTGATCTGTAGATTCCCTTAACCTGCCCTGAAAACCCCTCTTCATATACACACCCATGGCAATCAGCGCCGCTACCACGAACCCGGCTAAAATTACATACTCCAACGTGCTTTGTCCGCGTAAATTTCGTTTAGACATAACTCTCCTCCTTAACTTACTTGCTCGACTGCGCCGCCCCGATTGTCTGGCTGCCGGTGCGCGTAGAAATATCTTCCCCTGAGATTGTTCTAGTCACTCCGCCGCCGGTAGTAACCTCGGCCTTCTCCGATGCTGCCCTAGTAGAAGTCATCGTAGAACTGGAATAATAAGGCTCATATTGCGTGGTCGTGCCTGTAACCGTGTCACCTGCATCCTTATAATCTACCGCGTCCTTAACCTTACCCTGCAATCCGCGCTTGACATAGATTTGCATCGCCACTATCGCGGCAACAACCAAACCTATAACGATGGCGTATTCCGCGGTGCTCTGGCCTTTCTTATTTATTTTCCACATTTTCTCCTCCTCTATTAAAAATTAACCTCTTTTACCTTGTCTTGCATCTTACCGGTAAGATCAGTGTAAGAGGTCTGAAGCTTTGGTTTAAGCACTGTAGTCGCGACAAGAATGATGGCGCCGACCACGGCAGCCAAAATAATCACATACTCTAACGTGCTCTGCCCTCTGTTTAATCTTTTCATCTCGTTTCCTCCCGTTATTTTATTTGACTCGCCACATCTGCTTTAGCTGTATCTTCCAGCCGGTAATAATTCAGTTCGTCATTCGTCTGCATAATCCGGGCGTTCATCGAACGCATAATATAGGTAGTCATCGCTACCAATGCCGCGGCAGCGATAATGATCAGCATCGTATATTCTAACACGTTCTGGGCCTTGTTATTATCTATCTTCATTTCATTTTTTCCGTGGCTGTTGAAACATAACTGCTAAACATAGCCGGAATATTTTTAGGATTTTGCGGCGAAAGCAGAAACAAAGATAAACCCGCCAGAATAGCAAAAAGGATAAAATACTCTACTAAGCTCTGGCCATTAAGATAACCGCGGCTTTCCCCTTTCTTTCCCTCCATAATAATACCTCTATTAAAATATAACACTTTGCTCAATACTCGTCAATCCTCTTAAGGCCGCAGGAGAAAGCGCTTTCCTTCCAAAACAACTTCCCTCTCATTCACCCGGTGGCAAAGATATGTTAGGTCCTTTCCAAAAGAGTAACCCGAAGGTAAAATAAAACTTGCTGTACAGCTTTCGCTGCTTTTCGCTAGCTGTGTTCCTAAATCATAAAACCGCTCTCGGGTTAAGCTAAACTCCTTATCTTCGTATCCATTTGGCAGAAGATGCCAACGCACATAAGCATCTAAGGCCGTTAAATAATCCTTAAATAGGTCCCTGGCATTGGAAACTTGGTCCAGTCCTAAATTGAGGTTTTCTGCGCTAAAATAACGCTGGGAATTGGCAGTATAAGTAAAAAGCTCGATTTTACGGCTATAGTCCTGAAAAGCCTCATCCGGATTAGGCCAGCGGTTAAGATACGCGGTGATTAATTCCTCCGAGCTTTTATCTTGGGGAATAAAATTACTGAGGACAACCATGCGGGTCTTCTCGGTAAGGCTTAGTTTTACCGCGCATCCGTATAGGGTCACCTGTTTGCCTGCGCCGATATGCCGTAATTCCATGGTTATATCCGCTATATATAGATCTTTATTCTCCTCCTCGAGATGAAAACGCCGGAATTCGCCTAAACTTTTAACCTTACGGCACTCGGTAAACTGCCATGGCCATATCGCGAAGATAAAGGAACGCTTCTTAGCCTGAACTATGGGCAAAACTTCCAACTCTTCCAATTTGTTTCCGTAAAAAACCAGATTAGTGATATTCGCTCCTTTAGCTTCAAAGCTAGACATAAAATTGAGGAATTCCAGAGAAGGAATATCGTAACCCGGGGCGTTAAAAAGGATCAGCGGAGAATCCGTGTTAAAATATTTATTCACCCGCCTTTTAAGATCGTGGACAGGAGAAGCAAAGTCATAAGGGACGTGCGGCGAAGACCAGACTGAATATAACTGAGCGTCCAGATATAGATTAGACCCGTCGGATAAAATGACTTTTACGCAGCGGACCTCACGCAGGCCTAAAGTTATCATCCGCGAAATGTCTAAATTCATCACTTTTATATTTTCTATTTCATCCAAGGCGCCGGAAACTTTATCTATAAGGCTATTTTCTATTTTCCCCTGTAACAAAGGAAGATAAATAATATTCTCTACCACACCCTCAAAATTACCTTCTAGTTTGGGAAGCCTGCTCTTAAGCGTCGAGACGATTAATTTACTTACCCCAATAATAGAATCCGCGGCCCTAAGTAAGATTATACCGGTATTTTCCAGTTCAGGAAACCTATCCATACCTAAGCTACCCAAGGCCTGCATCCCCTCTTGCCGAAGGAGCGCTTCTTTTTCCGCTTCTTCTTGAGCTTTTTTATCAGCTTCTTCTTTAGCTAACCTTAGCCATTTCTCTTCCTCGGCTTTTTTGGCAGCTTCTTCTTCTGCCGCACGCCTGATTTCTTCTTCTTGCGTTTTTTGCCTGGCTTCTTCTTGGGCCTGCTGGGCTAATCTCTCTTCTTCCTGCCGACGGAGCGCTTCTTTCTCCGCCTCTTCTTGTGCTTTTTTGGCAGCTTCTTCTTCGGTTTTACGTTTAGCCTCTTCTTGCGCAAGTTTTTCCTCCTGTTGCGCCTCCAGCTTAGCTTTTTGCTCAGCCTCCTCTTGAGCCTTTTTTAGTAATGGATCAATAAACGGAGCTGTCACTGCCTGGTCATTGGAAACTTCTTTAACCAATCCATCCAGCAATAAAGGCAAATTAGGCATCACTATGCGGTGCCGCCTCTTCTTAGGCGTCCTCCCCACAGGCGCGCTTAACCCTGCTTCTTTGATAATAGCATTCACACTGGATTTGGATAACTCTAGCTTAAAGTTATCCAAGACTAAGGCAGTAAGCTTACGGCAGCTTAAAGCAGAATTGCAGTTCTTTTGCGCTAAGACAAAATCTTTTACTTCTGATGTTAGTTTATGGATTGCGCCCATATGTTCTCCAGATTGGACATTTCTAAGCTCAATCCTAGCTTAGCACAGATCCTAGATTTGTCAAGGTGGATTAGATTGGACATTTCAAGGGGAAAAAACTAACTGGTCGCCTTGGCTAGTAAAGGTGGATTTTGCTCTCCCGGCTGGCAATTCAACTACCAGACAGCTTCTAAAGTAAACGGGGCTTAGACGAAAGGGTGTAAGATTTGAGATTACCTTGAGCACTTTGTTGGTTTTGTCTACAAACAATAGATCAATGGGAAAACGCATAAAAAAGGTATGCACTGCATTACAGGGTTTAATAATTAAGGCTTCTCCGCTAGCGAAATTCTTCCTTCCTAATAATCCTTTGATCCTTTTGCAAGGAGTATCGGCAAAATAAACAGTTTCGGCTAAAATAGTATTCTTGGTTTGATTAATTAAGCGCATAAAAATTTTATGGCTTGGAGGGTTTAAAGATCTCTTCAGAAATCGCCAGCCCGCGCACCCGAATTTCGTCCAAGAAAGAAGGCTTATAACCGGTAGCGGTAAAATATCCCTGCACCTTGCCTTGAGTATCCACTCCGGTCTGCTTGAAAATAAATATATCATTAAGCGTAATGTGCAATTCATCCTTCATTCCGCCAATCTCGGAAACAGCCATGATCTTACGGGATCCGTCGGAGAGGCGGGCCGTATGCACAATGATATCAACCGCGGATGCGATCATCTCACGGATAGCCCTTACCGGAAGCTCTACTCCGGACATAAGGATCATCGAATCAAGCCGGGATAAGACATCGTAAGTAGAATTGGCGTGGATCGTGGTCATTGAACCGTCGTGGCCGGTATTCATCGCCTGGAGCATATCTAAAGACTCAGTGCCGCGGCATTCTCCGACGATGATCCTATCCGGGCGCATACGCAGGGTATTGCGGAAAAGGTCTCTGATGGCAATCGCGCCCTTGCCTTCGATGTTGGCCGGACGAGATTCCAGCCTTACCCAATGCGCCTGATTCAACTTTAATTCCGCGGCATCTTCCAGAGTGATAATCCTCTCATCATTAGGGATATACTCCGAGAGGGCGTTGAGCACAGTGGTTTTTCCGGAACCAGTGCCTCCCGAAACAATCATATTCTTACGGCATAATACGCAGGCCTTGATAAAATCCGCGATCTCCGGAGTAAGTGAATTAAATTTAATCAAGTCAATGGTCTTATATCTGTCCTTGCGGAATTTCCTGATGGTCAGCGTGGGGCCGGTTAAAGATAAAGGAGGGATAATCGCGTTTACGCGCGAACCGTCAGCAAGGCGGGCGTCTACCATTGGCACAGATTCATCAATGCGCCTTCCAATGGGAGCGATGATCCGCTCGATAATCGTGCGTACTTGTTCATTGGAGATGAATTTCTTGCTGGTTAGTTCAATTTTACCGTGCCGTTCAACAAAAATTTCATCTTTATTATTGACCATAATATCGGTAATATCGGGGTCGGACAAAAGGTCTTCTAATGGGCCCAAGGCTAAGGCTTCATCGAGAATCTCCTTAATCAGTTTTTTTCTTATTTCCTGGGAAGGAATAAAACTTCCGGCTTCTTCCACCAGCAGATTAGCCACCAGCACTTCTGCTTTATCCCTTAACTCCCTAGCCTTCTTATGATCGCTAAAAACATTAAGGTTTAACTTCTTGATATTTAATCCGTCGATAAGCCGGCTGTGTATGCGGCGCTTAAGGATTGAGATCTCATCCTTATCCTCTCCATCCGGCTCAATCACCGTTTCCGACAGCTTCTGCTCCTGCCAAAATTGGGCCGGCTTTTCCAGAACCGCATCTTTTAAGGTAATCTCGTCGAGGTTTCTTCGATCCACAAATAAATTTTTCCCCGTGGATAAGGTACGTGCCAATCCTAAAATCGACTGGGCGACCTTAGAGCGAGGCGAGTCAATCACCACCGGCACTCCCTGATTGATCGCCTGATTGACCGCCCTTCCGTCGGAAGGGATCTTTTCGATTATATCCAGCGGAAGATTATTGCGGATCTCCTGCCAGCTGATACTCGAGAGGGAACCTGACCTGTTCAATACAACCTTAATCATGCTGAGGGGAAAATGCAGCAACTGTAAAGTATCGAGCATCCATTTAGCCTGATATACCGAAAGCACATCCGGGGTAACTACCAGCAGCATCAGATTGGCCTGGTTTAAAGTAGAAAGAAAAACATTATTAAAACTTTCGCCGGCATCAACAACGATATAATCATAATCTTTATCCAAAAACGCGAACACGCTGCTAATCTTCTCCGGATAAAGATAAGCTGCCTGCTGCGGCCTTAAGATCCCCGGCAGAAAATCTACGTTATAGAGGTTGGTCTTGATCACAAAATCCGCTTTCTTGGTCTGTTGCGGCGCCCTTTGCAAAAAACCCATAAGATCGACAATAGACTTTTGCGGATTAAGATTAAGCATATGCGCCATATCGCCGACTACATGCGCGTCTAAATCAACCACGCAGGCATTTTTTCCTTCAGCGCCGAGGGCAACGGCTAAATTAGCGGCAATCAGCGTCTTGCCTGCTCCGCCTTTAGTGCTAAATATAACTACTCTTTTGGCCATCTTATTCCAGTCGGTAAATGATCGGGATATCTACCCAGATATCGTTTTCTTTTATTGCGGGAGGAAACGGAGGATAAGGTGAAATTTTTTGCGCCGTGTTTAAGGCGTCGTCATCAAGGAGTTGGTGCGCGGAAGATTCTTTTATTTTTGCATCCAGTAATTCTCCTCGATAAGAAAGCTTGAGGCTTAATTTAACCGTGCCTTGAAATCCTGCTTCTTTGGCTTGGGCCGGATAGGAAAGCTTTTCCACAATCTTTTTCTGGACTATCTTGGAATAAATTAATACCGGGTCCTGCCTGTTTGTTTCACCGGCAGTATTGACAGTAGTATCGACGGAATTAGCCCTTATTTCTTCCTTGGGCTTGGCTTGAGCAACCACCCTTGGGGTAAGCGTAATAAATAATTCCGTATCATTGATATTATCGGCATCGGAAGTCCAGCCCTGCTGAGTAGTTTTCTGCCTGAAGATGGCGCCCAAAACCGGGATTTCGGATAGCCACGGCACCCTTCTTACCTGTTCTTTGTTCTTCTTCTTGATTAAACCGCCGATGACCATCGTCTCTCCGTCATTAAGGAAAAGCTCGGTAGTGGCAGTGCGCTTGGTCATTTTATAGGCTAAGGCAAAGGTCGTGGAAACCTGATCCCCTAACTCGCTAACCTGTACGTCGAGATTAAGATGAATACGGTTAAGATCTTCCAATGTGGGATTAATGTTCAGGATAATCCCAAACTCCTTATATTGAACTGACCCTCCAGTGGTTAAACCAACTGAAGTAGGAGTGGTTGTGCCCGGAGTGACTACGCCGCTTAAAACCGGCACTTCCCCTCCCACAACCAACTTAGCTTCTTTGCCGCTCTGACAGGAAAGCCGCGGCCGCGAAAGAATACGCGCCTTGCCTTCTTGCACTAAAGCATCCAATTTTAAAGTGAACGGAGCAGCTACCCCGCTTACCTGACGGCCAATATTAGCCGTATGAAAAACCTTCCCCCAAGTTGTCCCTCCGGCAGAAAGCGCGGCAGAGCCAATCTCGGTAAAAGTAACCGAGCCCGGCCAAGTAAAGCCCAATGTATTTTGATATCCGCTATCCACCTCCACCACCTGCACATCAATCTCTAAGCTTGTCTCTTCCTCTTTTACGATAACCAGATCAACGGTCTTGTCTTTAAGCGCTCCCAGAACAATCGCGATCCTCTCTTTATCTTTATTTGATTTAACCGTCCCTAAAAGCACAACTTTATCTTCCTCGTCTTCTGCTTTGGTGGTAACGTTAGGCAGGTTAAGCTTGGCCAGCATATTATCTATCCGGCGCTTGATTTCGTTGGTGTCCTCGGCAAATACCTTAATCCGGTAAGACTGTTCTCCCAAATTATCCCAAACAGTAAAGGTAGTGGTACCGGGGGTTTTCGGATTAATCGTTGCCTCGGACTTGGTAATATCAACCACATCGGCTATGGCAGGATTGCCTATAGACACGCGCAGGGGCCTGCTTACCGGCAGTATTTTAACCTCGCCGACATAACATCTTACTTCTTCAGCAGCATCATCAATCGAATAAACTTTAAAAGGAATGACTGCAACCGACGCGATGATAAAAGTCAATAGAGTAAATAATTTGCGCATTTTCCTCGCTCTCATTTAGACAGGGGGATTCTCTCTTTGCTTGCTCCCCGGTAGATTTCAATTGTTTCAATCTTAGGTTCTTCTTCCTGAGTTTCTTGACTTACGGCCTGAGCCTGCTGCTGCGGCATAATATATTGAAAAAGTGTATTTAGGTTGGCCGGTGTAATTGGTTCAATTTTAGCATCCGCCGGAGAGCGCAGGGTAAAACGAATTTTCCCCTGCTCCTGAACAAAAGCCGCAAAACTTGCTTCTTGAGGGGTTAAAGCTAAAGTAACCAGCGGCGCTACTCCGCCTCCGGTGGTTTCGACAGTTTCTCCCCTGCCGCGGCTGGCCACCGGGCCGCCGGTATTTTGCCCCATTGCCAAAACCAAAACATTCTGGAATAATGAGAGTACCGCGATCTGGCTTCCCTGCTGTCCTTCGGCATTTTGCATCGGAATCTGCAGCGTAGCAATAACATCTACATAATCACCCGGCTTGATCATCCCCGCCAAAGAAGAAAGATTATCCACCGCGATAGAGATCGCCCTTTTACCCGCGGGAGTGAGCCCCGCCAGATCTCCTCCAGCCTGCTTAGAAGTAGCCAGCTTGGTCAGGGTTACTTGTTCACCTTGGGAGATATCCGCGACGGTAATCATCCCGGAAATCCTGCTTAATGAGGTAACTGCTTGCGGCTGAACAAATTTATTCGGCACAACCGAGGTATCCAAAGGAGCTGATTCTATCATGCTGCCCTTAGGGATATCCTGTTTGGCGATTAAGACTGCGGTTTGATTAACCTGCATATTGGCAATCGCCTTCTTTGCCTGTTCCCGGACAGCTTGCTGCTGCTGGTCTAAATACATCTTCACCATCACTACCACCACCAACCCTAAAGCTATACCGCTGATAAGAATAAGTTTTTGTTTTTCTATTGGCACTATTTAATCTCCCCTTCGTTGATTTCAATTTTGGCTTCGCGAGAAAGTTTACCGATTAGATCTTCGACCATCTGTTGTTGTTTTAAGAAAGTCAACCCGCGCTTAATATCATCCCACATCTCGGAGAGCGGCTTTTGTTTTCCGCCGCGCTTGGCTTCCAGTTTGATGATATAATATCCGTCAGGGGCCTTAAAAATACTGCTGATCTTACCGATCTCCAATGAGTCGGAGAAAGCTACAGCGTCAAACTGCGCCGACTTTACCCCTTTCTTGATAAAACCCAGATCACCTCCGTCTTTGGCGCTGGCTGAACGCGAACGATCCTTGGCTAAAGTGGCAAAATCCCCTCCCTGCAAGAGCTGGATCAATATATCCTTGGCATCCTGTTCGCTGGTAAGCACGATTTCGCGAAGCTGCCTCTCTTCCGGCTCTTTCAATTGTTCTTTGTAAGTATTGTAATAATCTTCGATCTCCTTGGAAGACACATCTACCTTTTGCGTGACATCTTTAATCAACTGCAATACCAAAAGGTCCATTTTGGTCTTTTCCAAAGCCCTAACTACATCTTCATTCCTATCCAACCCTTTATCCAAAGCGTCCTGATACAAAAGCGTCCTGCGCACTATTTCATTTTTGAGATAATTAATCTTCTGCTCGCGCGTAGCAAGCTTAAGCTCCGGCTTTTCAGGAGGAACATTGGCGTTATAGATATCCACTTCCTGATTAAAATCATCCAAGCCTATGGAAATATTATTCACCTTAGCGACGATCGGGCCTTTTGGCTGGGCAGCCTGCGGGGAAAGTTTTACCTCCAGCTTGCGGCCGGCCGGAATGCCCAACTTCCCGCATCCTAAAACAACGCTAAGCAATAAACTCAAACCTATGCAGAGTATAATATTACGCCTCACTTTGTACCTCCTTAATTTAGTCATTGCGAGCCCCGCGGGGCGAAGCAATCTCTTTATTCTTTCTTGATCTCGTTGATTATACGAATCAATAGATCGGCGATCTTGGCAAGAAGAAAAAGAAAAAAGAAAAAAAACGTATAAACTACCAAGACTACGGCGCCCATCCAGCGGGGATTGCCGGCTACAGCCCCAAAAATAATCGATAACCCGCCTACTACTCCGAAAAATAAAAAAATCCAGGCGGCGATTTTTACTACTATGCTGGATGTCTTTAAAAAACCCAAGTGTTCGCGCATTAATCCTCCTTTAATAAGGTTATTATAAAACTTATCATAAACTACGTTGAATATCAAGAGAATTTTTTATTCAAATAGCCCCAACCGGATTTGAACCGGTGTTTACAGCCTGAGAAGCTGACGTCCTAGACCAGGCTAGACGATGGGGCCATAACCAGGTAACCAGGGACCGTTTCCCTTTAGGGGAAACGGTCCCCAGATTCTAAAGTATTCTACTATAGGAAACAATTTAGTCAATAATTTTATTGACCCTATAGGATAAAGTGTTTATAATACAAAACATGCGAGTAGGAATCGGCGTGAGCATAGAGCTAGACTACATCAAAGCAGCTAAAGAAGCTGTTGAGAAAGCCAAGATCTCTATAAACGCGCCGAATATTGACTTTGCCCTCCTTTTCACTACCCTAGAATTTAGCCATCCGCTGGTATTACAAACAACCGCGCGGCTAATCGGCCCCATCCCCCTCCTTGGCGCCAGCAGTACAAGCATCATCTCCAGCCTTGGGCCCCTGAGACACGGCCTGATGCTTATACTTTTTAGCCTCGGCGAAGGCGCTTATTTTAACGCTGCCTGCGTTAAGGACATAGCTGTAAAAACCGCGTTTGCCGCCGGAGAAGAGTTAGGAGAAAAACTCTTATACGGATGCAAGGATGTCCACCGCAACTTAAGCGTCGTATTCTCCTCTACCGATACAGCGGGCTCCTCAAACCTTGTCACAGGGATGCAGGAAAAATTGGGGAGCAGTTTTCCTTTGGTAGGGGGCTCTCTGCCAAAGGCTGCTGAGCATCAAGAAAATAGCGTATATTGCGGCTCTGAGTTATTAAATGACGCGGCTTGCGGCATACTCTGGGGAGGGAAACTAAATTTTGGCTTAGGGATAGAACATGGTTGGCAGCCGCTAGGGAAACCCCGCCAAATTACCCGGGCAGGGCTCGATACGGTAAATGAAATAGACGGAGTAGCGGCAGTCAATCTCTATAAAGAATATTTCGCTAAAGAAATCCCCGAATTAAAAAGAGAATTAAAGCGCATCTCGGTATTTTATCCGCTGGGTATAGCTGTCTCTGAAAAAAAAGAATACCTATTAAGAAGTGTTTCCTCAATAAAAAATGACGGCTCTCTTATTTTCCGGGGAGAAACTCCGGAAGGGCGCTCCATCAGGCTGATGATTAGTTCAAAGGAAGCCTGTCTCTCCAGCGCAAGGCAGGCGGCCCAAACAGCAATGAATAACCTACGGGGGAAAAAAGTTAAATTTGCTCTTGTATTAAATTCTTCATCGAGGTATGCTCTATTGGGAAGGCTGGCAGGACAAGAGATTAAAATTGTGCAGGCGGCATTGGGAGAAGAGGTGCCTTTGGCCGGCATCTACACATCCGCGGAACAAGCGCCTCTGGCTTCCACCAATTACAGTAATTTAGGAAAAAGTTATTTTCATAATAATTCGATTGTGGTGTTAGCCATCGCGGAATAAACATGCTTATTTTTTTAATCTACGCCTTAACCACCATACCGCTCTCCCTGATGCTTATCTATAAGATGAAGGGAATGGATCAATTGCGCGCGCAAACCGACAAGCTGAAGAAATCCCTAGATGATATGGATGAACAGGCTAAGCTGATCGTGCGCACGGATATGGAGCTCAATAAAATACAGGAGGAGTTAGATAAGAAAATTTCGGGGTTATATGCGATTCAGAAATTATCCCACATCATCAGCATGACCCTCGAGGAAGAGCAGATCTTTAAACGCATCCAGCCGGAATATTTGGGAGAATTAGGATTTGAAAAGGCCTTCGGTTTTCTCTGGGACGACGAGAAAAAACAATTTACTCTGCGTTTCAGCATAGGATACGCGGAAGAAGAAATCAAGCCCATAGCATCTTTCATGAACAGCAACAAAGAGCGCTGCGCTAATTTTATCATGGGCGAAAGGACACTCTCCTCTATCTCGGCATCCAATAATTTAATCAGCCCCGAGCAATTAAATGAGGTTTTTAAGGTAAGTTCTTTTATCATCTCTCCTCTTGCGCCCCAACAGGTTAATAAAGGATTGATTTTTGCCGGGACACAAAATATAGAAACGCAGGTTACCGAGGGAGATGAAGAACTGCTTAAAATACTGGCTACGCAGCTGGCTCAGTCTTTGGAAAATGCCCGCCTATTTGAAAAGATATGGCGCAGCCAGCAGGAACTGGAGAAAAAGGTAAGCGAAAGGACCCGGGAATTAACCACGGCGCTGGAAGAAGTTAAAAAGATAAGCGAGAATAAGACTAACTTCGTCTCCAGTGTTTCACATGAGTTAAGAACTCCTCTTACCTCTATCAAGGGTTACGCGGCGATACTGCTCACCGGAAAATTAGGCGATTTACCCAAAGAGGTGCATGAACGCCTGGAAAAAATTAACCGGCATAGCGACGAGCTTGTGCATATGGTCAATGAACTGCTAGACATATCCCGTATCGAATCAGGAAAGGTGGCCATGCGCACGGAAATCTGCGGCCTGAAAGAAATAGCCGCTAAGGTAGAAGATTTATTAGCTGGACAATTAAAAGAAAGGAAGTTATATTTAAATATTGGAATCAACCCTGAGGCGAACTCGGTTTTGGCTGATTGTACGCAAATCGAGCGCGTATTGATCAACCTTATCGGGAACGCGATGAAATTCACCCCGCCTGAAGGTAAAATAACTATACGCAGCCTAAAAACAGATAAAATGGTACAAGTGGATGTAATTGATACTGGATGCGGCATTCCCGAAGAGGCGCACCAGGCTATATTCGACGAATTTTACCGGGTAGATAACACGATAAATCAAGAGGTTAAAGGAACGGGTTTAGGATTAGCCCTGGTAAAACATATTATTGAGGCCCACTCCGGAAAAATCTGGGTAACCAGCGCGCCCGGCGCAGGCTCAACTTTTAGCTTCGCCCTGCCGGCAGTAACCTAAATATCTATGGGAATAAAAATACTCATTGTTGACGACGATCCGGATATCCGGGATGTATTAAAGCTTACTCTCTCCGAAGAAAACTACGAGATACTGGAAGCCGGTGACGGAGAAGAGGCTTTAAAAGTCATCCACGATAATCAACCGGATCTTATCTTGCTGGATTATAAGATTCCCAAAGTCGACGGCCGCGAGGTGTGCCGAAGGATAAAAAATGACCTGCTTTTGAGGCATTTACCGATTATTATGGTTACCGGCAAAGGCGAGATTAAAGATAAGGTTGACGGTATTGACGCCGGGGCAGACGACTATGTGGTCAAGCCTTTTGAACCGAAAGAATTAATGGCGCACATCCGTATGATTTTACGGCATACCGAACGCGACCTTGAGGCAAACCCCCTGACCCGTCTTCCCGGAAACGTTTCGATTTTAAAAGAACTCTCCAAACGCATAGAAGAACAATCCTTATTTGCCATAGGTTACCTGGACTTGGATAAATTTAAGTCTTACAATGATAAATACGGTTTTGAGCACGGGGACGAAGTAATCCGTGAAACCGCCCGGCTGCTTATCCGCGCCACGCAAGAAAACGGAAACCACGATGATTTTGTCGGCCACATCGGCGGCGATGATTTTGTGATCATTACAACTCTTGATAAAATCGATATATTATGCCGAAAGATAATTATGGATTTTGAAAACCTTGTCCCCTCCTTTTATAACGAGAAGGATAGAAAAAATGGCTATATACTAGGTAAAGACCGGCAGGGGCTCGAGCAGAAAATCCCGCTGATCTCCATCTCTATCGGCATAGTCACGAATGAATTCCGTAAAATTACCCACGTGGGGCAGATCGGCGAAATAGGCGCAGAGCTTAAAGCCTATGCCAAGAGCCTTGAAAGAAGCAACTACGTAAAAGACAGGCGAGTGGAAGATAGATAGGCTTCCAAAAATGACAGAAGCAAAAAAGAAAAAAAGTGACCGTTTCTATTTTTTCATAGTAGGGGACATTTTCCTACACGCGTTTACTTAGCCTGAAGGGGACACTTTCCTTTTGAGGCTTTCATTAGAGCCCTGACGGAAAGTGTCCCCTGAACGCCCTGTTTTAATTAGTGCGCGAGGGGGGAGTTGAACCCCCAAGCCTTGCGGCACAAGCCCCTCATGCTTGCGTGTCTGCCATTCCACCACCCGCGCGTAATCTAATCTATCAATCAACTGTGATTATAACAACAGCCGACTAAATTATCAAGGACATAAAAACTTGGGACCGTTTCTATAAATAGAAACGGTCACTTTTTTTCCTTTTTTTCTACAAATGTTTCTTAGCCAACTGGAGGAAAACCCTGAACGCGTTTCTTTGCTTAAGGCCTTTTATCAGACGCAGAGTTTCGATTAAAGCCCAAGCGCCGTAAACCCAGATAATTTCCTGGCGTATGCCGGGAACCAGAAATTGCGCCAGCCATAGTAAAAATAACGCGGCGGCTTCAAAAAATTTAAAATCCATGCTCACCAAAAACAAGAAACCTAAATAGGACTGGATAATCGTCAACAGTATCTCTACTTTTTGATGTTCGTCAAAGACAACGGCAGCAACCCTTCCCATCCCGAAAGAATAAATAAACGGAATGAGCGCCACAAGGATAGTCCATTGATTAATAGAAGAAGAGACAAAATTAACCAGCGCCATCGAGGCCTTATTCACTTTTCTGGCCCAATAAAAAGCTGAAAGCTTCTCGGGAAATTCGCTTAAGAAAGGCGCTACCCACTGCACAAAAACAAACTGTGAGATGCCGAAACTAACAGCTAAAGCAAGCATGGAGTTAAGAAAAGGATGCGCGGAGAAATATAGGATAACAGCGCCCAAGAAGAAAAAAATCGCTATCCAAATGACATTCAACGGGTATCTCTTGCGCATCACAAATTTAGGTATGCGGCCTAAATCCTCAATTTCCTCTTGATCATGAGGAGGTATCTTCGACAGAAGATAAAGATAGCTAAAATAAATGGCGCTTAAAATAATCCCATCAAGAATATTTAGTGTGCCTTTAAAATAAATAACTAAGAAATAAAGTAAGGCCGGAAGAAGCGAAAGCACGGCTACGGAATGTTCGTCATCCAATTTTATGCTCCACGGCCCTTTACCTCCGGCTTTCATCCTCCTAAAGAAGTAGGCGGTGAAATAAACCATTGGCCAGCCTAAGCCGACGAATAATCTTAAAGAACCTGTATAGTTAGCAGTGATAAGGTGGAGCTTGGAGGGATCTTTAGCCGCTGACAGGGCGATTACTCCTTCCACCGCAAATTCGGGAAGGGTTTGCACCCAAGCCAAGACAGCTAAGGCTAAACCTTGCGAAATAAAAAATTGCCCGCATTCCGCCCCCCAAGAAATAAGCAGGGCGGCTAAAATAATCGCCGGAAAGGTCCATAAAGCGCTTAAGGCTTCCATATAATTAGACGGGGTAATGCCTATCTATTGGCATCGTTTAAATCGGTAAGGCGCCTTATTTTCAGGCCGCTTGCATCATCGCGGTAATAGGTGACCATAAGCGGGTCTCCCTGCTCAATATCAGAAGCTGAAATGGAGTCCGAGCCCCGCGTAAGCTCGGAATCGCCGGTAATCTTGAGAGTAATCTCATCCGTATTCCCGGTATAAGGGTCAGCGTAACGCACGGCCAAAGTTGATTTTACCCAATCCAGGGAAGTTACTGTTCCGGAGATGGTTTTATCATCGCTGTCATCTGCTAAAGCCGGGGAGATGATCATAAAAGCGAAAATCAGAAAGATTATACTCTTTACGTTCATGCTTCTCCTTTAGTTGGCTGCCCCGCATGGACTCGAACCATGATAACAAGATCCAGAATCTTGTGTCCTACCATTAGACGACAGGGCAAATTTATAGATTGATTAATTATATCCGATTTTAGAAAAGCTGTAAAGAAGAAGGCCGGGATTAACCCGGCTCAATATGGCTAAGTAGAATAAGATTTCCTACCTCTCTACCAAAGATTACTTTTTATCCAGTCGTCGGAATTTTGGGTGGCTTTAGTCAACCAAGCCCAGTCTTCTTTGGCCCCTTCTTCCATGCCCCGTGCTCCGCCTTGCAGTCCTTTATACAGTGTCCCGCAACCGTTCGCCAAAAAAATAAAAACTAGAAGCGCGCCTGACAAAAATATTTTTTTAAGCATTGCTCCCTCCTCTTATCCAGCGACTCAGCCTTGCTTGCGTACGCTCTTTTCCCAAGCAATAGATAACCTCAAAGAGCCCTGGGCCGATGGTTTTACCGGTTAAGGCGACCCTGATCGGATGAATCAGGGTTTTTGCTTCAAGATTCAGTTCTTTGACTAAATCACGAAATCCTTCCTCTATATTAAGGATATCAAATTTTCCCAGTTTATCAAGCTTTTCTATGAAGAGTTTGAATTCGCGGGATAAGTCTTGGGATAGAAATTTCTTTTCGGCCTCGGGTTCGATTTTAAGTTCCTGAACGAAGAAAAAATCCGCCCAATCAGGAAAATCGGCGATTGTCGTCAGGCGCGGCTGGAATAACTTTACTAGGCTAACTAGATAATTCCTGTCAAAACTATCCGGATGAATATAATTTTTCTCAACAAGCATAGGGATTAATGTGTCGGCAAGCTTTTCCGGGTCCGCGTTTTTTAAGTATTGGTTATTCATCCAGTTAAGCTTCTTCAGGTCAAAAGTAGCGGCAGTCTTATTCACCTGAGTAACGTCGAATAATTTCACCGCCTCATTTATATCAATCAGCTCGACATCATTCCCGGGAGCCCAGCTTAATAGTAAGAGATAATTTACCAGCGCCGGCGCAAGGTAACCCATCTTACGATAGTCACTGATTGCGGTAGCTCCGGTTCTTTTAGAGAGCCTCCCCCCTTCCATCCCCATAATCAAAGGGAGGTGAGCGAATTGCGGGAGCTTAAAGCCCAAGGCCTCATACAAAAGTACCTGCTTAGGGGTATTGGAGATATGGTCATCGCCTCTGATCACATGGGTGATTTGCATATCCGCGTCATCCACTACGCAGGCAAAATTATAGGTGGGAGTACCATCGGATTTGATGAGCACCTGGTCTTTAATCAAGGAAGTATCGAATTGGATCTTACCGCGGATTAAATCATCGATAATGATTGTGCCCGGCGTAACTTTATAAATAATTGCCTCACCGAGCTTACCTTCCAGCTTCTGGGTATAGGCCTTTCCTTCTTTAAGCAATTTTTGAGCGTATTCGTGATAAAGATCAAACCTTTTACTCTGGTAATAAATTTCATCCCAGCTAAACCCCAGCCAGGTCAAGCTATTTAAGATTTCATCCACGAATTCCGGAGCAGAACGAAGCTTATCCGTATCCTCTATCCTCAAGATAAATTTACCGCCTTTAGCGCGGACATAAAGCCAGTTAAATAAAGCTGTGCGCGCCCCTCCGATATGCAGATTTCCCGTCGGGCTGGGAGCAAACCTTACTCTCACCATTTTTATATTTCCATCCCCTTCTTCAATGCCTCCAGATTAACCTTTAATAATTCCGGCTTATCTTTGGGCGCCATCTTGCGCATAGCTTTTTCGATATTTTTCAGGCTGATTATTTTTTTATGCGCCAGGTACATCCCCAAAGCCGCCATATTCGCCACTTTGATATTGCCTAAGCCTATGGCGATATCCGTAAATTTCCCTGTTATCGCCTTAGCCAGTTTGCCTGATTCAGCAAGAGAACTATTAATAATCATCAAGCCGTTATCTTTTCGGCGGTTGATAAATTTAGCCAAAGAGAGTTGGTTCATAATGATCAATGTATCCGCTTGATCGATATAAGGTGAGCCGATTTCATCATCCGAGATGATCACCATGCAATGCGCGGCCCCTCCGCGCACTTCCGGCCCATAAGCAGGAAGCCAGGTAACAAATTTATTGCTCAGCAGGGCTGCCTCGGCTAACACTTTTCCTAGAAGCATAATTCCCTGTCCGCCGCTTCCGGCGATAATCAGGCGTTCGGTCATTTATTTAATTACCCCTAAAGGAAATTCTTTAACCATCGTATTCTTGATCCAGTCTAATGCCGGCTTAGGAGACAATCCCCAGTAAGTCGGGCACGGCGATAAAATCTCAACCAAAGAAAAACCTATTCCCTCCATCTGATTGATCAATGCCTTTTTCATCGCCTTCTTGGTTTTAATGATCTCCTGCGGAGAATGCAGCGAAACCCGCTCAATATATTTAACCCCGGGTAAGAGCGCGAGCATCTCAGAAATCTTCAGCGGGAACCCTTGGAGCTGCGCGCATCTACCGTCGGGAGTAGTGGAGGTCTTCTGATTTAATAAGGTAGTAGGGGCCATCTGTCCGCCGGTCATTCCGTAGACAGCATTATTGATGAAAAAAACAGAAAGATTCTCCCCGCGGTTAGCCGCATGTATGGTCTCATTGGTCCCGATAGCTGCCAGATCTCCATCTCCTTGATAAGTAAAAACGATATTTTCCGGCCTTACCCTTTTGATCCCTGTAGCCACGGCCAATGCCCGTCCATGCGCGGCTTCCGAACAGTCAAAATCCCAATACTCGTAGGCGACTACGGCACAGCCAACCGGAGCCACTCCAATAACCTTCTCCCTTATCCCCAATTCATCCACTACCTCGGTAATCAGCCGATGCGCCAAGCCATGCCCGCAACCCGGGCAGTAATGCGTGGAAACGTCTCTTAAGGATTTAGGGTGAGCGTATATTTTATCCATGGTATATTTTATTTACCTTAGCAATAATTTCTGCTTCCGAAGGAACCCCTCCTCCGGAGCGGCCTAAAAATTCAATCCCTGCTTGGCCATTAACCGCTAACTGCACATCTTCGAGCATTTGGCCATAAGACATTTCAATGACTAAATATTGTTTTCTTATCTTGGCGAATGCTTTTTTAGGGAAAGGCCAGAGCGATATCGGGCGGATCAAGCCAACCTTCTTCCCTTTCTCTCGTAAGGCCTTTACCGCGCCTTTAGCGATCCTGGCCATACTGCCATAAGCAACTAAAACTATTTTTACGTCGTTTAAGAATAACTCTTCCCAACGCTCTTCTTCTCGCTGTATCTTTTGATACTTACTTTGTAATTTAAGATTAAACTTCTCCAAGTCTCCTTCTTTAAGATAAAAAGATTTCACGACATTGGCCTTTCTATCTTTACAACCGGTCAAAGCCCACGGTTTATTTGATTGCTTGAGGCTTGGGGCTCTAAACTTGGTTACTACAATCGGTTCCATCATCTGGCCAAGCATACCGTCACCAAGGATGATCGCGGGAACGCGGTATTTATCGCTAAGCTCAAAGGCTAAAGCGGTTAAATCGTAGCACTCCTGTACGGTTGAGGGAGCTAAAACTAGACAATGATAATCACCATGGCCGCCTGAACGCGTGGCCTGAAAATAATCGGATTGCGCAGGAGCGATATTCCCCAGCCCCGGGCCGCCGCGCATGATATTAACGATCACTGAGGGCAACTCTGCTCCGGCTAAATAAGAAATCCCTTCCTGCTTTAAGCTTATCCCGGGACTAGAGGAAGAGGTCATCGCCCGGGCGCCCGCAGCTGAAGCGCCATAAACCATATTGATTGCCGCGGTCTCTGCCTCTGCCTGAATAAAAACTCCGCCTCTATCCTGCATATGATGAGCCATATAAGCAGTGAGCTCATTTTGCGGAGTAATCGGGTATCCGGCGTAAAACCGGCAACCCGCCTGAATAGCGGATTCGGCAATCGCTTCGTTACCGGTTATGAGAAGCTTAACCCTACTCTCTTTTTGGCGTTTCTCGCTATCCATACTTATCTCGCTTAGTAGGGACAGTCCCCTTCGGGGACAGTCCCTACTGCACTACTCATCTATATACTTCAATACAACAATCCGGGCAGATAAGCGCGCACATCGCGCATCCTGTGCATTTACCTCCGGGTTTAAATTTCACCGGCTTTATCCCGCGTATATTCAGTTCATCTTCGGCAATGATGAAACCTTGCGGACAGACACTGACACATAAGAAGCACCCTTTACATTTATCTTTATTAATGGCTATCTCAGGCATATCGATTTAATTTTATCCGCGATTTGCCTGGCGGTCAATCCGTATTTTTCCAGTAACAGGTCTCTTTTGCCATGGCTGATAAATACGTCGGGTAACCCGATTTTTACAACCGGCTTAGCCAAGATATTCTCAACCGAGCTGCCAAATCCTCCGTTGATAATCCCCTCTTCGGCTGTAAAAATAAATTTTACCTTTTTGGCTAGGGCAGTAAAAAAATCTTGGTCTAGAGGCTTGGCAAAACGCGCGTTAATGACCAATCCGGATAAGTTTTCTTGTTCAAGCAACCGCCCTGCCTCTTGTGCTGGGCTAACCATACTGCCTAAAGCAATAAGCGCAAAATCCTTTCCTTCAGTTAAAACCTCTGCCTTCCCCAATTCAATACTCTGTCCCGCATCTTTCAGGTTTTCTATCCCGCCCTTAGGGTATCTTATTGCTATAGGCGTGTTAGCGCTAAGGCTAAACTCAAGCATCTTTTCCAACTCTGGAGCGTCCTTAGGCGCCATTATCACAAGGTTCGGAACGGTGTTCAAAAAACTGATATCAAAAATCCCCTGATGCGTGGCGCCGTCTTCTCCGACAATACCGGCGCGATCAATACAAAATATAACCGGTAAATCCTGCAAGGCCACATCTTCAATAATCTGGTCGTAGGCCCTCTGCAGGAAAGTAGAATAAACGGCAATCACCGGCTTAAGCCCTCCCTTAGCTAATCCGGCGCTAAAACAAACTGCGTGCGCCTCGGCAATACCCACATCAAAAAATCTATCGGGAAAAGCATTATGGAACTTAACCATGCCTGCCCCTTCCGGCATCGCCGCGGTAATCGCCACGATTCTTTTATCCTTAGCGGCTAATTCTACTAACTTTTCGCTGAAGACTTCGGTATAAGTTCTGATCTCCGCGGATTTAGCCAAGCTTGCGCCGGTCTGGATATCAAAAGGCCCGGTCCCATGAAAGCGTACCGGGTCGTTTTCCGCCGCAAAATAACCCTTGCCCTTTTTAGTGACCACATGCAGGATGCGCGGGCCTTTGATGCCTATAATATTTTTAAGCGAACGGATTAACGCTTCCAAGTTATGCCCGTCCAGCGGCCCGAAATAACGGAAACCTAGTTCCTCAAATAACATCCCGGGAATAAACAAACCTTTAAGGCCTTCTTCAAACTTAGCTGCCAAATTTAAAAGGCGTTCTCCTCCCTTTCCGCGTTTAGCAAGAAAATTTTCCAAGGATTCTTTAAAACGGTTATAAACCGGAAGGGATATAATTTTATTGAGATAATTGCTGATCGCTCCGACATTGGGAGAGATACTTAACTCATTAGTATTTAAAATAACTAGAATATCTTTCTTTAAGTGCCCGGCATTATTCAAACCTTCAAAACACAGTCCTCCGCTTAAGGAGCCGTCTCCGATGATCGCCGCGACTTTAAAATGTTCATCAGCCGGAAGCCTGTCCCGGGCGCAGGCAACCCCTAAGGCCAAAGATACCGCGTTTGAGGAATGCCCGGTAGTAAAAGAATCAAAGAGCGATTCCTCTCTGGAGGGAAACCCGGAAATTCCCTGATAAGTCCTTAAAGAAGAAAATTCTTTATTCCTTCCGGTTAATATTTTGTGCGCATAAGCCTGATGCCCCACATCAAAAATTAGCTTGTCTGTGGGTGTATTGAAACAATAGTGCAGGGCAATAATCAATTCTACCGCGCCTAAGCTTGAAGCAAGGTGTCCTCCGTTAACCGCCACCACCTCGGTCATCCTCTGCCTAATTTCTGCGGCAAGCTTCGGTAATTCCTCAACCTTAAGTTTTTTTAGATCCTGCGGTGAATTAATTCCATCCAATAACATAACTAATCTTTCCCTTCTCCGTCTTCTGCAAATTCTTTAAGCGTGTATCTTCCATCCTTCTTGATCAGAGATTCTACTTTGCGCTCTGCCTCTTGTAAGGTCTGAGAGCAGCTCTCGGCAAGATTGATCCCCTCTTCATATTTTTTAAGCGCTTCTCCCAAGGTAAGCTTTCCGCCAGATAGCTCTTCCACGATCTTCTGCAGTTTTTTCAAATCATCCTCAAAAACCTGTTTTTCTTTCATTCCGCCTAACCTCCTCTACTAAACTTATGAAACTGCCGTTACTTAAAATCGTTTTTACCCTATCCCCCGGCTTAATCCGAAGCGCGTCTTTAATCACTGACTCATCCTTCATCAGCATGCTTAAACTGTAACCGCGGGATAAAACCGCCAGAGGGCTAAGCGCCCCAAGCCTGTGTATAAGCGAGGACGCTCTTTCGCGGGTAATCTCAATCAATTGGCGCATATTCTGACTTAATCCCGCGGAGAGATCGTCGAGTAATTGTTCTTTTTCATGTAAACGGTCGAGCGGACTCTTCAGCGCATGGCGCAGAGCAGTAAGATTATTTTTAAGGCTGCTGATTGTCTCTGAAATAGAAAACACCATTTCGTGCCTTAGATTATCCAGCTCGGCTAAAAAAGTATTTTTCTTATCCACGATTATTTTAGCTGCTGCTGTGGGGGTCTCCACAAAAAGATCAGCTACTAAATCACAGAGGCTGATATTTATCTGATGCCCGACCGCGGAAATTACCGGGATTTTTGAATTATAGACTGCCCGGGCTACGACCTCTTCATTAAATGCCCAGAGGTCTTCCGTACTTCCTCCTCCTCGGCTGACAATAATCAGATCAACTTGATTAAATTGGTTCAATTCTTCGATGCCTTGGGCGATCTCCTGCGCTGCTCCTTCGCCCTGAACACGCGCGGAGCGGATAACCACATCCACGCAAGGCGCGCCTTTCTTGAGAATCCCCAAGATATCCCGGATAGCCGCGCCTTTGCTGGAGGTAACCACACCCACGCTAAAGGGCATAAAGGGAAGCGGCCTTTTGTGAGCGCTATCAAATAACCCTTCTTTGAGTAATTTTTCTTTTAGCTGTTCAAAGGCTAACGCCCGCGCGCCAATACCTTTTGGCTCGATTTTTTCCACGATCATCTGGTATTGGCCGCGCGCTCCGTAAACATCGATCTTACCGAAACAAATTACCTTAATCCCGTCTTGTAACTGAAACTTTAATTCCCGGTTCGCGCGGTTAAACATCGCGGCAGAGAGAACCGCCGCGCTGTCTTTAAGCGAAAAATAAAAGTGCCCTGATGAAGCTGCCTTAAAATTAGAAACTTCTCCTTCAACCCAAACCCCATTGCCAAAGGTATTCTCAAAAATAACTCCGATCTCCTGAGTAATTTGAGAAACAGTATAAATATGTTTATCTTCCAGCGGCATTGGCATCCTTAGCAGCCTCCTCAGGCTTGGCCGGTTCTGATTTAGCCGGTTCTGGTTTAGCTAGATCCGCTTTAACACTCTTGGGTTGAGGCTCTTCTAACGGGGGGGCTTCAGGCGGCTTAGGCAAAGGTTCCGGTTTCTTCTTCAAGATAATCAGGTTGACCGAATAGGGATTTAAAGATAACTCATCCTGAAAAGCATCCGCCGCGGTGATTTCTTTTTCCACGCCCGCCTTAAATGCGCAATTTAGGCTGCAGGATGAATCCAGTGTAAAAAGGGTATAATGATAATCCCCTTTAAGGCCTTTCAGGTTAATCTTGAGGGAGCGTTTGGCGGAGGCGAAATGCTGCGCCTTATCATTCAAGGCTTCGACGCTCTTTAACAAAGATTTTACTCTATTAGTAGTAGGCAGCGTGCCTACTTCTTCGTGCTGTGAAACGATCTTAAACAATTGATCGGAGCGAATAATTCCGAGCAGAAATTTACTCTCCGCGGGATTCAACCCGGCAATATTATTCGAGAGCGTATTTTTGACTATTTCAGGATCAATATAATTATAAACCAGAATGACGATTGAGTCTTCTGATTTTGTGGCAAGCACACCCGCAAAATCATCGTTAAGCTTAACAAGGAACATATCTTTACCCAACTCTTTGAGCATCCTAAAGGCGTTGTAACTTGCTTTCCCAAAAACGCCCACATTTCTAGTTACCCCTTCTTTATTGTTCTGAAAATCCTCTAAACAAAAATAAACCTGGTTACCCAGACCGGCTTCATACATATTTTTTAGCCGGGCTGGAATATAGCTGGATGTGATATAAGATTTTTCTTTACGCTCGGGAATAAGGTTGGCATCGCGGTCGTAGTTCCATTCACTAACGACAAAAGGGATATTTTTATCAAAGTTAAAATAGGATAACCAGTCCCTCACCAAGCTAATCACGTTCTTATCATAGATAGTATTTTCTTTTTCCGCCTTAGGATCGGTAGAAAATCCATGCCAAGATATAAAATCCAGATTTAAATGATTTTGATAACAAAATTTGATTAATCTGTAAGTTAGGCTCTCTTCAGGGGTGAGGATAGTGTTCCCCCCTATGCCGCCAAACCATGAGCTCGCGCTCGGGGCGCCAACCGGTAAGTGTATTTTATACTTAGCTTCTAATTCTTTCGCGCTCTCGCTGACTGTCCGGTATAAGTTAAGATAATCGGGATCTCTCCCTAAAAAGAAATTCTCTAAATCCGGGGCATTCCATACTTCATACCAAATATTATACTTTTTTTCACAGCTTAAATCTTGCATTGTCCTCTTGATTAAATCCTTAAATGCCGCCAAATTTAACGGGCTGCTCTTTTTATCTAAAACCTTCCCCATGCCGACGGGTGTCCCGAATATATTCAGAATGACTGTTCCTCCGGCATCGTTGATACTCTTAATCACGCTTTCATAATTCGCCAGCATCTTTTCTTTAGCCCCTGCTTCTTTAAGCTGGGTAATCTCCCAAAGATTAAACTGGATGCGGTAAAGCCCGTTAAAACCGATATCTTTCTGCCAGGCGTCCAGTGATTCTTTGGAGGCGAGGTTTTGCGGCCAGGTATTCTCAGGGCTAAAGCCTCGCCCGCTTAAATCAATATTCGGCCTAAAAATTTTGGGGAGAGGAACGGTGGCGGAGGTAACGTCTAAAGTTAATTCGAGGTCATCGGTTATTTGCGCAAAACAATTTAACGCAAAAGTTAAGACGTAAAATGCGAAACTATAACCTAAAACGTAAAATTTTAATTTTCTCATTCTGTTTTTGGTTTTATTCATCAACAAGCTTCTTCTGTACCCTAGTAATCGACCTTGCCTTCCCCGTCGCCTCATCAATATCCAAGACTGCGCCGTGTAATTGAATATTACCTTCCGCTACTTCGAATCTCACCGGAAGGCCGGTAAGAAACCTCTCTAAAACATTATCCACTTTTCTTCCGATAACCGAATCATAAGGCCCGCACATACCTGCATCCGTTAGATAGGCTGTGCCTTGAGGAAGGATCCTTTCATCCGCGGTCTGGATATGGGTATGCGTCCCTAAAACTGCCGAAACCTTGCCATCCATATACCAACCTAAGGCTATCTTCTCAGAGGTAGCTTCCGCGTGGATATCCACAATGATTATTTTTGTTTCCTGAATCAATTCTTTCTGGGCAGCCAAAGTTGTTTTAAATGGGCACTCCAGGGGATCCATAAATACGCGGCCATTGACATTAATTACTCCGATCTTCTCTCCGGATTTAGTTTTAAAAATTTCGCTCCCCCTCCCCGGAGCTGCGGTAGAAAAGTTTATCGGCCGCAAAATTCTTTTCTCCCGGCTAATCAGCTCAAATATTTCTTTTCTTTTCCAGATATGGTCCCCTGAAGTAAGCACATCCACTCCGGAAGCAAATAATTCATCGGCTACTTTGGGGATAATTCCGGAACCACCCGAGGCATTCTCGGCGTTAGCAATCACAAAATCCAGAGAATGCTCTTCTCTTAACCCGGGGAGGAGCTTATTAATTGCTCTTCTGCCGGGGCTGCCGACTATATCGCCAATAAATAGGATTTTCATTTTGCGTATTCAATTGCCCGAGTTTCTCTAATTACCGTAACCTTAATCTGTCCGGGATACTCCATCCCTTCTTCTATTTTCTTGCGAATTTCTCTGGACATATTCACCGCTTCTGCGTCACTAATCTTCTCCGGCTGGACAATCACCCGTATCTCGCGGCCTGCCTGTATGGCAAAAGATTTTTCTACTCCTTTAAACAAGTTGGCAATAGACTCTAATTTTTCCAAACGTTTAACATAGGTCTCCAGTGTCTCGCGCCGCGCTCCCGGCCGGGCAGCGCTGATGGCGTCTGCGGCTATTGCTAAAACCGCGTATAAACTTTGTGGGGCTGTTTCTTCATGATGGGCCTCGATGGCGCTCACTATTTCCGGAGCCTCTCCGTATTTCTTGGCTAATTCCGCGCCGAGTTTCGCGTGCGTTCCCTCAACTTGATGGTCGACTGCCTTACCTATGTCGTGCAAGAGGCCGATTCTGCGGGATAATTTAAAATCCAAGCCCAACTCCGAAGCCATCGCTCCCAGCAAGAAAGACGTCTCTTTGGAATGCTGAAGGGCATTCTGGCCAAAACTGGTGCGGTATTTTAGACGGCCGAGCAGCTTGATGATCTCCGGATGCAGCCCATTCACGCCTGCTTCGAAGGCCGCGCGTTCTCCTTCTTCGCGAATCTTTTCATCCATCTCTTTTTTGGTCTTTTCGACGATCTCTTCGATTCTCCCCGGATGGATTCTTCCATCGGCAAGAAGTTTCTCTAAGCTTAAGCGGGCAATCTCCCGACGCACAGCGTCAAACGCGGAAATGGTCACTGCTTCAGGAGTATCATCAATAATTACATCTACTCCCGTAGCCATTTCTAGGGCGCGGATATTCCTTCCTTCACGGCCGATAACCCGGCCTTTCATTTCATCATTAGGCAGGGTAACCACGCTTACCGTGGATTCTACGGTATGCTCCGCGGCGCATTTTTGGATAGCTAAACTTAGGATTTCCCTGGCCTTCTTATCCGATATGCTACGGATATCTTCCTCCTGCTTTTTAATCAAAACTGCTTTTTCATTATTCAATTCTTCATTCATCCTGCTCAGTAAAATCTGTTTTGCCTCTTCTGCCGAAAGAGTAGAAATCTTCTGCAATCTCTCTTTTTCTTCGGCAATCAGCGCGTGTAACTGGAGATCTTTTAGCTTGAGCGCCTCTTCCTGTTTTCTAATATTCTCGTGTTTTGTCTCAAGTTCTTTCTCTTTCTTCTCCAGCAGGTCGAGCCTGCGATCAATATTCTCTTCTTTTTGCGAGAGCCTTTTCTCCATATTGGAGAGTTCCTGCCGTCGGTCTTTTGTCTCGCGCTCAAAATCCTGGCGTACGCGGTACAATAAATCTTTTGCTTCCAGTTCCACTTCCCGGCGCTTATCTTGCGCCTCTTTTCTGGCCTGTTCCAGAATATGCTGGGCCTTGGATTCGGCATCCTGAATCTTCTTCTCAGCTACGTGTTTTCTTAAAGCGTAACCTGCCGCAATAGACGCGCAGGCAACTACCAAAGATATAAAAATAGTCGCTAACATAGATTGCCTCCTTAAACACTGTCATTACGAGGCCCCGCCGCAGGCGGTGACGAAGTAATCTCTTTTTGGGATTGCTTCGCCCTGTGGGCTCGCAATGACTATAATTGTTTTAGGCGAAGAGGACTTTTTTGACGCTTACATCGTGGGAGGTAATGGGAACAGCGGGTAAGATTTGCAAACTAAATGCCAAGCCGATGGAAGGAGTATCCTTAGGGATTTTACTGAGGAAACGGTCATAATAACCTTTACCTCGTCCCAAGCGATTGCCTTTTTTGTCAAAAGCAACTCCCGGGGTAATCACCAAATCCAAATCCTCGGGCCTAATGAATCTGCTGATGACTGGCTCCGCTACTCCATAAGGACCTTTCCTTAAATGGGCGTGGCTATCTAATATGGCTGGCCTTAAAGACGCTCTATTTTTCACACAAACCGGCACGGCAATAATCTTACCTAATCTTTTCGCTGTTTTAATCATTTCTCGCGTATCCACCTCGCCTTTCATGGCGATGTAAAACATCACTCTCTTCGCTTTTTTAAACACTCTCTGCCTTAAAAGTTTATTCCTGATTAATGCGCTCTTGTGTTGACGATCCTCCTCTTTTTGATTACTGAGCTTAAGTAGAATTTTACTACGTAATGCCTGCTTTGTCAATCCCGTACCTTTTACCATATTTCCTTTATTCACTATATATTCTGATGCCAGAGTACAAGAAGTACAATGCCGATGACCGCGATGATCAAAAGTGGAAAACCATATATATGCATTGTGCTGCTCAAACCTGATCGTTGGCTTCTTTTGGCGAGTTTATCGAAAACTTCAGTAGCCTCTTCCTGTCTCTCTTGATATTGCCCTGCTTCTATCTTTTTATCTTCGACGATTTCTTGAGAATTAGTCATCGTGTTCTGCGCATTGCTCTGCACCTGATTTTTAAACTTGTCAAACTGCTCCTGCATCCTAAATTTATCGCTTGCGTTCATTTGGGCGTAGAAAATAGCAGGCAAACACAAAACAACTAATATGAGGAGCGATAAAAATAGGGCCAGTTGGCTAGCCCTTATGATTTGTCTTCTATTACTCTTCTGGAGCATTGTTTTCCTTACAAACAGGTCTCGCCTTCATGTTTATGCTCTTTGGATTCAAAAGGAACAGGCTTACCCTGCTTAGTATAATAATCCTTTAACGCTGAACGCAGAGCTTCTTCCGCTAAAACCGAACAATGCATCTTCACTTGAGGAAGCCCGCCTAACGCTTCCGCTACTGCCTTATTGGTAATCTTCAAGGCTTCTGAGATAGGCTTGCCCTTAACCATTTCTGTAACCATTGAGCTTGTAGCCAGTGCCGCTGCGCATCCGAAAGTCTTAAACTTGACATCCACGATTACATCATTTTCTATTTTTAAGAACATCTTCATTACGTCACCACAGATTGCGTTCCCAACTGTTCCAATGCCATCTGCGTCGGGAATCTCGCCCGTATTTCTGGGATGCATAAAATGGTCCATAACTTTTTCGCTATAAGGTGATTGTTCGGCCATATTATTTACTCATTATTAGTTTATGCGGCTTAGCTGATTTCTTAAAATCTTTGGGAGCCCGGATTTCTTTTAAAGACTCTAATTTATTCTTCTTCTCTAATTCTTTGTAAATCAAAACCCAAGCGCAGTCTTTATCCTTGTCCACCTCGCACTTGCCTTTATTCATTCCGCCGCAGGGGCCGTTAAGCAGGCCTTTGGCGCAAAGCGTAATCGGGCAAATCCCGCCGGTCAGATGCAAAACGCACTCTCCGCATAAAGAACATTTTTCGTAAAAATCCCCTTTGGCGTCCATTACCGCGCCAAAAATAGTATTGCACGCCGGAAAGACCGCTAAATCAAATCTGTCATTATCCTTAACTGACTGAATGCCTAAGCCGCAGGCCAAGACCAAAACTGCTTCTGCCTGCCGCAAAGCCGGCATATTTTTAGCCAACTCGGTCTTTAATTTAGCGCTGACGCAAGGAGCAGAGGGTATGCAATACCCTAAAACTGTTTTACCCTGCGCTTCCAAATCCTGTTTTATTTTGAGGATTTCCGGTTCACCGCCTGTCTTACAGGTAGTTGCGCATTCACCGCAGCCAACCAGAAAGATTTTGCTATAGCCTTTTAAGCTATCTACAATATCCTGAACAGGTTTTAACTCTGTAATAATCATATAAAAATATTACCACTATTTAAAGGCCAGGGCAAGTAAAAAGTAAGCGGATAGGCTAATAATCTTCTTTATCGCGGAAATACTCCTGCATCATTTTTAAAAACTCTTTATCGGATGAGCCCTTCTGGCCTAGCTTTTCTGTAAATTCATCGCAGCCAGCATCGAATTCATCCCCAGTGTCTTCTACCCGCACAAATTTATCCATAATCCTGCCTTCGTCCAAGAAACGCGAGACCTGTGTCAAAACCGGCCCGCCTCCGTCCATCATACTTCTAGGAGAGCGATCAAGGTGCGGCTTAAGTAAAAATAGATTTTCTTTTGCCCGAGTGGAAGCAACGTAGAAAAGCCGGCGTTCTTCTTCGATCCCTTCTTCATCTTCCAGAGATAGATAAGAGGGTAAATGGCCTTCAGCCAGATAAATCAGAAATACCGTATGCCACTCCAAACCCTTGGCAGAATGGATGGTCGAAAGCGTAAGCGTGGAATCATCTTTATCTTTTAAGCCCGCCTCAGCCAGACTGCGCTCCGGAGGCTCAAGGGCCATATCAGTTAAAAATTGCTCTAGGGATTTATAGCGTGAGGCAATGCGTAAGAGTGAATCTAAGTCATTGATCCTCTTATGAAAATCATCATATTTGTTTTTAAGCAAAGGCTGATAGTATTCCAAAAATATTTCAATGATCTTAGCCGGTTCTTGTTGGCTAAGATCCATCTCTTTTAAGATATGAAGAAGCTTAACTACTTCTTCTTTTTTCAGGGCGCTTGCCGCGCCAGCTTTATTTTTCTCGTCTGAAAACGAACTGATTATTTTTTCGGCGCTCTTTGGGCCGATGCCGGGAATTAAAAGCAGCGCGCGCAGCCAACTCACCTGATCGCCTGTATTATAGACAATGCGTAAGTAGGAAATCACGTCTTTAATATGCGCTGCCTCGACAAATTTCTGGCCGCCATATTTGACAAAAGGGATATTGCGGCTAGCCAGCTCTACTTCCAAATCATTAGAATGCCAGCCTGAGCGAAACAAAACCGCCATATCTTTTAACTCTACTCCCTCTTCCCTTAATTCCAAAATCTTATCCGCGATATAGCGGGATTGAGCGTTTTCATCCTCGGCGTCAATAAAGACCGGCTGCTTCTCCCCTTTTTTCTTGGTGTAAAGATTCTTTTCAAATTTTTCCTTGGCCATACGGATTACTTCATTGGTCAGATTCAGAATAGGTTGGGTGGAGCGGTAATTCTCCTCGAGAGTAATAATTTTAGTATTCTTAAATAGCTGCGGGAAATCCATAATATTCCTAAAGTTCGCGCCCCTAAAAGAGTAAATGCTTTGGGCATCGTCTCCAACCACCATAATATTTTTATGCTCGGAAGCCAGTAAGCAAGCGATGTAGGCCTGTAATTTATTGGTATCCTGATATTCATCGACCATAATATACTTGTATTTCCGAGAAAGTGACAAGTGTGCTTCTTCATGATCAGTTAAAAGTTTTTTCAGGTAAACTAAAAGGTCATCGTAATCCAAAAGAGACTTGGCAAGTTTGTATTTATAGTATTCCTCGCGGATTTTTTTTATCTCTGCGCTAAATTCCAGAAATTGCGGATATTCATCATAGATAACATCTTCTAATTTTGCGGACTTATTCACGCTTTTAGAGATTACCTCCAGAATCGCTTTTTTCCGGGGGAAACGTTTTTCGGTCTTGTTAAAACCCATCTGCGTGCGGATAAGATTGATTGTATCTTCGGCATCGGATTGATCAAGGATGGAAAAGTTATTGGAGAGCCCTAATACCTTAGCATATCTCCTTAAGGTCGCGTTGGCAAAGGCATGAAAGGTACCCCCAGAAACCCTTGAGCAGCGCTCATCCAAAAGTGAGCTTGCCCGACGGAGCATCTCTTCAGAAGCCCTGCGGGTAAAAGTAAGCAGGAGGATCTCTTCCGGTTTTATTCCTTTTTCCACCAGATAAGCCACCCGGTGCACTAAAACGCGCGTCTTGCCGCTTCCTGCGCCGGCAATCACTAAATACGCGCCCTCAACTGATTCCACAGCCGCCAGCTGCGCCGGATTCAATTCATTTTTGTAATCAATATTTTTCACGAATCTTTCTTTTGCTTTTGTTTTTCCTCGATGAGCTTCTGGGTAATCTCCTGCGGGACTTGCAGATATTTGGAGAATTCCATCGTAGCGTTGGCCCTGCCGCTGGAAAGAGAGCGGAAGGCGGTAGCGTAACCAAACATTTCGGATAAAGGCGCTTCGGCTGAGACGATTTCCTGTTTACCCTTGGCCGTCATCCCAAGAACCTTGCCCCGGCGCGAACAGATATAACCGATGCAGGCATTAATATATTCTTCCGGTGTCACTACTTCCAAAGACATATACGGTTCAAGTAAAATCGGCGAAGCCTTCATAAATGCCTCTTTAAAACCAAATATCCCGGCCATTTTAAAAGCTAGTTCTGAAGAATCTACTTCGTGAAATGAGCCGTCATATAACTCCACCTTCAAATCCACCACCGGGAATCCTGCATACACTCCGTTTTGCATTGCCTCAATTACCCCTTTTTCCACTGCCGGAATAAATGAACGCGGGATCGCCCCTCCTTTGATACTGTCGATAAACTCAAAACCTTCTCCTGACTGAGCAGGGATTAATCTTAATCGAACATGGCCGTATTGCCCGCGCCCGCCGGACTGCTTGATATATTTTCCTTCGCCTTCGGCTTTTTCCAGTATGGTTTCCCGATAAGCGACTTTAGGCTGGCCAACTATTGCCTCCACTCCAAATTCTGTCTTTAGTCTATCCACGACAATCTCTAAATGCAGCTCTCCCATTCCGGTTAAAACGACTTCTTTAGTTTCCTCGTCGGTATGTACTAAGAATGTCGGGTCTTCTTCGGTGAGCTTGGCCAGGCCTTTCCCGAGCTTATCCTGATCCGCGCGGCTCTTGGGCGCGATACTTAAGGATACGACCGGGGTAGGGAACTTAATTGCTTCCAGAAGAATGGGGCTTGCCGGATCGCAAAGCGTATCACCGGTGACCGTATCACCCAACCCCACCACTGCCACAATATCTCCGGCAAAGGCGTATTCAATATTCTCTCTCTGGTTAGCGTGCATCTGCACTATCCGCGCCACTCTCTCTCTTTTATTCTTAGTGGAATTTAAAACATAGCTTCCGGTAACTAAAAATCCGGAGTAAACCCGCAGATAAACTAATTTCCCCATATGCGGATCAGCCTGTATTTTAAAAGCTAAACCTGTGAAAGGTTCATTGATATCCGCATGCCGCCCAATAGCTTTATCCTTATCATCTACATCGTGTCCGTTAATGGGAGGCAGGTCTAAAGGCGAAGGTAGATACATATTTACCGCGTCCAACAGTTTTTGAATCCCTTTATTCTTGAAAGCCGCCCCACAGAGTACTGGCACAGCTTTATTTGCCACCGTTCCCCGACGGATAGCCTTAGTTAATTCCTGGACTTCAATTGAACCTTCGCCTTGTTCCAGATATTTTTTCATTAAAGCTTCGTCAAAATTAACCGCCTTCTCCACCATCATATGCCGGTATTTTTTGGCCTGCTCCAGATAATCCGCCGGAATTTCTTCGATACGGTATTCTTTGCCCTGCGATTCTTCTTCATAAAAATAAGCTTTCATTTCCAGTAAATCAATTACCCCCTTAAAATTTTCTTCGGCGCCCAAAGGTATCTCGATGGGAATGGCGTTGCCTCCCAAGTCCTCATCGATCCCTTTTAAGACCGCGTAAAAATCCGCGCCGGTGCGGTCCATCTTATTCACAAAACCGATCTTCGGAACATTGTATTTATTGGATTGATGCCAGACTGTCTCGGATTGCGGCTCGATCCCGCCGACAGCGCAGAAAACCGCTACTGCTCCGTCTAAAACGCGTAAGGAACGCTCGACCTCCACCGTAAAATCTATATGCCCGGGGGTATCGATGATATTGATACGATGATCTTTCCAAAAACAAGTGGTCGCCGCAGAAGTAATGGTAATTCCGCGCTCCTGCTCCTGCTTCATCCAGTCCATAATTGCCGCGCCTTCATGCACCTCGCCTATTTTATGCGACTTACCGGTGTAGAAAAGAATCCTCTCGGTAGTAGTGGTTTTGCCAGCGTCGATATGCGCCATTATTCCGATGTTGCGGGTTTTCTCCAACGGATATCTAGGTATGGGCTTGGGTTCCTCTTTGGCTATTGCTTCTTCTTGAGCTGGCGGCTCTTCTTTAACCTCAGGCTTTTCTTCTAACTTAGGTTCATCCGTCTTTTGCTCTATTATTATTTCAGGGGCCTGCTGCTCTTTCACCGGTTCTTTTTTAGGCCCCTCTTCGACAATTTCTTCTTGAGGTTTTTCTTCGACAACCGGTTTATTTAAATCTGCTGCTCCTTCTGTAAGTTGTTTTTTCAAATGCGTAATCTCTTCGCTAAAAATCCGTAATTTTTCATCTTTTTGTTCAAATTCTTTTTCCAACTCAGTGTATTCTTCGTTTAATTTATTAAATTCGGCCTTAGGCACCCACTCGCTGATCTTTTCCTTCTTTTGAAATTCCGTAATTACGGCCTCTTGGGCCTTAATATCCTTAATATTTTTTTCTATTTGATGCCGCTGAATCTCTATTTGTTCGGACTTTTCTTTTACGGACTGATCCAGCGCCTTAATTTTATCGCTTAACTCCCTAGCTTCTCTCGCAGAGTTGACGTTCTTGGTAAATTCATCCTGTAGCTCTTTTTCTTTAGCCGTGAATTTATTCTTTAGCTCGGCATTCTCTGCCTTAACTTTATTGAGCATCTCTTCCGACGCCGCCACCCAATCCTGCCTGCGTTTTAGTTCTCCTTCCATCTGTTCGTGCTTGTCTATCGCTTCTTGAAACTTAGCCTTTCCCCCATTATGTTCGGATTTAATCTTATCGTGCTCGCTTCTTAAACTTTTTAATTCTTCTTCCAGTCCCGCGATCCTTCTATCCTTAAGGTCGGCAATAGGATCCCTTGGGTTAGGAGCAGGTTTCTTTTTTGGCTTGGAAGCCGGACTTTTAGTATTAGGCAAAAATGCCACAATCAAAGCAAAAGCCACCAAACTCCCCCCAATTACCGAAAATATTGTTAATAGATTCATTTTATTTTATCCAAGCGTTCTTTAATTTTTGCTTCATAGCCAATTGTCGTCGGCTCATAGTAACGGACTTTCTTACGGGTATATTTTTGTTTTACGTAATGCCCCGGGTAATCATGAGCATATTTATAATCTTTACCGTGGCCCAAGGCCTCGGCATCAGCAGTCGTATCCTTAAGATGGTCCGGGACTTCCTGAACTTTCTTATTTTCTATGTCAGCAAGCGCTTTGTCAATGGCTAAATAGCTGGCATTGGATTTTGGCGCGCTGGCCACATAGATCACCGCCTGAGCTAAAGGTATTCTCGCCTCAGGCATACCCACAAATTCTGAAATTTGTAATGCCGCGTTGGCTAAAACTAAGGCCAAAGGATCCGCGTTCCCGACATCTTCGGCTGCCAGGATGCACACCCGGCGGGCGATAAACCTCGGATCTTCGCCGGAATAAAGCATCTTAGCCATCCAATAAATAGCCGCGTCCGGATCAGAGCCGCGCATAGATTTAATAAATGCCGAGGCAGTATCATAATGCGCGTCTTCATCCTGGTCATAAACCACTGCTTTTTTCTGGATGGATTCCTCGGCTACCTCCAGATTAAAATTGATCGAACCTTCCTTGGGTTTTGGCGTGGTTAAAATGCCGACCTCCAAAGCATTGAGTGCCCGACGGGCATCCCCTTCACAGGTTTTAGCCAAAAATTCCAACGCCTTTTTATCCGCGTTCACCTTTAATTTTCCCAGTCCGCGATCATTATCTTTGAGGGCTGAATCTAAAATTGCCAGTATTTCTTTCTCTTTTAAAAATTTCAATTCGCAGACCAGCGAGCGCGATAAAAGCGGAGAGGCGATACTAAAAAATGGGTTGTGTACTGTGGCCCCAATTAATATGGGATTGCCGGACTCGATATCCGGCAGGAGGACGTCCTGCTGGGCCTTGTTAAAACGATGGATCTCGTCGATAAAAAGGATGGTTTTTTTGGAGGTATTGGCTGCTTTTTGTTTTGCGCTAGAGATAACCTTCCTTAGTTCTTCGACATTGGAGGTAGTGGCATTAAGCGCTACATAATGGCTTTGGGTTAAATTAACAATGCACCAAGCCAGAGAAGTCTTACCTACTCCCGGAGGGCCGAATAAAACTAAGGAGCTTAAACGGTCTGCCTCGATTGCCCGGCGCAAAAGCTTTCCCTTGCCTAAAATATGGGTTTGTCCGCTAAATTCATCCAAACTCCTTGGCCGCATACGCACGGCTAAGGGTAGCTTACGCAAGTCTATTTTCTTATCTTCGCTAAATAAATCCATCTTAAAAAAAAATCCCCGCCTGTGCCGTTGGACTGAATAGTCTGAACCGTTTTGGTTTCAGGTGGGTGCCCTATCTTTGAGTGCGCGAAGGCACTTAAAGAATAACGGGCTCCCTTGAAATTGATGTTGGTTCAACAATTATCAAAGTTCCAACGAGCACTGCAGGGATATCTAAAAGAGCTATTTCCTTCTTGTATAAAAAGTATATCATATTCTGATTAAAAATCAAGCACTATCTAATCTTTACTTCGAACTTTTGACTAAGCGTCTCGCAAAGTGCATCGTGGAGAGGTTGAATTTCTTTTTCAGTCAGGGTGCGTTCGCTGGAAGCATAAAGGCAGGATAAAGTCAAGCCCCTGTAACCCGCGGGTATCTGCTTACCCTTGTAATAATCCGCAACCAGAACATTCCGTAAAAGCGGCTGGCCTTTTTCCTTTAACAGAGCCAGTATATCTTTAACTGAGAGCTCTTCTTTTAAAATAAAGCTGATATCCCGCAAGATCCCGGGGTATTTGGGAAGAGGAATGAATCTTTTATTTAACTTGGCGAAGGAAAAAAGCTTATCCAAAGAAACCTCGAGCAGAAACAGATCCCTGTTTTTTACATCCAACTCTTTTAATGTCTGTGGGCTCAAACCGAGCATTACGCCTATCTTTTCATTATGAGCATACACATCGATACCCGAAGCGCCTCGATTGATAAAATCATAATCAATAATTCCGAGCCGGTTAAAAATAGTCTCTACTACGCCTTTTAGATTGAGCAGGCTCGCCTCATCTCTAACTAAGCCTTGTTCGGTTAGGAATGATTTTGTGCCGCTTAAGGCAATTGCCAAAGCAAGTTCTTCGGCTGGCTTTTCTTCTAGCCGGAAAAGATGGGCAATCTCGAAAAGAGCGACATAATCTTGTTTTTGATTAAGATTAAAAGCGGCTGCGCGCGCCAGCCCCAATATAAGCGTCGGGCGTAAGACTTCCTGCTCTTGACTTAAAGGGTTCATAATCTCTACGGGCTTAGCATTAACCAAAAACCCTAAACTATTCAATCCTCTTCTATCTATCAGGCTATAAGTGATTGCCTCGTTTACCCCCAAACCTATAAGCATATTCTTTATTTCTGAAACTAAACCCCTTCTCTTCTCTGGAGTTAGATCAGGCCTGATCGAAGGCAGGCTAACCGGAATGCGCGCATAACCAAAGATCCTGGCAACCTCCTCGATTAAATCCACCTGCTGCTTGACATCCTGCCGAAACGAAGGCACCCCTACATTAAAAATACTCTTTGACTTTAGTTGGATCTTGAATCCAAGCCGGGTAAGCATCTGTTTAATTTTGATTGGAGCTAAATTTATCCCTAGAATTTTCGCAACATAAGACGCATCCAAAGCAACCTTGGCTTCTTTCACTTTGGTTAAACCGCTTAGCCCAAAAGTAACTTCTTCACCTCCGCAATATTCCTTGATTAATTCCAGCGCCCGTGCTGATGTTTTGCGCACCATCTCTAAATCCACCCCTCTTTCAAATCTGTAACTGGATTCGCTTTGTAAAGCGAGCGCCTGACGGGAGCGCCGCACGATAAGCGGATTAAATACCGCTGCCTCCAATAAAACATTCTTCGTCTTTTCATTAACCTCGGTTTCCTTGCCTCCCATCACTCCCGCAAGAGCCACTACTTTATGCTGATCAGCGATGACCAACACATTACTTGCCAAATTTCTTTCCTGCGCGTCTATAGTGGCCAACTTCTCGCCTGGCTTGGCTCGGCGCACAACTATCTTTTCCGGATCGAGTTTATCCAAATCAAAGGCGTGTAAAGGCTCGCCCAATTCAAACAATACATAATTCGTGATATCAACCAGATTATTAACGCTGCGGCAGCCGATTAATTCCAGCCTTTGACGCATCCATTCAGGTGAAGGCCCGACTTTGACATTCTTAATTATTCTGGCAGTATAGAGAGAACAGTCGTTTTTATTCTCGATATTGATCTTCGGTCCTAGGTTTTTGGTTTTTGGGTTTAGGCTCTTAGGTTCTTTCGCGGCACCTAATTTAAGTTTTGCGCCGGTAATCGCGGCTACTTCTCTGGCTATCCCTAGGACGCTTAACCAATCCGGACGATTGGAAGTAATCTCAATCTCAAAGATAAAATCTCCTTCCTTTTCTTCAAGAGAGACTACCTCTAACCCGGCCATGGTCAGCTTATCGGCTAATTCTCTTGCCGGAAGTTTAATCTCGACAAAGTCTTTTAACCAATTATAAGTAACGCGCATTTTAGAATTGCCTCAAAAACCTTAAATCATTCTCAAAGAATAATCGGATATCATTAATCCCGTATTTAAGCATAGCTATTCTTTCCACGCCCATCCCGAAAGCAAAACCGGTATACTGCTTAGTATCAATCCCCACTTGTTTAAAGACATTCGGATGAATCATCCCTGAACCTAAAATCTCAAGCCAGCCTTTCCTGCCGCAAACCGAACACCCTTGACCTTTACAAATGATACACGATATATCTACTTCGGCCGAGGGTTCGGTAAAAGGAAAAAAATGAGGCCGAAAGCGCATCTTGATCTCCTCGCCAAAAA
Source organism: Candidatus Omnitrophota bacterium (assembly GCA_030650425.1). Lineage (GTDB taxonomy): Bacteria > Omnitrophota > Gorgyraeia > Gygaellales > Profunditerraquicolaceae > UBA6233. The sequence goes on along the minus strand of JAUSED010000001.1, from coordinate 5,874 downwards.
CCGCCTTGGCAAACATCGCTAAGATGCCCTTAAGGTCAGAAAATTTAATATCTTTACCCACCATAAATCCTTCTATCTGGTGAAACATAAAAGAGTGGGACGCATCCACCGCATCCGGCCGATACACCCGGCCCGGGACAACGATGGCTAACGGAGGCTTATGCTTTTTCATCACGCGCACCTGCACCGGCGAGGTGTGACTACGTAACAACAGCTTTTCTGTCTTCTGTTTTCCGCCTTCTGTTTTCTCTTTCAGATAAAAGGTATCGAATGCCTCGCGAGAGGGATGTTCTAGAGGGATATTTAATCCGGTGAAATTATTATACTCGGTTTCTATCTCCGGGCCTTCGACAATCGTAAAGCCCATCCGGCTGAAGATGGCGCAGATCTCGTCGGTTATCTGGGTTAGCGGGTGGAGATGGCCTAATTCCTGCGCTAATCCCGGCATTCCCAAATCAGAAGAAGTACGTCTTCTTTTTTCGGGGCTAACGCTAAAAGATTTCTGCTTATCCTCAACCAAAGAAAGGAGTTTGTTTTTTAAGGCATTAACTTGTTGGCCGAATACGGCACGTTCTTCTTTAGACAGGGAGGGTATAACGCTGGTTAGTTCGGCTAATATCCCTTTCCTGCCTAAATATCTCAGGCGGAATTCTTCCAGCGCCTCAAAAGAATCTACCTGCTGAATATCTAAATCTATCTGTGAGGAAACAGCATGAATATCCATAAATTAAGGCAAAGGTGACTGTCACCTTTGTTCTATTTTTTGACCAGACCCACAATTTTCTTAAAAGCCGCGCTTTCTTTTACCGCCAAATCCGCTAAGATTTTACGGTCGAGATTTATCTTGGCTTTTTTCAGGCCGTTCATAAACGCGTTGTAAGTAATCCCCTCGGCTCTACAGGCAGCGTTAATCCGGATGATCCAAAGCGAGCGGATCTCTCTTTTTTTATTTTTACGGTCGCGATAGGCGTATTTTAGAGCGTGCAACAGCGCTCGGCGCGCCTGTTGAAACTGCTTACTCCTGTCTCCAAAAAACCCCTTGGCCTTCTTTAATACTCTCTTCTTCCTTCTGCGTGTTGCTGTGCTGTGTTTAATCTTTGCCATGCATCACTCCTTTTTAACCGTATGGTAACATCCTCTTAATAAACTTCGTTTCTTTTTTGTTATCTAAGATATCTCTTTTCCTCAGTTTCCTGATCCTTTTCATTTTCTTGCTGGAAGCCAGATGGCTCTTGCCTCCGCGGGAGTACTTAATCTTCCCCTTCTTGGTCAGCTTAAACCTCTTAGCTACCCCTTTTTTCGTCTTTAATTTTCCCATCTTTTCCCCTTTTCATTATTTAGGCGCGACCACAAAAGACATGATCCTGCCTTCCATCATCGGCGGCTTCTCCACCTGCCCGTCGCTTTGCACGTCCTGTATAAATTTATCTAAAACCTTTCTTCCTATATCAATATGTTCCATCTGCCTTCCGCGGAAGAAAAGATTGATCCTCACTTTATCTTTTTTCTTTAAGAAAGTCACCGCCTGTTTCACCTTGGTCTGAAAATCATGGTCGTCAATATTGGGTTTGAGCCGGATCTCTTTCAACTTACCCTGTTTCTGATGCTTCTTGGCCTCGCGCTCTTTTTTTTCTTCGTCGTATTTAAATTTACTATAATCGACGATGCGGCAGACCGGCGGATTGGCGGAGGGAGCAACCTCCACTAAATCCAGCTCCTGCTGATTAGCCAAGTCTAAGGCCCTTTGTATCGTCATTACCCCCAGTTGGCTGCTGTCCGAACCGACCACCCTGACCTGCGGGACCTTGATCCTGTCGTTAACGCGGATATATCTTTTTATAGTAACCACCTCTCCTTTCTTGTTATTAAGCGGTTTTCTTCTCTATTTCCTCTCCTGCCTTTTTTACAAATTCATCTAAACTCATCGCGCCGATATTCCCTTGGCCTTTTTTCCTTACCGCCACTGCCTTAGATTTTTCTTCGCGCTCGCCCACAACTAAACAATAAGGAATCTTATTCATCTCGGCGTTACGGATTCTTTTATCTAAGGTTTCGTTGCGGCTGTCTACTTGGACGCGGATATCTTTTGCTTGAAGCGTTTTCTCGATCTCTCGGGCATAATTCATCACCGTATCTTTAATCGGAATGACCAACACCTGAACCGGAGCCAGCCATAGAGGTAAATCGCCATTGTAATGCTCGACTAAAGCGCCGACAAAACGCTCGAGGCTCCCCAATAAAACCCGGTGAAGCATAATCGGCTGGCGTTCTTTTCCCTGATTATCAATATAGGATAAATTAAACCTCTTGGGAAGGGCAAAGTCACATTGGATGGTGGCGCACTGCCATGATCTTTTCAAGGCATCTTTTAATTTTATATCGATCTTTGGGCCGTAAAAAGCGCCGTCGCCCTGATTGATATCATAGCTAAAGCCTTTTTCTTTAAGCGCTTCTTCCAGCGACTGCGTAGCCAGCTGCCAGTCATCATCTGAACCGATAGATTTTTCCGGCCGGGTACTTAACTCGATACTCGTGTGATTAAACCCGAAGACTTTCATCGTCTCAAAAACAAAATCAATGACGGATTTTATTTCGGGTTTTAGCTGTTCGGGTAAACAAAAAATGTGCGCGTCATCCTGAGTAAACCCGCGCACGCGCAGCAATCCGTGTAAGACACCGGCTTTTTCATGGCGGTAAACTGTGCCTAATTCAAAAAGTCGGATCGGTAAATCCTTGTAGCTTCTCGTCTTAGATTTGTAAATTAAAATATGCCCAGGACAGTTCATTGGTTTTAAAACGTATTCTTGTTCATCTATTTTAAAGATGTACATATTCTCTTTATAGTAATCATAGTGGCCGCTGGTCTTCCATAACCCCGCCTGCATAATGTGCGGAGTAATCACGATTTGATACCCGCGTTTGAGGTGCTCTCTTTTCTCATAATCTTCGATAATCGTGCGTAAGAGCGCTCCTTTAGGATGATAAAAAACCAGGCCAGCTCCTGCTTCCTCATGATAAATGTCAAAGAGCTCTAAGGCCGGCCCCAATTTACGATGGTCGCGTAACTTTGCTTCTTCTAAATTCTTGAGATGCTCGTCCAGCTCTTTTTTACTTTCAAAACAGGTCCCGTAAATCCGCTGCAGCATAGGATTAGTTTCGATGCCGTGCCAATACGCTCCGGCAACCGAAAGTAATTTAAAGGCTTTGATTCTACCCGTAGATTCAACATGCGGCCCGCGGCATAAATCCAGAAAACTTTTCCCGGTTTTATAAACCGAGATTTCCCCATCAGGCAAGGCCTCGATTAATTCTACTTTGTAAGGCTCGCCTAACTTTTGGAATAAATCCAAGGCTGCTTTTTTATCTAACCCTTCCTTGATAAACGGCTCGTCTTTGGCAATAATTTCACTCATCCGTTTTTCGATCTTGACTAAATCCTCATCGCTAAACGCTTCTTTTTTATCAAAGTCATAGTAGAATCCATCCTCTATGGATGGACCAATGGCTAATTTTGCCTCCGCCCAAAGCTCTTTCACTGCCTGCGCCATCACATGCGCACAAGAATGTCTTAAGGTATCTAAATCCATAGTTAAACTTATGTCATTGCGGGCCCCACAGGGACGAAGCAATCACGCATTTAAGCGGACGTTTAAACGTCCGCTACATCTTTCCTAACTAAATTTATCTAAATAATAATCCGCTTGTCTTTCTATCCAATCTTTTAATTTGTAATTGTGAAATTGAATCCTCGCTATTCCGAATTTCGACCTTTGCTCTGCAAATTTGCTTCTTTTATCCGTATGGGGATAAATGCCGATCTGTGACTTAGGAATCAGTAAAGTTTTTGACCAGTATTCTAAGGCTTCGTTTCTATTAAACTTTTTATACAACTGAACATATAAACTGACCTTATTCTTACTTATCCCGCAAACCTTTCTTAAAAACCCCATAAAAACCTTTAGGATTCGATGGTCTAAATTTGCAAGTTGGATTGAGTGCTTGTTACTTCTGTTGCCTTCTCCGCAATATAACATCAAGCCACACATTAATAATCCTTTTTCTCCCTCGCTCAACTTCTTCTTTATTTTAAAATGGTCTCCATCAGGATTATGTTGAACATACGCGCTGTCTCGCCATGACCTTCTTTTTATCTTGTATTTCTTAAGCCAATAGTAAATTGTGGCATGAGTAATCCCCAATTTTGCTGCGATTTCCATCATGGAGAGTTTTTTGTCAATATACAATTGCTGAAGTTGCTTTTTACTAATCATCTCTTTAAAAAAATGGGCGGTAGAGGGCTCGAACCTCCGACCACCACAATGTCAATGTGGTACTCTAACCAACTGAGCTAACCGCCCATTAATTTTTAAGTGGGCAAGGAGGGAGTCGGACCCTCATGGCCTTGCGGCCAACAGATTTTAAGTCTGTCGCGTAAACCATTCCACCACTTGCCCGATTTGTTATTAATTTATCAAAAGGCGCGGAGCGGAATCGAACCGCTGAATAACTGTTTTGCAGACAGTCGCCTTAGCCTCTTGGCTACCGCGCCAGGTAGAATATACCGGAGTAAAGATAGTTTTTAATAGTATATACTAGCGGGATTGCGGGGTCAAGAACGAACTCATAGCAGAAACAAGGAAGAAAATAGAACCATTCTTATCTTCTCCCTACTCTTTTAAAAGTATCTCTTTTGTGGCTTTAAGGAACCTCTTTGCGCTGCCGATAACTGCCTGAGCTCCTTCCCGGGAGAACTTTCGTCGGTAGTCAGCATCTTCACGAAGGATTATAGAATTATTGAAGTCTTCGGCTAACTGAGGGTCTAACTTCTTCTCCTGGACAAAGAAGACCTTTAGCGCAAGGTAAAGACAGTAATGGCCTTTTTCACGATACCCCCGAGAATAAAGTAATGCCCGGGCAGAATGGAACATAGAATAATAGCCTTTGATAGTAGCCCATTTGAAGTTAGACCCTGCATAATCTTCCTCAGCCGAACCAAGATCGCCATAGGCATCTTCAAGCTCAAAATCTACCAATTTTTTTGCCGGCTCAAAGCGAAAGATCCTCTTTTTTTCCAGACAGTCTTTAAAGAATATCCTCATTTATCTCTCTTTCCCAAAGAACCTTACCTTTTTCTACCTGCTCAAGAAATACCCTTTCCTCTTTGCCTTTTTTTAAAAGCTCCTCTGGTGAACTGATGATTGGCTGGAGCTTGCGATTGTAGAGCTCAGCAGAATAAGAGAATTTATTGACTACGGATAACGCCTTTTCTTTTTCAGAACTAACGATAAAGAGATCGATATCGCTATCTTCGGTATCATCCCCTTGGGCCCAACTGCCAAAAAGAACTATTTTGTGAGTTAACCTTTTCAGCCTTTCTACTAAAGGCTCAAGTAAAAGTAAATTGGCAAGGACCTTGAACTCTTTAAGATAAGGATTGGTCTTATCAATAGAATAGAAATACATCCGGCCATTCTGCTTTCGGTTAATCACGCCTGCCCGATACAGGCGCTCAAGAACGTAGTGAGCCGAACTTGGGCTTAAGCCTGCCTTTCGGGCAATCTCTCTCTCATAAAAAGATTGCCCCGGATGAAGAAGGAAGAACCTTAAGGCCTTCTGATGGTTAGTGGAGATAAGATATGGATTAATCATCGCTCAATAGATTAAACTCATGCTCCTTTCATTGAGCAATATAACAAAATCAAAGCCGCTTGTCAACAATTTTGGCACGGTAACGTAATGCGTCAGTCAATGGGGGAAATTCCCATCGTGTCATTGCGAGCGAACGAAGTGAGCGAAGCAATCTCGACGAGATTGCTTCGTCGTTGCGCTCCTCGCAATGACAAATTCCTTGGATCGCCCCCGTTCACTGACGCG
>JAUSED010000005.1 GCA_030650425.1 Candidatus Omnitrophota bacterium | reverse complement strand
CCTGGTCTTTAGTAGCAGCACTCTGTTCCAGCTCAGCGATTTTATTCTTAGCACTGGTTAATTGCTCAGTGAGCGCTTCGAGAGCTTTAACTTTATCTTGCGAGGCCTTTAGTTGTGCAGCTTGTTCAGTAGTAGCTTGACTGGCTTGAGTGAGTTGATTGGCGAGTTGGTCTTTTTCATTCTTAAGGTTAGCTAAAGAATCCAGGTTTTGATTTAAGGCTTGATCCTTAGAGCTAGCGGCTTGTTCAAGTTCAGCGATCTTGTTCTTGGCTCGATTGAGTTGATCGGTTAGGGCGGATAGCTCTTGGAGTTTATCTTGAAATGAATTCTGTTGAACCTGTAATTCTTGAGTCAATCCATTAATCTGCCTGTCTCTTAAAACAATGTCTTCTTGTAATTCTCTGTTTGGACTAGGATCATCCTGCTTACTTACTGGCGCAGGGTCCGGGTCTAAAGCAGCCTCTGCCTTGCGCCGTTGTTCTACAAGCAGCTTTTCCAGGCTTTGCTTAGCTGCAAAATTATACGGATTAATAATTAAACTTTTTCTTAATTCGTGGATTGCGTCATCAAGGTAACCATTTTGATAACGCGCTAAGCCGTATTCGTAAAGGTAATTACTGGCTAGATCCGTCTGAGCCCAAGCGTTACTCCAACAGATAGCTAACAAAGAAACAGCCCCAATCAATAACAAAAGTTTAAGAGAATGCCTGCTTTTCATTATTCTTATAAAATACTTATTAAATCATCTTATTAAAACTGCAAAAAAAATCCCTGCTTTTTTGAGAAACTATCAGGGCTATTTCCTTTTACCTTATTGGTTTTTTAATGGATTATAACCTGCTCTCACCATTGATATTGTACCCTTGAAACCTGTTGATTTCAATCAAATCTTTAAGTTAATTTAAGGTAAAAGTAACCTATTTTTCTTCCTTAAGCCGCTTCTTGAAAACCTCAAGCGCAGAATTCATATTATCGGGATTTTGATGAAATCCTCCATGGCCGGCATTCTCATCCTCGATCGCGCGGTCTATGACACCGCCGTATCTGCGAATCCATTCCGCTGCCTCACGCATACCAGCAATACCGGATCGTTCGGGATGAGGATCATGGCCACCCGCGAATGTTACCCAATGGGTTCCTTGAAGCGGCATCTGACCAAAACGCCCCTCTTCGATCTCGCGGTTAGGTGGAAAATCACTGCTTGCTTTTCCGGCATTGGCCACAATCAGCGCGAAATAATTCTTACCTGTCACACGGTCCAATGCCGCAACCGCGTAAGTATTAGCCGAGCCGCGGCTAAAGCCATGAAAAAGAACCGTCCCGGGTTTCACTTGCTCCCGCGTCAACACTTCGCCGATAACGCGATAAATCTCCTGCGGATTTAAATAATCCTGGTATTTCTCCCCCTGCCCTAACCACCACTGAATCGCCAGGATTCCGTATCCGCGCTCCTTAGCAGCCTGATGCCAAAGATAAAATTCATCAAACGCCCAGCTATCATGCCCATGGAGCGTGACAATCATCGGAGGCGGATTGGCAGGGCTTGCGCCTTCGGGAAACCATAATACATAAAAGCTTTTCCCATCGGAAGTTAGTTCAATGCGCGCATGATTTTCTTTCGCGTAGCTTAAACGTTGAGCGCGCTGACTTTCTGCCTGCTTGAGTAAAGAATGGCTAGGTAACTCAGCCGTAGCCACGCTTCCTGATAGCGTCAGTAGAATTACTAAAAAAGACAATCCTATCTTATTCATTTTATAATTGGCAGTACGTTTTTTCGCAGTGGCCAAGGAACAATTAGTAATTCTCGCTCAAGACTTCATAGAATGCCTGCGGATGTTTGCATGCCGGGCACTCTTTGGGCGCCTCAGCCCCTTCAGAAACATACCCGCAATTAATGCAGTGCCATTTTACCGTTGTCTTCTTTTTAAATACCTCGCCATTAGCGATATTATTAATTAATTTCCTGTATCTTGACTCGTGAAATTTTTCCACCTTGGCTACCTGCTCGAATGACCGCATCACCTCCGGAAAGCCCTCGTCTTTAGCGATTTTGGCAAAATCCGAATAAAGCGTCGTCCATTCCAGGTTCTCTCCGGCTGCCGCCGCCTCAAGGTTTGCCTTGGTATCCTTGATCATTCCCGCGGGATAAGTCGCGGTAATCTCCGCGTCTCCTCCTTCGAGGTGTTTAAAAAACACCTTGGCGTGCTCTTTTTCATTTTCCGCTGTTTCGACGAAGATATTGGCGACCTGCTCATAACCCTCTTTTCTGGCAGCTGAGCTAAAATAAGTATACCTGTTCCTTGCCTGAGATTCTCCGGCAAAAGCCGCTAAAAGATTCTTTTCTGTCTTTGACCCTTTAATTGATTTACCCATTTTAAACTCTCCTTACTTAATAACTAACTTTACCGAGGGGAATCTCGGCTTTCTCTTTACGGCTAGTCTCCCTATTTTCCATACCGATTTTAAGAGCGCCTTTTCCTTCTTTTATCTCTTGCGCCTGTTCTTTATTAAGATTAAAAGAACACTTCTGGCCCGTTATCTCCCCCTTTGCCTGAGAAACAAGCAGCCCTAAACCTGCTGCCATCCCTGCTTTATCAATCGCTTCTGCTGTTGACCCTTTTTTATCTGTTCCGGCCTTGGGCTGACCGGTGACAGGACAAACCTCACCCGATTGCGCCTCGCTGGCGCGGTCTTTATATTGAGAGCCCAGCCAGGCAAATACCGCCGTTGCGGTTTTACGAAAAGCGGATTCTCTGGCCACATAAAATTTATCTTTCTTATACGGCCGTAACTTAGCTCCGTTTACTTCCAGGACCGTATCAGTTACTTCCCACTCCCTAAGATGCCCCTTACCTCCTGTGGCTAAAGCCGTGGTATCAATATTCATCCCGCCGTCCCGCGTATTTTTGTAATGTATCCCCGCGTCTACGGCGACCTGCCCCAAATCAAGATTCTTATATTGGATACCTTCGCTCCCCGGAGCTTGATAGGTGGTTTCATAGTTTTTCGTATTTACCGGAGGCTCTTTGTCAAACCCCGAGGTATCTTCTAAACCCCTTGGCTGCTCTAAGGGCATAGGCCTTTCACCAGTGGCCGCGTCTTTTTGCGGCACAGGCGCGGTTTGCCCGCCGCTAGAATTATCTTGTTGTTGAGGCGTCTCTTGGGGCCCCTGGGAAGTATCAGTTGTCAGCCCCGGATGAGATAAGAAATCTATCGTGGTACGGTCCATCCTAAACCCCTCTGCTCCTGTCTTAAGCTTATCGCAGCCCTTAATACAATTATCATACTCCAGCTTTATCTTATCCATCTGGCGCCTAATCCGCTCGCGCTCAGGCTGTTTACGCTTATCATCCGCGGATAAAGCCTGATTTAATTTTCCTTCGGCCTTAGCTATTTCTTGCTGAGTATAATCAAGCCACTTCTGCTGGTCTGAATCAAGCTGCACCTGCTTTGTGCCCGGAACAGGCCGATATTCATGTTTCCCATAAGACTCCTCCTGATCGGCCCGCCCTATACGCTCGCTTCCATCGGGCGCGGCATATTTTTGCAGAGTATTAGCTTTAATAATTTGCTCGTAACGGACCTTTAAACGACTGAGCTCCTTCTTAATATTTTTTACCTCGTCGGATTCGCTATTCTCAAGGTCGCTTAGCTGCTTTCTCAGCGACTCAAGCTTATCAATAATGGGTTTACACTTTTTAGCGCACTTGCCGTAATCACCGGGCTGCGCATCAGGAGATCTGGAAATATCAGGTACTCCCGGAGGTATCGGAGGAATAGAGCTGTCGGTGGCCGGAGGTTGTTCCGGCGTAGCCGGCGCCTGGCTAGGCGTATCTACAGGCTGTCCGGCGCCCTCAGAAACATCAACCGGTTCATCCGTTTTTTTAACTACCGGCTTACCATCACAACAGTCAATCTCTGTATAAACATAAGCAGTATAGGCTATAAATTCCGTTTCAATGAAGGGGAGTTTAAGCCAGGGCAGCTTAAACGTTTTTGAAACCACTTCTCTTACATAATCTGCTAAGCTACCAACCTGCCCTGTAGCAAAATCGTAGATGCCGTTATATCCAAGCCCCTCCCCCAACCTTTCGCTAATGGCAATTCTGCCTTCGGGGCACGCGGGGAAGAGTTCTCCGGAAAATGTTTCCGGTATAGCCACCCCAAACGGCGTGCTGAATGTCAAAACCCATAGCCCATTGGCATCAGTTGTTGTCGATTCAGGGCTCGGTAATTCATAAGTTTCCTTAGCGCCATATATTTCAGTAATATTAACCTTAACTCCGGGGACAGGTTTTAGTACACCGTTTTTCTTGCATTTTACCAACCCAAATAAAATAAAATTATGCCCCAATGGTTTGGGAGCCATACCAAAACTATAAGCAGGGAATAAAAAAGAAACGCTTACGAAAAATAAAGTAATTAAAGATACTATCTTTTTCTTCACGTTATCTCCTGTTGTTCTACGAGCGGGGGTTTTCTTGTTGCGGGACCTATGGGAAATTAAAACGGACCCGACTGCGACCAATTCGAACCGCAGGCGAAATCCCGGTAAAAATTATAATTCAGCCCCTACAGCGAACCCCATTATACCAGAAATTAGCTCAAAAAGTAGAAGAATTATATCTCTTAGGAATGTCTTTAAGGGCGATTTCAGAAACTTGAACGTAAACAGAAGAACTGTTATTAGGGCCCTTAAATTCAATGGTAGGCTGAAAAATGTAACTAGGGAGATGGGATAAGCGGGCTACTTTAGCTTCTTTGCAACCTTAGGCATGGGTATCATTTTGTTGGCGTCAACAAAATGATACCCTATATTCTGGCCAGATTTCATGCAGGCGATTTTTACCTTATCGACAACTAATAAAAAATTAATTTCAATTTCCATTCTTCTTCAACTGTGCTACGTCATCGGAAAACTGACTCGAGATATTGTTTCGTCTAACGATATCCCGCGTGATTTTATCTATATCTTTGCATGAAAGGATAATCTTATCTTTATCTTCGGCCTCAAAAACAATATTTCCTCCCTGCCTATCCTCTATTAGCTTAACAAATTGCTTAAACGAATCAAACTCCTTACCATCGACTTTAGTAATTATTTCATATCCACGGTCATGATAACCGATATTAATCTCATCTGGAAGGACTTTCAAAAGAACAACAATCTCTTTTTTACGTTTCTCATTCAAACTACCTAAACCCGCATTATAATAAACAAAGGAAAATGGCGGCAAAGTATCCTTACCGCTCAACGAGCCGATTAAATCTGTACTCAATACGGTAAAGATAAGGCCCCCATAAATATAAAACGAAGGTTTTTCAAAATGATTCGCGATCTTCACTAAATCCGGGATAGGTTTTAGCGGAATATTCACAGTGCTTATTTTATTCTCGCGCCGGATTTTCAACACAGCTATTTCACCGATCTTCTGCATATTAATGAGATGCGCCATATCTAAACGCTCATTATCTCTAAAAACAAATGTGGCGTCATCACTAATCGCAACCCCATTTACCTCAAGAATTATATCCCCCTCTTTCAAAAAACCATCTGCGGAAGAAAAAGGCAGTATGTTATACACCAATACTCCTCCTGCATCATCTACGGCACCATAGTAATTACGCAGGGCCTTGTTCTCAGTATTACTAAAATGAAGGCCCAGATAAGGAAAACCCGCATATTGACTACCTTTTAAATCATTTAAGAAATGATTGATAATAGGCGTAGGAATTATATAACCGATATTCTGGCTTTCAGATATTCCCTGCATCACAATTCCCACGATCTTGCCATTATTGATTGCCGGGCCGCCGCTATTACCGGGATTAATTGCAGCATCAATCTGCGCTCCCAATAAATTCCGGTCGCTGTTGACATAATTAATGGCTTCCATACGCGAGACCACGCCCTGGGTAATAGAAAGTTTATCACCACCCATTGGAAAACCGACTACGGTTACCTTATCTTGAAGATTAGGCAGCTCTCCGATTTCTAAAGGCAAAACTCCTTTAAAAAATTCAAGATCTTCCACTCGCAAGATTGCCAAATCGCAATCATTTCCGACAGTCTCAATCTTAGCAATATACTTTTTCTGACTAGATTCTCTACGTACTTGTATAAAAGTATTCTGATTCACTACATGGGCATTCGTCAAAATACGATTGCCCTGAATAATGCATCCGGAGCCGGTTATTTCCTGGACACCTTTAGATTGCCAAGGATTAATATAATCTATGGTGTTGCGGGTCGCAAAAATCTTAACCACGGAATCAGTTTTAAAATCCGCCGCAGCGGCTGAAGCTAATAAAAACTCAACAAAGAAAAACATAAGCCCGAAAATTATTAATCTCCCTCTTACAACTGTCCGCTTATTTTTTTTCTTATCCATATCTCCCTCTTGCTAAAATGGTTAATAAAACAAAAACCCTCACTGGGCATACTCGCCTATAGCGAAGGTTTTACTTTTTTAACGTCCGGGATTTCCCCCTTCTAAACACGGGACAACACCTAATTATTGAATATATCTTACTGCCACAATGATTATTGTCAAGAGAATTCAGCACAAAGGGAATGCTATTTACGGTTGCAAGAAGAAAAATGCCTGGAGATTACGCCTCTAAATAAAAGAATAGATATTAATCTCGCTAAGTGTTGGGGAGTAATCAAATGGGCACTAAATATCTTCTTTCCTATTCTTAACATAGTAGAAAAATCATAATAGCTTTTACTTATGCGGTGCCTAATGCTTTTAAGTCTTTCCAAAGAGCAATCTTCAGAATATACTATATCATTATCGCTAACATGATACCCTTTAGACTTAGCAATAATTTCATTTAAAGGTGAATACTTTTCTGTTCTTAGCAGACTAAGGCTAATAGTATCTAATCTAAGCTTCTTGGCGAAAGGGGCAATAGCCAACATCTCTAGTTCGCTTTCTCCTATGCAACCAACAATAAAATATCCGTGAATATAAAAATTTACCTTATGAATTTCGGTAAAAGCCTTTATGGCTAAAGAAATATCAAAACCCTTTTCTATCACCTTTAATGTTTTATCCTGGGCTGACTCAATCCCAATTGATAATATCTTAAAACCAGCTGCAAACATTTTCCTTAAAATCTGTGGATACTTATAAATATCCAGCCTTAAGGCTACCGCAAATGTCTTTTTAATCCCTTCGGCAATAATTAAATCACAAATCTCCTCAACCCTATTCATGTCTACGGCGAAATTGTCATCTACAACAAAGATAAATTCAGCATCAATGGTCTTTAATTCTTCAACAATAGAGCGCGCTGACCTCGCACTCCAGACCCTCTTCTGACCTAAGGGATTATTAGTAAAACTACAAAATCTACAATTATACGGACAGCCTCTAGAAGTAGAGATAAAATCTATACCGAGTCCAAGATCTATATTTTTATATAAAAGCCTATAGTTAACCCGCCGCAACTTTCTATCAGGATAAATTTTATCATCTAATAAGATAAGTCCGCGTGACTTATTATGAATGATACCGCTGTCTTTACGGTAAGAAATCCCTAAGATATCAATCAGAGGCAAATCTAAGGCTATATCCCGAATAGTCTCCTCCCCATCTCCCCTGACAATAATATCTATATTGGGAGCCGCGGCAAATAATTCTTCTACGTAAGTTGTAGCATACCTTCCTCCTACAATAACCTTAATATTAGAAGGAATCCGGGCAATAATATTTATGGCGGCTTCACGCTGATAATCCCAACATACGGATAGACAAACCAAATCCACTGGGTTATTTTTAATGAATATATCCAGATCCGGCTCAAACCTCATATCTATAAGAGTAACTTTTTCAACTAAGCCTTTTAGGGCAGCGGCAATATATTCCAAACCGATAGGAGGGCAATATTTTTTCTCTGGCGCTCCCTTTTGATGAAGGTAAACACATAATACGTTTTTATATAAGATTTTATCTGTGGCTAACAATTAGGTCTCCAATGATTCTACGGAAGAAACTCGATCTTTAAAAAACAGCGTAGATAAAAGGGAGCTATGGAAATGATTTATTGAAAAATAAATGCCTTCATCAAATTTAGTTACATGTACTAGACGAAGGTTTGTATTATGCTACTAAAAAGTATATCGGAGAGGCAGGGAGAATTAAGCCCTAACAATTCAATCCTCTCCTATTACAACAAGTTACGATTACTTAACTCCCTTGGTATACAGAAATCGTACAGTTTCGGTTACGGTTACTTAACCGAATTCGGGGAGATACGTATGGTTTTGCCGTTTTCCCATATTGAAAGCGGGCGACCAGTCTTCTTATGCCGCTCCACTACTCCACGCACCGCCTTTTTTAACGCTGCCTCGGCCTTATCTTGTAAAGACATTCGTTTTTTCATTTATTACCTCATAGTTTTTTGAATCATTTGAAACAATTCTTCATTAATTACTTCTCTATGGCCATTTCGCCTCTTCGCGATCAATACAGGTTTTGCCTTTGAATTATCAAACAACATCCAAGATTCAACTAACGGTTCATATAAGGAGAGGAAATTATTAATACCACGGGTAAAACGTCTGCGCACATCTTCAGCAGGCACATTATGTCCACCCTCTTGAACTCTTTCTTTAATACGGGCTATTGCCAACTCTGCGCTGGGAAGCCAGAGAAAAAAAAGATGCGTAGTATAACCTCTCGACTTTAACTCAGTTAATAAGCTTACATAAGATTTACCAGATAAAGTTGTCTCAAAAGCAAAATCAACACCGCGCTCCGCATACTCATGGATTTGCTGCAATACAAGCTTACCGGCCTTAATGGCAGCAGCGCGAGGCTCAAACGGGGCTAATCCTTGAGCAATGAGATCAGCATTTACAAAGTTTGGACAATTCACATAATCAGGTAAGAACATCCTGGCAAAAGTAGTCTTACCCGATCCGTTTGGTCCCGCAATAATGTAAACTGCTTTATTTTTCATAAAATTTCCCTTGTCAGTAAATTTTTCGGAGAGGGAGGGATTTGAACCCTCGAACCCTTACGGGTTACGTGTTCTCCAGACACGCGCGCTCGACCACTACGCGACCTCTCCAAATTCCTATCAATTCTAACTTCTTATCTTTTTTAAAACTCTTAACCTCTTGCTCGCGTATTAGCGCTAAATGGTGGTTAGCGCAGGCTTCCTGATACGCGAGTTTTAAGGGCTTACGAAATCTAGTATAACGACACCTATTCGTAGTGTTATGGACTTTGATGCGCTTCTTGGCGTCTAATGCTACGCCAGTATATAAAGTTTTATCTTTACATTCAGCAATATAGACGAACCAAGGGTGGTTGTAAATACCTTTATTCATTGCTGAGTTTTATCTTATCAGTATAGATTCTTCACTCGCTACGCGGCTTGTCGCTGTATAAGATACTGTACTCGCTGCTCGGCTTGTCGCCTCGCTACGCTCGTACAGTACTGATTGATTTTTCCTTATCGGAAAAATCAATCGGAAGGAGCAGGATTCGAACCTGCGAGACATTGCTGCCTAATCGCTTTCGAGGCGATCGCTTTCGACCACTCAGCCATCCTTCCTGAATTTTTGCCCTATACCATCCTGGAAAAATAACTGCAATCCTTACTACTAAGATTCTTCCGCTCGCTGTTTTGCTTGTCGCAAAACCACGCTCGCTTCAGAATCCGTAAATTTTTTCTTTGTCAGAAAAAATTTACGGACCCGAATGCAACCAATTCGAACCGCATCCGAAATAACCACCAATATCATAATCCAACCCTTACAACGAACCCCATTATACCAAAAATTAGCCAAAAAGATAACAGAATTACGTTTACTAGGCATACCCTGCAAAGACATAGCCAAGAGCTTAAACATTGCTAAAGGAACCGTTATAAAGGCTTGTAAATTTCAGAAAACTACTCACAAGAAGATAAGAAATGAGCTGGCCATTTAGTATCCGTAATATCACACCCTAAAGAAAAATTCACCTGGGTACCAGTTAGGATTATCCATGAAACGGATAAGGCGATACTGGTAGATAACGGCAGGAAATTCTGGCTTCCCAAGTCGCGGATATATAAAGTAAGACTAAGAAATAATTCCTTTGAAATTTACACTAAAGAAAATACAGTATGATGAGTTAAGTAAAATTTTACCTTTATTTCTTAATCCCCAACTTCTTAACTTGCCGGTCATCGGTGAGTAACTTCATCTGCTGAATGGCAATCTTGTTCAGCTTTAATAATCTTTCTTCTTGCTTTAGGCTTTCACTAATAAATAAGGCGTTCAAATTCTCAAGATTTGAAAGGCATACCAGCTGTGATATATCAGCATAATCCCTGATATTGCCTTTCTTCTCAGGATTATTATCGCGCCATTTTTGAGCAGTCATGCCAAACAAAGCCATATTCAAAACATCGGCTTCCGAAGCATAGATAATATTTGTCTGGGCTTTAGTCAACTCTTCAGGAATCAGCTTCTCTTTTATAGCATCGGTATGTATACGGTAGTTGATTTTGGCTAAGGTACGCTGCAGGTTCCACCCTAATTTCAAACGATTATTTTCATCTTCTTTTAATCGCTGAAATTCTTTAATGAGATAAATTTTAAATTCCGCGCTAATCCACATGCCAAACTCAAAAGCAATATCTTTATGCGCGTATGTTCCCCCATATCTTCCGGTTGTTGCCCTTAAGCCAATAGCATTGGTTTTTTCAACCCACTCTTTAACGCTTATTTTATAATTATTCAGGCCGGCTCGACTTTTAATTATGGCGAATTCGCCATAATTAAAATCCGGATTATAGACACGTTCCCAAATACCCAAGAATTCAACGGTATTTCTGTTTCTAAGCCAATCGGAAATAAAAAAATCGCCGTCTTTGGCCTTTAGCATATCCGTTAGCGAGATATAGTCTTGATCGTTTTTCTTATAACAAGTTATTTCGGTTCCCAAAACGTTAAATTTTTCCATAAAAAGCTCCTTTTAGTATTTACTTACTTTGTTCTCTCGCGTTATTATTATTTTCTGCCTATTATAATTGACGCGAGAAAAGGCAGAATCTAACTAAAATATTTCATACTTCTGTAAAAATACCCAGAAACAACCCTGGTTTTTTATCTTCTTAAATATCTACATTTGATTGCTTCGTCTTGGATTTCTTCTGCACAAAATGGACATTTCTTCATGTTTATAAATTCTACCTAAACAGAGACACAGGTAAAACCGGATATAAGAAGACCCAACTGCTTAAGCTACTTCCTGGTGCTAATTTATTCAATCGCAAAACTTGCCGTCACTACTGCTGTTACTTTCTTTTCCAGGGAACTGGTATCGTTAACTCCCCAATCTGAAACCTCTGTTGAATTAATCGGTGTGATTTGGAATACTCCCATTCTAGCTGAACGCATAAGGCCGATTTTATTTCCAGTGGCCTTTACCATACTCTCAGCTCTCTGCTTGGCATTTTCACTGGCCTTAGCGAGCATTTCTACTTTTAGCTCATCTAGCTTTGTATAGGTATACTCCGGTGCGCCCGAAACAAACTCAATCCCCTGATTAATTAGCTCGGTTGCTTCACGAGAAACCTGGGCAATCTTATCAACCTCGCCTGATCTAATTTCAACATTCTGACTTAAAAGATAACCCTGGATGTCATTGGTATCGTTCCCTTTTTCGTTCTTCTTATAGACCGTAGTTGTAGAAATCTGGGAAATAATAATCTCCTTTTCGTTTACGATTTTTGATATAAGATAAGCTTTCGCCTTAACCAAATCATCCTGTAATTTCTTATAAGCTGTGGCTAAATCTGGTTCGCGCCTAGAAAATGAACCTGACCAAATGATGTAGTCACTTTTGATATTCTTTTGCGCTGATCCGGTCACGGTAATCTGCTCACGCGTAAACTTCATCACCTTCAAGAATCCCTGAGATAATATAATGCTCGAAACTATTGTAGCTACCGCGATACATATACCCAAAATGATTATCTGGGAATTCCTCAACATTCTCCCGCCTTCCATGGTAAGCCTCCATATTCTATTGCTTTTGTTGAATATAATTTATTTATTGTTTGTTGGATATATTTCCGAATCCTCCTTTCTCTTGATATCATCACAAACAATTATAAGCGGAAAACAAAAAACCTCCGCAGTCTTTCTGACTACGAAGGTTTTACTTTTTTAACGTCCGGGATTTGCCCCTTCTAAACACGGGACGAATTGCTCTCTTATGGATATATTTATAGCACAGTTCTATGCTTTGTCAATCAGTTTTGGCTCATTTAAGACCGCTCAACTGCTACGGTTATCGTCTCCACGCCTGCGGGTAATTTTTTCTTTTCGGTGCCATTAACCACATATTGCCAATCGTCATAATCAAAGCTTACCGAGTAACTACGCTCAGCCTCTTTTCCGTCAAACTTGATTAAAAATCCGCCTTCGGCCATAGATAAGCTCATTTTCTAAATTTAGTTTAAGAGATTCGAGTTAATTTTCTCGATATTTTTATCGTAACGTAACCTGTATCCCAAGAAAAATAACATAACTAGGAAAATAAATATTAAAATAATCCCTACTATTTTGAAATGTTTCCTGAGCGCCATGCTATCTCCCTTTTTATAATTTTCACTATTTTACCACACAAAATAAAACCAGATAGACACATTCTAACACAAGCTATCAGTTATACAATGGATCCCTGGATTTTATTGCCCTAACAATCGAGGCTCTTTTGGCAGGATAGTGATTTGGCTTAAGCCGGATTGCAATTCATTTGCAGGCCTGCCTGATTTAATTAAGACTAACATATTCTCTAACTCGGGCTCGGTTTCAGTTACCCTTTCTTCTTGAATGCGCAGGATATTGGCGATACAGCCCAAAACTTTACCCATTTGATTCCCTAAGGATTGTTTTAGGCAGCTGGATGCGACATATTCCTTAACGCGTTCGTTAGAAGGAATAATCCCTGCCTTAAGCATATTTTGTATCTCGGCCCACTCCGAATCAAGATTAAGATTACTTAACCTCTTTATTTCGGCAGGGCTAAGTTTAAGCATTGTTGGATTGATCGGGCTGCTAACCACAGGTAAGGCACGGAAGTCGATGCCGCCTTTGTTATCTGTAGAGAGGGCTTTGTCTTGTATAGGTTCGTTTATTATCGGAGAGGAAACATCCCAGATTATAGAATCTGCCCCTGCCCTTTGATGAACAACCAGCATACAATCAGTATCAATAGCAAGGCCGTGCGAACGCATACCGCGTAAGTCAAGAATATCAAATTCTCTTTCAAGTAATGCGCGTAAATTAGGGTCATTATCCCAAGTGGCAGGCAAAACCCCGGCTACAAGATCAGGTTTACTAATTTCCCGCCTTATCTCAAACTTTCCAACACGCAGCTGACGCTCGGGATTGATTCGTCCGACTAGAATAACTGCCTGCCTTCCGGTAGCCTGATTAATTTCAACCTCTCCGGAAAGATACCCGGCAGTATCCCTGTATTCAATAGCAGCGATTTTAGCAAAATACTCCGCGATATCGCGCTCACCATTCACAGCTAAATATAGCCCTCGACCGCCGAACCCCTTACCGACGTTCTTCGGCCCACTCTTTACACTATCAGTAAGAGCGCTTATTGTACCGTGATAAACCTGCATGCCTGCGATCTTGGCTTGCTCACTCGACATAACCACTCCCGCGCCAAAACTATCAGCTAATTTAGTAAGCCAATCCGCATTAGTTCCACGCTCTTCCTGAGGAATATCATAAACTATGCGCAGCCATTCCGGCGCCTCAGCATCTAGAACGCGCGTAACCTCTGGCTGCTGCGCCAATTCAATCAGCATTTCTTTATTGCCATAAAACGCCGCGGTTTCACCAGAAGCAAATTGCACCATAACATTAAGCACTTCACCATCCGCGCGCCGCGTAATCCAATTATCATCAAATTTATTGGCCGTATCTTCTGCAGGCATCGGGTTAGCTGTAACCTGCGGAATACGTTTTATTTGAATAGACACAACAGTATTATCTTTCTCAAGGCTAAGCGCCTCTTCTACTGTGGTCGTCAGCTCTTTAGATTCGAAATCTGACTGGACATTAATAACAATCTTTCGATCAGAGGGAAGAGAATGCAAAAGGCTTCTTGTTACTTTGTCAAAGATGGGCAGAGCAACTGGTAAAGCTGTGGATGGCGCTTTCTTATCTACCTCTACGGCCGAAGAGGCGGGTTGCTGCTGCGCCGGCGAGGCGGAGATATCAGCTAAATTAGAAACGGTCCCTTTTTTTACATTTTTTACCGTCGTTTCAATCACTAAGTCTGCTTCTTTTATTGTAGACACATCAACTTCATCAAATGTACCTTGACGAACTTGCTCTGCGTATTCCAAATAATCAAGAATGGTTTTATTAAGTAATTTCCAAGGATGCGGGATCCTTTCGGGAAAAGTCTTATTATCCTGTTGACGAATTTTAACGACCTCAAAATCCTTTATTTTTTCCTGTAGAAGCGAATTGATCAGATTGCGGTTGCTTTGATGAGGGTGGTAGATAGTTTTTAGTCTGTTATAAAAGTCCTCATCCAAATAACCAAATAGGTATTCCCAGTATTCTCTTTTAAGATCGCAATTATAATGCATTATTTCAATCTCCTGTTTAAGTGTATCCAATGCTTCACTTAAAACATCAGCTTTAACGTTACCTTCAGCAATAAGATTGAGTATTCTTAGGATATTCTGTTTAGCTCGCCGCTCTTTCAATTGGTTTTGCGTAAGTTCCTGAATATGTTCTATAAAAGTTTTTCCTTCTATTACAACGGTTCTCTTACGAGCATATTCGGGTAATGGCTTTTTATAGAAAATGGCTAAGGCAGCATTCGGATCAATCTTTTGTCTATTTTTTCCTTCCAAATTTAGAATTCCCAAGTCAAACTCATGAAAAGAATTGGGACCATAAGCAGTATTTTTCGTACCTCCCTTTGTCATTGATGGCATTTTTTCACTGGAACCAAACATAAACGCTACCCTTGGACCGTAGGTTAAATACCTCGCATCTGCATGATCCACTTCAGCTGAACCGCGGTAACCACTCAACAGGGTATCAAAAACTAAAGGAAGAATTAACTTTTTCCCTTGCTTTTCAAATACCCTTAGGTCCCGCTTAGTTAGCTCTTGAACTATTTCACTGTCCGCTAAGTTAATACCCATATCAGACAAATAACTTTTTAAATCTTCTAAGGTAAAGGTAAATTTTTGTTGTATATTCTTAGACGCTGTGGGGACCATTTCTCTAAATAACCAGCCTGTAGCTATATGGTCCATTACAATATCTTCGGCTGTGTTTGTAATACAATCAAGGTTATTTAAAATTAAGGCGTTGATTATCTCTTCATTAGTATATTCCTCTTTTATTTTATTGAATTGCTTGTCATTTATGTATCTTCTTAAATTAAGACTACCCTCTTGTTCTAATCGTTTATAAATATCAAACATATAATTAGAATACATATCCTTTATTGGAGTTGTATA
Organism: Candidatus Omnitrophota bacterium; assembly: GCA_030650425.1. GTDB lineage: Bacteria > Omnitrophota > Gorgyraeia > Gygaellales > Profunditerraquicolaceae > UBA6233. The sequence goes on along the minus strand of JAUSED010000005.1, from coordinate 322,917 downwards.
ATTGTCCAATATAAGGAAATAAATACTGTCTGGAACTAATTCTGGCTGCGCTTGTCTAATTGCTACTAAGGCGTCGGCAGCCAGGATAATAGGATAGGAATCTTTCCCTGTCTTAATTACATTTATTAAAGCATTGATTGCACTCTCTTTAATAGATTTATCTGGTGCATATACTGCGATATGGAATAAGACGCGAAGCGAATCCCACATAAACTCAGCCCGGCCAAGAGGGATTGCTCCACTTAAGTTTTTAAGGAAACCCCCCTTATATTTTATTATTGCAGAAATCTTTGATGTTTTACCTCGTATAAATAGGGTATCCCATCTATTTATCCGCAATATATGCCTCATTATCAAATCCCAATCACCTTTGGGGAACCCTCCCCTCAACCAGCGATAGGACTCTAAGGATACATACTTTTTTCCATACGGAGATGGTAAAGTCGCAGCGTCCTCACTCCCTCTCATGGCCGCCGAAGAGGCAGGTTGCTGCTGCGCCGGCGAAGAGGCGGCTCCCACCTGAGCAGACGAGTTGGCGACGGATAATGCATCTAAAGAAGAGGCGCCTGATTGAGGAGACCTTTCGGCTGGCGAACCTGAAGGCAAGGGCGCCTCTTCTATTATGGTTATATTTGTTTGTAATGGATTCATGGGGTTTCCGATAACAGCTAAGGCAGGTATATCATTACCGGTTAAAGGTGAAATACCTTCCTCACCGGCTGTTTCAAAAAGAATTGTTGAATCTGTTATTTGCTTAATAGGACTTCCGGACGTTGGAGAGGCGGAAGAAAAGGGTATCTTACCGAAAGATAACCCTCCGCTAAAATAACTCCTGATCACCTGACCGGTAGGAGTATAGGCTGGCTGTTGGATGTTGTATTCGCCATCCTTGAAGGATTTTTGGTAGGCTTGGAAGTAGGTGGTTTTGGACCAAGCTTCTTTAGAGATGAGGTTGGTGAGGTTGTGGGAGTTGATGAGCGCAGAAGCGGCATCAGGGACAGTCCCCTTCGGGGACAGTCCCTGATGTCTGGCCTTAAACCATTGGGCTAGGATTAAAGAGTAATATACTTGCCGTAGCGAAGCGTACCTTTTAGAAGTATTTACCTCTTTGGTTAGCTTAGGAATAATCAGTTCTCTGATAAGTTGGCTGGAATATTCGTTAAGAGCTTTTAGCCTGGAGTCGCTAAAATTGTAAGTAGCTGAGTCTTTAAGGTAATCCTGCTCTAACATTACTTTAAGGGTGGCTTTATAGATATAGGCGTTATCTTTGGTTTCGCGGATAATGATTTCACCCGGGACGATCCAAGGACGAGTTAAGGTGGGAATGGTGATGTTTTCATTACCTAAGAGCTCACCTGCTTTTTGATAAAGCTTATCCCAGTAAAGCTTACCTTCGGGGGTTTCGGGAGAAGTGAATTTGGCAGTGTCTTTTTTAAGCTGGAGATCGGCTTCCAGAAGAATCTTACCTACGTCAGTCTTGGCTAAATAATCATCAATAATGTTATCTTCGGCATCAGGACGTAGGTTGACCCAGAAGGAGCTGTTGGGAAGAGTAAGGCCGATGAAAAAGTAGTTTAAGAGAACCTTGGTTTCGTCTTTAAGTTTAGTTTCATCCAAGGGGACACTTTCCTTTTGAGTGGCTTCGCCATAGCTCTGACGGAAAGTGTCCCCTTCTGCAGAAGTTGTAAAATGTACCCTGCGGTTTTGGGAAAATTGGTCGCCTTTGTCTAAAAGAAGCTTAAAGCTATTGTCTTGGGGAAGATATTGCAAAGAACGCAAATGTAAAGGACGGAATTTATCTAAAACAAGGGAATTGCGGAAGAGAGCAAGATGGCCGGAGATGTCCAGCTCGCCTGCGATTTGAGCAAAACCAGCCTGCTCAAATAAAAGGCTAAAACACAGCAAAAAAGATAGAAGCTTATTTTTCCTGCGCATTTTTTACCTATTGTTGGATTTTCGGTTGCCAGTCGTATGTTAGTTAAAGTATACAATATAGGTAAGCAGGTTCAAGGGTAAAACCGGGGTTTTGGGAAAGCGCTTTCTTTAGAAAAAATGGGGACAGAAAAAATGGGGACTGTCCCCGCTTTTTGGGGACTGTCCCCATTTTTTCTGTCCCCATTTTCGCTGGCGAGCGCAATGACGGAGGAAATTCTAATCTTCTAGAAAATAACTGGTTGGTTTATTAAGAACCTTGGAAATCTTAATTAATGTTTCAATCGATGGTATGGATAGGCCGGTTTCGTAGCGGGAAATACTCTTCTGTTTAGCTTTAATCTTATCTGCCAGATCAGTTTAGTTCATATCAAGTTCTATCCTAGCGATTTTAATCTTCTTACCTAACTTTTTAGCGTCCATACCCGGCTCCTTTTATGTGTCTCTCACGGTTTACTAATCCTGCTTTTATCATCGGGTCGTGGCGGAAACTGATGAAATCCCTTAACAATCTCTTCAATTTTCGAAATAAACTCCACGCAGATCATTCTTATGCCTAACGAAGCCAATGTTTGCTTAAAAACATCATAAAGAAGCCTGGAGTCAGTGCGAATTTCCCGCGGCAGGCCTTTTACTTTAAGGAAATTTTTTCCTAAGAACACTTCCTTTAATATCCGGAACGCTTCTTCTTTAACCCGCTTTTCAGACACAGCTTGCATTACTAATATTACTCCCGCAAGATCGTCATGGATAATTACTACCCGCGGCATAGTCTGCCTGATAGCTATCAGGCCCGAAGGAGCGGCCATGGTATAAACGGTTGGCAATCGCGGAAGAAGTTTCAGCTGGCTTAGCGTTTTTTCGCCAACTTTAAATATTAAATCCGACGCGTCAAAAGTTTTAATACGTTCATAACGGCCGGTGATTTTAACCGTTTCGTTGTCTCTAGTTACATCAAATATTTTAATTTCATTGCCGCGAATAAAACCCTCGGGTTGAAACATATTTTTTCGCGTAAGCTCTACGATAGCGTTAAGGCAAAAATAGATAATTTCAGCTTCAGAATCTTTAGGCGGGTGAAATACCTTTCCGGGCTCTTTCGCGGCAATCCAATAAAAAGGTTTTGTCTTACCGAAATTAACGGCGTATTTTTTATTATAAGCGGCGAAACCCCCGGGAAGTTCATCTCTACGGCATAAGCTTAGCGAAAGAAAATGGCTGGCGTTTACCATAGTGTCGTGGTCTATATCGCTAGTAGAGGTATTTGCCAGAGCATGATAACCCTTCCAGTCCTGCATAAGAATTACGCCATATTCCATACCGCTGCTGCCCATAATTGAAATAAAGTAAAGAAGATCGCTGTTTTTCAGGCAGATGCCGAATATATTTTCATTATCTACCGTATCCCAAGGCTTAATTCTAAATAATTCCTCTGATATCAAAAAAAGCTGTTTGTGGAAATTGTCTTTCATATTGAGTAACTTTAGGTTTTACTCCAAAATAATTCTCGACGAGCCCTGGAAAGAGTGTATATTCATATTGTAAGCTTAAGGGCAATCACTGCGGATGCGAGGGTTGCCCAATTTATTTATGGATACGATTGAGATTGCTTCACCCCCTTCGGGGGTTCGCAATGACACGTTATAAGCGTTGCTTAGCTTCGTCCCAGGGGACACTTTCCTTGAAAGAGTTCCCTGATAGCTTTGACGGAAAATGTCCCCTGCGGTTGGGAGGTTAAATTTTACTTGTCACGGCATAAGATACTGTACTCGCTGCTCGGCTTGTCTGTTAAGATTCTTCACTCGCTACGCGGCTTGTCGCCGCGTTACGCTCGTTCAGAATCCGATAAATTTTCCTTGTCGAAAAATTTATCGGAGGAGGAAGGATTCGAACCTTCGGAAGCCTTACGGCCTCAACTGCTTTCAAGGCAGTCTCGATCGACCACTCCGACACTCCTCCCTTAGGATTTAACCATAAAAAGCTGGGAAAAAACAGCCGGAAAGATTGAACTAGCTATGGAATACGCGTTATTGGAAAAATTAATGAAAGAAAATTCCTTGAATATAAAATTTAGGAAGAGCGCGACCAACCCAAGGCTGATAATATACATAAAAGAAAATCCGAAGATATAATTGCTTTTAAGCAGGCCGCCCTTCTTAGAACGAATGGATTGGGCCGCGAATATTAGATGCAACGCGATGCTTAAACCGAATAAAAACATCGCCCATTCAGTAAGCCATTTATCCTGAATAAAAATACACAGGAAAAGGTAGAGAATAAATAAAACAATGGTGTAGACAGGTAATAGATACGGCGCGAATTTGACTAAAGGCTGAAAAAAACTAAAAATTATCTCTACCAGCCTATGCCCCCGCTCATAAACCACTGTCGGCTCCCAAATGAATAAGTAGATCAAGACAAGCGTGATTACCCCGGCCCAGAAATAATGCTGCAGGGAGATATCGATATAAACGATCTGGTTAAAGAAAGCTGCCGAGAAGGAATAAACAAAAGGCAATAAGCAGATCCCGAGGATAAGTTTGATAATGTCAAAAACTTTATTGGAGATTTGACTCGGCTTAGCCGGAGCCTTGGGTTCCCCTCCTCTTGGCATAGGCCTAATCTTTGGTTCAACCCATTTCTTAGGAAATTCTTTCTTTTCCATCTACATACCCCCTTAGAACTTTAGGCACTAAAATCGTGCCGTCTTCCTGTTGGTAATTTTCCAATATCGCCGCCACTGTGCGCGCCAAAGCTATGCCTGAGCCGTTTAAGGTATGCGCAAACTCCAATTTCTTCTCCTCTTTCTTCCTAAATCTTATATTTGCCCTCCGGGCCTGAAAGCTCTCAAAGTTACTGCAGCTGGAAACCTCCAGCCACCTATCTAAACCCGGAGCGTACGCCTCCAAGTCATAACACTTGCTGGCGGCAAAACTTAAATCTTGTGTCGCTAACATCAAAACGCGGTAAGGAAGTTCTAAAAGCTGTAAGACTTCTTCGGCATCCTTAACTAATTTCTCCAATTCATCATAAGAAGTTTCAGGCTTAACAAACTTAACCATCTCTACCTTATCAAACTGGTGCACGCGAATCAGGCCGCGGGTATCTTTACCATAAGTCCCTGCCTCTCTCCTGAAACAAGCGGTATAGGCGGTATAATAAATGGGCAGCTTCTCTTCATCCAAGATTTCGTCGCGGAAAATATTAGTTACCGGAACCTCGGCAGTAGGGATTAAAAATAAATCATCATCTTTGAGCTTATACATATCCTCTTCTAATTTCGGCAGCTGGCCAGTGCCGAGCATCGAGGCTCGATTCACCAAAAACGGCGGAAAAACTTCGGTGTAACCATGCTTTTGAGTATGTAAATCCAACATAAAATTAATTAAAGCCCGTTCTAACCTAGCGCCTAAACCTTTATAAAGGATGAAATTTGAACCGGTGATTTTGGCAGCGCGGTTAAAATCAATAATATCTAAGTTTTGGGCAAGGTCAATATGGGTTTGCGGCTTAAAACTAAACTTCCGAGGATCGCCCCAAGTACGCACAATCGTATTCTTAGTTGGATCGCCGACAGGAATAGAGGAATGCGGAATATTGGGAATAGTCAATAAAATTTTATCGAGTTGTGCCTCTAGTTCCTTTATCTGCCCTTCAAACTGGCTTATTTCGCCAGAAACAGCCTTCATGGAATTAATCTTTTCTTTGGCGTCTTTCTTTTCTTTTAATAAAGAGCTGATTTCGTCATTGGCTTTGTTACGCTTGGCTCTTAGCACTTCCAGCTTGCTTAAAACATCGCGCCGATCATCATCAAGCTTAATGACGCTATCCAAATCTAACTTTAGATTACGATTTTTAAGCGCGGTGCTGACTAACTCCGCGTTTTCCCTGATAAATTTTAGATCTAACATATTTTAATCCTCTTGCGCCTACCAAGCCTTCACTGCGTGTCGGGACACTTTCCTTTAAGCCGTTTCTGATAGCTTTGACGGAAAATGTCCCGTGTGGCTTGTGGAACTATCCTTTAATTACACCTACAGGCCTCATCCTGCAAACGCGCTTGGCCAGCCCGGCGTTATGCACGACATCAACCACCTGATTAACATCCTTATAAGCCTGCGGCGCTTCTTCCACAATCGTAGAGCGGCCCGAGGCTTTTACTATTATACCCCGAGATTCCAATTCTTTCAATAAACTATCTAGATTAACCGAACGGGCTGAGGCAGTGCGCGATTTTAGGCGCCCCGCGCCATGACAGGCAGAATAAAAGGTTTCCGCCGCTCCCTCCTGTCCGACAAGCAAATACGAATTCCTACCCATATCTCCCGGAATAATTACGGGTTGGCCTAGTTTTCTATATCTTTGCGGCAGGGCTGGATGGCCCGGAGGCAAAGCTCGGGTCGCGCCTTTACGATGCACGCAGAGAGTTTTTTCTTTTCCATCTAACATATGCTTTTCGATTTTGGCAATATTGTGTGCCACGTCGTAAATCAAAAACATCCCCAGTTTCTGCCACGAACGATTAAATATTCTTTCAAAGGCCATCCGCGTTAAATGCATCAGGCACTGCCGGTTAGCCCAAGCGTAATTAGCCGCGCATTTCATCGCCCCAAGATAATTCTTCCCCTCCGGCGAATTAACCGGCGCGCTGGCTAGTTGGCGATCGGGAACGTTAATATTATATTTAGCAAGGCAATGCACCATATTCCGGGTATAATCCTCGCAAACCTGATAGCCAAATCCGCGCGAGCCGGAATGAATCATCACCATTACCTGCCCTAAATTGAGATTGAGTTCGTCGCAGGCATCACGGTCATAAAGTTGATCAATCACCTGAACCTCTAAAAAATGATTCCCGCTTCCTAATGTCCCGGATTGGGCCTTACCTCTTTCATAAGCCCGCTCAGAAACTGCCTGCGGGTCTGCTCCTTGGATCGCTCCGTTTTCTTCAGTACAATCCAAATCCTCCTGTGTTCCGTAACCTTTTTCCACCGCCCATTGGCTGCCCTTAACCAGAATCTCTTTTTCTTCTTTGGCGCTAACCCTGATATCGCCTTTTGAGCCAACGCCCGAAGGCACATCCGAAAATAAAGCGTAAGTCAGTTCTTTTAATTTATCTTTCATATCTTCATACTGCAGGTTAGTTTTTAATAGCCTAACTCCGCAATTTATGTCGAAACCAACTCCTCCAGGCGTAATAACTCCACCCTCTTCCGGATCCGTAGCAAACACTGCCCCTATGCATGGCCCATAACCCCAGTGAATATCCGGCATAGCAAGTGAAGCCTTTACAATTCCCGGCAAGAAGGCGACATTAGCCACCTGCTCCATTGCCTTATCCTGACGGATATCTTTTAACAGCTTCTCGTCGGCATAGATAATCCCCGGGACGCGCATCCCGGGTTTATAAGACTTCGGTATACGCCACCTGTAATCATCAATTTTCTCTAAATTAATCTCAGACATCTAAAATTACCTCTGCCTGCCAATCAGCTTCATTTTGCGTAATTTTTAACTCATGAAAGGTTGCGGCCTTAATTTCAGTATTCACCTTATAATTATTAATATCACTCCCTATGGCAAGGGCTTCCAGCGCGTTATCCTCTAATTTATTAATCTTGATGTTATGGAAGATTAGCCCTTTAGCCGAAGATAAAGACAATAATTCATTCAGCCAATTGACGAAAAGTTCTTCTAAATTATTCGCGCTTAGCTTTATGGGTATATCGGCGTGAGCTTTGTTTCTGGTGAACTGCTTGCGAGAGGAAATTTGGAATATGGCGAGCCCGGCATTCTTAAATAAATCTTGCAGGTCTTTTCCTTTAACCCGGACGCCGATATCCGCGGTATGCTCAAAAATTTCATAAGATTTATTTTTCACGCGCGTATTAATGTGAAAGATGAAGCATTGTTTGCCGGCGGGTAGTATCGCTTTCAAATTTAGTGGGCCATGCAGGATTCGGACCTGCCACCACCTGCTTAAGAGGCAGATGCTCTACCAAATGAGCTAATGGCCCAAAAATTTAGGTTTCTTTTCAATCCATTAGCGAAATCCTCCGCAGGAGGATGAGCTGCTAATGGCCCATTATTGCTAATTACTCCTTCAATCCAACCAAGTATCTTATATAAAAGATTCTTATTACAAACTTCAACCTTTATTGTTCCATTATACAATATATTTTTGCGATATCCTGTACCTTCTTTTTTAACATAGCTTTTGCCAAATTGCGATACGGGAAGATCTGTTATATACGACCAAAATCCTTTCATCTTGGTCTCATCTTGACCGGAATGAATATTAAGATACAGCTTGAACTTCTTATCGGGAACACCACAAACTTCTCTAAACCATTTCATCATAAGACGTCTGAGTTCTGGGTCGGAATTACAGACACCTACATGATTTTTTTTGTTCCCTTCCGCCCAATATAACATTAATCCCGCTATTTTGAATTCATTTTGCGTCAACGAATTAATTTCTAATCTTGCCTTTGCTTTAATTTCCCTGACTTCGATAGCTCTCCTTGCCTGCGTTGTCTTCGAGGCAAGCAGCCTGCCTCGATAACTCCCTTCCTTAAAGAGTTGTTGCAACCTATCCTTCTGCGGCTCGGTTAGCTCAATATCTTTACACCAATCGCTTACGGTACTCTTTGCAATTATAAACGGCGTTCTCTGTCTTAGCTCTTTATAACTCAAGCCCTGTTTTCTTAGATCTCTGACAAACTCTTTCTTCTCCCAATTCTTCATAGTTTAAGATTTCCGCTCTTGACTCTTACGCCAATTGCCTAATGGCCCGAATTTATTACTCATTTTCCAATTTCGAAATATTATTTTAACTTAAAACAAGATGATTTGCAAGGCGGAATTCTTTCTTTACTTTTATCGGTAGGGGAGGTTTAAAGCTCCCCTACCTACATAGACAAGGTCTAAAACGGAGTAACCTGCAAGATGGATTTTATTTTTTCTCCGCTTTAGGCGCTGCTTTTACAGGAGGTTGTGGAGCAGTCTTTTTGCCTGGGGTGCTAACCTCATTCAATGCTCTCTTGGTAGTTACAAGCTCTGCGCTAACACTATTCAATTCAGCTTGCTTTGTCTTTACTTCTTTAACAAGCTTAACTATCTCGGTACTTTGCTGTTGAATGGTGGCATTCAATGTGTCAATTTGTTTTTTCGCCAGCTTTGCATACGCATAATTTTGATAGGTAACCCCGGCACAGATAATCAAAATTACTAAGCCTATCCCGATAATGATGTTCTCTTTCTTTATCATGCCCTCCTCCTTTTCTAAAATTATACCACTTTATTACACAAATGATAGGAGATTTATAAGCCTATCTATTCCCCTGATTCAAATCGGAAATCCGTCTGGCCTTAAAGCCGCTTAAATCATCGCTATAATAAATAACCACTATCCTATCAGACTGCCTGATGTCAGAGAACGATATTGATTTTGTCCCCCTGTTTATAGTTGCCTCCTTCGAAACTCTGACAGTAATCTCATCCGCATTGCGCGTGTAGGGATCACTATAACGCACGGTCAATGAAGAACTTACCCAATCAACATCCGTTACTATACCAGAAACGGTCCCTCCGGCCTCATCAAACGCGAAAACGGGAGAAATTGATAATAGGACCAAAAGGAAGACAATTAAGCTTGTTTTATTCATCACTTCTTTTTTATAATTCTAGCGTTTCTCTTTCTGTAGGCACCACTTAAGTGGTGCCTACACGGTTCTATTTTTTCTCTTTTTTCTTTAAAAAATAAGACTTATCGCGGTTAATGTTTTTAATCAAGTAATCCGGGATAATCAAAACCTGATTCTTGGGCATAATCCTTGCATAATAAGCGTTCTTATCTTTGATAAAAGAACCAATGGTCACCTGAATCTCTTCGGCTTTTTTATCCTTAAGCAGGCTAAGCTTTAACTCCATCAAAGGCTTGTCAAAGCCATACTTGGCAAGCTTGGGGTCCAGGCTATCCAATGCCTGAAATCCCAAAATGTTTTTCAGGAACTCATCGATCTTAGACAAATCAGGCTTAAGCCTTGGGCTCCGCGGCTCAAATTCCCAAAGGTTAACCGAGCCTCCTGCCTTAGATAGAACCAAAGAGCGCTTTTTAGCAGGCTTTAATTCTATTCTTACCACAGCATTAGGGTCAAAAGAAAAAACTTTATAATCGCTAAAATAGTTAGCATTGGGCTTTGCTCTCTTGTCAAAAAGCCCGAGCATAGATAAAATATTCCGGTCTGTCAAAACAATATTCTCTCCGTCAGAGAGCCTGACAAAATTCTGGTTAAAATTTGGTTTCTTGAAACTTATGACTAAGTGCGTAAGCGTTTTATCTTGGGCGCCTTTTAGAATCAGATGCGCCCCCTGAGTATCAAGTATCTGGAAATCACTGAATACGCTTTTGGAGTCTCCCCGCACTTCCCCTTTTAAACCTTTAAGGCTGTTTAAAATACCGTCTACCACATCTTTTCTAGCCTTTACGCCAAATTTATTTTCTACAACCCACTCTCCATTATTTTGCTTTACGAGAGTAATCTTATCCTTCTCGTTATCTCCCACATAAATTACAATTTTGGTGGAAAAGATATTCGGCTCATCCTTGATCAAGATAATTGCCTGCTCCTCTCGCTGGCTCTTGGCAACCTGAACCTTATGAGCCACATTCTTAATATAAACAACCAGCAGTAAAACAAAGACAATACCGGAGAGTATAAGAAGTTTTTTAAGTTTCATTTTCTTTATTGTTCCTTACTGTCCTCTCGCCGCCAGATAAAATGCTTTTTCTTTTTTGCGGAACATAATCCTGGCGTAGGCAAAGATTGCCCAGATAAGCGGAATACCGGCGACAGCAAGAAATCTATACCAGATCTTTTGGGCATCGGTCAATTTTTTGAGGTCGCGGTTCAGAAAAGCCTTGGAGCGTATCTGGATAAGGTCGTCCCCCAAGGTAGAGCTATCCACGATATTCGCGAATAAACTTAAATTTCCGGAGCCGGTAATCAACTGATCGCTAAACATCTTGGCGCAGCCGATAAGAATAAGTTTTCCCGGTTTTGGCTCTAATTTTGCCTCAGCTTTATTTTCTCCAGCTAGATCGGGCCAACCCGGCACATTCGCGCCGGCAAAGGTATTGCTAAACTGGCCTTGAAGCATTACCCCTAGAGGGAATTTTCCGGGAGAACCTGTTTGAGGAAAAACAAAGGATTCACTTTTTATAATTCCACTCTCAAAGGGCACCTGCCAGCTCTTGGGGCTGGAAGTGAATAATAGTGTTTTTTTAAGCTGAGACTGATTAATGACGGTATCGGAGATATCCAGCGCTGAACCCCAGAGATAAAATATCGCGGAGAGCCGGTTCATTAGCGAAGCCTTATCGTTAAAAAACTGCTGCCGTACGACTATTTGATTAGGCAGCTTAATGGGCACAGTTAAGCCGAACGGGCCTATGCCCTGTTGAACGGAAAGGTTAATGATCTGGTTATCTTCACCCATAAGCATCTTGTCATTGATGCCTATCCCCCATTTTTGGATAAGCCTATTGACGTCCAGACTGAGCTTATTAGGAGAAACATCCATACCTTGGGGGGCAGCCATCTGGAATAGATAATCAAACCCCTGAGCCGCGATTAAAACCGATCCCCCCTGATACAAGAATTTATTGATCTCATAAAGCTGCCGGTCGCCTAAATTACCCGGGTTGATTACCAGCAGCGTATTGGTTCCCTCAGGTATAGGGCTGGACTGTGTTAAAGCGATCCGCTCAAAATCATAACCGTTATTTTTGATGAGCGTACCCAAGGCCTGATAACTATCTGCTCCGGGATGCATTTCAGTTGTTCTAGAAGGAGAAAACAGGGCGATCCGGGGCCGCGCCTCAAGCGAAAGCTTAACGATCCTTGAAATAAGCACATATTCCAGATCCGGGATGTTCTGCGGGAATACGCGCGGAAGCACCTCTTCATTCTTATCCATATAGCTTACGGTGATCGCGGAATAAATCAGTCTTAAACCGACGGCGTCCCTGTCTATGCTCTCAACCTGAAAAGGAACGATACCTTTACCCTGAAGAGTCTTTTCCAAAGAATTAACCGCCGGCTCCACCCCTTGAACTTGCGAGTTTTGTCGTTTATTCGCCTCAATCAAGTTAGCCGCCTCGATGTAAAAAACCTTAAAGCGCAGTTTGTTTTTAGAGGCAATGCGTAATTCATCCAGTTTAGCGGTGATATCCTGCTCCATACTTTTAAAAGCAGTAGGCATCTTATCTGAGGGGGTAATGTAAACTTTTATCTGGACCGGGCCTTTAAGGTTAGCCAAAATTTTCCTGGAGGCGGCGCAGACCGTGTAGATTTTATTTTCCGTAATATCAAACCGGCCGAGCGCTAAATCATGCGCCAGCCAGTTAAATAAAATTACCCCTGCCAGGCATACAGCTATTGACGAACCAAAAATAAATTTTGCTTTTGGCCGCAGCCGGCCTTCAAAGGAGAATCCGTTGAGCAGGAGAAAAACCGCGCTCATTGCCACAAAATATAATATATCTTTAATATCGATGACACCCCGGTTGAAACTTACCAGATGCGTCAGGGCGCCCACGTAATTCTCCAGAAAACTGCCCAATCCGGGAATCCAACCGTCAACAAAACCGCTAAAGAAATCTATACCCAACAAGACGAAGAGAAAACAAGTTAAGGAGGTTAAGACAAAGGCGATAATCTGCTCTTTGGTTAAACCTGAAATAAATATCCCGATGGACATAAAGAAGGCGCCGATAAGTAAAGCGCCGATATAACCGGAAATAATCATACCTATATCCGGCCGGCCGGATAGAAGCATAACCAGCGGAATGCCGAATGTGCTGACTAGCGAGATGAAATAAAAAAGCAGGCTGGCCAGAAACTTGCCCAAGACCAACTCCGCGGGCCGCATCGGAAAGGTCATCAACAACTCAAAGGTATTCTCCTTCTTATCCTCTGCCCACAGGCGCATCGTGATCACCGGGATAAAAATCAGCAGAATAAACGGTAAGAGGCCAAAAAATGGGCCCATATCCACGCGGCCGGCGAGGAAGAATTGCGTCATAAATAAACCGTTGTTAATGGCGATAAAACCGATCAAATAGATATAGGCGATTGCCGAATTAAAATAACCGCCTAGCTCCCGCCGAAAAACGGTAATGATATTTTTTATCTTCATGGTCTATTGAAAAGGCTCAAAAAAACTTCTTCCAAGGTCGGTTCCTGAACCGTAAGCTCGACTATCAGCCATCCCTTTTCTCGCGCAAAAGCATTCACCGCTTTAATTGCCTCGTTAAGGAAATTTACCGAACACAAAAATCTCGCGCCGGAACCCGAGGCATCGATAAAATTTACTTCTTTGATGGAAGAAATCAGCCTGAGAGACTTTTCCACCTCTTCTTTTTGCCCCTGTATCGTCACAAAAAAAGAAGGGATACTGGTTTTTTCTTTCTTTAGCTCCGGAATGGTGGAATTGGCAATGATTCTGCCGCGGTCGATGATTACCAGGCGGCCGGCAACGCTGGATGCCTCCTGCAAAATATGCGTAGAAAATATCACGGTTTTCTCGACAGCCAGATCCTTAATCAACTTACGCATCAGGATAATCTGCATCGGATCAAGGCCGCTGGTCGGTTCATCCAAAATAACTACCTTTGGGTCATGGATTAAGGCCTGTGCCAGCCCCACTCTTTGCCGGTAGCCTAAAGAGAGTTCCGCGTTCATATGCTTCCAGACGCTGTCTATTTTGGTGGCCTCAATTACCCAATCGATTCTTGCTTTTAGTTTTTGCCCGGAAAGGCCGCGGCTTAAACCGACAAAATGGATATATTCATCCACGCGCATATCCATATAAAGAGGCGGTGTCTCCGGAAGATAACCGATAATCTCTCTTACGCTTAGCGGGTCTTGCGTGATATCGATACCGTTGATAGTGGCTGTGCCTTTAGTGGGATAAAAAAAAGTGGTGAGGACGCGCATCAAGGTGGTTTTGCCCGCGCCGTTGGGGCCAAGCAAACCCACGATTTCGCCCTCTTTGGCCTCAAAAGAAACATCTTGGAGAGCCGGAATTACTCCATAATACATTGAAAGATTCTTTACTTCGATCATTTTTTATTAGTATATAAATTTTCTAAGATTTTGTCAAGACCCATGTGCACCTACGCGGTGTACAAAGAGTTTTATCTGCGCCTGGCAGGACTTGAACCTGCAACGCCTAGCTCCGAAGGCTAGCGCTCTATCCAGTTGAGCTACAGGCGCGAATGACAATAGGCGCGTCAAAAAATCTCTACCTTCTCCCCTAAGATTTCCTTAATCTTCTTCAGCTTGCTTTTAGCAACCGGAAGGACTCCTTCTTCAGCAGTAGTGCGCACCGGAGAATTCAACTGCACCTTGTCGGGATTTATTCTTTCAATCACTTCCTTTAATTTACGGATATGCCTGATATCGTCATTGATCCCCTTTACCAACATTACTTCCAGCCAGATCTTGCCGCGGAATTCTCTCCTTAAGGCGGCTAAACCGTTAATCACATTTTCTACGCTTATGTCGGGATGAGGCCGATCGATTCTGACAAATAATTGCTGGGTTACCGCGTCCAAAGAAGGGACAATTAAATCCGCTTGCAATAATTGCCGGCGCACCTGAGGATCTCCCAAAAGCGAAGAATTGGTAAGCACTGCGATTTTAAGGGGGGTTAAGCTTCTGATTGCGGCGATTAATTCCGCGAGTTTGATATTTAAGGTAGGTTCTCCGGAACCGGAGAGGGTAATATATTCTAAGCCTTGCGCTGCTTCTTGATTATCTGCCAGCCAAAATTTTAATTCTTCGATTATATCGTTTATCTGGACATATTCTTTCCTCTCAATGGTCAGTTTATTAGTCCTGCCCAACTGGCAATAAATACAATCAAAACTACAGGTCTTATAAGGCGTGAGGCTTATACCCAGGGAATTGCCCAGCCTGCGCGATTTTACCGGACCGTAGAGGTATTTCAGTTTATTTTACTTCCACCACACAGTTCTGCGTGCCAAAGGCATTAGATACGCAGGTCGTGCAACGCGGGTCATTCATCCAATTGCCATCAACTAAAAATTTATATTCGTACCTGCCCGGCTTAAGATTCGTCTTCACTAACCAGTTACCCGCAGAATCTCTCTTTCCCCCAAGCCTCTTAGCTTCCCAGCTATTAAAAGTACCTGCCAGAGCTACTTTTTTAGCTTTTGGAGCGTAAAACTTGAATTCAACCGTCTTTGACCCCATTAATCTAGCCATGCCCCCTCCTTGTTACCTATATTTATACACCCCTATAAAAAAGTGTCAAGAAAAATTTAAACCCCAACTATCGCAATACCATTTTTTTCTGCCAGCCTGACACTAGCTTCGCGGTCAATAAAAAGCGTCTTATCCGCTTCTATAGCAAGGCATTTAGCGCCTGCCCTGACAAGATTTTGGATAGTCCTTAAGCCGACTACCGGTATATCAAAACGCATATCCTGTTTTGGCTTAGCCACTTTCACCACAGTTATCCCTCCGCGGTAAATTTTTCCCGCGCGCCGAATAAGATTATCTGTCCCTTCCAAAGCCTCCACTGCCACGATCGCCTTATCTTTTACCGCTACAGTCTGACCGATATCTAAAGCCGCCACGGATTTAGCCAGCTCAAAGCCAAAATTAATATCTTCCCGCGTTAGCGAATCAGGCTTAGTTTGCGTAAGCGTTCCCTTCTTCGCCATTAGATCTTCGACAAAAGTATGTGAGTCCATTAATACCAAACCGCGCTCCTCTAATTTTTCCGCGATCGCTCCGAAGATGCTATCGGCTTTCTTATTCATAATCTTGGAAAGTATCTGCTGAATAACTTCGCTATTCCTTACCTCCCGGCTAAAAAGACGAGCAGGGCTGACTTGGCCGGCCATCACTATTTTTTTTACTCCTTCGGAATTAAATATTTCAAAAATCTTTTCAAATTCGGAAAGACGAAGCCAATAAACTTTGTCCGCCAGCTTCTTGATCTTAGCGGAAGTCTCTCCTTTGATGGCGATGGCAATCACAGAATACCCTTTGCCTTTAGCCGCCTCGCAGAACAAAAGCGGAAATTTCCTGTTGCCGGCGATTAAACCTATTTTTTCCATACCGTTTATTTCCTACAGGAACGCGCGATCCCGCGCTCTGTCTTTTTGATGAATTCCACGAGGTAGGTAATTTCAGCGGTTGATTTAACTTCTTTGACTAATTTTTCCAAACCGTGCTTTATAGATAACCCGGAACTAAAAAGTATCCTAAAGGCATCATCAAGCAAGCCTATCGATTCTTTGGAAACATTATGCCGCCTTAGGCCGATAAGATTTAACCCGAATACAGCCGCGGGATGGCCGTCGCAAGTAGAATAAGGCGGGATATCCTGCACTACTTTGGAACAACCGCCGATGATCGAGAGCGCGCCAACCCTGACAAACTGATGTATGGCCACTAGTCCACCGATCACTGCCCGGTCTTCGATGGTCACATGCCCGGCAAGGGTCGCTCCGTTAGCCAAGACACAATTATCCCCCAGGCGGCAGTCATGCGCCACATGGGAATAAGCCATGATTAAATTACCGTTTCCGACGCTAGTCTTGGAACCCTCTTCTGTCCCGGGATTAAGCGTGCAATATTCACGGATAATATTATTATCACCGACCTCTAAATATACCTTTGCCCCTTTATATTTTAAATCCTGCGGACGGGAACCGATAACCGCGCCGGTGAAAATCTCGCAATTTTTACCGATGGCGGTGTTGCCTTCCACTACGCAGTGGCTGGCGATCTTCGTCCCCGCGCCGATCAGCGCGGCTTCGCCAATAACCGAATAAGGCCCGACCGATACATTCTCGCCTAATTTTGCTCCCTTGGAAACTAAAGCTGTGTTATGTATGGGCATTTTCTACCAAGGCGCAGATAAAGTCTGCCTCCGCCACTACCTTACCGTCGACTAAAGCCTTGCCGCGCACCTGTCCGATCTTAGACTTTACCTTTACTGTTTCAACTTCAAAAACAAGCTGGTCACCCGGAACTACGGGTTTACGGAATTTTACGTTGTTAATGGACATAAAGAAGGCGAGTTTCCCCCGGTATTCACTAGAAGCAAGCAGCATCACCGCGCCTACCTGAGCCATTGCCTCGACGATAATCACCCCGGGCATCACCGGCCTGCCGGGGAAATGCCCTTTAAAAAAGTAATCATTGATCGTCACGTTCTTAATCCCGGTAGCCCGCTTCCCGTATTCGATACTGGTGATCCTGTCTATAAAAAGGAAAGGCTCCCGATGCGGAATTATTTTCATAATATCCGTTACTTCCAAGACTCCCTTTCGCGCAGGTAGAGAGTTTTTCATCTTTTGCTCGTTTATTTTATTTACCAGTTTCAGGTTTAAAGAATGCCCGCTTTTTAAGGCAATAATCTGCGCCCTTACCGGTGCGCCGGTAAAATACAGATCCCCGATCAAATCCAGCACCTTGTGCCTGACCGCTTCGTTGGGAAAACGGGTTTTATTTTTGATTACCCTACCATCCTTATCTAAGACAAGGGTGTTTTCATAATTTGCGCCTTGTCCGAGGCCCTGCTTTTTCAACTCGTCAATCTCGCTCTCCAAACAAAATGTCCTTGCGCCGGCAATCTCTTTCTTGAATGTCCCGGGGTTAAGGGTTATCTCGAGAAACTCTGTTTTCGGAAGCGCGAGGTTATAATCAAGCGTGTAAGAAATTTTAAGTTCCGGGGAAGGCAGGGCGATAATCGAAGAACCCCCTTCCTCTATTTTGATCGGTTCTTTGAGGAAAAAGCAATCTTCTTCCTTGCCTTCTTCCTTGATCCCCGCCTGCTCAATAAACTCCACGAAATTTAGACTGCTCCCGTCGAGGCCGGGCATTTCGTTATTATCCAGCTCAACATACAGATTATCTATGCCCAAACCGGATAAAGCCGCCATCAGGTGTTCGACTGTCTGGACGCAGGCGGCATTCTCTTCAACCGATGTCCTGCGCGGACTTTTCCCCGCCGAAAGCATATTCTCCACGCAGGCCTTAATCCGGGGGCTTCCCGGAAGGTCACGACGGATGAAAACAACCCCGTTATCGACAGGAGCTGGTTTCAAGGTAACCTTCGCCTGATGAGCCGTATGTAAACCAATACCGCTAAAACTTATATCTTTGGCAATCGTTTTTTGTTTAGTCATCCCTATCTTTCATTTTATTTTCTAGGTCTTCTATTTTCTTCTTAAGTTCCTTAACCAAATCAAACAGCTTAGGCAAATTATGCACGTAGGCATGCGCTCGCTGATTTTCGTGGAACGGCCGCGCCGGATATCCCGCGAACATAGCTCCGGCAGGCACCGATTTACTTACTCCCGACTGGGCAGTGACGATGGCGTTATCACCGACAGTAATATGCCCGACTAATCCTGCCTGACCGGCCAAAACCACATTGTTGCCAATTGTGGTCGAGCCGGATATCCCCACTTGCGCCACAATCAGGCAATTCTCTCCGATCACCACATTATGGGCAATCTGAACAAGATTATCGATCTTAGTTCCCCGTCCGATAATCGTTTTATCAAAACGCGCCCGGTCAATAGTCACGTTAGCGCCGATTTCAACATCATCCCCGATTTCCACTGTACCGACCTGCGGTATTTTCTGATGCTTACCATTAACTTCCACAAAACCGAATCCATCCGAGCCAATCACCGTACCGCTGTGGACAATCACGCGCTCCCCGATCGAAACGCGTTCACGAATGGAAACATTAGGATAAATCAAGGTGCCGTTACCTATCTTAGTCTCGTAGCCGATAAAACATCCGGGATAGATTACCACATGATCCCCGATTTGCGCGCCATCCTCGATAACCACATAAGCCCCTATGGCGGCGCCTTTACCTAACTTAACAGCCTTACCCAGTAAAACACTGGGATCTATACCCTTATGACGTTTTGTTTCACCGGGGCCCATCAGAGAGATAATCTTGGCAAAGGCTAATGATGGATTTTCGGCGCGGATAACGTTTTTGGCTGGCGGGGCTTCGGTCTCTTTGGAGATGATGATCGCGGAAGCGGCTGTTGTAGCTAAAAGCGGGGCATATTTCGGATTAGCCAAAAAGGTAATCTCGCCTGAAACTGCTTCCCTTATTCCAGATACTCCAGTAATCAGGACCCCGGCATCGCCGCTAAGCTCGCCCTCAATGGCTTGAGCAATTTCCTTTAGGGTTTTACGCATGATAACTCAATCTCTATGGCCAACTTTATTTCTTCTTATTCAATAACCCGACGATTGGATCCGTAATATCCATACTCTTGGTTTGATAAACCAATACCCGATCGTTAAAGACGAGAGTATAGCCTTCTTTTTCCGCGTAGGTCTTCACGGTTGACTCGATATCCTTAAGCACTTCTTTCATTTTATCTTCCTGCTCTTTGCGCAAGCCTGCTTCTTTCTGGGTCATAAAATCCTTGATTGCCTTGGCCTTATTCTCCAATTCGTTCTTTTTGGCGTCTTTCTCTTTATCGCTGAGCAGATTGAATTTATCTTTGAGAGAATTTAATTCATTGATCTTCTTGTCTCTTTCAGCAGTATAGCTATTCTCTTTGTCGGTTAAGGCTTTATCAAAATCCTTGGTTTTAGAATATTCACTGAAAGCGCGGGCTAAATTAATATAAGCAAACTTTTCCGCCGCCTGAGCTACTCCGCTTAAAATAAAAGCACCTAACAAAATACCGCACAACACCACTAACAACTTCTTCATCTTACTTCCTCCTTTTAAAATGAATTACTCACGCTAAAGTGCAACTCCCCGTCACCTATCGAATCCTCTCCAGAAGCCTTATTCATCGGAAAGCCATAATCCAGCATCACCGGGCCGATCGGCGTCCTGATACGTAACCCTAACCCAATACCGGATTTAAAACCGCCGCTGTTAATTACGTTGTTAGCGTTCTTATTGGTACCTATATCTCCTAATTTCTCCCAAACATTGCCGACATCATAAAATGCCGCTACTTTAAGAAAACCGAATAATGGATAAAGATACTCAATATTGCCGATTAACATTGAGGCGCCTCCGACCGGATCATTACTGGTAGGATCTACCGGCCCGACAGATCTTTCTTTGTAACCCCTAATCGTATATGCGCCTCCGGCAAAGAACCTTTCATAAATAGGTATATGTTCAGTATCTCCGTAAGGATCACCTAAACCAACTCTCCCTCTTATTTCAAGGGAGGCGTTACGGGGCATCGGAAAATAGTGGCTTGCCCGGCCAAAAAATTTCCAGTAATCCTTGCCTCCTCCTAATGGGCCGCCGGCCAACTCTACAGAACCAGTGAGTAAATCTCCTTTACGCGGTTCAAAAACATTATCCCGGCTGTCAAAACTAAAGCTAGGAGTTAAGCTGCTAATGGTTGTATTGCCTGAATCCTGCTGCAGATAAGCAGCATTGGTGTCTACATTGGTTATATTGATCGCGTCCAACCTATAAATAACATCAGCCCTAAGATATTCGGAAATCTCCCTTCCCAAGCGCAGGTCTCCTCCGGTCACCTTCTCATCGTAGCCGTAACCTACGTCCGTATCCCGCTTATGGGTTCGCCGGTAAGCGTCAAAACCAAAAGCTACCGGATAATCAAAGAGCCAAGGCTCGGTAAAACTCAAGTCGAATCCTGTGGTGATCGAACCGATCGAGGCGCGCAGCTTTAAATTTTGCCCGGCGCCGGTAAAATAAGGCCAATTCCTCCAGTCGAAATTCTTCTGCTCTACCTCAATAAACCCGACTATAGAATCAACCGTGCTGTATCCGCCGCCAAAACTAAAAGAACCGGTCTTAGATTCTTTGACATCAACCACCAGGTCTTTTTGATCCGGCACTTGTGTCTCTTCCGTATCATAGCTTACATCCTCGAAAAATCCCAGATTCTGCAGGCGTTCTTTACTCCGCCTCAATTTTTCGCCGTCAAACTTATCTCCGGGATGTATACGTAACTCCCTGCGAATGACTAAATCTCTGGTCTTAATATTCCCGCGGATCTTGATTTTATCGACATAAGTCACCTGATTTTCAATAATGTTATAGAGTATATCCACGCGGCGCGTTTCGCTGTTTAAAGAAGTGGTATTCTGTACCTGCGCCGAGATATACCCTTTGTCAAAATAAAGCCCCTGAATATTGGCTACGTCCATCCTCATCGCTTCTTCGCTGTAAACACTCCCCGGCGCGCACTCTTTAATCCGCGTAAGAATCTCTTTTTCCGTTATATCCTTATATCCCTGCGGAACAACATTGCCAACTAAATATTTATTTCCTTCGCTGATCCTGATATAGATATATAATAAATACGGCTTCTTGGGATCAGGTTTGACTTCGTAACTCGCCGCGATATCGATAAAACCATTTTTACCATAGAACGCTTTGATGCGCTGCATATCCTCTTTTAGCACGTCTTCTTTAAGCACCCCGGCATTAAAAAGCCAGGCGCTCTTAGTCTTAAGCAGTTTTAATATCCGGGCGCGCGTAAAAGCCTTGTTCCCTTCGGTAATAATATCCTTGACGCGCACCCTCCCGCCCTCTTCCACATTAAAATTTAAGTTAACCTTATTCGTTTCGGGGTCTGTTTCAATTTTATAACTGACCGCCGCGGTATTATAACCCATCTTTTCATACATCTTTTTCAGCACAGCCACGTCCTCGGTAAGGGTCGGATAATCAAGATACTGCCCTTCTTTGGATTTTAACTGGAGTTTCAATTTCTCGTCTTTCATCGTAATGCGGTTGATACCGGAAAAGGTGATTGTCTTGATCAGCGGCCGCTCAGTGACGGTAATAATCACCTTCACCCCGCCTTGATAACTTTCGGTATCTATTTTTATATCGCTAAAGAAATTTAGCAGATAAAGCCTCTTTAAATCATCGCTGGTGACATTATCCAGATAAGGGGAGCCGACGCGGGTTTTCATCTTGGAGGCAACCGTGTTGGTGCTGATGGCTTTATTGCCTTTGATCTCAATAGCAGTCACCAGCTTTAGCGGTTCAGCTTTAGCTGTTTGAGTTTGTTGAGCGGATTCTGGCGTAGGCTGTGGATCATCATCCGCGAATAAAAAGAATGGGGAGGTTAACACAAAGAATGCGGCTAAAAGTATAAATAATATTTTACGCATTGGGTGATATTATATAGGAAGAATTTACTAAAAGCAATTAATTATTCCATCCTCGCGATATTCTCAAACCGGGTGTATTCTTTGATAAAAGCAAGCTTAAGAGAGCCCACCGGCCCGTTTCTTTGCTTAGCGATGATTACTTCGGCTATACCCTGATTATCCGAGGTCTGAGTATAATACTCCTCTCTTAATAAGAGGACGACGACATCCGCATCCTGTTCGATCGCGCCGGATTCCCTTAAGTCAGAGAGTTGCGGCCGGTGATCAGTGCGCGATTCTACCGCGCGCGAGAGCTGGCTTATCGCTACAATGGGAATATTTAATTCCCTGGCTAAGGCCTTGAGCGAACGCGAAATCTCAGAGATCTCCTGCTGACGGCTCTCCATCCCGGAGGAACCACGCATTAACTGCATATAGTCAAGGATGATTAATTTGATATCCTGCTGGGTCTTAAGCCGGCGGGCCTTGGCGCGTAATTCCATTACCGATATCCCCGGGGTATCGTCGATAAAAATCGGGGCTTCCGAGAGCTTTCCGGCGGCGGCGGTCAGTCGGGGCCAATCAGAAGTGGCCAGATACCCGGTGCGCACTTTTTGCGCGTCAACTTTAGCGTGTGAACAGAGCATCCTTTGGGCAAGCTGCTCTTTAGACATTTCCAAACTAAAGATTGCCGTGGGTACCTTCTCGACTATTCCGGCGTGTTCAACCATCCCTAAAGCCAGTGAGCTTTTACCCATGGAAGGCCTTCCGGCAACCACAATCAAATCCGAATTCTGTAATCCGGCGGTCTTGATGTCAAAATCAATAAAGCCTGTCGGGATACCCGTAACATGCGCCTTCTTCCGGTATAAAACATCTATCGTTTCGATACTATCCTTGACAATCTCCTTCAAATGCAGGTATGAGCCTTGGGATTTTCTTTCGCTGACTTCAAAGATAAACTTCTCCGCGCTATCGACTACCTCGCTCACGTTCCCGTCGCTCTCATAACAAAGCGAAACAATCTTGGTCGCGTTATTGATCAGCGTCCTTAAAATGCTTTTTTCTTTGACGATCGAAACATAGTGGCTGATGTTGGCTGATGTTGGAACGGCATTGGCTAAAGCGGTGAGGTAACTCACTCCGCCTATCGCGTCCAGCGTCCCTTCCCTCTTAAGCAGATCGGTCAAAGTAATCAGGTCAACCGCTTTATTCGCCGCATAAAGATCGGAAATAGCTTGGAATATTTTCTGGTGGGTATCTCTGTAAAAGTAGTTTTTATCCAAAATCTCAACGCCCGTAGCAATGGCTTCTGCGTCTAGAAGCATCGAGCCTAAAACTGCCATTTCAGCGTCTAAATTCTGCGGCGGGACTTTATCTAAGGATACTTCGCTAGGCATGATTATTTCTTAACAATCCAAACTTTTACCTTTGCCTGTATTTCCGGATGTAATTTTACGGAAATCTCAAAAATTCCGGGAGATTTGATCGGCTCATCTAAAATAATCAGGTTTTTTTCTACCTCTATACCTTCATCTTTAAGGGCATTGGAGATATCTTGCGCCGTAATACTGCCATATAAGCTTTTTTCATCTTGAGCTGCCGCCGAGATGGTCAAAGATAATTTATCCAAACGCTCTTTTAAGGCAAGGGCAGCTTGCTTTTTTTCTTCCTGCCCCTGAATAAGCTTAGCTTTTTCCTGCTCCATTTTTTTGAGATTACCGGCAGTAACCGGAATGGCTAATTTTTTGGGCAGCAGGAGGTTGCGGGCAAATCCGTCTTTGACTTTCACTACACTCCCGGCCTTACCTAGCTTATCCACATCTTTGGTTAAGATAACTTCCATAAGAAACCTCCTGCTATCTTTCGATTGTAGTAGGGGCGCGGCATACCGTGCCCCTACCTTCATGTTACCGCGTATAAGGCATAAGTGAAACAAATCTTGCCTTAGTAATCGCTTCGGCGATAATCCTCTGGTGCTTGGCGCAATTTCCGGATAAGCGGCTGGCGAGCATCTTCCCTCTTTCGGTAATAAAAGCCTCCAATCTTTTGGTATCTTTATAATCTACTGACTTGGCCTTATCCACGCAAAGACGACAGAACCTTTTTCTAGTGATCGCGTGCAACGAGCGCTTTTTATCCCCGAATTTTCCTTTACCTTTACCCTTAACAAACGCCTTGGATTTAGTGCCGCCGACTTTTGTCTTAACTTTCATTTGCTTCTCCCTCGCTTTCCCCTAACCATGTTGATTCCGTTGATGGTTCACTAGATAATTCCTCTTGCGGCTCTGGCGCAGGGGCCTGAGCCTGAGACTTCCCGGGGGCACTCCCCATAAATTGCACCCGTTCCGCCCTGACTTCAATCACGCTGCGCTTGGCTCCGGTATTATCCTCCCAAGAGCGCGACTGCAGCCTGCCTTCCACGAAGAGACCGCTGCCTTTATGCAAATACTGATTACAGGTTTCAGCCTGTTTGTTCCAGACTACCGCGGTAATAAAACAAACCTCTTCTTTTAATTCTTGATTTTTGTCGCGGTACCTGCGATTAACCGCCATACGTAGATTCGCTACCGCAGCACCTTGGGGAGTGTAGCGCAATTCCGGGTCTTTGGTCAAATTACCCATCAGCAATACTTTATTATAACTAGCCATAATTTTCTCCCTTCTAAACAGATCTCAGAAAATCCTGCCCTTTATTCCACCTTCGTTATTAAAACCCTTAAAATATTCTCGTTTAAGGTATAGGCGTGGCGGATATCTTTTATCGCCAGCGGATCTACGGAAAAATTTAAAAGATAATAGACGCCTTCCAGGTATTTTTTGATCGGGAAAAACAATTTTTTTTTCTCCGCCCAGAGCCCGCCCTGCGAAATGACGCCGTGATGTTTAGTTACGGCTTCATCAATCTGAAGAAAAAGATTTTTCCTATCTTCTTCCGATAAATCCGGTTTAACAATGATCAATCCTTCATACTTATTCATACTCTAACTCCTTTCGCAGAAAGCGAAACACCGGCGCAATTCTTCGCCACCAGGCGAACACCGGCGCAATTCAAATAAGCGCCGGGTGCCTGCTTAGCGCCGGGTGTCTGCATCATTTATTACGGTTAAAAATACTCATGCTCTTATCTATGCCTTCGCTAACCCAAACCTGACAACACTCGGCCGCCTTCTTAATTATCGCGCTAAGCTGGCCCTGCTCTCTTTTATTAAAACGCGAAAGAACGTAATCCGCTGCTGTGCTATTATCCTCAGGCCTGCCTATGCCGATACGCAGCCTGCTGAATTGATCGCTGCCCAAAGCATCGATTATGGATTTAACCCCGCGGTGGCCCGCGGAAGAACCGCTGGAGCGTATTTTAAGCCTGCCGAATTCAAGGTCTAAATCATCACAGACTACCAAAAGATCGCCTAAATCTATTTTATATTTCTTAATTAATTGCCTGACTGCTTCTCCGGACAGATTCATGAAGGTAAGCGGAATCGCCAAAACTACCTCCATACCTTCGATCTTGGCCTTAGCGCTTAAGGCCCGGATTCCCTTTTCTTTTTTAAGAGCTATTTTCTTAACTTTGGCTAAATATTTTACGGCCTGAAAACCGATATTATGCCTCGAACTCGCGTAAAGTATGCCGGGATTACCCAAGCCTACGATTAACTTCACTTCTTCTCTTTGGCCTCTTTGCCTTCTTTAGCTTCTTTTCCTTCTTCAGCGCTGCCTTCAGCCGGCACTTCCTTCTTTTCTTTGATTACTTCCGGCTCTTGCGCTGCTTCACCTTCTACCGCCTCAACCGGTACCTCTTCTTTCATCGGAGCGATTACCGATAAAACAATCGCGCCCGGGTCATTCAGAATCTTAACGCCTTGCGGAACGACAATATCTTCAACATGTATAGATTCGCCCATTTTAAGCGCGCTCACGTCTATCTCAATATCCTTAGGGATATTCGTAGGAAGACACTCTACTTCTATCTCCCAAAGTATATGCTCTAATGAACCGCCTTCTTGTTTTACACCCATAGGCTCGCCCTTAGCTGCCACGGGAACATTGACTTTAATCGCTTTAGTAAGCGATATCTGGTTAAAATCCACATGCACTATCTCTCCGTGAACAGGGTCATGCTGAATCTCTTTAATTAAACATGGCCTCGATTTTTGCTTCTGATCATCTTTTATATTGAGATTAATCACCACACCTTCGATACGATGATGATGCACCAGCTGCACCAGCTGCCGATGCGAAAGCTTTAAGGCTAAAGCTTCTTTGCCGTCAGCGTAAACCACAGCCGGGATAAAACCTTTGTCCTTTAAGGCCTTGACTTTACCCCTGCCTATTTCTTCCCTGATTTCTGCGTCCAAAAATAATTCTTCCATGTTAAATTCTCTCCTTTACTGCCTAGCAGGGGACACTTTCCAAAGGAAAGTGTCCCCTGTCTATTGATTTTTTTAGTCAAACAAAGAACTCACTGATTCTTCGTTGTGTATCCTCTTAATTGCCTCACCTAAAAGGTTTGCTACGCTTAAAACTTTAATCTTGGGACGAACTTTGTTTTTTTCCAAAGGGATGCTATCCGTGATTACCAGCTCCTTTAAATTAGCGCATTTATCCAAACGCTCCAGGGCCGGGCCGGACAAGACTCCGTGCGCGATTGCCGCGAATATGTTTTTTGCTCCGGCTTTTTTAAGCGCGTCCACTCCTTCAAATAATGAGCTGCCGGTAGCAATCAAATCATCGACGATAATAGCGTTCTTGCCTTCCACTTCTCCCAAAATATGCATTGCCTCGGTCTTCTCCGGAGACTCCCTGCGTTTATCAATGATCGCCAAAGGCGAACCTAATCTCTTGGCGTAAGCCCGGGCCATTTTTATGCCGCCAACATCGGGAGAAACCACAACCAGATCTTTAATTTTGATCTGTTCGAAATAATCGATAAAGACGCCGATAGAAAAAAGATGATCTACCGGTATATCAAAAAATCCCTGGATTTGTCCGGCATGTAAATCCATGGTCAGGATGCGATTTGCTCCGGCGGTAGTCAAGAGGTTCGCCACTAACTTTGCCGTAATCGGCACGCGCGGCTGATCTTTCCTATCCTGACGGGCATAACCGAAATAAGGGATAACCGTGGTTATGCGCAGGGCGGATGAACGCCGCATCGCATCCATCATGATCAATAACTCCATCAGGTTCTCGTTTGCCGGCGGGCAGGTCGGCTGAACCACGAAAACATCTTTGCCGCGGATATTCTCATTAATCTTTACGCGGATCTCTCCTTCGCTAAATCTGGTTACTGTCGCGTCCGACAATTTTACCTTAAGGTATTTAGAGATATCTTCGGCTAATTGATGATGAGCATTACCGCTAAATACCGCTAATTTATCCATATTTACCTCTTATTTTTTTAATATCCTCGCCGGCACACCCACGGCTTTTCTATTCTCCGGGACATCATTCAAGACCACTGCGCCGGCTCCGGTAAACGCGCCTTTACCGATTTTAACCGGCGCGACTAAAATCGTATCTGAACCGATCATCGCGTTATCTTTTATCACTGTAGAGTGCTTATTGCGGCCGTCAAAATTCGCGGTAACGGTTCCGGCGCCGATATTCACTTTTCTCCCCACAGAGGCATCCCCAAGATAAGAAAAATGTTTGGCAAAAACCTTGGCGCCGATTTTGCTGCGGATAGTCTCTACAAAATTACCCAACGTTGCCTCATCCGCGACCCTTGTCCCTTCCCTTAAATGGGCGAATGGCCCGATAGAGCAGCGTTTTCCAATTTTAACATCACTTTCCACGGCTGTAAAGGGATAAATCACGCTATCTTGGCCTATCTTTACCCCGTAACTGATAAAGGTCGAACCCGCATCCACTATTGTCACCCCGTCAAGCATAAACTTCTCGTTGATCCGCTGCTGCATAAGCGCGCCTGCTTTAGCTAAATCCACGCGCGAGTTTATCCCCAACGCCTCCTGCAGATCGCCGAGCTTGATTCCGTCAACTAATTTTCCTTCCGTATAAAGTATTTTTATGGTATCAGTAAGGTAATATTCTTTTTTACGGTTATTTGGACGGACTTGCTTTAAGGCAGCTTCTAAGCTTAATTTATTAAAACAGATGATCCCGGTATTAACCTCTTGAATATCTTTCTCAAAGTCATCCGCGTCTTTTTCCTCGACCACTCCCGAAACGCTGGAGAGCTTATCGCGTAAAACCCGGCCATACCCCGCGGGCTTATCCATTTGCGCGGTAAGTAAAGTCGCGTCCACCTTATTTTCAATATGGTATTTCAGGAGCTTGTCCACGCTCTCTTTTTTTAACAATGGTGTATCGCCATAAAGCACTAAAACCGTCCCCTGAAAATCTTTTAACTTGGTGAGCGCTTCTTTCACCGCGTCTGCGGTGCCGACGAGTTTCTTCTGCACAACTGCCGAAATATTCTTAGGAAGCGACTTGGCGACCAATTCATGTTTATAGCCTAAAACCACCACGGTTTTCTTAGGTCTCAAAGAGGCTGCTAAATCCAAAACATAGGCGAGCATATTACGCCCGCATAGCTTATGCATAACCTTAGGGATCTCGGATTTCATCCTCTCCCCTTTTCCCGCCGCTAAAATGATGACCGCGATATCTTTATTCATAAATATTCCCTATTTTAATGTAATATTGGGATGTATGGATTCGAACCATAATAGCGA
The DNA here is from genome assembly GCA_030650425.1 of Candidatus Omnitrophota bacterium. GTDB lineage: Bacteria > Omnitrophota > Gorgyraeia > Gygaellales > Profunditerraquicolaceae > UBA6233. The sequence continues at coordinate 294,104 of JAUSED010000005.1, read as the reverse complement.
GACCCAAATTCTCGTGTCCTACCATTGGACGACATCCCAGAGCTAAACCTAAAATGACACTACTTTCGCCCTCTCCTGCCCGTAGGCCTCTAGAATCTTCTTCTGTAGATATTCCCTAAAGGCTTGCGTTATAGGATGGGCAATATCCTTATGCTCCAGCTGAACATTTAAACCATCCTCGCGCTCTAGTGAAGCAGGAGCTTGAGGGAGACTGGCAGCGCATTGATTACAAAACTTGCTGCGTAATTCATTTTTAAAATTGCACTTTGGACAGGGCTGCCTTACTTTCCGGGAAGGCATAGCGATGAATAGGCCGTTTGTCCCTTCGATTACTTTTATGTTTCGTACGACGAAGGAATTGTCAAAGGTTACCGTGGCGTACGCCTTAAGTTTCTTATCCGGTGAATCCCTCAGGGCTACTTTGGCTTCGGTGATCTCCATCTTCAAACCTCCTTAAATAAGCGCCGCCTCTCAAACAAGCCATACCTCTGGTGCTTATGGCTTGTTTGATACCGCACTATGTGCGGTATCTGCGTTTGGCGCTTATTTAACTCCGCGCTATGCGCGGAGCCTTTATTCAGGCCTCTGGATTAAACCGTACTCACCGCAAAAGTAAGCCAAGGCCTTCCCTCTTTATTGACCTTTTTCACCAATGCTGCCGCTTTTTTTCCTGAAGCAACAGGCGCAAATACAGCCGGGCCACTTCCGGACATAAGCGCTGATTTCAGCCCTAATCCGGCGAGCGTCTCCTTGACACGAATTACTTCAGGATATAGCTTAAGCGTAACCTGCTCTAAGCTGTTAAATAAGAAACCGGGTTTGAAAATGTTATCCTTTTTAAGCAATACCGAAGTTAATATTTTAACATTTGATACTGGCTTTGTCAACACCCCAAAATCATCCCATTTCTTGTAGATTAAAGGAGTGGAAACGTGAATCTTAGGCACAACTAAAATATGCCAAAGCCTTACTTTATTTAATTTATTGAGCGCATGGATTTTTTCTCCGCGGCCGCGGACACGGGCAAAAGCTGCTTCATAAACAAAGAAAGTAACGTCGCTCCCTATTTTGGCGGCAAGCTTGGCAAGCTTTACTTTGCTAAGCTTCAATCTCCAGAGCCTGTTTAAGGCTAATAACACGCTGGCAGCGTTACTTGAGCCGCCCCCTAAACCCGCGCCGACAGGGATACGTTTGATTATTTTAATATCCAAGCCTTTTTTTATTTTAAATTTATCCTGTAATAATTTTGCCGCCTTAAAACAGAGATTGGTTTCATCCAAAGGTACTCTCGGATCATTACAGTTGGCCTTGATAAAATTATCCCGCCGGTTTTTTAAGATGATCTTGTCGGAGAGGCTTATTCTTTCGAAAAGGGAATCAATATTATGGAAATTATCTTTGCGTTTATGGAGGACTTCCAGGAACAGGTTTACTTTAGCGAAGGATTGAATGATCAATTTACTTACATTTACTATAACAAGTTAATGCCGCTCTTTCTATATCCGCGCTAGTTAAGTTGTATTCTTTTAAAAGCTCAGCCGGCTCGCCGCTTTGGCCAAACCTGTTTCTTACGCCGATTCGCATTACTCTGGCGGGATTATTTTCCGCGACTATTTCATCAACACAAGAGCTCAGGCCTCCGGTAATATTGTGCTCTTCGCAGACGACTAGGCCACGGGTCTCCTGAGCAGCCTTAAGTATTGTTTGACAGTCTATCGGCCTTATACTATGGACATTAATCAGGCGCGCTTTAACGCCTTGCTTAGCCAAATTATTCACTGCTGTCAGCGCTTCAGTGACCATAATTCCACAGGCGAGAATAGCGATATCATTACCCTCGCTTAAAACTTGGGCCTTGCCTAATTCAAATTTTCCTTTATTTTCCAGGGTCGGCACTTTCGGCCTGCCTAAACGGATATAAAACGGGCCATCAGTATTAACAGCCGCTCTAACCGCCTCAGCTGCCTGCGGGCCGTCACAGGGAACCAAAATATTCATATTCGGGATTACCCGCATCAACGCGATATCTTCCAATGCCTGATGGCTTGCGCCGTCAGGCCCGACAGAGATACCGGCGTGGGTGGCGACAATCTTAACATTAAGATTGCTATGACAAATGGAATTACGCACCTGATCCCAGGCCCGGCCAGAAGCAAATATGGCGAAAGTGGATACAAAAACCATCTTCCCGCAGCTGGCTAAGCCTGCGGCAGTAGCCATCATATTTTGCTCGGCCACCCCGAAGTTAAAAAATCTTTCGGGAAATTCCTTGGCGAAAAGGCCGGTGCGCGTGGAACTGGAAAGATCAGCATCCAAAACAACAATATTTTTATTCTCTTTTCCCAGTTCGACTAAGGTCTTGCCGTATATATCTCTTTGGTATAATTGTTCCATTCTAAATCCTAGGCTAACTCTTTCAATGCCCTCGCTGCTTCTTCCTGCGTGGGGGCGCGTCCATGAAAATCCACCACATTTTCCATAAAAGATACTCCCTTGCCTTTGATCGTCCGGGCGATAATTATGCTGGGCTTATCCTTGATTATCTTAGCTTCATCATAGGCCGCCAGAATCTGCCGCATATCGTGTCCGTCAATTTCGAGCGTATGCCAACCAAAAGCCTTCCACTTACTGGCCACCGGATCTAAATTCATCACCACCGAAGTTGCGCCGTCAATCTGAAATCCGTTATAATCTAAAATCGCGCAGAGATTATCGCGCCGGTAATGCGCTGCCGCCATAGCCGCTTCCCAAATATTCCCTTCCTGCGTTTCTCCGTCGCCAAGCAGGACGTAAACCCGATAATCCTTTTTATCAACCTTAGCCGCGAGGCTCATCCCTAAGGCAATTGATAACCCTTGTCCCAGCGAACCCGAAGAAACCTCTACTCCGGGAGTGCGCCTATCCGGATGCCCCTGTAATATAGAACCGAGCTGGCGTAAGGTCGAGAGCGTTTCTTTCGGGAAATAACCCGATTCCGCTAGAACCGCATACCACAAAGGGCAGCAGTGGCCTTTAGACATGTGGAACCTGTCCCGGTCAGGCCATTTAGGATTCTTAGGGTCATGTTTTAATATTGAAAAGAATAAAGCGGTAATTAAATCTGTGGAAGAGAGGCTTCCTCCGGGATGGCCTGAGCCTGCCTTGGCAATCATCTGGATAATCAGGCGTCTTATTTGCTTTGCTTTTTCTTCTAATTCTTTAATCTGATTTGGCGTTGCCGGCATTTTTATCTGATGTTTCTATTTTCTTTTTAACACTATCTTGTTTTGGATCAAGCTTTAAAGACTTTTGCCAATTTAGTTTTGCTTGATCAATTTCTTTCAACCTGGAATATACATCTCCCAAGTGGTCGTAAATAACCGGGTCTTCCATTAAAGAAGAGGCCTTCTCCAAAAGCTCTCTGGCCTCTCTCAGTTTAGCCTTTTTATAATATAGCCAGCCCAAACTATCGAGATAAGCTCCGTTATCAGGTTCTAAGAACAGCGCCTTTTTAATCATTAGCTCAGCCTGATTTAAATCTTTATTCCACTCGACCAGTTCATAACCCAAATAATTCAGGGCTTCGGCATAATCAGGTTTTAGCCCTATGGCTTTCCTTAATTCTTTTTCGCAAAGTTCGTAATTCTTAAGCTCTCCGTAGATGGCCCCTATATAAAAATGCGCGTTTGGGTCATCCGGAGAAAGGCCGGAAATAATCCGATAGACACCTAAGGCCTCTATCAATCTATGCTGCTTTAAATACAAGGCGCCAAGGGCTTGGTAAATTTCTACATCTTTTGAATTAAGCTTGGAGGCCTGTTTGAGCGCGGTTTCATATTCACCAAGCGCAAGATCCGCTTTATTCCCAACGGAATAAAGAACAGCTAATATCGCGTGCGGCTCTACTGCTTCAGGATCAAGAATGATCACCCGTTTTAATTCTTCCGTCGCGGCGGGTAAATCGTTTTTCTTAATCAGGCTGGTTGCCAGATTAAGATGTATTGCCGCGGATGTGCTGTCTGTCGAAAGCGCCTTACGGTACTCCTCAATCGCCTCATTCACCTCTCCTAAATCATCGTAAAAAACACCCATGATATAGTGGCTTAAGGCGGAAGAGTTTATTTTATCCGAGGCACACACAACAGTTCTTGTGAAAGCCAGGATTAACCCGGCTGCCACAAGCATCTGGATAGGCTTCTTAAACACGGGCTTTACCCAGATTAACCCCAGGCCCTCTTCTTCAAATGACGCAGACGCCGACGCATCTTTTTTCTTTTATGCGTCTTGATCTTTTGTCTTTTTCTTTTTTTACCGCAAGGCATCCTGACTCCTTTTAATAGATCACCTTATTCAACGGGTACTCAATTATCCCTTGAGCACCCGCGTTCTTTAATGCGGGGATCAAAACCCTGACTACTTTTTCATCGATAATCGTCTCAATCGCAAACCAGCCGTCATCCGATAAACCGGAGATGGTTGGTTTTTTTAAAGCCGGTAATTTGCTAAGCACCTGTTTAAGATTTTCTTTTCTTACGTTCATTTTAAGCCCGACTTTTTCTTCGGCTGCGATCGCGCCTGCTAAAAGCAAGGCGATCTGCTCCATCTTATCTTTCTTCCAATTATCCGCGTAAGATCTTTTATTGGCGATAAACTGCGTGGTAGACTCAACCAATGTGGCAATTTCAACCAGCTTATTGGCTTTCAGGCTCGAGCCGGTTTCGGTTAACTCCACGATAGCGTCTACCAATCCGGCGCTCACCTTTACTTCAGTAGCGCCCCAGGAAAACTCTACCTCAACCTTAACCTTATTCTTCCGGAAAAAATCCTTGGTAACATTGACCAATTCTGTGGCAACACGCTTACCCTGCAGTTGTTTTATGCCCTTTATTCCCGAATCAAGCGGCACAGCCAAAACCCATCTTACCTTATTTAAGCTTTGTTTAGCGTAAGCCAGATCCGTAACCCTGACTACACTAGAACCATTCTCCAGTATCCAGTCATTCCCGGTGATCCCGCAGTCAAGCGCCCCATCCTGCACATAACGGGACATCTCCTGCGCCCGTAATAGAACCGGTTTAATTTCGGCATCATTTATCGACGGGAAATATGAACGTTCGCTGGGCAGGCTTACGTTAAACCCGGCCTTGCGAAACATTCTAAAGGTAGATTCCTGAAGGCTCCCCTTAGGTAAACCTAATTTTAATATTCTATTCTTTTCCATTGACCATCCTCTTTGTCTGGAGTTTAGTTTTCTGACGTGAATAAACCTTCTTACTCGATTTAACTCGCGTGCGAGGGCTAATCACCCAACTTCTTCTTATTTTAACCGGTTTATCCAGCACGGTCAATTATTATAACGGCTTAACTTCTCTTTGTAAAGGAAAAAAGAAACATGGGACCGTTTCTCTTTTTCTTCCTTTAGGGGACACTTTCCTATTCGCAGTAGGGGACATTTTCCTACGCTCGTTTACTGCTTGTTGGAAAGTGTCCCCTACTGCGCGGGTCCCTAGTTTTTGATTGAAATATCATTAGTTTCGATTATAATAAATCATAAATTAAAAAGGAGAAATTATGCTTAAAATACTGCGCCATAAGAAGACAGCTAAAAAGGTTTGGATAGGATTGGCCTTAATTATTATCCCGGCTTTTGCCCTCTGGGGTTTTGGCGGCGCATTCAGCAGCCGCCAAGATAATAAACCGCTAGGCAAGATATTCGGCCGGCAGGTAACGGATTTAGAGTTTAAGGATTCGCTAAGCGCGGTGACCACTTCGGCGATTATGCGCTTTGGAGATAAGCTTCCCGAGGTAGAAAAATACCTCAACCTTGAAGCTCAGGCCTGGCAGCGGCTCGTATTACTCGAGGAAGCCAAAAGGCGCGGAATTAAAGCCAGCGATAAAGAAATAGTAGATTTTATTGAAAGCCTTCCCTATTTTCAGTATAAAGGCGGCTTTGATAACAAGACATATGACCAAACTCTCAGATATGCCTTTCGGCTTAAAGCCCGCGCCTTTGAAGAACAGACCCGCCAAAACCTAATCTTAAACAAACTCTATAAGCAGATCACTGATAACTTAAAAATTAACGACAAGGATGCCGATCAGGCATATGATAAGGAAAACCAGGAAATTAGCGTCTATTACATCGCCAGCCTGATCGCTGATTTTACCAAAACTATTAAACCTCAAGAGAGTGAACTTAAGGATTATTTCGAAAAGAATAAGGAGACCTTCCGTCAGCCGATTTCAACAGATAAAGAGAAAAAGGAAACGCTTATCCCGGAATTCCAATCAGTAAAACAGAAGGTGAAAGATACTTTGGTCAATGCTGAAGCAATGAAAAAGGCGGAAGAAAAGATTAACCAATGCGCTCAGGAATTAAAAACCCGGGAATTCAAAGATGCGGCTAAAAAATGCGGGCTAAAAGTTAAAGGAACCCCTGCTTTTAAATTTGGCGTTCCTATAGAAGGCGTCGGGCCGTCGGATAAGTTTTGGGAAGCCGCCAAAGCCTTGAAACCGGAGCAAGCCAGCCAGATTATTAAGTTACCCGCGGGCTTCTATATCGTCAAAATCAAATCTATCTTGCCCAGAGATGAAAAGAAGTACCAAAAAGAAAAACCGGAATATAGAGAGCGGCTCCTTAACCAAAAGAAGGATGAGGTATTCAATCAATTCATAATCGAATTGAATAAAAAAGCGGGCTAACTTACTTTAATGCAATTTACCGGACAGGAATCAGCTATTTCCTGTAAATTACAAGTCGAGCAGATTTGAGTCTTCACATGAGCAACCCCATCGCCCTGTACTTCAAAAACCTCCGGGCAAGACTGCTCACACAATCCACAACCTACGCAGGTAGAAGCATCAACTGTAACTTTTGACATATAAGCTCTCCTTAATTTACCTGCTACAACAAGCTAGCAAATTAATCCTTTGCCCGCAGGACAAAGGATCTCCCCTTCTCTTCTTTATCTTTCTAACAAGTTCTCAAACATCTCTTCGTGGTCGACTTCTTCTGCCAATATATGAGTGACTAACTGATAGGTTACGTGATCTTTACCCAGCGTCTTCTTGGCAATCTTATTATAGACCTCAATTGCGCCCGCTTCCGCTTCAGTGACAATACGGATAATTCTGTTAATGTCTGCGGTATTCTTTGGAGGCATAAGGTAGGGACTATTGGCGTTTTTCTCTAACTCCATAGGATTTGCCAATGGCTGATCCCCAAGTTTTACAATCAAATCGGCTAATTCTGTAGCATGCTCTAATTCATCCTTGGCTATTTTTTCCAGCATCTCTTTCATATCTTCATAAGCCTTACCGGAAACAATCTGCGCCATATACCAATAAAGGTAATAAGCGAGCCATTCATCGCAATAGGCCTTATTCAAATCTTTAACCACCTCTTTTAAGCTTAACTCCACGATTGCCCTTCCCTGTTTTCCCATCTTCTGCCTCCTTTGTTAGCTTAAGCCTGTTGAACTTCGGCTCTTAGGCCATACTTTCTGATATTATTATCCGCTATCTCTTGAATCTTCTTAATCTCTTCAGGCTTATCCAACAGATGCTTAAACCTGCCTTGTATCTTCAAATATTCTTCTACGGGTTTAGGTGTAATTTGTTTTCGGGCGCTGATTAGGCCGTTTTCATATTCTACTAACGGATACAACCCTGTTTCAACCGCAAGCCTAGCTACCTGTATAGTAAGATTGGTTTCATACCTCCACCCTAACGGACAAGGCACATGCACCTGAATATATTTCGGACCTTTGATCGAAAGTGCCTTCTTAACTTTTCTCTGCAAATCCTGTCCAAAACCGCTGGAGGCGACAGCGACATAAGGAATTCCGTGGGCATTGACAATTTCAGGCATGGGTTTTTTCGGACGCAGGTTTCCGATAGAGGTTGCGCCGCTAGGGCTGGTCGTAGTATTAGTATCAAAAGGGGTAAGCCCGCTGCGTTGAACGCCTGTATTCATATAAGCTTCATTATCATAACAGACATACAAAATATTATGCCCGCGTTCGAGCATCCCGGAGAGGGCCTGTAACCCTATATCCGCGCTGCTTCCGTCTCCGCCTTGGGCGATGATATTTATATTATCCGCCTTACCTAAATATTTAAAAGCGGATTCCACGCCTGAAGCAACGGCGGCGGCGTTCTCAAAAAGCGAATGGATAAAAGGAACTTCCCAACAAGACTCGGGATACTTGGTGGAAAAAACCTCCAAGCATCCGGTATTATTAACAATGATCGTGTTTGGCCCGGCTGCGTCCAGCACCAGTCGCGCCGCCATCGATTGGCCGCATCCCGCGCAAGCAGTATGCCCGGAAGCAAATAAGGTTTTAGTCATAGCTTTCCTTCAGGAGTTCTGGTTTTAAATCAATGAACTCCGTCTGTTTTTCTTTTCCGTTCAGTAAACGGAAGATCTCTTTAATCGAATCTTTAGTGATATCGCGGCCGCCTAAACCGACGACAAAACTACTGATGTTTTGCGGCTTCTTGGTTTTACCAAAGAATACCGCTTTTACCTCCGCCGCAAGCGGAGCAAAAGAACCTACAGATAGCGCGCGATCAACTACCGCCACCTTCGGAATATTCTTCAAAGCATCATAGATTTCATTGATTGGAAAAGGCCTTAAGCAGGTAATCTTGAGCAAGCCTGCCTTCTTCCCTTTGCTCCTTAATTCGTCGATCACCTCTTTAATTGTCCCGCAGACCGAACCCATCGCTACAATCACTTTTTCCGCGTCTTTAAGCTGGTAGCCTTCGACTAAACCATTATAGGTCCTGCCGAATAATTTAGCGAACTCCGCGGTCAACTTAGGGATAAGCGCCAAGGCCTCTTTATGTGTCTGGTTAAGGGCGTAGCGCGCCTCCGTATAATATTCGGGATCAACTAACGGACCTAAAGTCAAAGGATTCTCAATATCTAATTTGTAAGGAGCTTTGTAGCTGGGAAGAAATTTATCTACTTGTTCTTGCGTAGGCATATCCACGGTTTCGAGGCCATGAGTAAGCACAAAACCGTCCATACAGACCATTACCGGCAGCATGATGGATTTATCTTCTCCTAACCGGTAAGCGATAAGATGCAAATCCACCGCCTCTTGCACATCTTCGGCATGAAACTGTATCCAGCCGGCATCCCGCAAGGAAACTACGTCCTGATGGTCGTTCCAGATATTGATCGGAGCGGAAATCGCCCGGGCAGCAGTAGTCATAATCACCGGTAAACGCATACCGGCAATATTATAAAGCACTTCGGCCATATAAAATAGGCCTTGCGAACTGGTAGCGGTATAAGCGCGTACACCCGCGGCTACCGCGCCTAAGACCACGGAAGCAGCGGAATGCTCGCTTTCGACATTCACAAATTGGGCATTCAGGCGGCCATCAGCAACTATCTGAGCCAGATCTTCCACAATATGCGTCTGGGGAGTAATCGGATAAGCAGAGATTACTCCGGGTTTACAGAGTTTGACAATCTCCGCGACCGCCATTGAGCCTTCTAATAATTCTTTCATTCCGTTCCCTCTTCCTTAACCATTTCAATATCTTTCTTGGGGCAAATCGCCGCGCAAGTTCCGCAACCCTTGCAATACGCGGGATTAAAATCATAAGTATTCTTGCCTTGGCCGCTAACACAAGACTCTGGACAGACAACCACGCACATATTACAGGCAATACAGTTCTTTTTTAAGAACTTAGGCCTTAGCTCAGTGCGCCAAGGACCGGTCTTGTTGCTCTTACTTGAACCTGGTTTGCAAATCAATGGGCCGAACATTAACGAACCTTCTCTTTTGTTTTGTGAGTTACGAAATCAAACCCTTCTTGAGCAGCCTTGATATTGCCTTCCTGAAGCTTGGCCGCGAATCTATGCTTAATTGCCGAGTTTAAATCATCTAAACTTAACTCTCCCGTGGCCGCGCAAAAAGCGCCTAAAAGCGCGGTATTGCCCAAAGGCCTTCCTATATGTTTTAAGGCAATATCATTAGCCGGAACCACAAAAACCTTCTGCTTAGGCTTAACTTTAGGTATCTGCACCTGCTCTTCCTTACCATTAATAATGGCGATCCCGTCTTCCTTAAGCCCGGAAAAACAGTTATAGCCGCGCATAAGCGTATGATCAACAATAATCAGATAATCCGGCTCATAGATCTGGCTGCGTAACCTAACCGGTTTAGAGTCCACCCGTACAAACGCGTTCATCGGAGCGCCCATCCGGGCAGCGCCAAAACTGGGGAAGGCGTAAGGGCAAGAACCTTTCAAAAAGTAGGCGTAGCCTAATAGCGATGCGGTAGTGATCGCGCCCTGACCTGCTCGGGCATGGATTCTTATCTCTTTCATCTATTTCTTAAACTCCAAAGGTAAGCAAAAATGTCTATGTATAATATAACCTTTAGGAGATTTTGTCAAATATTTTATTTTTTGCTAGGGGACACTTTCCTTTAGTAGTTTAGTAAGAGCCCTGACGGAAAGTGTCCCCTACTAAGGAAGATACTTGGGAAAGGAGTTTAAGGATCTGCTCTGCTTTTTGAGGAGTAAATGTTCCTAACCCGCACGCGGGAGAGATCATCAGGCTTGCCAATAATAATTCCCTTTCTATACCTTTCTTGGCCAAGCTCTCAATACCCTGCTTTAGCCTACCGGCTAAAGCCTGAGCGTCTTCTTTACCGCTAAACTCCTGCGTAGGCACAACCCCCCAGCAGATCACCCCTCCTCTTTTGAGGAAACCTTTTAAGTTCTCGGCGTAAAGGATGAATTTCTCTTGAAAACTAAAGGCATCGAAATTAATCAGTTCGATGCAGAGAGTATCCGTAAAGATGGACCAATCAGTATTACCGCAGCAATGCAGGCCCAGAAAGACATCTTTACTTTTCAACCCTTCTCCGAATTCAGTTAAGGCGCGAACAACGTCTTCCCTGTTGATCGGGGTATAGGCTGAACCAAAAGCGCCTAAGTATGGCTCATCGATAAAGGCGATAATCGGTTTGCCAAACTGCTTAAACAAACTGATCTGCCAACGCAATTTCAGGCTTAAAGCCTTGATCACTGCTTGTTTAAAAACCGGATTATGCAAAAGTATAACCCCGTTCTCATCTTTTACGCTGGCCAGAAAAGTAAACGGCCCGGTAATTTGAATCTTGATAAAATCTATTCTTTCTAGATCAGAAGAGGCAAGTCTCTGGTAAAATTTATGTAAACCTAAGGCGAAACTCTCGCTGATCTTGAAATAATCCAAATCATCGCTGATTACTTTCTCATAAAACTCCTCCAGCTCCTTTTCTTTATTTTTGGGGTCGAAGATTACGCTCCCATCTTTAAACCTAAGACAAGGCAGGTTTTCGCTAAATTGCGCGACCATCCCTTCGCGTAGATCCCTCTTCGGCAGCTGCGGCCAAAAAGGCGCGGCAGGCACATACTTAAAGATTAAATCCAAACTGCTTTCAGCGTCCAAGTGTGGAAGACTGCCTGCCCCGGTTGCCAATCCTTTGCTTATTCGCATATCTTCTCTGTTTTTAGGGTGCCGCTTGAAAATATCTCTACTATTTCTTCTACTTTTACCTTAAATATAACAAAACTCTCCGACATACCTAACTCAAAACCCGCGTGCGCCTTACCTTGGGTAACCCCTTCGATAATCCGCCGGGTAGATAAATCAACTTTTCTTTGGGATAAATCTTGTACTAAAGCCTCATATTCCGGGCCGCCTTCGATCAGCTCGACTGCACCGTTTAATTGGTAACCCATCAAACTATTATTATCCATAAAAGAGATGGAGATTCTCGGATTAACCCCAAGATTGCGGAACGTCCTTCCGATGATATAATCCACTAAATAAATAAAATTATTCTCCAGCTTAAGTAAAAACTTAGGCGCGGCGTTAGGCCTTCCCTGAAGGTCGCAGGTAGCCACGCTGACAAATTCACGCGATTTTAGGAGCTCGGAAACTTTCTTATTCATAGCTTAAGTTAAACCTGGCAAATTAAATCCTGTAACGTTGCGCATCTTTTCGGCAGCCAGATCATGCGAACGCTTGATTGCCTTATTGTATGCGTCTTTGACCGATTTTTCAAACACGGTCTTATCCGTAGTCCTTAAGTCAGCCTGTATACTGACTTCTTTAACCTCTTGAGCGCCATTCATGGTAATTTTGATCAAACCGTCTGAACTTAAGCTATCGAAAGTCGCGCTCTCCAACTCACGCTTGACCAGCTGCATCTTTTTCTGCATCTCCATCAATTGCTTCATTTTATCAAACATTATTCTCTCCAATCCTTTAAGGCCGGATGTAAACTATTTATTAGCCAATTCTTTGAGTGTGTCTTTAGGGAAATTATTGCTGGTTGAAACTACTTGACCGGACTTATTGATGACAATATAAGTAGGCACCCCCATCAGTTCATAGGCGTCGGCAACCGTGTTATCTTTATCCAAAAGTACCTTAAAGGTAAGATTACGGGTCTTCACAAAATTATCTACTTTGGATTTTGATTCACCCACGTCAATAGCCAAAACCTCAATCGCATCCTTGGTTAACCCCGCATACTCCTGATTCAGCCGCTTTAGCTCCTCCCGGCAAAACGGGCACCAGGTAGTCCAGAAGAATAAGATAACCGCCTGCTTATCCTTATAATCGCTTAAGAAAACCACTTTGCCATTCAAGTCGGTTAGCTGAAAGGCGGGCGCCTGCTTATTTTCCACGGCATAACTAGAGGAAGCAAGCGCAACAAAAAACAAAAATATAAATAATGACCTTAAGTATTTTTTCAATTTAAAACCCCCTTATCCCTTGGTAAATAAAATATAATCCCAAAATTATAATGATTGAAGAACCAATCCTCTTGATATAAACCATCCACTTCCCCGACTTGGGCAGATTAACTAATATGCTGCTAAAGGTCCCAGCGAGGATCAAAATTACGCCCATCCCATAGGCAAAAACTATTAGCAGGCTCATCCCGTAGAGAATATTCTTTTTCGTCGCTAAGTAAGCGAGGATCGAGGCCAATGCCGGCGTAAGGCAGGGAGAGGCGACTAGGCCCGCGCTTAACCCCAAGAGCAAGGTAGAGAAATATCCCTTCCTTCGTGTATCGACTTTAGGGCCCTGCCAGGAAAAGTTAAACAAATCCAAGAGCATACTTAATCCGAATAAAACAATAATCACGCCTACGGCTATTTGCGTAATCGGATGGCTGCTAATCCGGCCAAAAAATATGCCTCCGACAGAGGCAATCAAGCCTAAAATGGCATAGGTGATCGCTAAACCCGTGACAAAAATCAGGCTTAAAATAAAACCCCTGATTTTCGAGTTAGCGCTTTTGGCGCTTATGTAAAAGACGGTCACGGGAATGAGCGGATAAACACAAGGAGTAAGGCTGATCAAAACTCCGCCGCTAAAAGCAAAGATATAATCGAGAGGGCTACCGGATAGATTCATTGATCCAATTTAGGTATGGTTTAAAACCGCTGACTATGGGTAAAGCAATAATCTCCGGGACCGCGTAACTATGCGCGGACTTTACTAACTTAACAATTTTATCAAATTTTTCTTTTCTGGATTTAACGATAAGCAGCGCTTCTTTCGCTTGATCAATCTTTCCCTGCCACCGGAAAAGGGATTTTACGCCTGTCACGATATTCACGCAGGCAGCCAGTTTATTTTTGATCAGCGTCTTGGCGATTTTATCCGCCTCCGGCTTATCCTTGGCAGTAATCAGAATTACAATGTGCATTTTTTAAGCAGTTTGGCAAAGCGCGAACCCATCCTCAGGCATTCCTTGGATGATCTTGCGTCAGGAAAATCTATGGCTACCGGGCCATAATGATCCCCGGAATAATCTCCCTGAATAATCATACCATGTATAAGCATAGCGTTCAAGATATCTAGAATAGTGGTTTCATTCCCGCCGGCAATGTTCCGGCTGGAAGAAAATGCCGCGCCGACTTTACCGTCTAATTTTCCGTGGAATTTAACGGAATCGTCGAAAAGTTTTTTGATTTCAGCGGCCATACTTCCATAGTAAGTCGGCGAGCCGACAATCAGGCCTTCATATTCTAATAATTCATCACACTTAGTGTCTTTAACATCTTTAAGTGTTACTTCCAATCCTTCGCTTTTCACACCTTCGGAGATTAATTCCGCCATTTTCTTGGTATTACCACCGCGCGAATAATAAACAATCAGTGCCTTGGCCATATTATTTACCTCCCTCGTCTTCTACCTTAACCGACCTTATCCTGCCGAATTGCGAGCAGACATCGAAAATGATCGTCGGATCATCGGTATTTATATTAATTTTAAAGTTTATTCCTTTTTGCGAGCTATCCTTAACCTCAGAGATATCCAACTTCTCTCCAAATTCTGCCAGCGAAGTTTTCACGGCCTCTAAAGTTGTATTATAGGTGTGCAGGATAAAATCCAATCTAAATTTTGGTATGCGGATCATCTGAGCATAATCACCGAAAGTATTCTGGCGCAATCTTTCCCTTCTTTACGATAGGAAAAGAAATCTTCTTTCTCACAAACAGTGCAAAAACCCGCATCAAATATTTTCTCTGGCTTTACGCCTAAACCGATTAACTCTTTTCGGTTTACCTGTGCCAAATCCAAATAAAGACGCCCCTGTCTCTGCGTTAATCCCGTTGTAAAATTATCCTTGAACTCGTCCGAAACTTCATAACAACAATCCTTGATCGCTGGGCCAAATCCGGCAAATAATTCAACCGGATTAGTCTTAAATTTACTGCGCATTAATTCTAGCGCGCAAGAAACAATCTTTTCTTTAGAGCCGCGCCAGCCGGCGTGGAGCAAGCCTACGGCCGGCCTTTGGGGATCATAGAGAAATATAGAAAGGCAATCTGCCGTCAATATTCCCAACGGTAAATTCCGTATGTCGGTAATTAAACCGTCTGTACCCGGTAAGGCTGTGCCGTAAGTAACTGCGCCCTTCCCTTTATCTGTCTCATTTACATATTTAACCTTATTTCCGTGTACTTGCTTAGCGCAAATCAAATCTTGATAATCTACATTTAAGGGGCTTAAGAAACTTTGACGGTTCTCTAACGAGAGGCTTGTTTCCCCGTAGGATAAAGACATATTCCCGCTGGCCCGCACGCTAAAGCTGCTGATTACGGGGCTTCCGGCTACGGCTTCCAAAGGATTATAACTCTTAAGTAATTTCAACAAGTTTATTTCTGCATCTTTCCCCTTTAATAATCTTTATCTGATATTTCTTGATTTTTAGATGTGCGGATAACAAACTGACTAACTGTTCATTAGCCAGCCCGTCCTGCGCGGGTTTAGTCAAATATACCTTAAAGCCGCTCCCTTCTTCTTTAACCAGCTTCCGGCTTGCCACGTTAGAATTACTTGTTCGCTTATAAGGTACAATTCTAACGTGGCTTGCTTTAGGGATTACCTTAACGCTAAAAATCATTATTTCGTTTCGATTTGCTTGGCATCCTGGATATTCACAAGCTTATCGCTGAATTTATCCAAGCGCTTCTGCGAATCCGAGTATTTAGTATTGGCATTACTCAGATGGCTGCCGAGGGTATTAAAATCTTCTTTAAATTTATCTATTTCAATCTCGAGCGCACTTAAAGATTTCAAAATCTTCTTGGCGTTCTCTTCCACCATCAGGCCTTTTAATCCAAGGCAAATTACCTCCAGATACGCGTAAAAGGTATTCGGCGAAACAGGAATGACTTTTTTCGAGAGGCTGTAAGCAAAAATATCCTCTTTGATAATCACTTCATAATAGACATTCTCCGCCGGGATATACATCAGCGCGAAATCATAGGTATTCTCCTGCGGAAGGATATATTTAGAAGAAACCTCGTCAATCCGGTTCTTCACATCCTGAATGAATTTCTTCCGGAGATTGACCTTTAACTGCTCATCCTGCGCCTCCAGCATCTTCTGGAAATTTTCCAAGCTAAACTTGGCATCTACCGGGACAATCCGCTCTCCGAGCTTGATAATGGCATCGACTGCCTCCCCGCTTTTAAAGCGGTATTGCGTTGAGTAATGATCCTTGGGCAAGACTTGCGATAGTAAATTCTCCAAGAGCACTTCGCCCATTGCCCCGCGAAACTTAGGCGCGCGCAAAAGCTCCTGCAGGCTGGAGATATCCTTACTGATATCGACAATCTGTTTATTGGTCGCCTCTAACCTGCCGAGCTGCTCTTTAACATTACCGAATACGCTGGAGGTATTACCGAGGTTTAAGCCGATAATCTTGCCGGCTTCCTGAAGCGACTGGTTCATCTGAGTTAGCCGTTCATTTACCTGCGAGGAAATCCTTAGGACCAGCGCGGTAACTGCCGCGAGTAAAACCAAAAATAATACCCCGATTATCCAAATCATATTTACCCCGCATATTTAGCTGCCAATACTCATTTTGTCGTGGGACAGTCCCCAAAAAGCGGGGACAGTCCCTACTGGCAACAGTAATATTATATCACAATCCTTTTCCCCTTATAGCAAATAATCCGTCTTGATCCTTTTTACGCTTCTAAAAATGTTGGTTTTTACATCCGGGCAGACTTTTTCTAAATCCCTGATGATACCCTCGATTTGAGTGCGCTTGGAAGTGACAGAATTTGGGCAAGTGCATTTATGGTGCGGAAATTCCAAAGTTTTAACGAATTTTCTGATCAGCTCTTCTTCCACATAAGCCAGCGGGCGGATAATCGTGATTTTACCGCCAAATAATTCCTGTTTTGGGCACATCGTCGATATTTCTCCCTGGAAGAAAAGATTAAGTAGGGTTGTCTCGATAATGTCATCGCGATGATGGCCTAAGGCTACTTTAGTGCAGCCAAAACGGTTAGCGGTTTCAAAGAGCGCCTTTCTCCGGTTCCAGGAACACCAGAAACAGGAAATATCTTTACGCGATTTACCCTTTAAGATATCTATTGTTTCAATGTGGTAATCCACACCCATTTGTTTAAAGTATTCGGAAAGAATTTTAGGATGATGACAAGGATACCCCATATCCACATGTACAGCCAAAAGCTCGTATTTTATCGGTACAAATTTCCTGCGGTCATTAAGCACATGTAGGAGCGTAAGGCTATCCTTCCCCCCGGATACGGCCACCGCGATCTTATCGCCTTCGGAGAGCATCTTATAATCCATAATCGCTCTCCCCACGCATTTAGAAATATAAAATTCAGGTCCTTGCAAAATTCCCATCGATAGTCCTTAAGAAAAAATTGTATAGAGCGCGACGATTGCTAAAAATATTCCAAAAGCCTTTTTTAAGATTAAATTCGGAAGCGCGACCGCCATATTCGCGCCAATCAACCCGCCGATTAAGAATCCAATGCAGATAAACGCGGCGATATAAAAATTGATCTGCCCGCTTTGATAGTACTTTACTACTGCCAGAAGCCCTATCGGCAGGAGCATAATCGCAAGCGTGGTCCCCTGCGCCTCATGCTGGCTCAATCCCGCCAGAAAAACCAAAGCCGGAATCAAGATTATCCCGCCGCCTATCCCGAAGAGCCCGGAAAGCGTGCCAGCCATAAGCCCTAAGATAAGATATAAGATTTCTTTCATCGTTAACGAGCCTCCATGAAATATTATATTCTTCCTGAATCAACAACCAACTTGCGTATTTGTTTGGTGACCGGATGCTTGATTAATTCTTCGAGTGAAAGCGGAATTTTGAGCGACCAGTTGCGCTCGCTGATTGTGCCGGGGGTATTGATCCGATACTGATAGGCGTCGCCTTGCCAGAAACCATCCAGATACAAAAGATCGATGAGCGTGTTGATACAAAATAAAGAGCTTGCCTGTAGGTTTGTTTGCAAAACCGCTCGCAATATTTCCTTGTCGCATTGCTCGCGCATTGGGCCAACCAAACCCAATTGCTTCCAGAGCTTTTCCTTCTCTCCATAGGTATTTTCATATAAGCCTATTAAGAGATGTAATCTATCTTTAGGGACAGCTCCCTTCGGGGAGAGTCCCTGCATTAGCTTTTCAACTGAATCAATCTCATCCTTCCAACGCAGCCTTCCATGACAAGAACGGGATATATCAAATAAGACTGCTTTTATGTAGCTAAAATCAATACCCGCCTCAGCGCACTTCCTACGAAATAAGTCTTCATCCACTGTCCCTGCTTCATTCTCCCACCAGGCAGGCCAATTAGTTGTATCATGGGTCGAAAGCATAGTTATTGAAAGCTTACGGTAATCTTGAGGCTTTAGGAAATCGTGTTTAATATTCCAATCCTTGACCCAGCGCTGGACATCATTGCCCGGTATCTTTAATTTCTCCAATGTTTCGGTACAAACCTTAGGGATCACCCCTAAATCCTCAGCGCACAAAAGCATCTTGGTAGAACTAAGCATAACCTCTAAAATCTTCCTGCCATGCGCCTCCCACTCAGCTTCATTAGCCGAGTCAAAAGCACCGTTTAAGCCCTGATTTTCCAACGGCTCCTGATCAGGAATGCTCCAGATACGAAACAAGCCTACCACATGGTCGATCCTGATCATATCGTAAAAATTCTCGGCGAATTTTAGCTTTTCTTTTAAATACTGGTATCCATCATCAGCGATGCTCGCCCAATTATAAGTAGGCATTCCCCAACGCTGGCCCTTAGCGCAATACATATCCGGAGGCGCGCCCGCGCTAAATTCCAACTTGAAGAATTCCGGATGGCTCCAGACATCGCTGGAATCCCGGGAGACTAGGATTGGCAAGTCGCCGTTTAAGAAAACTTTTTTTACTTTAGCGTAATCTTTCACACCTTTAAATTGTTCAAAGAGCTGCCACTGTGCCCACTTTTGAAACATAATTTCCTGGGCATTCGCCTGGCGAAATTCTTCTAAAGCTTGTTTGTCGCGGTTACGAAACTCAAGCGGCCAATCATACCAAGCGCTCTCTCCGAATTTTGACTTAAGCGCCTTAAATAAAGCATAATCTAGGAGCCAATACACGTTATCGCTTCTAAAACGGCTGAAACTCTCCGTATCCGTCATGCTATCTAATAAAAAAATCTCTCGTAGAATACGTAATTTTTCTTTCTTAATACTATAGTCTACGAATTGCTTGTCTAAACTTAAGGTTTTACGTAAAGTCTCGATTTGCCTTTTGAGGGATTTGCCTTTAGGCAGGCCTAAATCAATTAGGGATATGTAGAGTGGATCTAAGGCAAACGCGCTTAAGGCGTCATACGGGCAAAACAATCCGCCCATATCATTCATCGGCAAAAGTTGAATTATGGAATTACCGCTTTCCCGGGCCCAATCAATGGCTTTATTTAAATCGCTTAAATCTCCGACGCCAAAACTATTTTTAGAGTAAACCGAGAACAGAGAAATTAATACTCCGGATAGTTTCCTACTAAGGAAAGATGGGGATTGCGGCATGTTTTTATGAGTGTACTGATTAAGGAATCAAAAGGTGTAATATCCTATTCGAGAAAAATATCGAGATCAACGCTGCCAAAGATAAAAACGGCCCGTAAGGAATAGTATGGTCCTTTTTGGTAATCAGGATGATTATTCCGATAATCGCGCCGAAAAAAGGAGCAATAAAGAAGGTTAGCAGTGTCCGCGGGGCGCCCAAAAATGCGCCGATCATCGCTAAAAGCTTTACGTCCCCTCCGCCCATTGATTCGCTCTCACCGTTTATAGGAGGATTCTTCAACAGCTTAAAATAAACCAAATCAAAGAGCCAGCCAGTCAGGTAAATTATCCCTCCGCCGACAATGATTCCAGAGAGCGAACTTAGCATCGGCTTAAAGCTAAAAGAAAAAGGAGCCAAATTAAACCCTCTAATCGAGCTTAAGATAAACCCGACAATTAAGGCGCCGACGGAAACTTCATCGGGAATAATCCTATGCGGAATATCCACAAACGTAGCGATAATCAGCGCCGATGTCAAAACTAAATAAAAGAAGAAATTATAACTTAACCCGTAATGCGTAAATAAAGCGGTAAACAGAAGCGCGGTTATAAATTCAACTAAAGGATAACGCGGCGATATCTTTGCTTTGCAGAAACGGCACCTCCCCCTTAATAAAATGAAACTTATAAAGGGGATATTATCGTATCCGGGGATTCTCTTCCCGCACTTTGGGCAATGCGAACGCGGCCAGACAACTGACTCAGACTTAGGCATACGGTGGATACAGACATTTAAAAAGCTTCCTACAACGGAACCGAAAATAAAAACGATTAATTGACCAATCATAGCTTTTTCACTCCTCTTTCCAGCGCCTTGCGCATTATTTCCACGGGCGCGCATTTAGGCGATATCCATAAATTCAGGGCCTCTACCCCCTGATAAAGAAGCATTCCTAAACCGTTTGCATGGGAAAAATTCTGCTCTTGAGCTAACTTCAGTAATTTTGTCTTACGCGGATTATAAATCAGATCGTAGATAAACAATCCCGGATGTAGTTGAGTAGAATCTACTAAAAGCGGATCGCTCTCCTTCATCCCTACTGAAGAAGCATTGATTAAAATATCTTTCTCCCCTAATCTTAAAGCCGCGATACTTTCAGCGGCCACGAACTGCGTACGCGGAAATATCTGATTAAACCTTTCCATAAGCGCGAGGCTTCTAAATTTATCAATATCGTAAATACTCACCTCCTGCGCTTTCTTTTTTCCGAGGGCGAAACACACCGCGCGAGCCGCGCCTCCGGCTCCGATAATCGCGGCTTTTTTGGGGTTTACCTTTAGTTCTTTCAGGTGCGCGCTAAACCCAAGATAATCGGTATTAAATAATTTTAAGCCCCATTTTTTGCTGACAACTATAGTATTGGCTGCCCCAATAGCGCTGACCGCGCTGGACTTATATCCTTCGACAAACTGAAGAACCCTTTCTTTATAGGGAATGGTTATATTCAAGCCGCAGATATTTTTCTTTTTAAGATTAACCAGGAAAGGCCTGAGCTCTTTCTCTTCTAAAGGAAATAATTTATACTTGGCCTTTATTTTTAGGCAGGATAATGCCGCGTTGTGCATTACAGGCGAGAGGCTGTGCTGAATAGGATTTCCGATTAGACCATAAATACGGGCTCTGCTCATTTAGCCTCTAGCTTATTAATAGCGTCCAGATATGCCCGTATCGCGGCCTCAATAATATCAGTGCTTGCCCCGCGGCCGCTAATCACAGAATCCTTTATTTTTAGCTTTAGGCTAACCTGGCCCAAGGCATCCTTGCCGGAAGTAACCGCTTCTAAGCGGAAGTCTTCTAACTTCGCCTTATAACCGGTAATCTTATCAATAGCCTTAAAACAGGCGTCCACCGGCCCGTCTCCGGAAGATACACCGCAGATATCTTTAGCTTTTTTGATTAAAACAACCTCTGCCTCCGGCTTAATCTTAGTGCCTGAAGTAACTTTAAAACTATTCAACTGCCAAAGCGGCTTGGTTACGCGAATCTCATCCTCAACAATAATCCTTAAATCATCGTCAAAGATCTCTTTCTTTTTATCCGCTACTTCTTTAAAACGGTTAAACGCCTTATTTAATTCTTCTTCGTTAAGATGGAAACCAAGCGATTTTAACCTATCCCGAAAAGCGTGCCTTCCGGAATGTTTACCTAAAATAAGCTGGCTCTTGGCTATACCCACATCTTTAGGGTCCATGATCTCGTAGGTAGTCCTGTTCTTTAATATCGCGTCTTGATGGATACCGGATTCATGAGCGAAGGCATTCCTGCCGACAATTGCTTTATTAGGAGGGACAACGAAATTCGTCAGGTTGCTTACCAAGCGCGAAGTGCGGAATATCTCTTTAGTATTTATACCAGTATAGAATTCGCCGAATACGTCCTTACGCGTCTTGATCGCCATGACTACTTCTTCTAAGGAAGCGTTTCCGGCGCGCTCGCCTATACCGTTAATAGTGCAATGTACCTGCCGGGCTCCCGCCAAAACCGCGGAGATAGAATTAGCCGTAGCTAACCCTAAATCATCATGACAATGTATGGCAATTACCGCTTGATTAATATTAGGAACATTATTTTTTATATCGCTAATCAGAGAATATATTTCTTGGGGGTAGCTGTAGCCTACGGTGTCCGGAATATTGATGGTTTTAGCGCCTTCATTGATTGCCGTTTCAATCACCCGGAAAAGAAAATCCCTGTCCGTTCGCGTGGCATCTTCCGGAGAAAACTCGAGATCATCGCAGAGCCGGCGGGCTAGTTTTACCGCGTCTTTGGCAATCGCCAAGATCTCTTCTTCGGCTTTCTTGAATTTATATTGCAGGTGGATCTTGGAGGTAGCTAGAAAAAGATGGACCCGCGGATGTTTTGCCGCCTTGGTAGCATTAGCCGCGGATTCGATGTCTAGCTTTAGGCAACGGGCCAATCCGCAGACAGCGCTCTTTTTGATCGCCTTAGAAATTTCCGCGACGGCCTTAAAATCTCCGGGAGAAGCTATAGGAAAACCGGCTTCGATGATATCCACACCCAATTTCTCAAGCTGGAAGGCGACTTCCATTTTCTGCTGAGGAGTTAACGACGCGCCCGGCGCCTGCTCTCCGTCGCGTAAAGTTGTATCAAATATAATAATTTTTTCCATTTATTTTTTCATCCGGGGCATTGAATTAGGCGTGCCTCTGGCGCTTACGCCTAATTCACACTTGCCTCTGGCAAGTGCATAAATTAATGTTTCATCCAAGGCATCATCTCGCGTAACTCTTTTCCAACCTTCTCAATCAAATGATTATCTCCTTCGGAAATAAGCTTATTGAAATTCGGCCTGCCCAATTCATTCTCTTTAATCCACTCGCGGGCAAACTTTCCGGTTTTGATCTCTTTTAATATTTTTTTCATCTCTTTACGCGTTTTCTGCGTAATAATCCTCGGGCCGCGGGTCAAATCACCATAACAGGCAGTATTGGAAACTCCCCTGCGCATACCGGAAATACCGCGCTCCTGAATTAAATCCGTGATTAATTTTAATTCATGCAAAACTTCGAAATAGGCGATTTCCGGCTGGTAACCTGCTTCGATTAAAGTATCAAAGCCCGCCTTGATTAACTCGGTCGCGCCTCCGCAAAGCACTGCCTGCTCGCCGAATAAATCCGTCTCGGTCTCTTCTTCAAAGGTGGTTTCAATAACACCGGCGGTAGTAGCTTTGATTGCTTTCGCGTAAGCCAGAGCTAAATCCTTGGCCTGCCCTGTTGCATTTTGATAAATAGCGATTAAGCAAGGCACGCCTTTACCCTCCTCGTACATTTTCCTCACTAAAGCTCCCGGGCCTTTAGGGGCCACCATAAACACATCTACATTCTTCGGAGGCTTGATCTGCTTAAAACGGATGTTGAACCCATGCGAAAAACAGAGCGCCTTCCCCTTTTTTAAATTCGGTTTAATGCTTTCTTGATATACTTTAGCCTGCACATGATCCTGAGTCAAAATTTGAATAATATCCGCGGCTTTGGCTGCTTCGGCTGCGCTTACAGGAGTAAATCCATCGGCTTTAGCCTGTTCGTAATTCGCTGTCCCGGGCATCTCCGAAACCACCACATGCATCCCCGAATCTCTCAAGCATAATGACTGCCCGCGGCCCTGAATACCGTAACCAATAATCGCAATGGTCTTATTCTTTAAAATATTTAAATCCGCATCCTTGTCATAATAAATCTTGGCCATTTATATCCTCCTTTACTAGGGGACGCTCCCCAAAGTACCACTCTACTTTTAAAAAATGCTTATTTTCACTATTTTTTGATAATTTTTACCTAAAATCTCCGGAGAGTGTCCCCTTGGGAAGCGTCCCCGATTGCCCCGATTGCCAATTTCCCTGTCCTCACCAATTCCTGGATTCCAAACTTATTCAATTCTTCAAGCAAGGACCTTATCTGCTGATTATCCCCTACTGCCTCGATAATCGCGATATCGCCTTTACGTTGGATGATCTTGCCGACATATTTATTAAAAATATTTTCCAGCTTAGTCTTATCTTTCGCGGAATAACTTACTTTAGCTAAAATAAGCTCGCGGTCAACGTGCTCCTTCTTGGTAAAATCAGTAATCGTAATCACATCGATCAACTTATTCAACTGTTTCTTGATCTGTTCGAGGACCTTTTCATCTTTTGCCTCAACGACTATCGTCATATAAGAGATAGCCGGATCTAAGGTCTCCGAAACCGCTAAAGAGGCGATATTATACCCGCGGGCGCTGAATAATCCCGCGATCCGCGCCAGTACGCCAAACTTATTTTCCACTAAAACTGAAATTGTGTGTCTCATCTTAAGCTAACCCGCCGATAAATTGATTGATCGCCTGGCCTGCCGGAACCATAGGAAAGACATTCTCCTCAGGCTCTACCCTAAAATCAATCAGCACGGTATTCTCTACGGCAATCGTCTTTTCAAGCGCTGGCCGTACTTCTTCTTTTTTAGTCACGCGTATTCCGACGGCGCCATAACTTTCTGCTAGTTTCACAAAATCCGGGCTGGTTATACCGACATAGGAATAGCGCCTTTTGTAAAAAAGCTCCTGCCATTGACGCACCATTCCTAAATAACCGTTATTTAAAATTGCCACTTTCACGTTTATTTTATTGGCAACGCAGGTCCCCAACTCCTGAATATTCATTTGAATTGAACCGTCTCCTGCGATATCAAATACTGTCTTATCCGGGCAACCCATCTTCACACCCATCGCCGCCGGTAAACCAAACCCCATAGTGCCTAATCCGCCGGATGAAATAAATGTACGTGGCTGAGTGTACTTATACCATTGCGCTGCCCACATCTGGTTTTGCCCGACTTCAGTAGTGATAATCGCATCACCCTTAGTTACCTCATAAATCTGCTCGACCACGTATTGCGGCTTAAGCTTACCATCGTCTTTATAGGCCAAAGGATATTTCTTCTTCCAACCTTCAATTCTCTTGAGCCAATCATTAGTATCCGGCGTTTTTTTAATATCTTTTAACAGCTCGGTTAAAATATTCTTGGCATCCCCCACAATAGGCACATGCACACTTACATTCTTGCTAATAGAAGAAGGATCAATATCAATATGAATAACTAAGGCATCCGGAGCAAAGGCGTCCAGACGTCCGGTTACCCGGTCATCAAAACGAGCGCCTACCGCGATAATCAGGTCGCTCTCCATAATCGCATGATTCGCGTAGGCAGTCCCGTGCATCCCAAGCATACCCAATGATAATTCGTGGGTTGCCGGAAAGGCTCCTATACCCATAAGCGTCCAGGTTAATGGCGCGTTGATTTTTTCCGCCAGCATCTTTAATTCTCTATGCGCGCCTGAGCTAATCACTCCACCACCGGCATAAATAATCGGTTTCTTAGCTCCTGCAATAAGCTTAGCTGCTTTCTTAATTTGCCCGGGATGGCCAAAATAAGTCGGATTGTAGCTGCGCATTTGGATATTCTCCGGCCAATTAAATTCTGTATCGGCAAGTTGGATATCCGAAGGAATATCCACCAGCACCGGCCCGGGTCTACCGGTTGAGGCGATATAAAAAGCCTCCCGGATAATCCGGGCTAAATCTTTCACATCCTTGACTAAATAATTATGCTTGGTTATCGGACGGGTGATTCCGGTTACATCCGCCTCCTGAAAAGCGTCATTACCGATTAAAAAACTTTTCACCTGTCCGGTAATCGCGACCATGGGAATGGAATCCATATAAGCGTTAGCGATTCCGGTAACTAAATTCGTCGCTCCCGGGCCTGAAGTAGCCAGGCACACCCCGACCTTGCCGGTTGCTCGCGCATAGCCGTCAGCAGCATGCGCTGCTCCCTGCTCATGCCGTGTAAGGATAAATTGGATATCTGAGTCATAAAGGCTGTCGAATATAGGCAAAACCTGTCCACCGGGATAACCAAAGATTACCTTTACCCCTTCGCGCTTTAAAGACTCCAATAGTATTTCTGAACCCTTCATTGCAAAATCGCTCCTTTATCCGCCGAACTAACTAACCTGGAATATCTGGATAAATATCCGGTTTTAATTTTAGGCGCAACCGGTTTCCAATGCTTAAATCTTTCTTTAATCTCTTCTTGGCTTAATTGCGCGTCGATTTTTCGATTCGGGATATCAATAGTAATCCTATCCCCGTCTTTTAAAATCGCGATCGGCCCGGCGCTGGAAGCCTCCGGAGAAATATGTCCGATACACGGCCCTTTTGTCCCTCCTGAAAAACGGCCATCGGTAATCAACGCCACTGAGTCCGCTAACCCTAATCCCACAATCGCGGCAGTCGGCGCAAGCATCTCGCGCATCCCCGGCCCGCCTGCCGGGCCTTCGTAACGGATAACAAGGCAATCGCCTTGTTTAATTTGATTATTCATAATCGCCTGCATTGCCTCTTCCTCACGGTTAAATACGCGCGCTTTACCGTTAAACTTCATCATCTTTTCGCTCACGCCAGATTGCTTAACCACTGCACCTTGCGGCGCGATATTCCCATATAACACCGCGATACCGCCTTGTTTATGGTAGGCTTTATTTAACGGACGAATTACTTCTTCATCAAATATCTTTGCTTGGCCAGCAATTTCAAAAGTTTTCTCACCGCTCACATTCAAAACATTATTTAGTTTTGGCTTTAATCTCTTTAAAACCGCAGGGATCCCGCCGCTATACTCCAAATCTTCCATAAAGTGCGTTCCTGCCGGCTCTAAACTGGTAATATGCGGAGTGACTTTGCCTATTTTATCAAAAGTTTTAAGGTCTAAGTCGATCCCTGCTTCATGGGCAATAGACATAAGATGCAGCACAGTATTACTTGATCCGCCCAAGGCCATATCCACCACAATAGCGTTCTCTAAAGACTGCTTGGTAATAATATCACGGGGCTTAATATTTTTTCTCACTAACTCCACGATGCGTTCGCCGCTAGCTTCGGCAATCCTGCGTTTTTTCGCGGAGGCAGCTAAAGCCGTCCCGCAACCGGGTAAAGACATCCCTATCGTTTCAGTCAAACAGGCCATGGTATTAGCCGTATATAAACCTTGGCAGGAACCTGCTCCGGGACAAGCCTCCATCTCTAGGCAGGATAACTCGTCGCTCGAAATATCCCCTTTTTTAGCCCGGGCCATTGCTTCATAGGTATCATGCACAAAAGCAAGCTTACGTTGATTATAACGGCCGGAGAGCATTGGCCCGGCAGTTATGATGATCGCCGGAATGTTCAGACGCGCTACCCCCATCAGCATACCGGGAGTAATTTTATCACAGTTAGTCAGGCAGATAATCCCGTCTAATTGATGGGCATTACAGACTGTTTCAATCGTATCAGCGACAATCTCGCGCAGGGCCAAAGGATAACACATTCCTAAATGTCCCATCGCAATACCATCGCAGATCCCCGGGACTCCGAATAAAAAAGGCACTCCCTGTCCATAACAAATCCCGCGTTCAATGAAACGTTCCAGGTCGCGCATGCCGATATGACCGGGGATAAGATCAGTAAAAGAAGTAGCCACTCCGATAAACGGCCTATCCAAATCTTTTCTGGATAATCCCGTAGCGTGTAAAAGCGCGCGATGCGGCACTCTCTCTAATCCTTTTTTTATTTTATCCGAACGCATAGTTTTCCTCGCTTTTTAGTCTGCGCCTTCTCCGTCGTGAACGATTGCTTTCGCTGCTTTACGCGGCCTGACAATCACCCGTTTTAAAGTTACGTATTTATCCGCCAATTCCCGATTATTCACGGCGTCTAATTGTTTAAAGAGAAAATCGAATTTAGTCTCAATTTCAGCGGCTATACTGTCGCGTACTTCCTGCGCTAGGCCCATAATATCTTTTTTAAAGGGACCGAGGGCTTTTTTACGCGCTTTATAGAAGAATTGTTCGTCTGTTTCACCTACTTTTCTTTCACTGGCGGCATTAACCAAGAGCCAATCATACATCCTTTTCTTTAAGTCAGCTGGGAAATGCTTACTATCCAACAGCATATTCTGAAAACCGGTAGCCAGATGCACCTCTAAGGTATCATTCTCCGGGAATTTATGAAACATCTCTTCCGGCAAGGTGGATGCGCCATGCTGCACTGCCCCCCCAAGACCAAATTCCTTCTTGGCAATAGCGGAAAGAGTCTTTAAGGTATTAAAATCCAGTTTTACCTCGGCAATTGAGCCGTCAGCCTTAACTACTCCACCGTGAGAAGTCCCTGTCTGAATAGAAATTTTGGAAATCCCCACTAAGCCCTTGCGTAATTTTTCCCGGTATCCTCCCATAAACGCGCGCAGGTCTTCTGGAGTGGAATTCTGATGACCAACTTCGCCTATCTCTCCTCCCACTGAAACAGTAATACCTTTTGGCTCGACCCTGCGGATAAATTGCGTAAGTTTGGCGCAAACTTCATAATTATTTTTCTGCTGTTTCCGGATATCTGACTTGGATAAATCTACCAAAGTAGAAGAATCAATATCAATATTGTAGAAACCCGCGGCTATCGCGTCAGCAATCAAGTCCTGTAAACCCTGTAATTCTTTATCAGGATCCTCCTGAAATTTTTTGGCATTGACCTGCGTATGGTCAGCCTGAATAAATACCGGACCGGAATAGCCTTCTTTTATTCCGGCTGCCAGAACTACGCTTACATATTCAACCGGAGCCTGAGAAGTGTATCCCATTTCAGATTTAGCGATTTCAAAAATAAACGCCCCGGAGTTATTCTTTTTAGCAACCCTAAATATCGCCCGGGCCAAATCATAGGTCAGGCTGCGCAGGTTGATCGCCGGGACTGTAAAACCAGTAAACTCACCCCGGCCGCTAGCGATATAAAAGTCATGAATACTGGCCGGATAAATTCCTTTTTTATAGGCTATCCCTAGAATCTTTTTAGCCAATACTTTTTTAGCATTCAAATCATCGCTCACTACTAAATCTTTGACCATTGCGTCGATACTCAAAGCTTTCCTTCCCATTTCAGCTAACTTCTCCTTTCATTCCTAAGTTAAGGTCTTAATCAATTTATAAATACCTTCTAAATCAAATTCTTTCTTCTTAATCGCGGTTTCAAAACCTATCCTAACCACCCTTCCTTTAGATAGCCCCACAGCTTTATCGCGATCCCCTTCCAAAAGAGCATCCACCGCTTCCTTACCCAATCTTAAAGCCAGATCTCTAGAAAAAGCTGTCGGCCTTCCTCCCCTTTGGATATGCCCCAAGGTAACCGCGCGGGTCTCCAAGCCGGTTATCCCGTTAATCTTTTTGGCAAAATCTTCCGCTTTACCTGCACCCTCAGCTACCACAATGATCCAGCTTACCTTGCCGATCAAATTACCATGGACAATATCATGGCAAGCTGACTCTAAATCAACCGGTCTCTCCGGAATAAAAACATCCTCACATCCTCCGGCAAGGGCTACAGCCAAGGCAATAAAACCGCAATCGCGGCCCATTACCTCAACTACAAAAATCCGTTCTAAGCTAGTCGCGGTATCGCGGATATTATCAATCGCATTCAGCGCGGTATTGATCGCGGTATCACTCCCGATCGTGTAATCTAATCCGTTTATATCATTGTCAATAGACGCTGCTATCCCCATACACGGAACATTGTATTTCTTACCGAATTCATGCCCTGCGGTAAAACTTCCGTTTCCGCCAATTATAACCAAACCGTCGACAGCGAATTTCTTTACAGTATTATAAGCGCGTTCCTGGGCTTCTTTGCTGCGAAATTCAACGCAGCGGGATGTCTTTAAGATCGTCCCTCCTTGGCTAATGATCCCGGAGACCGAACGGTGGTCTAAAACCTTGATTTCCTCATTAATCAGGCCGCTCCATCCGCGAAAAACACCGATTACCTCTAATTTATTGGCGATACCGTAACGGACTACCGCCCGTATCGCCGGGTTCATTCCCGGCGCGTCCCCGCCTGTCGTCAGAACCGCTATTCTTTTCATCAAGTGCCCATCTGAAATGAAGCCAGCCTCTGGCGTCTTGGCTTCATTTCATCCTTTCCTCTGGAAAGGATCTTTATAAGATTTTTACGTCCCCATCTCCCAGCTTGCCAGATATTTCTTCTGCTCCGGAGTCAAGGTATCAATCTTAATCCCCAAAGACTTTAATTTTAAAGCGGCGATATTCTTATCGATATCATCGGGAACTTTATAAACCTGATTTTGTAATTCTTTATAATTCTTAGCCATATATTCGGCGGAGAGGGCCTGATTGGCAAAAGACATATCCATAACGCTTGCCGGATGGCCTTCAGCCGCGGCTAAATTGATCAACCGGCCTTCTCCTAAAAGGTAAATCCGGCGGCCGTCTTTTAAAATATACTCATCCACAAAATCACGGATAAGCCTTTTCCTGACGCTTAGCTTTGCTAATCCCGGAATATCCAACTCCACATTAAAATGCCCGGAGTTGCTCACGATGGCGCCGTCTTTCATCACCTGAAAGTGTTCTTTCCTGATCACATTTATGTCACCGGTCACCGTGACAAAAATATCGCCGATCTTCGCCGCTTCTTTGATCGGCATTACCCGGAATCCGTCCATATTTGCTTCCAAGGCCCGTAAAGGATCAACCTCCACGACGATCACCTTAGCTCCCATACCGCTGGCGCGCAAGCTCGCTCCTTTACCGCACCAGCCATAACCTGCCACTACAAAATTGGCTCCGGCTAATAGTTTATTCGTCGCCCTGACAATCCCGTCTATGGTAGATTGCCCTGTCCCGTACCGGTTATCAAATAAATGCTTAGTCAAAGCGTCATTTACCGCGATGATCGGATAACGTAACTTTCCTTCTTTAGCCAATGCCCTTAAACGAATCACCCCGGTAGTGGTCTCCTCTGTCCCTCCGATAATATTCTGGTGCAAGGCGGAAGGCGCCTGATGGATGGTCGAAACCAAATCCGCTCCGTCATCCATGGTGATATCGGGTTTCGCGCTAAGCACTGATTTTATATGCGCGTAATAAGTTTTAGTATCTTCGCCTTTAATCGCAAAAACCGCTATCTTTAAATTCTTAGCCAAAGACGCGGCTACATCATCCTGCGTAGATAGAGGATTGGAGGCGCAAATAAAAACTTGGGCTCCTCCTGATTTTAAGACCTCGCTTAAAACACCTGTTTCAGTAGTAACATGCAGGCAAGCGGCAATCTTTAACCCTTTCAATGGTTTTTCTTTTAAGAATCTCTGCTTGATTAAATTCAAAACAGGCATATTATTAGATGCCCATTCAATTCTCAGTGACCCTTTCTTAGCTAAGTTTATATTTTTAACGTCATATTTCATCTACTCTCCTATTTTGAGTTATAATTTTCCCGCTTGTTTCTTCAAAGTCGCTGCCTTATCCGTACTCTCCCAGCTAAACTCGGGTTCGGTCCTGCCAAAATGCCCATAGCAGGCAGTTTTCCTATATATGGGACGCAGAAGATCCAATGATTTAATCATACCATGTGGAGTAAGTTCAAAATTATCCCGAATTAACTTAATAAATTGTACTTCGGTTAACTTACCTGTACCGGAAGTATCCACCATAATCGCTAAAGGTTCCGCCTTGCCGATAGCATAAGCCAAATGAATCAGGCACTTATCCGCTAGGCCCGCGGCCACGATGTTCTTGGCAATGTAACGGGCCATATAAGCCGCGGAACGATCAACCTTAGTCGGGTCCTTGCCGGAAAACGCGCCTCCGCCCGGGGCAGCCATTCCGCCGTAAGTATCTACAACAATTTTTCTTCCGGTCATACCGGTATCGGATTGCGGGCCGCCGATAACAAATTTTCCCGTCTCGTTGATAAAGTATTTAGTATCCTTATCGATATAATCTTTAAGCACCGGTTTGGCAATCACATCGATAAATTCCTGCCGGGCGGCTTTAGTAATCTTCTCTTTGCTGGAATCAAGGATCTCATCTGTATGCTGACAGGCTAAAACAACAGAATCCACTCTCTTGGGTTTGCCATCGTGATATTCCACGGAAACCTGGGATTTACAATCAGGGCCTAAATATTTCAAAGTTCCTTTTCTCCTTATTTCCGCCATCATGCGCACTAATTTCTGAGAAAGCATGATCGGAAGCGGCATAAGCTCCTCGGTCTCGCGGCAGGCAAAGCCAACCATAAACCCTTGATCTCCCGCGCCGCCTGTATTGACGCCTTGGGCGATATCCGGAGATTGTGAGTTAATCGTATTGATAATCGCGCAGGTATGATAATCAAATCCGTATTTAGTATGCGTATAACCTATTTCTTTAATAATATTACGGGCTAATTTCTGGATGTCAACATAAGCGGTGGTCGTAATTTCGCCGCCTACAATCAAAAGCCCCATCGTCACAAAGGTTTCACAGGCAACTCTGCCGTAAGGATCCTGCTTTAAAACTTCATCCAACACACCGTCGGATATCTGATCACAAAGCTTATCCGGATGCCCTTCGCCTACCGACTCAGAAGTAAAATAGTGCTTCCGCGCTGTCATGACTCCTCCTCAATTGGCCCGTTTATCGGGCTGTGCAGCAAAATTATTTCTTGCCGCGGTTAGATATTTAAAATCTCCGATGTCATACCAAGAACCGTGGAAAATGAATCCAAAGGTATCCACCCTTTCCTTTAACCAATCTATATAATTGCCCGTAGCATCAGTCTTTTTCCTTATTTTTAAATAATCCCTGACCAGGCTCAGGCGCGCTGAAGGAATAAAATACAGGCACATAGCCACAAGTTGCGATTTCGGTTTTTTGGGTTTTTCTTCAAAGTTGGCGACCTTATCAGCGCTATCCAGCTTAACCACGCCATAACGACAGGCGTCTTTTAAAGCCTTTAATTTATAAACTCCGATGGTCGCTGCGGGTTTCTTTTGCGTCGCAAACTCAAGGAATCTTGTCAATCCCGCGTTAAACAGGTTATCCCCGCCGATAACCAGGACATCTTCTTTAATATTTTTTTTCTTGATCACAAAATTGATATCGCCGATTGCCCCGAGCCTGTCAGCGTTACTCTTAGTAAGATCATCTACCAATGTCAGCCTCTTCTTTGACCGTACTCTTTTTTTCCACTGCCGGAACTGAGCGATAAATTTGCTATTGGTAATTATAATAATCTCATTAACTTCATCTATCGTTTCTAACTTATCAATAATATAACCAAGAATAGGCTTTCCTCTAACCTCGAGTAAAGATTTAGGATATTCCTTGGTTAAAGGGTAGAGTCGTGTAGCGTATCCGGCAGCTAAGACTAACGCTTTTATTTTAATATCTCCCTTAACTTTGCCCGGGCGAATTCTTCTACCTGCGTCCCTGTAGAAAAACCAAGCGCCTCTTCAGCTATCCCTTTAGCTTCTTTTAAGCTGACCGAGCGAATCAGGAATTTTAATTCCGGTATAACCTGCGGAGGCATACTGAATTCATCCAAGCCCAAACCCAAAAGTATTAATGCCAAACTCGGTTCTCCGGCCATTTCACCGCACATACCAACGTTAATATCGGCTTTATGCGCGGAATCAATGATATATTTAATCAGGCGTAAAACCGCCGGATGCGCCGGCTCATAGAGATAAGCTACTTTTTCATTGGCGCGGTCAACCGCCAAAGAATATTGGATTAAGTCGTTGCTCCCGATGCTGAAAAAATCCGCTTCTTGAGCTAGTATATCCGCGGTCATTGCCGCCGAAGGGACTTCGATCATTGCTCCAACCTGAAGATCTTCATCAAAAGACATGCCCTTAGCTTTAAGCTCTGATCTTGCATCCTCCAGCAGCTTATTTGCCTGCCTCAACTCCTCGATACCGGAGATCATCGGATACATAAGCTTTAAGTTCCCGTGCACGGAAGCCCGCAGTATAGCCCTTAATTGCAGCTTGAATATCTCCGGCCGCGCCAGGCAAAATCTGATTGCCCTCCAGCCTAAAAAAGGATGCATCTCATGCGGAAGCTGGAATTGCGACAAGAATTTGTCTCCGCCTAAATCCAAGGTGCGGATGATCACAGGGTAAGGATTCATCTCTTCAGCCACATACTTATAGGCTTGGTAATGGTCCTCCTCGGTAGGCAAATCTTTTCTGTTCATATAAAAGAACTCTGTGCGGTAAAGGCCAATACCTTCTCCTCCGTGAAGTTTCACTGCCGGAACCTCATCGGGAAATTCTATATTGGCATTTATCTCAATCTTATTGCCATCAACGGTAACCGCTGGAAGATCTTTTACCGAAAGAAACTTTTCAGTGACACCCTTTAACTTTAATTCCGCGGTATGATACGACTCCAGGGTTTCTTCATCGGGATCGACAATGACTATCCCGAGAGCGCCGTCCACAATCAGCATATCTCCCTGATTAATTCTAATGGTGGCTTCTTCCGCACCGACTACCGCCGGTATCTCTAAGGACTTAGCCATGATCGCGGTATGCGAAGTCTTCCCTCCGATATCCGTGACAAACCCTGCTACATTCCTTTTATGCATTGCCGCGGTATCCGAAGGAGAAAGGTCATGAGCGACTACGATTACCCGCGCTTTTAAATCTCCAAGGCCTTTGGTCTCCTTCCCTAAAATATTGCGCAAGATTCTCTTGCCTACATCATTTATATCGGCGATGCGCTCTTTAAGGTACTCGTCTTCTATCTTGGAGAAGACAGAAACGTACTTCTTCAGGACTTCCTGAAAGATAAAAGCGACATTAAGCCTATCTTTTTTAAGGCGGGAGATCACCTCTTCGATAAGCATGCGGTCTTCCAAGACCAGAAGGTGCGCGTCAAAAATCTGCGCTTCTTCCTGGCCCATGTCCGCGCTTATCCTCTTCTGCAGTGCGATGATTTCCCTGCGCGTGCGGATTAACGCTTCCTCAAAAAGCTGTATCTGGACGGGGATATCCGAATCACTGATCGCTACTTTAGGGATGATAAACTCTTCTTTACCCATCTTGTAGGCGGCGCCAATACTAATTCCGCCGGCAGCAGCTATACCTTTAATCTGGATCATCGGTCTTCCTCGTTAGTAATAATCTTTTCTAATTCTGCCAAAGCCGCTGGCGCGTCCTCTCCATCGGCTTCAATGATAATTACACTATCCTTTTCCGCTCCCAGCATGAGTATACCCATGATGGACTTACCGTTTACTTCTTCGTCATCACGTTTAACGGTTATACGTGACTCAAACTTATTCGCCACCTGAACAAATAAAGCGGCCGGCCGCGCGTGTAAGCCTGATTTATTCTTAACGATTAATTCTTTTTTAACTAAAGCCATAATTTTTCTTTATATTTCCTCAATCAATCCCAATATAATCTTAGCTAACTTGTCCGCGTCGTGCCTGATTACGCCGTCCTCAATGATCCCGAAATCATCCTCAATCACGCGATAACCCATCTCTTCGATTTTCTTCCTGTCATTAATCACTAAATATGAACCCTGACCGGAATAACGTTTAAGCGTACCCTGAGGCACTTCACCCGTATTCACGACGCAGTAATCCAGGATCCGCGGATGCGAATGTAAGATAAGCGTCTTAACATGCTCTGAAGCGCTGAAACCATCCGTCTCTCCCGGCTGGGTCATGGCGTTACACACATATACCTTAAGCGCTTGCGAGGTACTGACTGCTTCGGTAATCTCCCGAATCAACAGATTAGGGATGATACTCGTGTACAATGAGCCGGGGCCTAAAACAATGACCTGCGCTTCCTTGATTGCTTTAATCGCGTCAGGCGTCGCAGCCGACTGCGCGGGATTAAGATAAACCCGATTGATAGAACGATGTGTTTGAGGGATTTTAGTCTCTCCTACCGTAGTTGAGCCATCCTTATGTTCGGCAACCAAAACCACTTTATTTAAAGTCGACGGAATAACCTGCCCCCTAAGCGCCAAAACCTTGCTTGTTTCTTTAATCGCTTTCTCAAAGTCACCGGTCAACTGCGTCATCACTGTTATAAAAAGATTCCCAAAACTATGTCCTGACAATTCGGAATTCGTATCAAAGCGGAATTGAAACAAATCCCGCATCAACGCCGGAGCGTCGGCTAAGGCCACCAGGCAATTACGGATATCTCCCGGCGGAAGCATCCCGAATTCTTTCCTTATCCTCCCGCTTGAGCCGCCGTCATCAGCAACAGTAACGATAGCCGAAAGATTAGTAGTAAATTGCTTTAAGCCGCTCAGTAAAACCGAGAGGCCTGTCCCGCCTCCGATAACTACAACCTTGGGCCCGCGTGATAATTGCTTATTCTGATAAATTATGTCAAAAAGCTCGCTACTTTTTGAGGAAGGCACAAAGGCGGCAACAAAAGAACGCATCATCCGCTTGATGCCCAGTATTAATATTATAATTCCGGAGAACAGAATTATCGAATCGAGTATCTGAATACCCAGAAACTCATCGGCCCGCAAGTGGCCGGTAGCAAAAATCAAAAGTAAGACACCGAAAATACTTAAACCGATCCAGCGCTTAAGCCCTATGCCGGGATAAAACCATTTAAGCATATCATGAATCTTACTAGCCATTTACTGAAGTCTCCGGCGAAAGCTGGTTAAATCTTCTTTTCGTCTTCCTGAGCTATGATCTTAACAACAGCTTTGTCGTCTTCACAACCGCGCAGAGTATCGCGGAAGTATTTATCTTTAAGCAGCCTGGAGATACGCGCCAAAGCTTTTAAATGCGGGCCGGCAGAATCTTGAGGGGCGACCAAGAGAAAGAAAATATAGGCTAACTCGCCGTCTAATGAATCAAAGTCCACGCCTTTTTTTGATAGACCGAATGCCGCGACTAACTTTTCTACGCAGTCAGACTTGGCGTGAGGAATAGCTATCCCTTGGCCGATCGCGGTTGAACCAAGGGCCTCTCTAGCCATAAGCGAATCGATCAGCTTGGCGCGACAGCGCTTTTCAATATCGCCGGCGGCAATCAACGTATCCACCAATTCCTTGATCACATCTTCTTTCTTACTGGATTTTATATCGGTGAGAATTGCTTTTTTAGATAAGAATTCCATAACCTGCATATTAATTCTCCTTTCAATTGATAGATTATACTTTGGAGCGGGAGGCGGGATTCGAACCCGTGACATCAACCTTGGCAAGGTTGCGCTCTACCAGCTGAGCTACTCCCGCAATGCCTATTGCGCACTGGCGCAATTCCTGTTAGCGCCGGGTGTCGGAAAATTGTAGCTAGGCACTCCGCTCGCTACAGCCCTTGTCGGGCTGTTTAACGCTCGCTTGAGTGCCATTAGAATTTTCCTTGTCGGAAAATTCTAATGGGCGGAAGAGGATTTGAACCTCCAAGGGTTGCCCCAATAGCTCCTAAGGCTATCGCGTATGCCAATTCCGCCATCCGCCCCTATAACCTCTTACCGCTTTGCTAAAATTAAGTGAGCCTCCCGAGACTCGAACTCGGCACACGCGGCTTAAAAAGCCGCTGCTCTACCGGATGAGCTAGAGGCCCAAATTTAAAATTCCAATACTTCTTTTTCTTTATTCTTTAAAAGATCGTCAACCTTGGCGATATACCTATCCACCAGCTTCTGTAATTCATCAACGCCGCGGAATTTATCATCTTCGGAGATCGTTTTATCTTTTTCTAACTTTTCAATATGCTCTTTGGAATCCCGCCTGATCGTCCTCAAAGATATCCTGCCGTTCTCCGTCATTTTATGGATATCTTTGGCTAATTCCTGGCGTCTCTCCTTGGATAGCTGCGGAAAAGATAACCTGATAAGCTTACCGTCATTAGAAGGATTAACCCCTAAATTAGATTTCAAGATCGCTTTCTCGATTTCGGCAATCGCCGAGATATCCCAAGGCTGAATAACTAATAAATGCGCGTCGGCAGCCGAGATAGAAGCCAGTTGTTTCAACAAAGTGGGAGTGCCGTAATAATCGATATGCAACCCCTCGACTAACGCCGGGCTGGCCCTACCAGTTCGAATTTCTAAAAATTCGCGATTCACCGACTCAAAGGCCTTCTTCATTTTTTCTTCGGTGCTATGTAAAATTTCTTTGGTAGTCATAACTGCCTCCGGTTACTGAACAACTGTCCCTATTTTTTCCCCTGATACCACGCGCTTAATATTCCCATTTACGCTCAGATTAAAAACTACAATCGGAAGCTTATTATCCATACAAAGGCTAATCGCGGTAGCGTCCATAACCTTTAAACCTTTTTTAAGCACATCAATATATTTTAATTGGGTAAACTTTTTAGCGCTCTTCACCTTCAAAGGATCGGCGGAATAAACCCCGTCTACCTGAGTAGCCTTAAGTATGGCATTAGCGTTTATCTCCATCGCCCGAAGCGCTGCCGCCGTATCAGTAGTAAAATAAGGATTCCCGGTTCCGGCGACAAATATAACTACCCGGCCTTTTTCCAAATGACGTATGGCTCGCCTTCTAATATACGGCTCGGCAATACGTTCCATATCTATGGCCGTCATTACCCGGGTAGGGACCCCTGCTTTTTCTAAAGCATCCTGCAGGGCCAGGCCATTAATCACTGTAGCCAGCATCCCCATGTAATCAGCAACAGACCTATCCATGTCCAAGCCGCGCGAGCCGGTATTCTCTTTACCGCGAAAGATATTTCCAGCGCCCAAAACTACGGCGACATCCACTTTTAGATCGCGGATTTCTTTTATTTGGCGGGAAATAGAGATGAGCACCGACTGGTCTATTCCGTGGGATTTTTTTCCCTGAAGGGCTTCGCCGCTTAACTTAAGGACTATTCTCTTGTAAACTGAACCCATTGGTATTATTCGCCGACTTTATAACGCGTGAACCTGCGCACAACAATATTCTCGCCGATCTTAGCCACAACACTTCCCAAATAATCTTTAATCGTCATCGATGGGTCTTTAACAAACGGCTGCTCCATCAGACAATGATTCTTGTAGAAATCTTCTTTATTCTTTTCATGCTCCACAACTTCTGGCGGGACATCTTCTTTCTTGATGTATAGGGGGCTGGTCGCGGTTATCTGCATCGCCAGATCCTTGGTAAATTGGACAAATCCTTCGTTTTTAGCGACAAAATCCGATTCGCAGTCAACTTCCAGCAATACGCCGACCTTATTCCCGTGATGCACATACGCCTCTATTCTTCCTTCTTTTGCCGCTCGCGACTGTTTCTTCGCGGCAATCTCCAGTCCCTGCTTACGCAGTAACTCCGCCGCTTTCTTTATATCCCCCTTTGTCTCCTCAAGCGCCTTCTTGCAATGAGCCACACTCGAAGAAGTAATTTCCCTTAATTCTTTAATTAATTCTACTGATATACTCATTTTACTCATACTTTTCTCTTACCCTTTCCCTTTATATCCACCACCGGCTTAATATGCCCTTTTTTTACCGCCTTAGCCTCTTCATCAACAGGTTCGGTCGTCTCGACTATTTCTTCGATCTCTTTGATCTTGATCTCTTCTTCAGGCAATAATACCGGTTCTTCCGCTTTAGCTTCTGTTTCGATCTTTACCCCATCCTGAGACATATAAGAAAGGAACCTCTTTCTGCCTTCAATGATCGTATCCGTAACAATATCGGCCACGGCTTTAATCGACTTAGTAGCATCATCATTACCGGGGATAGGATAATCGACCAAATCCGGATTAGAGTTAGTATCAATCAGCGCGATAACCGGTATGCCTAGGCGCTTTGCCTCTTTTACTGCTGTTTCTTCTTTATTGGAATCCACTACAAAAACAGCCTTAGGCATACGCTCCATCGGAACGATCCCCAAGAAATTCTTATTTAATTTTGCCAGCTCTTTCTCCAGGCGCGCCACTTCTTTCTTGGTCAGCTTTTCAAATGTACCGTCTATACGCATCTTTTCGATCTCTTTTAGCCGGTTGATACTCTTCTTAATCGTAGCAAAATTGGTTAAAAGCCCCCCCGGCCAGCGGTCAGTCACGTAATACATCCCTGATCGCTGCGCTTCCTGCAGCATAACCTCCTGCGCCTGTTTCTTGGTCCCCACGAAAAGAACGTATTCGCCTTTTGAGGTGATCTCCAACAGAAAATCCCGGGCTTTATTTATACATTCCTCGGTCTTTTCAAGGTCAATGATATAAATACCGCTTCTTGAGCCGAAGATAAATTTCTTCATTTTCGGATTCCAACGCTTAGTCTGGTGCCCAAAATGCACCCCTGCTTCCAGTAACTGCTTAATTAAATCTGATGGCACTTTTTACTCCCCCTTTTTCCCGCCAGTCTATGTAATAGTATGCGGGATCCCG
Source organism: Candidatus Omnitrophota bacterium (assembly GCA_030650425.1). Lineage (GTDB taxonomy): Bacteria > Omnitrophota > Gorgyraeia > Gygaellales > Profunditerraquicolaceae > UBA6233. The sequence continues at coordinate 253,992 of JAUSED010000005.1, read as the reverse complement.
CCTGCTATCAAATAGCTTGGCGGGATGATTGTTAATATGAGCTGCGGCCAGAGGCTCCCGGCAACAGTTTAATTCAATTATTGTAACAAATTTATTCAAATATGCAACTATTTTCCGATTTCTTGCATTAAATAGAGTTTTTTATACAAGCCTTCCCGGCCTAAGAGTTCGTCATGCGTTCCTGCTTCGGCAATAACCCCCTTATCCAGCACCACTATCTTACGCGCGTTTCTCACGGTAGAGAGCCGGTGGGCAATCACAAATACCGTGCGTCCCTGAATAAGCCGATCCAGGGCATCCTGAACCACCCTTTCGGACTGCGAATCCAACTGAGAAGTCGCTTCATCGAGGATTAAAATAGGCGGGTTTTTAAGCAGGGCGCGCGCAATGGCAATCCTCTGCCGCTCTCCTCCTGAGATACGCATCCCTCTATCTCCGATAATCGTATCATAACCCTGAGGAAGATGACTGATAAAATCATGGGCATTGGCTTGCTCGGCTGCTTCTTTAATTTCGTCTTCGCCTGCTCCCGGCTTTCCATAAGCGATATTCGCCTTAATCGTATCATTAAAAAGTATGGTCTCCTGAGTAACAATACCGACTTGTTGGCGTAACGACTTCAAGCTAACTTCCTTAATATCCACCCCATCAATCAGAATCTTACCCTGTTTGGGATCGTAAAAACGCGGGATTAAATCCAAAAGCGTGGTCTTACCTGTGCCGCTGGGCCCGACGATAGCTAGGACTGAGCCATACGGAACATCTAAACTTATACCCTTAAGCACAGGGTTATCCCCATAGTTAAACCATACATCGCTAAAGACAACATTATTTTTGAATCCGCTCAATTCCCTTGCCGAAGGTAATTCAACCACTGTCGGCTCAGTCTCTAAAACTTCATAGATGCGCTCGCTGGCTGCCACCGCCTGCTGATTCAAAGAATTCACTTGGCTTAATTTCTTAAACGGCCTGATCGTCGATAAAAGTGAGCCGAGGAAGAGGCCAAATACGCCGAATGAAATTTTTCCGGCGATGACCTCCCTGCCGCCTAAGAAGAATATGATTACCCCGGCGATACAGCCTAAAATTTCCGTAGCCGGGCTTAAAAGCAACAGGCGTTTGATGGATTTCATGGAAACGCGATAATAATCGTGGTTTACCTTATTGAATTTCTTGATTTCGTACTCCTCCATATTGAACCCTTTGACGATGCGGGCGCCGATGATCGTTTCGTAAAGTATGGAGTTAGTATCCGCCATCTTCTCTTGCGAAGTCTTGGATAATTTCCTCAGTTTCTTCCCCACCACAGCGATCAAATAACCTAAGATCGCCAAGGGCGGAACAATGAAGATAACGAATTTAGCGTAAATAAACATGGTCAGGGAGAAAAATATGATTACCTGCGCGCCCTGATAGACAAGGTCAGTCGAACCGTAAGAAACCGCGTTCTCTACCAGCTTTACGTCATTGGTGATACGCGAAATCATCTCTCCGCCGCGTTTATGGGTAAAATAATCCAAGGAAAGCGACTGAAACTTGGCGTAAAGCTTGGCTTTGATATCCCTGACAATCCGCTGGCCGATATCAGACATAATATAACTCTGCCAGAAACCAAAAAATCCTTTGAGCACAAAAAGTAATACAATCGCTATCGCCATGTAATTCAAAAGCACAAGCGGAGTAATAGCATTGATCTTATCCACAAAATTAGCTAGAAAACCGGGTAATTTAACGGGTAGAATGATTGTTTTGTTGGTTAAAACTTTATCCGCCAAAGGAACCATCATCGCCAAAGATACACCGTCAAATATGGCGGAGAATACCATACATATGGAGGCCAGCGCAAACTTCCCTAAATACGGCCGGATAAATTTTAGTAACTTCAAGTAATCACGCATCTTTCGCTCCTGTCTAAAAGGAATTGTATTGTAGCATACCTTCCCTACGCAAGCAACTTTTTTATTGTCTAAAATTATAGTTGCATTAGAAGAGTCGATTTGCTATTATTCCTTTATGGATAAATTAAAGGTAGGAGTGATTGGTGTAGGGCATTTAGGAAGCATTCATGCTAAAATCTACAAAGAACTCCCTAATTGCTCGCTTGAGGCTGTCTGCGATACGGATAAAGCGCATCTGGAGGCAGTTAGCCAAAGCTTGAATGTTCCCGCATACAAGGATTACCGGGAACTTTTCGGGAAAGTTGAAGCCGTAAGCATAGCCACTCCCACAAAATCGCATTACGCTGTCGCCAGCGAATGTTTAAAACATAATCTGCATACCTTAGTTGAGAAACCTTTCACCCCTACCCTCGAAGAAGCTGACAGCCTGATCAAAATAGCCCAAGAAAATAATCTAATCCTGCAGGTAGGCCATATTGAGCGTTTCAACTCCGCCTTTAGCGCTACGCAAAAGCTAATTAAAAACCCAAAATTTATCGAGTGCCACCGGCTCTCTCCTTTTCCCAACCGTTCGCTGGACGTAGGAGCGGTCTTAGACATTATGATTCATGATATCGATATTATTCTAGGCCTAGTCGCCTCTCCCATAGAACGCATTGAATCCGTAGGCATAAACGTGCTCACCCATTTCGAGGATATCGCCAATGCCCGGGTTACCTTTAAGAACGGCTGCGTAGCCAACCTCACTGCCAGCCGTATTTCCGACGAGACAATGCGTAAAATCCGTATCTTTCAGGAAAATGCCTACATCTCTCTGGATTACAAAAATGCCGAAGCCTGGGTCTACCGTAAAGGCCTGCTGAAAATTTCAAAAGAAAACCTGCCGATTGAAAAAGAACAACCCCTACAGAAAGAATTACAGGCTTTTATCAACTGCGTGATAAGGCGCGAAGAACCGCTTGTATCAGGCACTGTTGCCCGCGAAGCCCTTAAGGTAGCTTTGGAAATCCAAAATCAAATATGGCAAAGAAACAAATCTTAATTATCTGCGGCGAGCCTTCAGGCGAACTGCACGCGGTTGGCCTCGTCTCCGCGATAAAAAAAATTAATCCGGATATACAAATTTCAGGGATAGGCAGCTCGCTGCTTGCTCAGGCAGGAGCAGAAATATTTTATGACATTAAAGGCCTAAGCGTAATGGGCCTTTTTGATGTTTTAAAAAAACTCCCCCGATTTATCAATTTAAAGAAATTAATTCTAAAAAAGATAGCGTCCGAAAGATTCGACGCGGTGATATTGGTAGATTTTTCCGGATTTAACCTTCGCCTGGCCAAAGCGATCAATAAGCGCATACCGACTATCTATTATGTCAGCCCGCAGGTCTGGGCGTCTAGAGCTGGGCGCATAAAAAACATCAAAAAGTACATCCAAAAAATGATTGTGCTTTTTGAATTTGAAAAAGGATTCTACAAGAAACACGGCATCAACGCGGATTGCGTTGGCCATCCCCTCTTAGATATCGTTAAACCCTGCATCGATAAAGAAGAGCTGCGCGCTAAGTTGAATTTCTCTCCGGAAAAAACAACCATTGCCCTCCTTCCTGGTTCCCGTAAACAAGAGATAAGTAAGATCTTACCGGTAATGCTTAAGGTTGCTGCGCTCATAAATAAAAAAATCAACGCTCAATTCCTCATCGCTAAAGCTCCCCAAGCCGATTGGAAAATTTATGACCGGATAATCAACCGTAGTCATTGCGAGGAGGGCGAAGCCCGACGAAGCAATCATAAAAACGAGATTGCTTCGCTCCCTTCGGTCGCTCGCAATGACACTTCGTGTAATTTTCTAAAGATTTTAGATGGAAAAACTTACGATGCCCTAAATATCGCGGATTTCGCTCTCGTCTGCTCGGGGACTGCTACGCTTGAGACCGCCATCATGCAAAAACCCTTCCTGATAATTTATAAGATGGGCTTGCTCAATTATCTGCTCTATCGTCCGCAGATTAAAATTCCCTATATCGGGATAGTCAATATCATAGCCGGTAAAAAAATAATCCCGGAATTTATCCAGTTTGGCGCTTCTCCTAAAAAAATAGCGCAAAAGACTCTGGAAATCCTCAATAACCGCGTTAAGTTGGAAAATATGCGCGCTGACCTTGCCGCAGTCAAATCCTCATTAGGCCAATCCGGGGCTTCCGCCCGCGCCGCCAAGATTATAATTGACTTTATAAAATAAAAATTTGAGTCATTGCGAGCGAAGCGAAGCAATCACGTGTTTTAAGAGATTGCTTCACCCCTTCGGGGTTCGCAATGACAGTTCTGAGTTTTATAATGAACGCGCCATTTTGATGCGCTCATCAATTGGCGGATGATCAAAAAAGAAGAATTTGATGATCGGGTGGGGAGACCTATCGCTAAGATTTTGTTTGGCGAGTTTATCCATCGTAGAAATAAAGGCTTCTTTTAATCCTGTAGTCTCAAGCGCCAAGGAATCCGCGCTCCTCTCAAAACTCCTACTAATAAAAGCCTCCAGCGGCTGCGTGATTATACCAAAGAGGATAAAATAAATTAAGATAACCGGCAGGCTGGCCAAATCATTCAGCGAAGATAAACCAAACCAATTTAAGATATAGGCGTTCGTCCGGAAAATTAAATAAAAGATTGCCAGAGTAGAGAGTGAATTAACCACCACTAATTTTAAGAGATGCTTCAGTTGGTAATGCGCGAACTCATGCGCTAAGACTACCTCTATTTCATCATAGCTATATTTATCCTTTAAGGTATCGGCTAAAATCACCCTGCGCGTATTACCTATACCTACGAAAGCGGCATTAGCTTTCAATGTTTTTTTGCTAAAATCGATCTCGAAACAATCCAATATCTTGACTTTCATCTTCGCGGCCAGTTTCATAACCCGCACCCGTAAATTTTCATCACTTAGTTTCTTATATTTGAAAAAAATAGGGATAATCACGATAGGCAGGAGCTTGGCCAAGACGATACTAAAAATAATCCAGAATATGGAAAGCGCTAACCACCAGCTCGCGGGATTATAATGCAAAATTAAATAGAAGGCCGCTACTAATATAAGACTAATCACATAAGAAATCGCGCCTGCCTTAAACTGATCCTTAAACCAACTTCCAAGGCTTTGAGTAGTTAACGAAAATTTATGCTCCAAGATATATGATTGATAGATATTCAGCGGAAGGTTCAAAATATAGTAACCTAAAGAAACGATGAATAGGTATAAAAGTAGGGGCATGGTATGCCGTGCCCCTGCTAAAAATCCCGGCGAGAAGATACTAAGCGTAGAAGCAAGATTTTTAGATAGGCCTGATTTTAGAAAGAGAAAGATAAGGAGAAAGGTGTAGATTATACCAGCGATTTCCAAGCTGTACTTAATGTTGGAATACTGTTTTGCCCTATCGACCATGGAAAAAATAATAGTTACCAAATTTAGGTAGCGGACACTTAAGTGTCCGCTACCGCCTAAGAGAACATTCTCTATTTCTTTTCAGCGGGTTTAACGTTCACGAAGGTGCGCACTTTACCGTGACTGGTCTTCTTTTTGCTAAAATAAACTTCCCCGGGACATTGAGCAATCAACGTGCCTAAACCCTTTACGTTAACACCAGACTTGTAAGTATCTACCCCTCTTACCAAAATCTGTCCGGTTTTAACGCTCATCCCTGCGGAAACTTTATTCGCCTTATCTTTCTTTGGGGTTGAAAATCCACCTGTCATTGCATCCTCCTTATGAATTTGCGCTAACTTTTGACTTTTGTAATATTACCATACAATCCCTAATCAAGCAACACCTCTTCGTCTTTAGACGGGATATAGGCATTGAGGCCTTCCCGGGTAAGCGCCTCGAGTAAAGCGAGCGCCTGATCTTCCTCTCCATGAACAAGGAATATGCGTTTAAGCGGGAGAGATCCGGCTATAAATTTCATCAGTTCGTTCTTATCCGCGTGGCCCGAGAGCGCGTTAATAACCACCACCTCGGCATTCAATTCATATTCTATCCCAAATATACGCACAATTTTTTCCCTGTCTACTATTTTCCTGCCTAAGGTATCGTGCGCCATATAACCGACGACCAGAATCGTATTCCGGGAATCCTCGATGTTATTCTGAAGATGATGCAGGATCCTTCCGGATTCGCACATCCCGCTGCCGGCGATAATAATCATCGGCCGTTTATCCGCGTTTAAGGCCTTAGACTCTCTCTGTTCACGAATAAATCTTAAATTTAAAAATGCGAAAGGGCTCTCCCCCCGTGTAATCGCCTGACGGGTCTTTTCATCAAGATAATCAGGATGGGCCTCGAATACTTCAGTAATCTCTGTGGCCAGCGGGCTATCCACATAGATCGGAACATTAGGAATAAGCTTTTCTTTTAAAAGCTCATTTAAAAAATAAATTACCTCCTGCGTGCGCTCTAAGGTAAAAGAAGGAATAAGCACTTTTCCGCCGCGCCGTAACGTCCGGGATATCACCTCTCTTAATTTCGATTGCGCCTCTTCAATCGGAGCGTGCAGCCTGCCTCCGTAAGTACTTTCGATAATCAAATAATCCAAGCCTTTTGGTATAACCGGATCATTCAACAACGGCAGGTTCTTTCTCCCTAAATCTACGGCATAACCCAACCGAACAGAACGAGCTTCATCTTTAATATCCAATACAATTACCGCTGAACCTAGAATATGCCCGGCATCAAGCAGGGTCGCGCAAACATTTTTAGCAATACAGAATTTCTGGTGATAAGAAATCGGCCTGAATATTTTGGTGGCACGAGCCGCTTCCTTTTTGGTATAGAGAGGCTTTCTTTCAGGGAGTCCGATCCTCTTATTTATTTTATTCACATAGTTTACATCCTCTTCTTGGATCTTTCCGGAATCGCTAAGCATAAGCTGGCTCAAAGCTTTTGTGGCGAGCGTGGTATAAATCTTACAACGCAGGCCCTTCTTGATCAAGCTGGGGATATTCCCACAATGGTCGATATGCGCGTGCGATAAAACCAGCGCGTTAATCAAGCGGGGATTAAAACTAAAAGTAGTATTTATTTTATAAGATTCATCGCGTCTGCCTTGGAAGAGCCCGGCATCAAGCAGGATTTCGGTTTTCCCGGCGCTTACTAAGTGGCTCGAACCGGTAACTGTTTTTACTCCGCCTAAAAATTTTACTTTAATCGCCATATTTATTTGTCGTAAGTGGAATAAAAATACGGGGTGTGGGCAAGAAACTCCGCGGCGCAGGTATCCACAAGCTTAAAGGCAGGCTCGATACTAAATGATTTACGCAAAGCGTAAATCTCCTCTTCTTGCTTATCCAGAAGTTTAGCCAGCTGTTTATCGCTAAAACCGAACTCCTTGGCTTTGACAAGCGTCTCTTTAGATAGATTAGCTTTATTTTTAACAATCTCTTTCTCGAAATCAATTATCTCTTTAAGATTACTCAGAAACCAGCGGTCTATACGGGTAAGTTCAAAAATCTTTTCTATCCCCATACCGATTCTCAAGGCATCTCCGATATAGAATATTCTTTCGGCGCAAGGCACGCTTAACTTTTGCTCGATTAGATTCCTAATATCTTCATCTGCCTTTACATTCGCCAGATCACTAAATAAAATACTTTCCAACCCGTATTTCTTGATCTCCAAAGAGCGCAGGCCTTTTTGCAGCGCCTCCTTAAATGTCCTGCCTATGGACATCGCTTCACCGACGGATTTCATGGAAACAGTAAGGGTCGGGTCGGCAGAGGGGAATTTTTCAAAAGTAAAACGCGGCACCTTAACGACGCAGTAATCAATCGCCGGCTCAAAACAGGCAGGTGTTTCGCGGGTAATATCGTTAGGGATTTCATCTAAGGTATAACCTACGGCTAATTTAGCGGCAATTTTAGCGATCGGAAAACCAGTGGCCTTGGAAGCTAAGGCGGAACTTCGGGATACGCGCGGGTTCATCTCGATAATCACCATCCGGCCCGTATCCGGATGCACGGCAAACTGGATATTTGAACCGCCGGTTTCAACACCAATCTCTCTTATGCAGGCAATCGAAGCATCGCGCATCTTCTGATATTCTTTGTCAGTAAGGGTCTGAATCGGGGCTACGGTAATACTGTCTCCGGTATGAATTCCCATAGGATCGAAATTCTCAATCGAACAGATAATCACCACATTGTCTTTCGCGTCGCGCATTACTTCCAGTTCAAACTCTTTCCATCCGGCGACGGATTCTTCAATCAATATTTCACTAATCATGCTGGATTCAAGCCCGGCCTTAGCTAAATCCTTAAACTCATCTTTATTCTTAGCCATACTTCCGCCGGTTCCGCCCAAAGTAAAACTCGGCCGGATAATTAAAGGAAAACCTATTTTACCTGCCACCTTAAACGCCTCTTTCAAGTTATAGGCCTTGCCGCTGCGCGGTAAATCCAAACCTATTTTTTTCATCGCCTCTTTAAATAGCTGCCGATCCTCGCCTTTCTTGATTGCTTTAATATTGGCGCCGATGACCTCTACTTTATATTTCTTCAATACCCCTCTTTCCGCTAAGGCGACCGTGGTATTTAAGGCAGTCTGACCTCCTAATGTCGGTAAAAGGGCATCCGGCCTTTCTCTGGCGATTATCCTCTCCACAACTTCCGGCGTAATCGGCTCAACGTAAGTAGCGTCAGCTACTTGCGGGTCAGTCATAATCGTCGCGGGATTGGAATTTACTAAAATTATTTTAAACCCATCCTGCTTTAATACTTTACAGGCTTGGGTTCCGGAATAATCAAATTCGCAAGCCTGTCCGATGACAATCGGTCCGGAACCAATGATTAAGATCTTTTTTAGGTCAGTTCTTTTTGGCATTTTTTTTACTTTTCTTGATCAACTCTATAAACTGGTCAAACAAATACTCCGCGTCGTGCGGCCCGGCAGAGGATTCAGGATGAAACTGCACCGAGAAGATCGGCAGTTTTTTATGCCGTAAGCCTTCCGAGGTATGATCATTTAAATTAATATGGGTCAATTCTATCTCTTTTTTATTCAAGGAATCCATATCCACGCAGAAACCATGATTTTGCACGGTAATTGATACCTTACCCGTCTTTAAATCTTTTACCGGTTGATTTGCTCCATGGTGGCCGAATTTAAGCTTGTAGGTCTTCCCGCCGAAGGCCTGTCCGAGCATCTGATGCCCTAGGCAAATTCCGAATATCGGCAGTTTATTCAACAACTCTTTTAGCGTATTTACGATATAAGGCAGCGCCGCCGGATCACCGGGGCCGTTAGAGAGCAAGAGCCCGTCAGGCTTCATCTGAAGTATCTGGCTGCTTGAAGCGGTTGCCGGGACGACTACCACTTGACAGCCCTTTCTTTCTAAAATCCTTAACATGTTTAACTTTATGCCGCAATCCATAGCCACGACCTTAAACTTACCTTTTTCATTCCATTCATAAGGCTTATCGCAAATTACCTCTTTAACCAAATCCCTGCCGACTAAACCCGGTGAACCTTGCGCCTTTTTAACCAAACTCTGCACATCCAAATCAAGCGTGGATAAGACTGCCTTCATCGCCCCTTTTTGCCTAATATGCAAAGTCAGGCGCCGGGTATCCACTCCCTCAATTCCGGGAATATTGTTTGCTTTCAGGTATTCTGCCAATGGCTGCTGCGCGCGCCAATTGCTGGCGATTTTACTGCATTCTTTAACCACAAACCCTTCGATAAACGGCTTGCAGGATTCAACATCTTCGCTATTTACGCCGTAATTACCGATTAAAGGATAAGTCATCGCTACAATCTGACCCTTGTAGGAAGGATCAGTAATCACTTCCTGATACCCGGACATACTGGTATTAAAAACTACTTCACCGGATCTTTCGCCTTGGGCGCCAAAAGACCTGCCTTGAAATATTGTTCCGTCTTCTAAGGCTAGTATCGCGTTCATTTTATTTATTCTTTAAGGCAGCGGTGATGAATTCCCTGAACAAAGGATGCGCGGCATCAGGTTTGGATTTAAATTCCGGATGGGATTGCACTGCGATAAAATAAGGATGGCCGCGTAACTCGACCATCTCAACCAGGTTCCTCTTTAGGCAAATGCCGCTAAAGACCATACCCTTCTTTTCTAACAGCTTTTTATATTTGTCATTAAATTCATACCTGTGCCTATGGCGTTCATAAATCAACTCTTTAGCGTAAACCTTATAAGCAAGTGTCCCCTTCTTGACCTTACAGGGATAACTACCCAGGCGCATTGTCCCGCCTAATCCCTTGACCTTCTTCTGTTCTTCTAATAAACTGATTACCGGATACTTGGTTTTAGGATTGATTTCCGTGGAATTCGCGTTCCTTAACCCGCAAACATTGCGCGCGAATTCTATCACCGCGCACTGCATCCCAAGGCATAACCCTAAAAATGGAATCTTATTCTCCCGAGCAAATTGGATGGCTTTTACTTTGCCATTTATGCCGCGGGAACCAAACCCGCCGGGAACGAGGATCCCGTTTACCTGATTAAGAAATTTACACGGCCCGTGTTTCTCAATATCTTCGGAATCCACCTTGATTAACTCAATTTTCGCGTTATTGGCAATCCCCCCGTGAATCAAGGCTTCATAAATGGATTTATAGGCATCCTGCAGCCCGATATATTTACCCACTACCGCTATGCGCGCCTTATCCTTAGGGTTCAATACCCTTTCTACGACGTTCTTCTCCCAGTTTCTTAAGTCCGACGACTTGGAGATAAGATTAAAGTGATTCAAGATGATCTCATCCAAAATCTGATTCTTAAATTCTAAGGGAATCTGGTATATCGATTCCACGTCGCGTGATTCAATAACCGCCTCTCTCCTGACATTACAAAATAACGATATCTTTTCCTTTATATCTTCGGAAAGCACTTTTTCAGTGCGGCAGATCAAGATATCCGGCTGAATGCCTATTTCGCGTAAGGTCCCCACACTATGCTGGGTAGGCTTGGTTTTAATCTCATCGGCGACTTTGATATAGGGAACAAGGGTAAGGTGGATATATAAAACATTCGCCACCCCCATATCTAATTCAAATTGCCGGGCAGCTTCAAGAAAAGGAAGGCTTTCAATATCTCCGACTGTGCCGCCGATCTCAATCAAGACGATATCCGCCGCGGAAACCTCGGCAACTTTTTTAATTCTATCTTTTATCTCCGCGGTAATATGCGGGATAACTTGAATAGTCTTGCCTAAATAGTCGCCTCGCCTTTCGCGCGAGATAACCGCGTTATAAACCTGACCGGTAGTGGCGTTATTAAAACGGGTAAGCTTGGCCTTGGTAAACCTTTCGTAATGCCCCAAATCTAAATCCGTTTCCGCGCCGTCGTCAGTAACATAAACCTCTCCATGCTGATAAGGATTCATTGTCCCCGGATCAACATTAATATAAGGATCAAGCTTCATCAGGGTAACTTTCAAGCCGCGGGCCTCCAGAATCTTGCCGATGGAGGCAGAAGCTATCCCCTTGCCTAAACTCGATATTACACCGCCAGTCACAAATATGTACTTAGTCATGTTAAATATTATACCATAATAATCTGTCAAATCAAATGCAGGAATTCTTTCCCTTCAGACCAGGGGCTTAAATAACGCTCTATCTTAATGCTATCTTTACTTTCTTTCAGATTAACTACTTCTCCGTTATGTTCAGGGAAAACCACTTTCACTAAAGGCAGGAAAATGTTATCTTCGTTCTCTTCCACAACCACCCCTACCCGCTTATCGCTTAAAGCTACAATTGAACCTACAGGCCATACGCCGATTATCTTAAAAAAAGTATCTAATAACGCGGGCTCAAAACCCGTCCCGCTGCCGCGCATCATAATGCCGTGAATCATATCCGGCGGATAATCAGTCTTGTAACTTCTTCTTTGAGAGAGGGCATCGTAAACATCGCAGACTGAAACGATCGCTGAAACGATGTGCTGCTTATGCTTGAAAGGAGCCCGGGGATAACCGCTCAAATCATATTTTAAATGATGCTCAAAGCTGACCACTACCGGCATAATCCCTATCGCGTCTACGTATTGCATCAGAAGCCTGGCCCCTAAAACAGTATGGCTTTCCATCTGGGCAAATTCCTGGGAGCTGAGTTGCCCCGGCTTACGGATAGTCTTACGGGAAATATGCAGCTTACCGATATCATGAAATAAGGCAGCCAGTCCTATTTCTGTAACCACATCTTTGCTAAAGCCGAGCCGGGAAGAGAAATGCATGCTTAATATGGAGACGTTTAAAAGATGGGTGAATGTCCCTACATCATACCTTTTTAGCGTAGCTAACTTAAAGAGTTGCTCATAATAAGTACCTAAATTATTAACAATATTACTGACCACGAGTTTTAAACTAAGGCCGTCTAATACCTCATTGTTCATAACCTTAGTTAAAGGGCTAGAAATGCTCTCCAGCGAAACCTGATATAGGTTGGTTAAGTCCGAGGCCTGCGCTTGCCCGGCAGAGTCTGTTGCCGAAGATACCTTCACCTTGCCTATGGATATGTTATTTACACCGGCTAACTTCAGGAGCTCGCCAGGTTCACCTTTTAGCTCTTCTTTAGGCAAAGTTAAGAATTCAATGAACTTATTTAGCTCGCTAAGTTCTAGGGCGCGGTTAAAAGCAATTCTCTCTATACCCCTCTCTTTGAGATGAATAACCATCTGCTTTAAGAAGTTGCTTAGATCAAAAAACACCTCTTTTTCAAAGACAAGCTCCTCTCCGATTATCCCAATAACCAACTCCGCCTTCTCAGTTAAAACATCGCGCAGGCTGGAGTAAGCCTTCGCGATAGATTTTTCAGTAATAGGATGCCTTGCGCCGTAGAGCTTGCCTGTTTGCAGGCTAGTCAGCAGATCTTTTAAAGAAGTTTCTATTTTTTCGATCATTTCCATTGCTCCAGCAGCTTAAGCGCCCGATTTCTCAATTCCCTGTTCCAGAAAAATCTCTTTTTCCCTAAAAGTATTAAATAATCCTTGGCTTCCCTTACATTCAATTCCTCGATAATCATAATATTTTCTAAAATTAGCTGATTTTCCATGCCCCAGAGACTCGGGATTCCCAAAAGTATGCTAATCGCCTTTTGCTTAGCTTGGCTATCTCTAAGTAAAACCGATAACGCCTCTCTCCTTAAGATTACGCTTTTCTCTTTAAGCAGAGGAATGATAAACTCCGGATCAAATTCCCGGGCGCTCTGCATGGCTTTCAATACCTCTAGTTTAATCAACTCATTCCCAAAAGAGAAGATTTCTTTTAAGACAGCTAAAGAAACCGGCAAATTAACCTGCGCCAGATCCTTAATGATTGCGCTGATTAACTCAAAATCAGTATGCCTTTCCTTCAAGAACCCATAGAAGTTACTTAGCTCCGCGGGGAAAAACTTCAAGAATAACTTTAATCCGTAAGCACTAAGTTTTTTTTCCTGAAATATCTTATCTAGATAAAAATTAGCCGTCGAATAACTCTTTTCTAAAGAGTCGGCTAAATAAATCAAATCCCCGGACAGCTCTCCATCCCAGAGATCGCTTTCAATAATCTGGGCAATCTTCTTTTCCATGCCCTCCAATAAATCTAAAGGCGATCGTCCCTTCTTTTTCTTCAGGGTATCTAATAAATACCTCAAAAAGCTGTAATCCTTCTCCTGAACTATGCTCTCCCATTCTTCGCTCAACCTCTTAGCGATCAGCTCGAGCCCCTCCGGGCTCTCTTCTTGAGCGAACAGATTAAGCATAATCATGCGGTAATTAACCCGCAATTTTTCGCGGTCAAAAAACAGGCTGCTGCTGGTAGAAATATCCTTCATTAAAGCGGTAAGGGCGGCGTGGTAAGCAGGAGAAACCGTTTCAGCGTCTGTTCCGGATAGTAGATTTGTAATTTTTTTGAATAAGGCGGCGTTATTTTTTAAATCCGTCCTCCCTTCAACCTTACTTAATAACCCGGAGGTAATCTTATTCGCCTTATCCTCTCCCGCGAGGCGGGAGAATAATCCCAGGTTCAAGGCATTTAATCCGCTTTCGCCGGATAACCGGGAAAGTAAAACATCCGAAAAATCATTACTGTCAAAATCCTTGAATATTTCTTTCAGCTTATCAACATGATCAACGCTGATTTGGGCAGCTGAGTCCATAATAACATTGGAGAGCTCCTGAGAACATTTGGAAAATTTTTCTTTTTCCTCTTCTTTTAAATGACTAAGAAAACTGCCCAGGTTTTCCCTTAATTTATCATCCTCAACCAGCTCGTTCACGCTAAGTTTATTTACGTTTTGAGAGAAGTTATCCGCGAATTCATTTATTTTTTTAACATCCTGCTTCTCTACCGCCTCTTTAAACATATACAGCCAGATATCCTTAGCCTCTTCTCCCTCTGCGCCCAAGAGCGCTGAATAATCCAAATCTTCAACAGAGATATGTTCACTCTCCGCATTCTTTAGCAAGCGGGACAAACCGCCATTCTTGATAATTTCTTTCGGCTGCAGAGATAGAAAGCTTAAGAAATCCGCTATCTCATTGACGGTTAAGCCGGGCTTAATCTCTACGCTCTTAATCTTACGCTGATGTAAAAGACGGGCCAACTCCGTAACAAAAGGAACTTTACCCCGGTCTTTTCCATCTAGAAATAAGGTTTCGGGGGTAACGTTAACTTTTACGGGATTTAAAAAGTTAAGTATTTCGTCAATTTTTTCTTTAAAGTCTTGGGAGTTTTTTAAGAAATAAGGGTGCTGGCGGGAGTAAGCCAGAGAATTGTTAATGGCTATACGCAGCCCTTTTAAGAAATCACCTATTGCCTCTTCTTTATCCATCGGATTTTTATTTTACCCGATTGCATCTAAAAGAATGGTCGCCTTGTTGGCAGTGACCTCAAGGATACCTTTTCCATTATTATTAATTATAGTCCCGGCGGCGTGAGCATCCCGATAGATTATTTTCCCCGGAACAAGATTGGCTACTAAGGGCGCGTGATTGGCTAAAACACCCAGGTATCCCAACTCTGCAGGGACGATCAGGGAAACCGTCTCGCCTTCAAAAATTTTCTGTTCGGGAGTTAAAATATTAACGTGAAAGAGTTTTTCCATTATTTTCTACTTGAGAGGCCTTTTCTATAGCCTCTTCAATCGCGCCAACCATATAAAAGGCCTGTTCGGGTAAATGATCGAGCTTACCCTCGGCAATCATCCTGACCCCTTTGATCGTATCCTCCAACTTGACATATTTTCCCTTCAGGCCGGTAAACGCCTCAGCTACAAAAAATGGCTGCGAAAAAAATCTCTGCAATTTTCTTGCCCGGGAAACAATCAATTTATCTTCATCAGAAAGCTCATCTAAGCCAAGAATAGAAATAATATCGCGTAAATCTTTATAACGCTGCAGAATCTTTTGCACAGCCAGCGCCGTAGCATAATGCTCTTCTCCGATAAAACGAGGATCCATAATCCGCGATGTGGAATCCAGAGGGTCAACCGCGGGGTATATTCCCAATTCGGCAATCTGCCGGGAAAGCACAACTTTGGCGTCCAGATGCGAGAAGATCGCCGCGGGAGCCGGGTCAGTAAGGTCATCCGCCGGGACATAGACTGCCTGAACAGAGGTAATCGAGCCGTTACGGGTAGAAGCTATTCTCTCCTCTAATTGCGCTATTTCGGTAGCCAGGTTCGGCTGATACCCGACTGCCGAAGGCATCCGGCCTAAAAGCGTGGATACCTCTGAGCCTGCCTGAACATACCTAAAAACATTATCGATAAATAAAAGCACGTCTTTTCTTTCTTCATCGCGGAAATATTCCGCCACGGTAAGGGCTGACAGTCCTACGCGCAGCCGGGCTCCCGGAGGCTCATTCATCTGGCCGAAAACCAGCGAGCTGTTTTTAATCACCCCTGACGCGTTTAATTCCAACCAGAGCTCGTTTCCTTCTCTGGTTCTTTCACCGACACCGGCAAAGACCGAAACTCCGCCATGCTCGGTAGCGATGGTCCGGATTAATTCCATAACAATCACCGTCTTACCTACGCCTGCTCCGCCAAAGAGGCCAACCTTACTTCCTTTAGGGATAGGCGCCAAGAGGTCGATTACCTTGAGGCCTGTCTCTAAAATCGATGAAATAGGAAGCTGTTCCACAAAATTTGGAGACTGGCGGTGAATGGGATTACGTTTTTCAGGTTCAGCCAACCTTCCCTTGCCGTCAATCGTCTCACCTAATAAATTAAAAATCCTCCCCAAGGTTTGCTTTCCTACCGGTACAGTGATGCAAGAACCGGTATCCACCGCAATCAGGCCGCGGGAGAGCCCGTCGGTGGGGCCGAGCGCGATGCAGCGCACAGTATTATTCCCGATATCCTGAGCTACCTCAAGGGTCAAATCAATCTTTTTCTCCGGATAAATAATCTTAATCGCGTTAAAAAGCTGCGGGACTTCTTTTTCCGGATATTTTATATCTACAATCGGCCCGATGACCTGTATAACCTGCCCATTGTTCATAAGTTTAACCTTTCAGCGCCTCTGACGAAGAAATGATCTCCAGAATCTCCTGCGTGATATTTGCCTGGCGGGTTTTGTTGCGCAATAAAACCAGCCCCTCGAGTAAATCTTTGGCATTATCGGTCGCGCTTTTCATCGCGATGGTCCGAGCTGAATGTTCCACAGTAAAAGATTCCAGGATCATCAGTTTTAATTTCATATGAAGGTACTTTGGGATGATCCCCTCTAAAATAGTATTTATATCCGGCTCCACGATATAATCCCTCTTTGCCTGCCCAAGCCTCTCTAGATTAAGGAACTTCTCCACCAAGGGCTTATAGGCCAAGGCAGTCTTAAAATGCGTATAAGCGATAAAAACCTGAGCAACTTCTCCGGAAACAAATAAATCTTTGAGCCTTTCATTTATCTGGAGGCATAAATTATCGGAATAGCGGCCGTTAGCGCCAAGGTAGGTATTCGCTATCTCGATCCCCTGTCGCCTGAAATAATTAAAACCTTTTCTCCCTAAGCAAACAAGGATTATTTTCTCTTTTCCCCGCAGGCGGATAAATTCTTCGCTCAGCCGGATTATATTGTTATTATAAGCCCCGCATAATCCGCTATCGGAAGTTATCACGCAGAGGCATATCTTATCCGAGGCAAGCTTCTTCTCGAGAAAAGCATGCTTGGCTCCGGAGAAATCAGAGATAAGATTATACATAATATTTCCGAGGCTTGCAACATACGGCCGCAGGCTCTGCAGGGGCTTTTCAATCCGGTTTAACTTGGCAACCGAAATCAGCTCCATAGCCGAGGTGACTTTTTTAGTATTCTCAATACTGCGTATTCTATTCTTTATGGTTTTAAGAGATTGAATCATAGTTTGTTATCTTTTATAAACTCTTCCTTGAAAACAGTTATAGCCGCATCCATTTTTTGCATAAGTAACTGGCTTAGCTCTTTCTTGGACTCTATTTCCGCGGAGATTTCGGGATTATGTTTATCCATATACTGAAAGAACCGCGCTTCAAATTTCTTGATTATTCCTACCGGAAGCTCGTCTAAGAAACCGCGCGTGCCGCAGTAAATAATCATTACTTGTTTGGATACAGAAAGAGGATTAAACTGTTCCTGTTTTAAGATCTCCACCATTCTCTCCCCGCGAGCTAATTGTGCCTGCGTGGCCTTATCCAATTCCGTGCCGAATTGCGTAAAAGTGACCAGCTCCCTGTATTGCGCCAGATCTAATCTAAGCTTTGCGGCTACCTGACGCATAGCTTTTACCTGAGCTTTTCCTCCCACCCGTGAAACGGATAACCCTACGTTTATCGCCGGGCGTACCCCGGCGTAAAAAAGGTCGTTCTCTAAATAAATCTGGCCGTCGGTAATAGAAATTACATTAGTGGGAATATAGCTGGTGATATCTCCGGCTTGAGTCTCGACGATCGGAATGGCCGTAAATGAACCCGCGCCGAGAGCGTCATTTAGTTTTGCCGCGCGCTCCAATAAGCGCGAATGCAGATAAAATATGTCTCCGGGATAAGCCTCTCTTCCCGGAGGCCTGCGTAAAAGCAATGAGAGCTGGCGGTAAGCCTGCGCGTGTTTCGTCAGATCATCATAGATGACTAAAACGTGTTTTCCGGAATAGAGCAGCTCTTCGGCCATCGCGCATCCGGAGTAAGGCGCCAAGTACTGCAAAGAAGCGGAGGCGCGGCTTGAGGCGCTGACAATCGTAGTATATTCCATTGCCCCGTGTTTTTTCAGGATTTCGGAAACCGCGACTACGCTGGAAAGTTTTTGCCCGATGGCAACATAAATACAATATACCCCTTTGCCTTTTTGATTGATAATCGTATCGATGGTGATAGCGGTTTTGCCTGTCTGACGGTCAGCGATAATTAATTCGCGCTGGCCCCGGCCGATCGGCGTCATCGCGTCAATCGCCTTAATCCCGGTCTCGAGCGATTCACATACGGGTTGACGCTCAACAACATTAGGCGCCTTGGATTCTATAGGCCGTAATTTATTGGTATTAATCGGGCCCTTGCCGTCAATCGGCCGGCCTAACGCGTTCACTACCCGCCCGATAAGCCCCTCTCCCACCGGAACCTCGACTATTTTTCCTGTCCTCTTGACAATATCGCCTTCTTTAATATTCTTATCGGGATTATCCGTGCCAAAAATAACCACGCCTACGCTTTCTTCTTCCAGATTTAAGACCATCCCCATGACATTTTCCGAAAACTGGACAAGTTCGCCTACCATTACGTCGTCTAGGCCATGAATACGGGCAATCGTGTCTCCGACTTGGATGACCGTACCGATAGACTCCGAACGCATACGGGTCTTGTATTTCTCTAACTCTTGGCGAATAACTGAAGTTACCTCTTCCGGCCTTAATGTCATATTAAATCCTTACGGTTAAAAGTTTTTCTTTCAAATCATCTAAACGCCTGCGCACTGAACCGTCGATTATAGTATTACCGATAATCACCTGCACCCCTCCGAGCAGGCTTGCGTCTAAATCAATATAGAACTTGAACCTGCGCTTAAATTTCTTTTCCAGCCGCTCTTTTATCTCTTTGATCAAATCCAAATCCAAAGGAAAGCTTGTTTTTAAAACCGCTTCGGTCTTTCCCAAATGCGCGTAAGCGATTCTTACATAATCAGCAATATCAGTAATTATATCAATGCGCCGCTTTTCCAAAAGAAGCTTCAAAAACTGCCTGAATTCTCCGGAGAAATTATCATCTAAAACCTTATCGATAAAAGCGCATTTCTCGGAATACGATATATCGAGACTTTCGATCAGCGTCAAGAATCCTTTATTTTTCTGAATAAGCAACTTGATATTCTTAAGATCCTGCGCGGCCTTATCAAACCCGATACTCTCCCCGGCAAAACCCATGAACGCCTCGGCATATCTCTTTACTGCCAGCCTATCCGTCATTCCAGCTTATCTAACTCGCCTAAAAAATTCTCCACTATCTTCCTATCCCCTGCTCCGGTAAGCTTCTCTTGAATAATATTCTCGGCAGCCTTAACCGTTAAATCAATAATCTCATTTTTTAATTCATCCTTGGCTTTGGCAAGCTCGTATTGAACGCTCTTTTTCGCGTTATCAATTATTTCCTGAGCCGCCAGATGCGCGGACTTGCGGGCATCCTCTAGAATAATCTTGGATTCATTGAACGCTTGATGAAGTTTTTCTTTTGCCGTTTCTTCAATCGAGGCCATATTGGCAGCATACTCAAGCTTAATCTTTGCTATATCCGCCTTGGCATCCTCTATTCCCTTTAGCTCTGAAACAACATATTCTTTACGCTTATCCAGAAGGCCAAGAATCTTCTTCCAGGCAAAAACCCTAAGCAGGGTTAATAGGATAAGGAACCCCAAAACCTGCGCGATAATTTCGTTAGTGCTTAAAAGCTTAAGTAATTCCATAAACTGTCATTGCGAACCCCGAAGGGGTAAAGCAATCTCGTTTTTTATAATTTCCCCGATAAGACAAACGCAAAAACCAGCGCGTAGATTGTCAATGCTTCGATAAAGGCGCAACCTGTAGCCATATTAATCAGGATTTTAGTCGCGGCTTCCGGCTGCCTTCCTGTCGCGTCCATTGCCGAAGAAACCGCCTTACCTAAAGCAAAAGCTGAGCCAAACGCGGTTATCGCTAACCCTAACGGAATAGCCAATGCCAACATTACTTTGTAATCCATCTTATCCTCCCGGTTCTTCCTCGTGGGTCAACACAAGGGCAAAATATATGGTTGTTAAAAGGCTAAAAACTACTGCCTGGACTACCGCGGCTAAGATCGCCAGCAGCGCGCTGAATACTAATAACGGTACCCCGACCAGGCCAAATCCGGCTAAAACTGATAGAAGCAGATCGTCTCCCCAAATATTGCTGCGTAAACGTAAAGATAAACTTATCGGCCTGACTAATTCCGAAACGATGTGCAGCATTAACATCATCAGCGGGATAAACACGGAAAAAGCCAGGATCCCCCGCGGCCTGCCCATCATATGATCCAAATAACCCAAGAACCCCAATTCTCTTATCCCGGTATATTGCACATATACAAAAACGCAAGTCGCCAAAGCTAATGTGGTTGACCAGCTGGAAGTCGGAGACTTCATTAAAGGAATAAGTCCGGCTAAATTCATACAGAGTATGTAGATAAAAAGCGTGCCGATAAAAGGAGTGTATCTTCTTCCTTTTTCACCCAAAATACCGCAAATAAAATCATCTAAGCCTCCAAACACTACTTCCAG
This sequence comes from Candidatus Omnitrophota bacterium, assembly GCA_030650425.1. Taxonomy (GTDB): domain Bacteria; phylum Omnitrophota; class Gorgyraeia; order Gygaellales; family Profunditerraquicolaceae; genus UBA6233. Next base: position 233,340 of record JAUSED010000005.1, on the reverse strand, counting down.
CGCGTTCTGCAGCCTATCCGGAATCATCTTAGATTTACGCGAGGCTAGATAGGCAATCAAGGAAATGACAAAAACAATCAATAGGGAAAAGATGACGTTTTCCCAGAGATAAACTTGTTCACCTAAGTGGGTAGCCCTGCCGATTTTATCCGCGAGTAGCGAGACTAAATTTGGCAGCTCGTGTTGAGCTTGGCGCGCTTCGGCCATATAGTAGATACCCCCAAAACCAGTAAAATTGAAGACATACCCGCGAGTAAACTTGTAATCGGAAAAAACTTTACAATTAAAATTAAAAATCCCAACAAATATAATACTGGAAATTTTATCAAAAGCAATAATAAAAGCTTTTTTTTGGATTTACGCAGAGCGGCGATCTCAAATAAGTTCAAAGTTAAGTAGAAATTAACCGTTGACCAGGCCGCGCTGACTAATAGTCCGGAGCTAAAGCTGATTTTACGCATGAGCGTAAAAACCAAAGCCGCAATCAACACCAAAACAATATTTATCTTTATGCTTTTCCTGAGCGCTTCGGGCACTTTACTTCCTATCTTCTATCTTTAAGACAAGCCGGATGATCCTGATCGACTCCCTTATGCCAATGACGATACCCAGACCGATGCAAAAAATTGAAATATAAAAAGGCAAACCAAATCTCTTTTGCAGGTAATCACCTAAAAAAAATCCGGCTAAGGCAGGCGCGGCCAGCATTATGGGAATATAGGAAATCATTCCCGCGATTTTAATCCTTTTATAAAATTCTTTATTTACCATTACCCAACTACTATACCCTGATTGGCAATATAACAAACGGTATGCCTTCGCGGTACAGCTTCTTCTGCATGGCAAATACAGTATAGTTATGCAGGAAACGCACAGCAAACGAATCTTTAGGAAAAATTAGTTGTCCGCCGAAAAATACTGCGTACGGAAAGCGCGCGAGTATTTTAGGCGCGATATTACCCACCTCTTCCACCACATCCGTACCTACTTCAAATACCCCTTCGGCATAAAAACCCTGCTTATTCATAAACCTTATATAACGGGCCAAATCATTTTTAACTTCGCTCTCGATCCTCCCGATTTCATCCCTTCCCTTAAAATTACCGGCATCAACTACGCCCACCTGAACAAAGATAAAATTTTTAAACACTCCGCCGAATAATCTGATTATCCCAAATAAAGTATGCAGCCCAATCCCGTTAAAACCACTGATCAAGAGGACCGCGGTTTTAGCCTTAGGATCCGGTTTTGTTTCCAATCCCGCGCCTAAGGGAAGATTAGCCAGCGATTCTTCGGCAGATTCGGCGACAGTAACCAAGCTGTTCAATCTATGTAAAAGTTTGGCCGTAGCGTAGTAATGCCGCTTGATCAACAAAGCTAGAGAAACCGCCGCTCCGGTAAAAAAGAGGGTAATCCATCCTCCTTCGTTAAATTTCATAATTACCATAGAGACAAGTATGAAGGCGCACAAAATAAGCCCTGTGCCATTGATAAAGAATTTCTTTAACCAATCCTTAACCTGCGAACGCGCCTGCCACCAATGACGCACCATACCCGCCTGAGAGAAACAAAAGGTAATAAAAACGTTGATACTGTACAGAACTACCAAAAGTTTAACCGAACCGCCTGTTATAAACATAACCAATAAAGCCAGGCCACCCATAATCAATATGCCATTCTGCGTTACCAGCCTGTCGCTTAACGCCGAAAAACGCGTAGGGAACCAGCGATCATTGGCCATATTCGCCAAAACCCTCGGGCCGTCAAGAAAACCGGCTTGCGCCGCGACAAAAAGCAAGGTAGCCTCAGAAAACAAGGTAATCAAAACAAACGCGTAACCGAACTTTCCCCACCCCGCGGTAACTTGTTCAAAGAGGACAGCGTTTAATGTTTTACCGGGTTGCAGGGTAACTTGATAGAGTAGATAGGCGATCATTAAACCCAAAACCAGAAAAGAGAGCGATACGGCCATATAGCGCATCGTGCGCTTGGCGGTCTGCACCTTGGGGTCGCGTAAAACGGGAACGCCGTTACTCACTGCTTCAATTCCGGTAAAGGTGCCTGCTCCCATGCTATAAGCCTTAAGTACTAGAAAAATAGCCCCCCACAAACCCAATTGATTAACAGAATTATGCACCTCATTGGTAACAGAAGTTACTAACGCGCCTGAAGCTGATGAATGTTTAATTAAACTATAGAAAATAATAAAAACATGGGTGGCGATAAAGATCAGGAAAATCGGCGTAAGGATGAGCACCGATTCTTTTATTCCGCGCATATTCAAAACCATCAGTAAAAAGACTACGATCGCCGCGAAAGCTAATCTATAGGCGTGCAAACCCATAGGCATAAAACTGAATAATGCGTCCGCGCCGCTGGCGATAGAAATTGCGATTGTCAGCACGTAATCAATCAGCAGGGCGCATCCGGAAATCATCCCCAGCGTAGGCGAAAGTAACTTACTTCCTACCAGATACCCTCCGCCGCCTCCCGGGAATAATTCGATGATCTGAGAATAGCTTGTGCTGATAATAAAAATGGTAAAAACAGTCCCTAAGGCGACAAAAATGCTTAAATAAGTATGGCTCCCCAATGCCAAGAAAGCTTCTTGAGGTCCGTAACATGATGAAGATAAGCCATCCGCGCCCAAGCCTATCCAGGCAAAAAAGGCGATCAGCGATAGCTTGTGGAAAATCGCAGAATCTTGGGGATTCCGCGATTTTCCTATGATTAGATTTTTTACCCGTTTGATTATCGACATTCTTCTTACAGACACTTTCCGTTCCAATCGGGAAACTGTACCTATGCCACGCTGGAAAGTGTACCCTTTTCTAGTTTTTTAACAAATCTGCGTTAGATTCCTGGCTATCTTACGTCTATTAATGTAGGAGGTGATGCTTATGCCTACAGGCCCAAGGCTACTAATCAAAAACGCTTGTTATCACATTACCATTCGCGGCAACCAAAGACAACAGGTATTCTTTGATGAAAATGATTATAAGAGATACCTTATATTCCTAAGAAGATTCAAAAGGAAATTCGGTTTCCTGTTGTATGGCTACTGCCTTATGCCAAACCATATTCACCTAATCGGAGAGCCGAGGCTTTCCGCCAATATGGCTAAGTTTATGCAAGGGCTATCCAGAGCCTACACCGCATACTTCAATAAACGCTATCAGAAAGTAGGCCATCTATGGCAAGGGCGCTTTAAGAGCAAGGTGATTGTCAAAGATAACTATCTAATCGACTGTACCCATTATGTTGAACTCAATCCCGTCAGAGCAAAGCTTGTAAACTCAGCGGGAGAATACCGCTGGAGCAGCTGCCAAGAAAGAGTTTTGGCCAAAAGTTCATTCATTTGGTTACTAGATCAGCTACAGATATGATTTCCTCAAAAGGTACACCTTCTATCTTGAGCGAGGTACACTGTCCCGATTAGCTGAGAAACTGTCTGTGTCTTGGAGAAACTGTCTGTGTCTTGTGTGTCTTGTAGTTATTCCTTATTCTCTTTTCTTGTTTTATTTTCTTTTTCATTCGGGATAAGTAAACCGATACCACCAAGACCAAATAATAATCCCCCAAAAATACCTAGCAATTTATCATTAGGATTACTATAAGCATAATAAAATCCACTTAAACCAAGGGCTATGCAAAGCAAACCCAACATTAATCTCGAAGAATTATCTACCTTTGTAATATTAGTCACAAAAAGTGGGATTTTGTTTCTTCTAATTAAATCTAAAACAATACACCCGGTACTAAATAACAAAATACTAGTTACAAAAAATATAAAATCTCCTTTTTTAAATATGAAATAAAGCGCCGAAAACGCTATAATCATAAAAATACATATAATTTCCACTAAGAAAACGATTGCGGTTTTTATATTCGTTAAAACAACCCTCATCATTTATTTTCCTTTCTAGTTATTAATTCATAAATTATTTGGTAATAATATTCGTCTGCGACTTTACCTTTATCTGATACAAATTTAGAACCTAGATATGAACCTATTGTGCCAATAACAAAGGTTCCAAAAGGACCCTCTACGCTCCCTATAGCTGATCCTCCAATCCCGCCCAATAATCCACCACCTATTCCGCCAAGCGTCTCCAATGGCCCCTTATTTGAAGAAAAACTACTTATTGTATCTAAAGTAGCGCGTAGTTGTGGCGAGAGTAAATCAAGAACTTTTAAGTATTGTTTAACTCCAAAGATTATATCTGAAGGCGATAATTGTTGAAGGATTAACTGCGAGGGATTCTTACACAACCCCCACGCATCCACAAAATTTACAGGATTATTTTTAACATACAAGTACAAATTCGGCCCATCACTCATACCGCTCGGGTCCTGAGTGATGAATCTTCCGATCTTGGGGTCGTAGTATCTTGCGCCGAAGTAACTTAGACCGGTTGAGTCAGCTTCTTTAGTCAGGAATCCGCGAAGATCAGGGACAGTTCCCTTCGAGGACAGTCCCTGTAAATTACCAAAGGCATCGTAGCTGTAGGTTTGGGTATTTGTTCCTGTTGAGTTGGTTAAATTAGTTACGCTGCCTAAGCCGTCGTAATGATAATAGGAGGATACATTACTTGGAGACTGCTGGTTGATTATACCACCGATACCTCCCGGAGCATTGGGATTACGGGTGTAGTTAGTTGAGCCAATTGAAGTGTTCTCCTGAATTACATTTAAGCCATCATAAAGGTAGTTTGTTGTGCTTGAGCCGGATTGCTTAGCGATTCTTTTACCCTCTGCGTCATATTGATAAGTCTCATCAAGCTGAGAGTTTTTAAAACGGGTGAGCCGGTTAGTTGAGTCATAGCTTAAGTTAAGAGCATCGCCTGATCCTGTCTTGCTAATCAAGCTTCCGTTATTGTCATAGGTATAGATAAGCTTAGTAGTAGGACTGTAGGTGACGTGGAGTATTTTGGTAGTGCTGTTACCGGCCTGATCAGTAGCTATGACAGTGAGGGTATTTGGCCCGGGTGTAAGCGTAACATCCGCGCAGGTAAAGCTATTCCCTGCTAAGGCTGCGGTTATATTGTTAACGGTTACCTGTTTGATCCCGCTTGCATCCGAGGCTCTTCCGGTAACTGTGATTTTAGTGGGATTGCTGCCGCCGCTAAAACTTTCCTCGGTGAGTTGATTTAGGGAATTATAGGAATAAGCGTGTTTTACACCTTGATTAATCATCTCTAGGCGGTTACCTGCAGGGTCATAGCTATAGCTAATCTGATAAGGGCTGGTCGAGTAAGTTTTGTTCTCTTGAGTGAGTTGGCTTAAAGCATCATAGGTATAATTGATCTGGCTTGCGTCTAAAAGATTAACTTGAGTTCTCCTGCCTAATTGATCATAGGTATAGCTAAACTCAGCTAACTTAGTATAGGGGCTTGTGGCTAGCTGTTCGGTAAGTTTAAGCAGGCGGTTTAAGGTATCGTAGGTATAGGTTGTTTTAGTAGCGTTGGGATAAATTAGGTTGGTTAAATTACCTAAAGTATCATAGGTGTAGCTAGTAACTTTAGCTTGCGGGTCAGTGATCGAAGTCAGGCGGTTGAGCGCATCGTAGGAGTAGGAAGTGATTTTGTTTGTTGGATCAGTCATAGTCAAGCGGTTACCAAGCTTATCATAGGTATAGCTAACTGTATCATTAGCTTTTGGGCCGTCAACTTGCGTCAGGCGGCCTAATTTATCATAGGTGTAATTAGTTGTGCCGCGCTCATCCAACATCGTTAGACGCCTGCCTAAGGAATCATAAGTATAACTCACATCTCTATCTGGATAGGTGATTTTAGTCAGACGGTTGAGTTTGTCATAGGTATAACTAGTGCTTTGATTTTTGGCATCAATGTAAGTAGTGCGGTTACCTACAGCATCATATTGGTATTGCTTTTTGTTGCCGAGGGCGTCGGTCTCTAGGATTAGGCGGTTTAAGCTGTCGTAGGTGTAGGTAGTCTGGTTATTGTTTTGATCGGTAAGCGAGGTTAAGTTGCCTTCGCTGTCATAAACGTAGTTAATACTATTACCTAAAGCATCAGTGGTGGAAGTGATGCGCTGGAATTGATCAAAGGTAGAGGTGGTGGTATTGCCAAGAGTATCGGTTACGGAAATACGGTTACCTGCTGAGTCATAGACGTAAGTTAGAGTGGTATCATCCGGGTAAGTAACCTTAGTCAACTGATTCAGGTTATCATAGGTAAACTTGGTGATATTACTTAGGGCGTCTTTGGATTGGAGTAGGTTACCTATAGTATCATAACTAAAGGTAGTTAGATTGCCTAAAGCGTCTTTTACCTGAATCAGGTTACCTTGGGTATCATAAGTAAAATTAGTAGAGTTTCCCAAGGCGTTTTGAACACTGGTTACTTGGCCTGCGTTATTATAGGTGTAATTAGTGGAGTTGTTGTAGGCGTCAGTTACCTTGGTGGGGTTACCACTGGCGTCGCGGGTATAGGTGGTGAGATTGCTTTGAGCGTCGGTGGAAGTCAGTAATAGATTAAAGTCGGGCTCATAAGTAAAAGAGGTAATCTTATTATCCGCATCAGTAACCTTGGTTAGGTTACCCTTTGCATCATACTCCATCTGAGTGGCGCGGCCTAAAGCATCAGTGCGGGAGACCAGGTTAAAATTATTATCCCAGATAGAGGTACTTTCGCTTCCCTGAGTGTTCTTAACCTTGATAATCAGGGAATCATCATTGTAGTAATGGATAGCGCTATTGTTCTTAGAATCGGTGATAGTAGTTTGGTGATTCGCTGGATCAAAAACCAAATCCACCCTGCCGGCATTATTCTCTCCGGATGAGGAAGTGCAGCGGTTTAAGCTATCGTAGGTATAATAGATCGATTGGTTTAGGGGGTCAGTTTGCTTGGTTAAGTTATGTTGGGAGTCATAGGTATAAGTAGTACTGTTACCCAGAGGATCAGTGGCAGCAGATAAATTCCCTTGAGTATCGTAAGTATAGATAAAGGATCTACTTGAAGGATCAATTAGAGAACTGATTCTAGCTTCTGAGTAGGTTAGTTCTATCTTTCGGCCGTAAGTATCAGTAACCGAGGTTAGTTGGTTTTGATTATTATAGGAAAGATTGATAGTATTATTATTGCGGTCTTTGATCTGGGTAAGCTTGCCGGCTAAATCAAAGATATATTGCTTGCCGTCCTTTTTTCTCCAGATGAAGTTAGATGAGTCTTTGGTGAGAATGGAATATTCGCCGCGCTGGGAGACAAATGTACCGTCTTGATTATCCGCGAATAAATAGCCCTTCCCCTCCTCATCTTTTATTTTGACAAGCTTATTCTGGGTATCTTGCGTAAGATAAAGATTATAACTATGCGTCCAGCCATAACCTAAGGGGCCGGATTCACTGGTGTTACTGGCAGACTGGCTATTATAGGTGCGGCTAAAGGCAAAATTCATTCCTTTACCCGAAAGGGTTAAATCCGGGGTAATGATATACATATTCCCGGTAACCGAGTTAATCGGCTCCCCTACGCTATTTTGCGGATCGCTATAAAATTCGCCGTTAGAAGAATCTGGAGGAGGGTTTGGTTGCTGCGGAGGCGGAGGTGAGGATTTTGTTATTCTAAGAGAGGCGGTATTCTCAGATGTTGCGGTAGTAACAGTAAAACTATCGGCCCAAGGAGTAGACATCTGAGAGTAAAGGTAATAAGTACCGCTATAGGTATAATCAATAGTGTTTGGTAAATCAGAGGTTTTTATTGTTCCGGAGCAGGCAAGATTGGTAGCTTCATAACCACTAAATCCGGTAATAGCGTCTGAAGGGAATATCATCTTATTATCTATGGTAAAAGTTACAGTATTGCCGGTGACCTTCCCTTTCATTGTACTTATGATAACCGTTCCGCCGGCATCCGTTATCGACCTTGAGGCACTAATATCCCCGTTGCTATTTTGAGTTACATCATAAAAACCGCTTGAAGCCGCAAATGAGGCAGCTACAGTGGATTCAGTAATACCTGTTTTATCTCCTGTGGGCAGATGGATAATGTCCGTTTGTACTCTTTTAGCGCTTATAATCGGATAGACAGTTGGATCTATCCACCACTCTCCCGACACATCGGCGTTTTGGGCAAAGACAAGGCTAACTACGGAGAGGATTAAGCCAAGGCTGATAAAAAACGCGCTGATTTTCTTCATTCTTTGATTACTGCTCCTTCTTGAGGCGAGGTGATCTCTAAAGTTGGGCCTTGAGTATCCAGGATAATCGCGGCAGAGTAAATATCTGACCAGTTTCCGAGACTATCCTTAAATTTAACATAGACCGTGCGCGCTCCTTCGCCGATAGGCAGGACTCTTTTCTTATTCACGCGCTGGGCAATCAACATAGCGTCACCTATATCAATTCCTTTGATCTGGTTAGCATCAGCTACAGCTATCTGCTCAGGGGTGAGAGAGCGTATATGCGCCAGGTATTGGGCAATGAGCATCGCATCTCCCATATCCAGCTTAGCGTCTCCTGAAGTATCTCCCAAAGGAGATAGTTCCCAGGTTTTGCTTGGGCTAAAGGGAAATAAGGTTGACCAGAGATAGTTGTTGTTGGAAAAAGACATCTGAAAAGGAGGCTGGCCTGAGAGGTTATCCACAGAGAGATTCAGGGTTACTGTGGTTGAATTAGTATTATTGGCGCCATTATTTATGGTTATGGGAATTACAGCTTGCCTAAGCCTGGCAGGCCTTGAGGAAGAAGCTTGGGCGGCAAAAGTTAGAACTGGCAAAAGCAGGCAAAAAAATAGGGCTAGTAAAAGGCGGGCCTTCATTAAGCACAGCTTAACATTCAAGTTTTGCTTTTGCAAGGAAATTTTCTCTCTACCATTCAGGGGACACTTTCCTAACTCACAACTAGGGGACACTTTCCGTCAGGGCTCTTACTAAACTACTAAAGGAAAGTGTCCCCTACTAGGGAAACTAGAAACCCGCTTCGCTCTTTTTTCTAAAACTTAGGGCTCCGTGTTTTGAATAAAGGATCGCGCCGAATATCAAGACTACGCAGAGCACAATTGCAATTATAACACCTACATCAGTTTGACGATAGTGAATAATTATAGGCGCGGCCAGAAGAGAAACAAGATTAATTACCTTAATCATCGGATTCAATGCCGGGCCGGAAGTATCTTTGAGAGGATCACCGACTGTATCGCCGACAACCGATGATTTATGCGCCTCAGAACCTTTACCCCCATATAAGCCATCTTCGATCGTCTTCTTGGCATTATCCCAAGCTCCACCTGCGGTAGCCATAAACACTGCCAAAAGCTGGCCTGAAACAATTACGCCAGCCAAAAATCCGCCTAAAGCTTCAACCCTCAAGACCATACCGATTAAAATCGGGCTTAATACGGCAATCAAAGCCAAACCAATAAGCTCTCTTTGCGCGGCTATCGTACAAATATCCACTGCCTTTTTATAGTCTGGCTTGACTTTCCCTTCCATCACTCCCGGGGTATGGAATTGTCTACGTACCTCATCCACAATCAAGGCAGCCGCGCGGGCTACGGAATTAATCATCAGGCTGGAAAATAAACAAGGCACCGCGGCTCCGATCAGCACGCCGACAAAAACAATCGGCTCAGAAACCCTGATACCGGTAGATAGAAGCCGTAAAGATTCTACCACCCCCATCTGCGCCTGCACCTTGGTAACATCGGTTAAAAAAGCGCCGAACAAAGAAACCGCGGCAATCACTGCTGAACCAATGGCTACACCTTTAGTGATGGCTTTAGTAGTATTTCCTACAGCGTCAAGGTCAGCCATAATCTGCCGGGCCTCTGGCTCTAAATGCGCCATTTCGCCAATACCGTTAGCATTATCCGCGATCGGGCCGAATGAATCCATCGCCACATTATTACCGGTTAAGGTAAGCATACCGATGCCGGTCATCGCTACACCATAAAGGACAAAAACCACGGGCTGGCCCCAATAGATAATAACAGCAGCCATAATCGTAAGCGCAATAACCACAAACTGCCAAGCACTGGATTCAAGTCCGATGGATAAGCCGCGTAAAATCAAGGTTGCGGCACCCGTCCGGGATGAAGAGGCGATTTCTTTGACCGGCGCGTGATGCGTATGGGTGAAGTATTTGGTTATTTCGTCAATCACGATAGCCAAAACTATACCCATGGCCACAGAAAAGAAGGCCCTCCATTCATGCATATAATAATGAGCTAAAATTAAAAATGCAGCCACAGAAATTGCGGCAGATGAATAAAATCCGCGATTGATACTCTTAAAGGCATCTTGCCCTTTGCCATCCTTCTTATTTCCTTTTACCAGATACGTACCGATAATCGAAGAAAGCACGCCGATACCGCGCACTAAAAGCGGGAAAACGATCCATTTTAGCTCTCCGGTAATGGAAACCAGCGCTAAACCTAAAATCAAGCCGGAAACAATGGTTACCTCATATGACTCAAATATATCCGCGGCCATACCCGCGCAATCGCCGACATTATCTCCCACAAGATCAGCGATCACCGCGGCGTTTCTTGGATCATCTTCAGGAATATTTTTCTCTACTTTCCCGACTAAATCCGCGCCGACGTCCGCTGCCTTAGTGTAGATGCCGCCGCCGACACGCATAAAGAGCGCCAGGAGCGTCCCGCCAAAACCAAACCCTAGTAATACGTCGGGCGAAGCTATACCGAAAATAATAAAGATGACTGTCCCGCCTAAAAGCCCAAGGCCGTCAGTAAGCATTCCGGTAATCGTCCCGGTCCGGTAGGCTATTTTTAACGCCTCGCTAAAACTCCTGCGGGAGGCAGAGGCAACCCGCACATTACCCTCAACCGCCATACGCATCCCAAACTGGCCCACGGTAAGCGAAAAGAAAGCGCCCATCACGAATGCCGCGGCCCTTCCCAAACCGACGATCAGCCGGACCATATCCGGAGTAAATTTGCTAAAACGCCTTAATGCCTCATCGCTAGGCGGGATAATATAGACCGAGAAAAATAAAACAGCGGTAAGTACTAAAATTAAAGGCAGTATGCTTTTTAACTGGCGGCTTAAGTAAGCATCCGCTCCTGTGCGGATGGCATTCCAGACATCCTGCATACCTTGCGTACCTTTATCATGCGCCATAATCTGTTTACGCAATAACAAAGCATAAGCTAACCCCAGAAAAGCAATTAGAAGCACTCCCCAAATCGCAAACGTCTCGAAAACACTCGCGTTCATTAAACCTAACATTTTACAAGTTCTCCTTTCCTATTTATCGTTTGTTGCCGCGATATTAAGATTTTTTATACCTACTGTATTTAAAATATCCAGGATATCCACGATATCCTTAAAACGAACGAGCCTGTCGGAACTTACAACCACGGCTAAGTTCGGATCATTCCTATGCCTGCTATTAATCCTTTCTCTTAGTTCTCTACGGGTAACCATCGCTCCGTCCAGATATACGGTGCCTTCATTGGTGATGATGATATTAACCGGCCCCATCTCTTTTACCGCGGAAGCGCTCTCAGCCCGCGGCAGGTTTACCTTAAGGCTTGATTGAAGTATTAAAGGCGTCGTGATCATAAAGATAATCAATAAAACCAAAATGACGTCGGTAAAAGGGGTAATATTTATTTCAGCAATTAATCTTTGTTTGTGGGCGCGTAGATTCATTTCTGCTTAACAGTCAACAGATCCATTGTCTCGGAAGCGCACAATTCCATATCGGTAATAAAATTATCGATCTTCTTGATAAAATAATTATAGGCAATCACCGCCGGAACAGCCACGCATAAACCCATAGCTGTACAAGCCAGTGATTCGGATATGCCGCTAATTACCACACTTATCCCTCCGGAGCCGGCCGCGGCAATATCGTGAAAGGCGCGGATAATTCCCAAGACCGTCCCGAAGAGGCCGATATAGACAGCGGTGCTTCCGATTGTGCCTACGATACTCGTATATTTTTCTAATTTGATCGTCTCAATGCTTATTTCCCGCTCCATAGTATTGGAGATGAGCATCTCGTTGTGCCCGGATAAATTAAGGCCTGAATAGACGACATTGGAAAATGGAGTATCTATATTTTTACAGGCATCCAAAGCTTTTACCAGATTCCCTTTCTCCAAATCCTTACTTATCTTGGACATGAAAGGCGCCCTCTTGGCCCTGGACCTTCGGCGATAATAAATATACCTCTCGATAATGATGGCCAGCGATAGAACCGAACAGGCTAAAAGTATATAAATGGTTAGGCCGCCGCTTTTAAGCATCTGCCAGATAGTCATTGGGAACCTCCCTTAATATTATTTTCTTTCTTCGCTCAAGAAACTTCATCCCGCTAAAGGCGGGATTCAAAACTTTCCTTATGAAGTTTCAGTGGTTAGGAAAGTGTTTTATGCTTTCCTACACCATAAATATAACGTAATATCCTATGCGCCAAAAATATCAGTACGGCAAAAATTATTAAAATAAAGACTACCTTTGTATATTTGACGATCGCCGCGCCAAAAAGAGCCAAGAGGAATATTCTCGGCACAACACCAAGCAGGGTGCAGAATACAAACGGCGTAAACGGAATATGGGTAATCCCCGCGGCAATCGAAAAAACCTTAAAGGGAATTATCGGAAGGACCCTCCCAATAAAGACGCTGGCCACCCCGTATTTTTTGGCGAATTCTTCCGCTTTATAAATATGGTGCGGTTTAATCAGAATGAACCTGCCGAATTTCAATAATACCGGCATAGCGGCATATCTTCCTAACGCGTATCCCACCATTGCCCCCAAAGTCGAGCCTAACGAACCAAAAATAACCACTGAAGCTAAAGGGAACCCGATTGCGCCGGCGCTGATGATGATTACTTCCGAAGGTATAGGCGCGATGCATGACTCCAGGAACATGGCTATAAAAACGCCTAAATCTCCGAGCTTAGCGAGTAATCCTGTCATATCGTTATGTAACAAACTTGAGTAGTTCATTAATTAATTCCGCCCGTCTGATTGCGAGCCACGCAGTGGCGAAGCAATCTCGTTTTCCCAGGGATTGCTTCGGCTTCGCCTCGCAATGACTTCTTTATTTTACCTGCTCTTTTCTTTATATGAAAAAACCACTCGCAGTTTATTCTTATCCAACTGGGCCAGCTCTACATCTTTAGTCGGTTCCAGCGCCTTCTTGGGACAGGAATCCACGCACTGCGCGCAATATATACAGCGGCTTAAATCAAAAACCGCCTCAAACTTATTTTCAGCGATTTTATTGATAGTGATGGCGTTAGTCGGGCAGTCGCGCATGCACATCTTGCAACCGATACATTTCTCAGGATAAAATTTAAGTTTGCCGCGGAATTTATCCGGCATCTCTAATTTTTGCGCCGGGTATAAATTCGTGGCCGGTTTCTTAAAAATAGACCCGAGCACCTCTCTTAACATCTTTCCCGGCCTCATCTTAAAAACATTCCTTTCAACATAAGATTTAGTAAAAGTTGCGTGGCAGCAAGCGGAACCAGGAATTTCCAGCAGAAATCAATCATCTGGTCGATGCGCAAGCGGGCGACCACCGTGCGCAGCAACGCGATTAAACTTACGATAAAGAGAATTTTGATCATAAAAATTACGAACCCCAGAGCCGGATGAACATTAAGAGCAAAAGGAAAGAAGACTAAAGCTAAAAGCGCGCTTCCGGTAACCAATTCTATGTCTAAGGTCATCCTTAAAAAAGCGAGCATCCTGCCGCTATATTCGGTAAACGCTCCGGCAACTACTTCTGTCTCTGCCTCAGGAATATCAAAAGGAACTTTCTCCAGTTTACCCAACAAACTGATTAGAGATACGCTAAAGCCGGCCAAGTTAAATAGCCAAAACCAGGGATGAGCCATATAAAAAACCGCGATTCCTTTTAATGACCAGCTATCCGCCAATAAGGCCGAAGAAAGAATGCCCATAAAAAGAGGGACTTCATAAGCAAAGAGTTGAGTCATACAACGCACCGAACCGATCCGGGAATAGAGCGAAGTAGAATACCAACCTCCGATAAAAAACGCTAGTGTAGGCAGGGTCAACAGATAAAGGACGACGATCAAATCGCCATTAAAAGAAAATAACGCGTCCGTCTTCCAGAGAGGGATATAAAGAAACGCGCTTATTGCCGCGGCCAAGGCAAATATCGGAGCTACCTTAAACATCTTTGGATTAGATTCGGCCGGAACAATATCTTCCTTAGCTAACAACTTGATAAAATCAGCCCAAGGTTGAAACCAGGGAGGCCCAACCCTATTCTGCAGCCGGGCGTAAATCTTGCGGTCGATAAATTCCGCGGTCAAGCTAAAAATAATCAGGAAAATAAATCCCGGAAATATAAATATGTAAAAAAGCTCCCCTAACATAATTATCTCGCTAACCTCGCTGCCAGCTTCTTATTAAGTTCGCTAAAATCTATACCCTGCTTTTTATGCCATTCTATACTATAAGCGTGCAGGCTAGGCCAACTGATTATCTTGGATTTATCGCTCCCCTGCTCTGCTAATCTAACCATACGGTCAGTACAGGAAAAACAAGGATCAATCGCCGCGACGACTATCGGCATATCCGCTAAAAACCTGTCGCGCAGCATATGCTTTACCGCCTGAACATTGGCTAAAGTAGGCGCCCTGATTTTAACCCTCTCCGGCTTCTCAGTGCCATTGGATTTGACATAATGCACATCTTCGCCGCGTGGAGCTTCGTAACGGCCTAAGGCCTCACCCGCCGGAATCTTGCGCGGAGCCCTGATCGCTATCGGTCCAGCGGGTAAATTCTTAAGCGCCTGCCGGATTATTTTGTAGGATTCCAAAAGTTCTTTAACCCGGACCACTGTCCTGCCGTAAACATCGCAATGATCATCGGTAATCACGTTAAAGGTGAGCTCCCCATAGGCGGCATAGGGATCATCAACCCGCACATCGCGCTTAACCCCGGAGGCGCGGGCAGTCGGCCCAACCGCATCCAGTAGTAAAACATCTTCGCGGGATAAAACCCCTACCCCTGACAATCTTTTAATTATAGTCGTCTCGTTGGTAGCAACTTCAATATAATATTTTGTCCTCTCCTCCAAGATATCCATGGCTTTGAGTATCTCTTGGGCCTGTTGGAGGCTGATATCCCGGCGCACTCCGCCAATAGTATTCATACCATAGTTTACCCTGTTCCCGGTAACCAGCGCCAAAATATCCATCACCACTTCTCTATCCCGCCAGGAATACATGAGTAAAGTATCAAAACCAATTTCATGTCCGGCTACACCCAGCCACAAAAGATGGCTGTGCACCCTCTCTAATTCCGCGATAATCGTGCGGATATAAAGCGCTCTGGCCGGAACGGTTAAACCGGCAATCTCCTCAACTGTCTGAACAAAACAAGTAGAGTGCGAATGCGAACATATGCCGCAGACGCGTTCAATAAGATAGATGTCCTGTATATAGCTTCTCTCTTCAGCAGCTTTTTCTATCCCGCGGTGATTGTAACCTAAACGGATATCTACGCCTAAGATTTTTTCGCCTTTAAGAGCTACGCTAAAACCCTCCGGCTCTTTTAATGCCGGATGCTGCGGACCGATAGGAATCCTAAACTCTTCTGAATTATGCATCTTTACCCGCCTCCTTTCCTATATCAGGATTGGGTCTCCAATCTTTTCTCAAAGGATGCTGGCCAGCAGGCCAATCATCAGTCAGAGGATAACGATGCCCGGGTGGAAGGCCTTCAACCTTTGCCCCGAATAAATCCACCAATTCCCTTTCATAAATTTCAGCTCCGGGAAAATAAGCCGTAACACTTTTAATCAAAGGCTTCGCTTTTGGCACGCTGGTCTTTAAATTTATCATCACTCCGCCTGCGCCGGCCAAATGATAAATGAATCCCAATCTTTCCTGCTCATCTAAACCGGTGATCGTGCATAGATGCGAAAATTGCATATCCTTAGCTAAATACGCGAAGACCGCTAAAAAATTATCCAAACCGACCTCAATAGAGATGCGCCGCGGCCGGACTAAGTTGATAGAATTATCAAGATAGCTGAATTTACTGATTAGGTTTTCTTTGATTTTTTCTTCTTGGGACATCGTTACCTCCCGCTATTTTTTAGCTTCTTTCTCTTCAAGGCTGGCTAAAAGCTTAACCACGCCATCGATAATCGCCTTAGGGCTGGCCGGGCAACCCGGGATATACGCTGAAACAGGAATAACCTTATCTATCCCCTCGGCAACATTATAACAACCTTTATTCACTCCTCCGGAACAGGCGCAGGCGCCGACAGCCACCACAAATTTCGGCTCAGGCATCTGTTCATAAATCCGGCATAACCTCTCTTCTATCTGCTTAGTCACCGGCCCGGAACAAACCAATACATCCGCGTGGCGCGGCGAGCCTTTGAGTAAAACCCCGAAACGCTCCAAGTCATAGCGCGGCGTTAAGGCGGCAATAATTTCAATGTCGCAGGCATTGCAAGCCCCGGTATTAAAGTGTAAGATCCATGGAGATTTGATTCTCGCCCAAGTAATTATCTTTTTAGTTAAATTCATCATATTCTATCTGTCACCTTTTTCTATTTCCTTAATAATATATACAACCCGATAATCCCACTGATAATATAAAACATCGCTATCATCAGCGCGCCGGCGTCGATAAAAGGAATAGTAGTAATCATCAAGGTGGCCACATGCGCTAAGGTAAAGAAAAAGGCGAAAGGAAAAAAAAGACTGTAATCCGGCTGGGCATTGCTGTTGAAATTATTCTCTCCGCAGGCGTAAGATTTACAACAGCTCGCTTGATTCTTATCGGAATGAAAGGCTATTCCCGCGCATAAACGGTTTAAGAGAAAAAGTAAGGCCAAGATTATGGTAAAAACAACCGGCGGGCTAACCAGTAAATTCCCCATTAGAGGTTATCCTTTCAATTTTCTTATATTTCGCGCGTCCAGCGAATTATTCTGGCGATGGATACCCACCACCACCCCTGCTGCCACAGTCATCATTACTACTTCAATGACAATAATAGTAATCACCAGCGCTTGGGCTAAAGCTGTGTTTTGGGTTTGATAACCGCAAAATATAACTAAAAGCGTAACCGCCTTAATCAGGATCTCTAATCCGATTAAGACGCGGATTAAATTATGGCTCACCAAGATACAATAGATACCGATAATAAAAAGTAAAATCACCGTAATCGCGTTAGCCACGCTTATTCCTTTCCTTAAATAAGATCGCCACGCCAAACACTCCGGTAAAAAGTATGATGATCTGTCCCAGTAAATCAAATTGCTTTAAATGCCATAAGATAAAACGCACATCCGGTTTTCCCTCCTGAATCGCTGCCGGTGTAACCTTATATTTAAAACTCACCAAAGCAAGCGTTACTCCTAAAACAACCACGATTAAGGGCAGGCCCCAGAAACGATGTAATCTTTCTTTCATATGGTCGGATGCCTCTTTAAAGGTCATTGGCTGGGTAAGGCTAATCACGCTGATAAATAAAACCGGGATTAATCCCGCGCAGACCGATAATTCGAAAACACCCGCTATATTAGCGTTCATTCTAAACATGACTATAGTTAGGATCGCGCTGGCTAAGGCCAAGCCCATAGCCGAACGTAAAAGGCTCCGGGTCATCACTGTCCATAACCCCGCGCTAACTAATAATATTAATATCAATAACTCCAGCAACAAACTAACCTCCTACTAGTGAATTAAAACCTAAAATAAAGTTACTGAGTATCCAGGGAGATAATATCCCTGCACCCACAATCAAAGCCGCGAGGAAAAACGCGGGAAAGATGAGGCCAAACCCGGCTTCTTTAATATTCTTGAATTCATCATTTGGCTGAGCAAAGAAAAGTTTCCTTTGCAGGGCCAAAAAATAGGCTAAGGTCAACAGGCTTCCCAATACCGCGATCACCGCGTAAATCTTATAACCGGCCAGCCAGAGCGCGATGATGATCACCAGCTTGCTCCAAAATCCGGCCAGAGGCGGAATGCCCGCGCAGGATAAACTCCCTAAAATCGAGGTTAAGCTCGTCCAAGGCATCTGCTTAGCTAAACCGTTCATCTTATCTATATCTCTTGAACCTGTCTGGCTCTCTACTGCCGCGGAATTTACGAAAAGGAGCGATTTGAATACCGCGTGATTAAAAATATGTAAGGTCGCGCCGGCAACCCCTAAAGCTGTACCGCTCCCTAAACCTAATATAATATAACCGATTTGACTAATACTGGAATAGCTAAGCATCCTCTTAAAATCGCTTTGCGTAAGGGCGCTAAGCGCGCCAAAAATAGCCGAGAAAGCTCCGACTAATAAAAGAATACCTTTTAATTGATCATTAAAACCGATGACGGATAAGATTATCCTGATCAAACAATAGACCCCGGCAACTTTAGTCACAATACCTGCCAAGAATATCGATACCGGGGCTGGCGCCGCAGTATAAGCGTCAGGAAGCCAGCCATGAAAAGGCATCAGCCCGGCCTTAATAAATAGCGCCGAAAGAAATAGCCCTATAGACAGACTGAGCAAGAGGTTCCTGTTCTGGCTTAAGAGCGCGGAATGGATGACCGAGAAATTCGTGCTTCCGGCAATGAACATTAATATAGCAATACCGGCGATCATCAGAACTGTAGCCACAGCAGAAAGAACAATGTATTTAAAAGAGCTTTCCAATCCCAATATATCCTTTTCAAACGCGATCAGAATGAAAGATGAAACCGCGGTAATCTCCAAAAATACGTAAAGAGAGAATATATCCTGCGCTAAGGCTACGCCGTTCATCCCTGCTACCGCCAGTAAAATAATATTGATAAAATTAAACCTTTCCTCGGATTCTTTGATCAACGAACGGGAAACGCATAAGGCCGTCAAAGAAACCAAACCAATGCAGAACAAGACAACTTTACTTAAAATATCCGCGGCCAGCTGAAAGTGGAAAATATTAGCGAAGAAAGATAAGTGCACTCTCCAAAAATAAACATCCGGAATAAATACGAGGCCCATTTGCAGCAAAAATAAAATGGCGGCAAAGCCAAAGGCCAGCCTTCTATTCAGTTCCCTAAAAGGAAGATTCAAGGCAAGAAGGCTAAAGAATGGGACTAAAACTAATAATGCGTACACGAGTTTTCTCCTGTAACTATAAAATAATTAATATAACGAATATAATCAACATCCCCGCGATGGACCAGGATAAATAAACTGAATAGTTCCCTGTGTGGGCTTTCCTGATCCCCGAGGATAAGCCATACGCCAAGCGCACGCTTAATCCATCAGAGAGCCAGTTTATCCCTCGATCTATGCCCAAGCTAAGCTTGGAAATAATATTCACTAAGCCCAAACCCCAGTGATAAGGATCAAATAATCTTTTCTCAGCTAAGTCGTAAATCTTAGAGAGCGCCGGCGCGTAACGAATATGATCCAAGGCAGCTAAGCCGCTCCCTTTAATCTTGGCGCCGAAGAGATGGTTGGCCAGGGCTAAAAATAAGACTACAAAAGTAATAACCACTAGTGTTATGTTAACCGGGAAGCCGCTAAAATTATGCCCTTCCAATCTATCTCCCAGTATCGGCTGAATAAGGTATTTTAAAGGAAGTTGATTAAATAGGCCAAAAATTACGCAGGCTGCGGCAATAACGATCATCGGAATCAGCATTGCTCCGGCTGCCTCTTTGGTCTTTTCGTTTTGGGAGCTGAGCTTGCCTAAAAATGCGGCATGCCCTAATTTTAAAAAAGAAGCAGCAGTAAAGAATGAACCGACAACAGCGGCAAGGTAAAAAATCATCCCCCGTTCAATCGCCGCGTCATAGACCAGTTCCTTGGAGAAAAACCCGTTAAAGGGCCAGACTCCGGAAATAGCCAAGGCCGTAATCAGGAAACAGCCAAAGGTGACCGGCATCACCCTGCCTAACCCGCCTAATTTACCCAGATCCGTTGTACCGGCTTGTTTTTCCACGCTCCCGGCGGTAAGAAAGAGCCCGCTTTTATATAAGGCATTATTGATCATATGAAAGAGCCCGCCGACGATACCGGCAGGAAGAGCTGTGCCAACACCTAAAATCATATAACCAACCTGGCTAATGGCATGATACGACAAGAGCCGCTTATAATCTTTCTGGATTAAAGCCATCATTACCGCCAGGATAATCGTTATTCCGCCGATACTCATCAGTAAAGTACTTAAGCCTGACTGGGCGTTGAGTTGAAATAAATCCAATGAAATTCTGGTAAGAAAATAGATCCCTAAAAGTTTCTCCATCGCCCCCGGCACAAAACTCATAAAAGGAAGCGGCGCGTCAGTGGCGGCGTCCGGAATCCAGCTATGAAAAGGCATTGCCCCGCCTTTTGAAATCGCGCCGATCATCAACAGAATAAAGGTTATGCTGGCAAGGGGATTATTCAGCGGAAGATTAATTTTGGAAAGGGTCATTGTCCCGCTTAAGTGTCCGGTCAAAGCAATCCCTAACATCATACACAAATCCGTCACCCCAATAATGATAAAGGCTTTGGTGGCAGTCTTAAATGCCTCTTTATTACCCACCGCAATCATCCCAAAGAGCGAAAGTAAAAGGCCTTCCCAAAAGAAGAATAAAACCAAAAGGTTATCGGATAAAAATACCGCGTTACTAAAAAAAATACAGAGCAGAAAATACCCGTAAAACTGGTTGAGGAAATTCCTTCCCCGCATAAAAATAACCGAGTACAAAGCGATTAAGAAACCAAAAAAAGCAGTAGATAAAAGCATAAAGCTGCTAAAATTATACAGCCTAAAAGACAGTTCGATTCCCGAGTCGAGCCACGGCAACCTGTAAGTAAAATTTTGCGGGAATAGAGATACCGCGAGGATAAAATTAGCTAAACTGGCGATGATTAACAAACCTTCTTGAGCCCTGCGCTCTTTCTTGGGGATAAAAAACATGATCACCCCGGAAATCAAAGGAATGATCAGAATAAGCAGTAAGGCTTGGACCATCATCTGATCACCTCCAGCATCTGCCAGCTTGCTTTCTGCGCGAACTGATAAGGATAATAGATCAATATACCGGCAACGAGCGATAATATAGCCAGCGTAGCCACGCTCTTCACCATCATCGGGCTGGCCTCTCGCGCTGGGATGTTCGCCTTTCCTAAAAATACCAGATTAAAAACCCGGAAAAGATAAATAATCGTCATGAACGCGCAGACTAAATAGATCAAGATAATCCAAAGCCTTCCCTCGGCTAAGGCGCCGCTAAAAACTAAATACTTGCTAAAAAACCCTCCGAAGGGAGGTATCCCCATTATAGAAAAAGAACAAAACAAAAACGAAATCGCGGTAATTGGCATAGTTGAAATCAATCCACCAAGCTTAGTGATATCCTTAACCTTCGCGTTCTGCTCGACAATACCGGCGCAAAGAAATAACCCGGCTTTAGCCAAACCGTGCATCAGAATAAAAAGAAGCGCGCCTAAAAGCGCGACTTCGTTACCGAGCGCCAAACCAAAGAAAATAAAACCAATCTGGCTGATCGTGGAATAAGCAATAATCCTCTTTAAGTCTGTTTCGATTAAGGCGGCTCCGGCTGAGACAATCGCGCTTAGGCCGGCGATTAAAGGCACGATCGTATGCCATAAAACATCCGGAGTAATATTAACGATAAAAATCCGGGCAAAAACATAGACGCCGATCTTGACTAAGACCGCGGCGTGCAGAAGCGCGGTTACCGGGCTGGGCGCGACACCGGCATCAGGAAGCCAGGTTTGGAAGGGCAGGGTCGCGGACTTGGAAAATATACCTGCCAGAATCAAAGCCACCGTTAAATTCGATACTGCGCTGAATTTCAGGCTTTCTTTAATCACCGGTAAGTCGAACGAACCTGTCTGCTGATAAATATTTAAGAAACCGATTAACATTAAAAGGCTTCCAAAAACCGTAACTAAAAACGCTTTATCCGCTTTAAGCACGTACGGCTTATCTCTAAAGAACCCAATCAAGCGCCAGCTGGTAATCGCGGTAATCTCCCAGAATATATAGAGAAGAATGAGGTTGGCGGAAAAAATCAAACCGATCATCGCGCCGAGAAAAAGCGTAACCATGCAATAATATTCATTCTGATTTTCATAATGGCTGATGTAGCCAAATGAATACAAGGCGATGATCGCGCTGATTAAGCTTGAGACGCAGGCCATAAATACGGCGAGGCTGTCCGCCAGCAGGCTAAAGTTAAGGCCCAAGGCAAATTGTTTGGAGATAGAAACTGTCTGTCCGGATAAAACTAATGGGATAAGCTCTAAGCAAAGGATAAAAGAAGAAGCGATAAAAATGAAAGACAGGATATTCCGTAGTCGTTTGGATACCTTTGCCGCCAAAGGCAGGCAGAACGCGCCGAGAACCGGAATAAAAATAGCCCCTAAAACCAAACCGCTATAATGCATAGTAGTATCTTTAGCAGTAGGGGACACTTTCCTACGAGCGTTTACTATTTATTGGAAAGTGTCCCCTACTGTAGGTGCTTAGAAACTGTCCCTTTACAATCGATAGGCCTAAAAAGCCTTGCAATAAGGATGGTTAACACGAATTGGGTAATATTTTAGCAGGAATACCTCGAGTGTCAAGCAGAATAGGCGAAAAAATGGGGACTGTCCCCGCCTTTTGGAGACTGTCCCCATTTTTTCTATATGTGTATATTAACTCACCGCATCCACAAATACCACCGGCTCTTGGATATTGTATTCTCCTGCGGAGAAGGATTTTTGGTATTGCTTGAAATAGTCGGTTTTGCTCCAAGAGTCTTTGGAAATGAGGTTAGTGAGGTTTTTGGAGTCAATAAGGCTGACGAAGGTAGGGGACACTTTCCTTTTGAGGCTTTCATTAGAGCCCTGACGGAAAGTGTCCCCTACTATCTGGGCGTCCCCTGCTGGCTTAAACTTCTGTTTGAACCAGCGGGAGAGAATTAAAGAGTAATAGACTTGTCTTAGGGGAGCATATCTTTTGGATGAGTTGACTTCTTTAGTAAGTTTAGGAATAATTAGTTCTTTGATTAGTTGAGTGGAGTATTCATTAAGAGCTTTAGAGCGGATATCTTTAAAACTATAGTCATTCTGACCCCGAGGCGAAGCCGAAGGGGAAGAATCTAAGGAATTAGATCCTTCGCCCCTGCGGGGCTCAGGATGACGGCTAGCAAGCTCAGGATAACGGATAGCCGTTCCTTGGAGGTAATCCTGCTCTAGCATGACTTTAAGCGTAGCCTTATAGACATAGACAGAGTCTTGGGATTCTCTGACGATAATCTCACCCGGGACAATCCAGGGACGGGTTAGAGTGGGGATGGTCACATTGTCATAGCCGTAGAGATCAGCGGCCTTCTTATAGAGCCTATCCCAGTATTCTCTTCCTTCAGGGGTAGCTGGAGAGGTCATTGCGCTAGTGTCTTTCTTGAGTTGGAGATCAGCTTCCAGCATAATCCTGCCTACATCAGTCTTCTCTAGATATTGGTCAATAATCTGGTCTTCGGAGTCAGGGCGTAGGTTAACCCAGAACATAGAGTCTGGGAGGGTGACTCCTACGAGGAAGTAATTGAGCAGGGTTTGGGTTTCTTCTTGAAGCTTAGCCTTGTCCCAGGGGACACTTTCCTTAGAAGAGTTCCCTGATAGCCCTGACGGAAAATGTCCCCTGCTGGCAGGGCTTGAGCCTCTAGGGGACACTTTCCTTTGAGTGGCTTCGAAAGAGCCTTGACGGAAAGTGTCCCCTAGCAATCTCTTTAGTTATTAGAAAATAAAAAAACCAGAAAGCTGACCCTTTGTCTAACAGCATTCTGGTTCTAACTGCTTTTCCAGGCGCTTTTACCCTCCAGTAAAAGCGCGAAGCTTAATAACTACAATTAGCTTAAGTTTAACACAAATTTAGGCAATTGCAAGTTTTTTTGTGGATTTTTTTGGATTTTTTATACATTCGCGGCCACAAAACCGCACCCTTCAGGGTGCGGATGGAGCATGGCCGCTCAGTATTTCGCTCCAAGAAACCGCGGGCTTTAGCCCGCGGAGCTTCATTTCTAGCGGGGTTTCCCCAATCCCCCGGATGTTCTCCCTAAAATTCTTGTTAGATAAAGATAAGTCCTCTTGGGGTTATCTATGCTTTTGCGGCTAATTTCGCCAAACGCCCTCTCTACTTCTTTATCCCCGTATTCTTTCATTTTTAAGATGATGTCCTCTATCACTTCTGGATTCTTCTCTTCGAAGACTATCTCCGCGTATTTTCTTGCTTTTACGTATACTTCTTTACCATATTTCTCTTCCATTCCTTTTAGCCTTAATTCCCGCTCTTTTGGATCGTAGAGCCTTAAGAGCTTATACATCTTAGGCCTTCTTTCTTCATAGGGTTTACCGGATAATTCATCATACCTCACTTCCAGCAAATTATTCCTGCGCAATTCTCCCATTCCTTTCTGTATCACACTCTTTCCTATGCCGCCGAACTGCTTGGTGATGGTGATTACGCTTTTTGACCAGTATGGCTTTAGGTCGCTTATATCGATGTTCGCAAGATTGATCAGATAACAGAATTTAGCCCTTAAAGACAATTCCCTATTCCAGCCAAGCTTAAAGTAGTCTTCAGGCAAATCAAAATAATCCCCTTCTTCGTCATAAAAAATGGGGACTGTCCCCGCCTTTTGGGGACTGTCCCCATTTTTTTCGTAATCAAGTAAAGTTATGGTCGCTTCTTTCGCGTACCGCGGCTCAAACTTTATAAGTTTATATCTTTGCTCTAATTTCTTGAATACTTTTATAATCTGCCTGCGGTAATCTGTGCTATTCCAACCCTCATAAATCCCTAGATATTTGGCAAGATCATCATAGAATAGCGTGAAATAGGGGACTGTCCCCGCCTTTTGGGGACTGTCCCCTATTTTTTCGCTAAATTTCCAAAGCAGGTATAGATAAACATCAAAGGCCCTCTCGTCTTGTAATTTTACCATTTCAGGCGCCAAAGCCAGATTTTCCATGAATTTCCAGCTAACAGGTATCGATGGCCCGATGGAATCAAGGTATTCATCTATTTTCGTATCTATCTTGATAGTCTTTAGGTAAGTTAAAATTTCTCCTGCTAACTTTTCTGAGTTAATCAAGACGCTTGTTTCGATATTGTTATCGAATGAGGCTTCTGTCCAGTTCGTGCTCCCCAAGATGACTATTTTCTTGTCTATAATAACAGTTTTGGCATGAGTGTATCTAGCCGGTTCATCGTAATAAACCTTTACTCCTGCTTCTTTGAGGCGTTTATAAGCCCTTGTACTTTTAACTTTAGTTTCCCATATCTTTGTTTTTAAAAAGTCTATATTCTGATCCAAAATAACTTCTACCTCCACGCCTCGCTTCTTCGCCTCGATAAGCGCGCCAATGAGCTGGTTTGGTTTTGTATCCTCTCTTGATAAAGATGCCTCCATAGCAAACATTACAACCTTTATTGATTCCTGCGCTTTGACAATCGCTTCCTTTACGGCAGGAAAATATTTTTTTCCGCTAATATCTACCGCGTCAACCGGATAACAAAAAACCCTTGCCGTTATTCCTAATACAGCAAGGGCTGTTAGAAAACTAATTAAGTATCTTTTCATTTGGCAGGAATTTATCTCTCTCAGGCAAGATTACGTTCAATCTCTGCCACTAGTATTTTGGGGAATCCTTTTATAATCATATGCTGGTTGACCGGAAGAAAGGTTTTAAGTTCTCGTCTAAAATCAAGCTTCCCGGATTTAACAACCTTCAAAATCTTTACCTTTAATTGTTTATCCTGAATAAAGGCTTGCTTAAAGGCCATACGGCTGCGTAGGATAAAATAGAGGTCATAAAAATCCCGCGCCTTGCCGCGCGTAAGACAGGCTTGGATTTTTTCGGCAATAAGCATCTCTTCTTTAAGATGAATAAGCGTATAGGGCAGGACAAGGTCGGATTGAATGAGCGCTGCCGCACCTAGCCCTTTTTTACCGGGCCGTAAAGAAACTTCTATCTGAATCCGGCTTTTATACTCGCCGGTATTAAGCTGAAATATGGCAAGGTATCCGCCGGATGTACTTTTTGACTCAATAATCTCGGTTTGGATACCTTCCATTTCTATGTTAGCAAGGGCTCCTTCCATTAAGGTTTCGATACCTTTAACCGTGATGCCTGCTCCGGTAAAATCTAAATCTTCCGAAAACCGCGGGCTCTGCCAAATGATCCGTAACGCGGTCCCTCCCTTAAAAAGGAGACTATCGGAGCCCTTTTCCTGATAAAGCTGGGAAAGAAATAGTTGTTGAAAATATTCCCGCGCCACATTATCTACTGTTGTCTGCCACGTTTGAGCTAACTTTTGAACCTGTCTTTTTTCAATCATACGATTTCCTTAACTAATTCTATTAAGTTTTTTCTGTTAAAAAGCTTTGCGTATTCCAGTATGGTTTTTTTCTTTAGGTTGTGGAGATTGAGGCGTTCATTAAGAGTTTTTCGCTTAAGGCTGACAAAATAAAGGTAATCTACGAGGGCCTTTTCCGGCTCGGCCATAAGAACAGTCATACCGCCTATTTTTTCTGTTTTATAGCCGCGATAAGCCTGTTTTTTAATGTGGGAGTAGGTAAATGACTTATTATTGACAACGAACTGTCGGGTAATCCGCGTTGTCGCTGATGTTATTGTGTAAACGGATTCGGGAATGATACCGTAATGGGAAAGCGCGTATTCAAAAGAAATGTAACTAGGCGCATAAAGCCTGTTGGCGATAGTTTCCTCTCTTGGCTGGTCAATTCGTAACGTATAAAGCCCGTTTCTTATTTTTAAAAAAAGGTCGTCACAATGATCCTTGATGAACTCCTGCGTCGCGCGCAAAGATACGCCAAAGACTCTTCTGAAGTCCGCTGGAGAAAACAAACGGACTCCTTTTGCCTGAAGGCGCTGCTGAACATATATTGGTTTAAGTTTTCGCTCCATATGACGCTAAATGTTAAATGTATATCTAAGGCGATTATAGCTTATCTTTAGAATTATGCAAACTTTTTTTAGCTATATATTAGGTAAGAAGGTTCGGCCCATCAGGTATTTATCAACGAAATGCGCGGCTTTGCGGCCTTCGGCGATGGCCCAGGCAATCAGGGATTGGCCGCGGCGCATATCACCGCAGGAGAATATCCCTTTAGCTGAAGTCATAAACTCCGGGTTGGTTTTAACATTGCCCCGCTGGTCTAATTCCAGCCCCAATTCTTCGATTAACCCTTTTTTCTCAGGATGCAGGAAACCCAAGGCCAGGATCACCAAGTCCGCCTCGATTTCAAACTCGCTTCCTTTAATTTCCTGCATTGCGGGGCAACCTTTAGCGTCCTGCTTAAATTCTACCCTGACGCAGAGTATCTTCTTTAGCTTTCCAGACTCACCGATAAATTTCTTAGTCAGGATGGCCCAGTCACGCTCCCCTCCCTCTTCATGGCTGGTCGATGTCTTCAGGATGAGTGGGTACTTAGGCCAGGGAAAATCTTTTGTCCGGCACTCTTGCGGCCTTGGCATAATCTCTATCTGAGAAACACAGGCAGCCCCTTGGCGGTGGGCCACGCCCATACAATCAGCTCCGGTATCCCCTCCACCGATAACCACTACTTTCTTGCCTTGAGCATCGATTAGCTTATCCGGAGGTATTTTTTCTCCGGCCACCCGCCTATTTGATTGCACAAGATAGTCCATGGCAAAATAGACGCCCGATAAATTCCTTCCCTCAATAGCCAAATCGCGGGGAATCCGCGAACCGCAAGCCAGCGCCAGAGCGTTAAAATCTTCCTTTAATTTTATAATGGGATAATCCCGGCCTATCTTTGCCGAAACCTTAAATTCGATCCCTTCTTTTTTGAGTAGATCTATTCTCCGGTCCAAAACCTTTTTTTCCAGCTTAAAATCAGGTATGCCGTAGCGCATAATTCCGCCGATCTTATCGTCGCGCTCAAAAACAGTTACTTTATGTCCGGCTTTATTTAATTGATCCGCGCAGGATAGGCCCGCGGGCCCTGAGCCGATCACCGCTATTTTTTTATGGGTGCGTTTTTTAGGAGGGTTAGGCCTAATAATCCCGTGTTTAAAGGCATATTCAATAACCGCCAGCTCATTATCGCGAATGGTTACCGGCTCATCGTTGATGCCCAAAACGCAGGCATATTCGCAAGTCGCCGGACAGATCCTTCCGGTTATCTCAGGAAGATTATTCGTCGCGGACAATAATCTAAAAGCCTTTTCCCAGTTTTTGTTGAATACCGCGTCGTTCCACTCTGGTATGTAATTTCCCACCGGACAGCCCCAGTGGCAAAAAGGCGTGCCGCAATCCATACAACGCGAGGCCTGTTCAACAGAATGCTCTTGTTTAGGCAAGACCACCACATCAGCGAAGTCTTTTAGCCGCTCGCATACCGGGCGGACTTCACCCTTCTTGCGCTTAACTTTTAAAAAACCCTTGAGATCACCCATCCGAATATTCCCCTAAATCCAACTTCTTGGCCATTTTATTTTCTTCCAAGATCCTCTTGTATTCCAAAGGCATAACTTTAACAAAATATGGTAATTCCCGGCTTAAATTATCCAGAATTATTTTGGCCGACGGGCTAGCCGTGTATTTGAAATGATTAGAAAGGAGCCTTTTAATTGTTTCGCTGTCTTGCGAGTCAGGTTTATCCAGTTCTACCATCCCCATATTGCATTTATATTTAAACTGCCTATCACGATCATAAACATAAGCAATGCCTCCGGACATTCCTGCCCCAAAGTTCCTGCCGGTTTTGCCTAAGATGGCCACCCGGCCTCCGGTCATATACTCACAGGCATGGTCGCCTACTCCCTCTACCACCGCGTATAGCCCGGAATTCCTGATGCAGAATCTCTCTCCGGCTACTCCGCGGATATATGCCTCGCCGCTGATCGCTCCATAAAAGGTAGTATTGCCGATAATAATATTTTCTTCGGATTGATAATGCGTATTTTTATCCGGATAAACAATAATTTTACCTCCTGAAATGCCTTTACCTATATAATCATTACTCAAGCCTTCCAGCTCAAAAGTAACACCCTTGGCCAGCCAGGCGCCAAAGCTTTGTCCGGCTACACCCTTAAATTTAAAATATAGCGTATCTTCGGCCAAGCCTTCTTCTCCGTAAGCCTTACAAATTTCTCCGCTTAACATCGCGCCGGTAGTACGATTTACATTCTTAATGGGAAGCTCATGCCTTACTGATTCTCTCATCTTTAGGCTGGGTTTGGCTAACTCAATAAGTTTACGGTCTAAAACTTGATCAATACCGTGGTTCTGTTTAATCAAGCAATGCCTGCCGATATTTTCCGCTAAAGCCGGCCGGTAGAAAAGGCGTGAAAAATCCATTCCTTTTGCCTTCCAGGGAAGAATAGCCGTATTCGGCTCTAAAAGATCAGTACGGCCGATCAGTTCATCGATTCTTCTAATGCCCAGCCCGCTCATAATCTGGCGTAACTCTTGGGCTACAAAACGAAAATAATTCTCAATATATTCGGGCTTGCCCTGAAATCTTTTTTCCAGCATTTCATCCTGCGTGGCAATCCCCACCGAACAGGTATTCAGATTACAGTGCCGCAGCATTACACAGCCTAAGGTAATTAATACCGCCGTGCAAAATCCGAATTCTTCCGCGCCTAAGAGCGCGGCGACAGCCACATCCCTGCCTGTGCGCATCTGGCCGTCAGCCTGCAGACGGACGCGGCTGCGCAAATCATTTAGGACTAAGGTTTGATTAGTTTCAGCGATACCTAACTCCCAAGGCAAGCCCGCGTGTTTAATCGAGCTTAACGGTGAGGCCCCTGTGCCTCCATCTCCGCCGGAAATTAAAATCATATCCGCATGGCCTTTTGCCACGCCCGCGGCAATCGTCCCCACGCCGATTTCCGAGACTAATTTCACGCTAATCCGCGCTCCGGGATTAGTGTTTTTTAAATCGAAGATCAGCTGGGCCAGATCTTCGATCGAATAAATATCATGATGCGGCGGAGGAGAAATCAAAGTAACCCCGGGCGTAGTGTAGCGGGTCTTAGCGATAGTTACGCTTACCTTATGCCCGGGTAATTGCCCTCCCTCGCCGGGTTTGGCCCCTTGAGCGATCTTAATTTGTATTTCATCGCTATTCACCAGATAATTTGTGGTCACCCCAAAACGGCCGGAGGCAACCTGCTTGATCGCGCTTCTTTTGGAATCGCCGTTAGGAAGCGGGCTAAAGCGCGCCGGATCTTCTCCCCCTTCTCCGGTATTGGACTTGCCTCCTAAGCGGTTCATCGCGATGGCAATGGTTTCGTGCGTAGCGCGGGAAATCGAGCCAAAACTCATCGCGCCTGTGGCAAAACGTTTGATAATTTCTTCCAGCGGCTCTACTTCTTCCAGCGGGATGGGAGTAGAGTGCTTAAATTTAAAAAGGCTCCTTAAGGTAACCGGTTGGCCAGACTGATCATTAATCAGCCGCGAAAATTCCTGATAGCGCTTGGCGTCATTATTGCGCGCCGCATCCTGTAAGGCCGCGATACTCTCCGGATTCCAGAGATGGAATTCTCCGTCGCGCTTCCATTGATAGATCCCTCCCGCGGCTAAAAGGCCCTCTCCATCGCCAGTTTCGCTAAAGGCATGCTCATGGCGCATTAAGGTTTCTTGAGCAATAACCTCTAGGCCTGCTCCGCCAATCCGCGAAACCGTGCCGCTAAAATATTCGTTAATCATATCTTGATTCAACCCCAAGGCTTCAAAAATTTGCGCCCCGCGATAACTCTGTAAAGTAGAAATACCCATTTTAGAAAGGATCTTTAAAATCCCTTTATCAATCGCCTTAAGGTAATGTTTAAGCGCGCTCTGTTTATCTATGCTCAATTCCTGATCATCCACTAAGCTCTCCACTGCCGCGTATGCTAAATAAGGGTTGACGCAGTCAGCGCCATAAGCGAATAATAAGGCGAAGTGATGCACTTCGCGCGGCTCGGCAGTCTCCAGAATCAGGCTAATCTGCGTGCGCAGTGAGTGGCGCACTAAATAATGGTGCAGGGCCGCGCTGGCTAATAAACTGGGGATAGCCGCATGTTCTTGATCCACCCCCCGATCGGATAAAATTACAAAGGTATATTTATCTTTTATGGCTTTAGCCGTTTCCTTGCGGATCCTTGCGATTGCTTTGGCTAAAGCATCCTTCTCTTTGGTTGCAAAAAGCAACGATATTGTTTTAGTCTTAAATCCGGCCTTCTTTATTTTACGGATCGTCTCTAACTCCGCGTTACTTAAGACAGGATGCCTGATAAATAATTTGCGGCAGTGCCCGGGAGTTTCATCAAGGATGTTTTTCTCCGGCCCCAGGTACGTATGCAGGCTCATCACCAGCTCTTCGCGGATAGGGTCGATTGCCGGATTGGTTACCTGCGCGAAAAGCTGCTTAAAATAGTTAAAGAGCAGCTGCGGCTTGCTGGATAAAAGCGCGTGCGGAGCATCATTACCCATTGAGCCAATCGGTTCCTGAGCGTCCCGGGCCATAGGCTTAAGGATAAACTTCAAGTCTTCGCGGGTGTAACCGAATACTTTCAGCAAGATTAAGCTATCTTGCTTCGGATAACCTTTATAGCCTTTTCTGTCTTCTTTTTTCTGTCTTCTGTTTTCTGATAACTTATCTAATTCTATAATATTATCTTTCAGCCACCGCGGATAAGGCTTTATCACGGATACTTCTTTTTTAACCTGAGCGTCATCGATAATTTTACCGGCCGCGGTATCGATAAAAAACATTTTTCCGGGCTCTAATCTTCCGGAATAAACTATATCCGCCGGTTTTATATCTAATACCCCGACCTCGGAAGCCATAATTACCAAATCGTTCTTCGTTACCAAGTAACGCGCGGGACGCAGGCCATTCCTGTCTAAAAGCGCTCCGATCTTTGTTCCGTCGGTAAAGGCGATTGCCGCCGGGCCGTCCCAAGGCTCCATAAGACAGGTATGGAAGCGGTAAAACCCTCTTATCTTCTCATCAAGCAGCTGGTTCTCCTCCCATGCGCCGGGGATAAGCATCATCATGGCGTGCGGGAGGCTCCTCCCGGATAAATAAAGCAGCTCAAAAACATTATCAATGCTGGCTGAATCGCTTCCTCCGGGGACAATTACCGGGAATATTTTCTTCAGGTCTCCGAGATGCTTACTTTTAAGCAGGCTCTCTCTAGCGGTCATCCAATTAATATTTCCGCGCAGGGTATTGATCTCTCCGTTATGCGCCAGAAACCTAAATGGCTGGGATAAATCCCAGGTAGGAAAGGTATTCGTGGAATAGCGCGAGTGCACTAGGCTCAAGCAACTCCGCATATCTTGATCTTTTAAGTCCGGGAAGAAACTATCCACCTGTTCAGGCATCAGCAAACCCTTATAGGAAAGAGTGCGGCTGGAAAGATTCGTAATATAGAAGAAGGATTTTTGTTTTAAGGCGGATGCCCGGATTTTATTTTCAACCTGCTTACGGATTAAATAAAGTTTTCTCTCAAATTCCAGATTATCGTTGTCATTGCGAGGAGTCCCGCCTTGGCGGGACGACGAAGCAATCCCTATAAATACCTGCTCAATCACCGGCTGAGTTTCCTGAGCTGTCTTGCCTATAACAGTATTATCAACAGGAACTTTGCGCCAGCCAAGTAATTGCTGTTTCTCCTGTTTGATAATCTTGCTAAAGATATCTTTACAAAGCTTACGCTCAGGCTCAAGCTGCGGAAGGAAAATTAGACCTGTGCCGTACGCGCCTTTTGGCGGCAGAGAAATATTATTTTCTCCTGCGGCCTTAAGCATAAATTCATGCGGCATCTGTATGAGTATGCCGGCACCATCGCCTGTCTTTGGATCAGCGCCGGTAGCCCCGCGGTGCGCCAGCCGTTTAAGTATCTCTATGCCGGAAGCGACAATCTCATGGGATTTTACTCCCTTGACATTGCAAATAAAACCCACTCCGCAAGAATCATGCTCGAAACGCGGATCGTATAATCCAAATTTCTCTAACTTTTCTCTATTATTCATGGAGCATATATAATACACCTAAGAAAAACCCTCTGCAAGAAATTTCACAGAGGGTTTTAGCAGTAGGGGACATTTTCCTACGAGCGTTAACTACTTGTTGGAAAGTGTCCCCTTGAGATTCACTATCTTATTTTATAAACAGCATCTCGCGATATTTAGGTAAATCCCAAGCGTCATCAGAAACTACGCACTCCAGTTGATCCACGTGCTTTCTGATATGCTCCATCAAAGGCTTTAATTCTTTAAAGTAAATTTCAGCGCGTTTTTCATTGCTTAATTCTTTAGCTTTATCCAACAGCTTATCCATCTCTAAGGTATTACGCCTGACATAGTAAATTTTGGCAACAATCTCAGCAAGATGCTCCTTCTTGTCTTTTAACGCGGCTAAGTCCAGCTTAAGGCCGGCTGATTTCTTAAGGTTGTTTAACTCATGTAAAGTACCGGCCAGCAGCTTTTCATACTCGTAACCCGCCGGGACAACCGAAGCATTAACCATTTCTTTTAAGGTATTTGCCTCGATCTCAAGCGTCAAGTTGTACATGTGAATCCAAATATGGTAACGGGCAATCAGTTCTTCTTTGGAAAAGACTTTATATTTCTCAAAAAGCGAAATATTCTTTTCTTTAGTTAAAGCTTCCAAGGCCTCATAAGTAGAAGCCACATTAGGAAGCTTGCGCTTCTTTGCCTCTTTTATCCATTCCTCAGCGTAATTATTCCCTTCAAAACGAATATCTTTTGTTTCTTTAACTATTTCAGAGATAACCTTGAGGGCCGCGGCATTAAAATCCTTCCCGTTGGATTCTGCTTTAATCTTCCCAGCGACATAATCAAGGCTTTCGGCAATAACCGTATTAATTACCGTGATAGGCGTGGAAATATTCTGGGAGGAACCCACCGCGCGGAATTCAAACTTTGCTCCGGTAAAGGCAAAAGGCGAGGTGCGGTTCCGGTCAGTCGTATCTTTGTTAAATTTAGGGAGCCGGCCGATCCCCAAATCGATAATATCGCCCTTAGAAACTTTGGACTTTGCCCCTTTTTCAATCATATTCAGGATCCCGGTCAGCTGTTCTCCCAAGAATACGCTGATAATTGCCGGCGGAGCTTCATTGGCACCTAAACGATGTTCATTCCCCGCCATCGCCACTGAGGCGCGCAAGAGATCGGCATGCGTGTGCACCGCGCGTAAAACCGCGGCTAACACCGCCAGAAACTGTAAATTGTCTTCCGGAGTTTGACCCGGATTAAGCAAATTGTTCCCCTTGTCATCGGCAAGTGACCAATTCAAGTGTTTTCCGCTGCCGTTTATTCCGGCAAAGGGTTTCTCATGTAAAAGACAGACCATATCATGCCTTAAAGCAACTTTCTTCATCAGCTCCATTAAAAGCTGATTGTGGTCCGCGGCTATATTTGACTCTTCGAAAATAGGGGCAAATTCATACTGGTGCGGAGCGACTTCATTATGCCGGGTCATTACAGGTATGCCTAACTTATATGCTTCCTCGGCTACCTCAAACATAAAATTGACCACCCGCTCTTTGATCGTTCCAAAATACTGGTCTTCCAACTGCTGGCCCTTAGGCGAAGGCGCCCCGATTAAAGTCCTGCCGGTCATCACTAAATCTTGGCGCAGATTATAGTAATTCTTATCGATCAGGAAATATTCCTGCTCCGGGCCGCAGGTGGAAAATACTTTCTTGATATCTTTATGACCGAAAAGCTTTAATAATCCCAAAGCTGCTTTATTTAATGCCTCGTCAGAACGTAAAAGCGGCAACTTCTTGTCCAAGGCCTCGCCGTGATAAGAAATAAAGATGGTCGGGATACACAGGGTTTTACCGAGTTTACTCTCGATGATAAACGCGGGGCTGGAAGGATCCCAGGCAGTATAACCACGCGCTTCAAAGGTAGCGCGGATCCCGCCTGAAGGAAAACTGGAGGCATCAGGTTCACCTTGAATTAATTTATTTCCGGAAAACTTTTCAATTACTTTCCCCGGTCCGGTAATCGAGATAAAACTATCGTGTTTCTCCGCGGTCAGGCCGGTCATCGGCTGAAACCAGTGAGTATAATAGCTGGCGCCTTTAGCCATCGCCCAATCCTTCATCGCGTTGGCAATTTCATTCGCCTGCTCTAAAGTAATCGTCTTGCCTTCAGACATCCAGGTCTTAAAAGCTTCAAAAGTATCCTTGGAAATATGCTTCTGCATAGCCTCCATACTAAAGGTATTCTCGCCGAAATAAGCAGATACTTTCTTAGGCGTTTCGATTTTGGCCAACTCAATACTTCTAATCTTAAACAGTACTTTTTGTCTTATACTCATTTCTTCCTCCTTGCCTATTTTAATGGTTGTATTATAACACAATCCCTAAAAAAATAACAGAGGCATTCTTTTTGCTTCCCTAGCTTTCAATCTATCGTCAATCATACAAGTAAAAAAAGATTAGCTTTGGTAACCATATTTACCCAATAGCCGTTGCGCCGCGTTCTTCGGTACGGATACGCACGCAGTCTTTTAGGTCTAGAACAAAGATCTTCCCATCACCGGTGGAACCGGTCTTCGCCCCTTTCATAATTGCCTTAATCGTCGGTTCAGTAAAATTATCATTTACGGCAATTTCTAGACGAATCTTCCTTAACAGGTTTCCTGTTTCTTTGTGCCCGCGGTAGAATTCGGTAACGCCTTTCTGGCGGCCATGGCCCAAAACCTCACTTACGGTAATCAAATTAATTTCTGCCTTATATAACTCCTCCTTTACTTCTTCTAATCTGTGCGGCTGGATGATCGCAATGATAAGTTTCATCTTTCCTCCCCTGGAAAAGGTGACAGTCACGAAATTCGTGACTGTCACCTTTTCTCTATTCTAATACCGTATATGCCCTTTCGTGGTGCTGGGTAAGATCAAGGCCCATCGCTTCAGATTTTTCATCCACCCTCACACCAATGAATAAATCAACTATTTTATAAATAACCAGAGTAACTATCCCAGTATAAACAATGGTTACGCCTACGGCCAGAAGTTGCACCAAAAACTGTTTGGGATTACCAAAAAACAGGCCGTCTGCTCCAGCGGCATTCACTGCCTTAGAAGCAAATAAACCAGTGGCGAGTGCCCCCCATATACCGCCTACACAGTGCACGCCAAACGCATCCAGAGAATCATCATAGCCGAATTTAGGTTTAACTACGGTAACCGCGATAAAACAGAATACGCTTACCAATAATCCAATGACGATCGCGGAAATCGCGTTGACAAATCCCGCGGCAGGGGTAATCGCGACTAAGCCCGCGACAGCTCCTGAACATACGCCGAATATCGTAGGCTTTCCGTTATGTATCCATTCGATTAAAGCCCAGCTTAGGCCCGCGGCTGCGGCGGCAGTATTGGTCACTACAAAAGCATTTACTGCCAGGCCATTTGCGGCCAAAGCGCTTCCGGCATTAAATCCAAACCAGCCAAACCACAAGAGCCCTGTGCCTAAAACCACAAAAGGCATATTGTGCGGAGAGGGAATATGATTGTTTAAGGTGGTCCTCTTTCCTAAGATTATCGCTGTAACTAACGCCGCGATACCGGCATTAATATGTACGACTGTCCCGCCGGCAAAATCCAGCGCTCCGATATTGCGCAGCCATCCTCCCATACCCCAGACCCAATGTGCTAAAGGCCCATAAACAAAAGTTGCCCATAAAAGAGTAAAAACCAAAAACGCTGAAAATTTCATTCTCTCGGCAAAAGCGCCGATAATCAGCGCCGGTGTAATAATCGCGAACATCCCCTGAAAGATCATAAACGCCTGATGCGGAATCGTGCCTGCGTAATCCGTATACGGCTCTAAACCCACGCCACGCAATCCCAACCATTGCAAGCCTCCCCAAAACCCTTTTGCCGGAGCAAAAGATATACTATAACCGATCAAAACCCAATGAATACTTAAAACACACATGATAATGAAACATTGCATCAGAACGCTTAGGACGTTCTTACGCCTGACCATCCCGCCGTAAAAAAACGCCAAGGCCGGGGTCATCAGTAAAACCAGTGCCGATGAGATCAAAACCCACGCTGTATCTCCCGCATTAATCATTTTACTTCCCTCCTTGTGTACGAACACAGCACCGGCGCAATGCA
Organism: Candidatus Omnitrophota bacterium; assembly: GCA_030650425.1. Lineage (GTDB taxonomy): Bacteria > Omnitrophota > Gorgyraeia > Gygaellales > Profunditerraquicolaceae > UBA6233. The sequence continues at coordinate 196,211 of JAUSED010000005.1, read as the reverse complement.
AATCAGCGCCGGGTGCCTTCTCCTCTTTTTAAAAATCGACGTCTAATTGGAAAGTGACCGTGTTCTTTAAATTTGGATTATTATATACATCGTAAGCTAAAATCGCGGAGATATTCTTGGTAAACTTCCAGGATAAGCCATAATTCAGCGCTCCGTAGGCTGACTGCGTACCCTGATAATCCACGCTGAGCCATAACTTATCGCTTATCTCGCACATTGTCCTGTCCCAGGCAAGCATCAGGCCGCTATTATCGCGTTCATTATTTTTGTCGCGCAATAATCTGCCGTTTCCGTTAAAGTATCCTACGGAAAACCTTCCCAGATTAACTTTACCTGCACTTATTGTTTTTGCCCCTCGTAGATACCAGACATTATTATTGGTAAAATTATGTTTATAGCCCAGATCATACGCTCCAACTGCAAATGCCGGCATATACTTAAAATAGGCGTCCTCCGGAACGCCGGCCTTAAAATGAAAATAGACCGGCCATTTATCTAACGTTGGACCGAGCCCCTTTTTATAGTCAAAACCCGTCTCCGCCATTATTTTAGCCAAAGGGTTCCAAAGTTTACCTAAAAGATTATCCTCCGGCTTATCCGACAACAAACTAAAGGTTGGGCCGTAAACCTGCTGCACGTAGAGCTGATTATCATTATGATCTCTGCTTCTTACCGGAGTATAGTTATCGACCGTTAAATGTATTTTCCCATACGGCTGGATATCCGTTGACGGCGTCCAGATAAGGGTTGAGGGCGTGGCGTAACAAAAAGCGGGGAGAAAACAAAGAACAGAAAACAGAGAAAACAAAACTTTTGATTTCATCTTACTGCCTCCCTTAAGTAAAAAGGCGCAAAAAAAACGCCCTCTGCCCCTTCTTTGGGGGAAAAGGACGCCTTAGTCCTATAAAATGAACGAGGCCTTCCGGTAACCTTGCTTACCCAGAAGACCTCAACGTCTTACTGCTACATCTCTGTAACAATTAAAGTATACCACAAACTTAATACTTGTCAATACTAAATTACGAAATTACGAATTCATTTATCCACAATCCATAATCCATCATCCGTTATCCTATTATGGTTTCTTAGCCCTAATATCCTTGGCTAAAATAATCGCCTCAGCCACCTCGCGCATGGACTTACGCGAGTCCATACTCTGCTTCTGAATCAACCTGTACGCCTCCGCAGGCAAAATATTCGCCTCTTGCGATAAGATCTCTTTTGCCCGTTCAACTAGTTTACGGGTAGTCAAAGCCTCTTCGGCAGAGCGCGCCCGTAAATCCAGCTCGGCGTTTTCAATAGCAATCGCAGCCTGATTTGCCAGCGCGCTAAGCAGATCTAGTTCATGTTTAGAGAATATATGCTTTTTGGAAGTATAACAGTTTAATACACCGATAACCCTCCCCTTAACCGCAAGCGGCACGCAGGCCAGTGAATAAAGTCTTTCTTTTTTAGCAATATCGCGGTTTAAATAACGGCTGTCTTCTCGGACATCCAAAACGCAGAGCGGCTTGTTCTCTTGAGCAACAATACCGGCAATCCCTTCGCCTAGCTTTATATTCGGTTTTTTGTTATAGGCCTCGGAAATGGATTGCGTTGCCCTAACTACCAATTCATTTTTAGCCGGGTCAAGCAGCATCAGCGAAGAAATCTTGGAGTTCATGATCTCGGCAGTTACCTGCACGATCAAACGCAGCAGTTCTTCAAGATACATCCCCGAATTAATCAGGTTAGCTACCTTGGCCAGCGCCTCGATCTGCTTGATGTAAACCTCATAATGATCTGTCTTGGTTTTAGCCATTATTAACTCTTATCTAAAAACTTCTTGATCCTACGCAACGCCTCTTTCAGATTATCCATACTGGAAGCGTAAGAAATCCTTAAATAACCTTCCCCGCAGGAACCAAAGGCAGTTCCCGGAACCACGGCGACCTTCTCTTCTTTAAGTAAATTTTGAGAAAACTCTAAAGAGCTTAATCCGGTTTTCTTGATGGATGGGAACGCGTAAAACGCGCCATCCGGCTTATTACAGGTTAGCCCCGCTTGGTTAAGCTCTTCCACCACAAACTCGCGGCGACGGCGGTATTCCCGTTTCATTTCTTCTACGGATTTTTTTCCGCTCACCAGCGCTTCAGCCGCAGCCATTTGACTGGTTATAGGAACGCACATAATCGTGTATTGATGGATTTTAGTCATCCCCGCGATAATCTCTTTCGGGCCGCAGGCAAATCCCACGCGCCATCCGGTCATCGCGAAGGTCTTAGAAAATCCGTTAAGATAGACGGTATTCCTCTTTGCGCCCGGCAAGGTAGGGAAAGAAACGTGGTTAAAATCATAGGTCAGGTCACCATAAACTTCATCTGAGAAACAAATGAGCTTATGTTTTAATATGATTTTATTCAAAGCCTCCAACTCCTTATAGCGATACGAAACTCCGGTAGGGTTAGTCGGGTAATTTAAGATGATGCCCCTAGTTCTCTTATCAATCACCTTTTCTAGTTTTTCAGGAGTAAGCTTGAAATTATCTTTTGTGGTATCGATATATATAGGTATGCCTCCGGCTAATTCTGTGACCGGGCCATAAGAGACGTAGCTCGGTTGAGGAATAATTATTTTATCTTGCGGGTTGATGATCGTCCTTAAGGCTAAGTCTACGCCTTCGCTTACTCCCACAGTGATCAATATTTCGTCATCGGGAGAATAGTCAAGATTATATTTCGTCTTTAGATAGCGGGAGAGCCCTAGGCGTAACTTATATAAGCCCTTATTTGAGGTATAGCTGGTAAGGCCCTGTTCCAGCGAATAGATGCCCGCCTCGCGGATAGCCCAAGGCGTGACAAAATCCGGTTCTCCAACACCTAAAGAGATAACCTCCTTCATCCCGAGCACTAAATCAAAAAATGCCCGGATACCCGATGGCTGTATGCGTTCTACTTTTTTAGAAATAATATTTTGCATAATATTCTAGAGGATACTTTCTAAACCTTAGTAGGGGACACTTTCCGTCAGGGCTCTAATAAAAGCCTCAAAAGGAAAGTGTCCCCTTCTGTTTAGTGGAAAGCGCCCCTACTGTTGATTGGTTTTCAATACGATATCGCTATCCTCTTATTCTCTTCTTTTTGCTTCAGAATCACGCCGTCTTCCTTATATTTTTTGAGCAAGAAATGCGTGGTTGTCCTGCGGACATTTTCCAAACAGGAGAGTTTCTCGGCGACAAAACTGGAAACCGTATGGATATTCCTGCCTTCCACAATCACCAAAAGGTCATAGGTGCCTGAAATAAGATAACAGCTGGAAACCTCAGGAAACGAATAAATCCTCTCGGCAAGCTTATCAAAGCCAGCGTCTTTCTGCGGGATAATACTCACTTCGATGAGCGCCCGGACGCTGGAATCCTCGCTTTTCACTAAATCTTTATTGATTACCGCCTTATACTTTAAGATCACGCCCTCTTTTTCGTATTTCTTAATCGCCGCTTTCACCTCTTCCGGCTTCTTCTTGAGCATCTTGGCTATTTCTTCGGGAGTAATCCGGCCGTCTTTTTCCAATATCTCCAATATCTCTTCCATTTTCCCTCACTTTCTCTAAAAGGATTAACTACCGACAATTTATAATTAATAAGTAATCTTACCGCAAATTGATAGGGGGGTCAAGGTTTAATCTCTGGATATTTTGAGGATTTTATACTTGATCATGCCGGCGGGAATCTTAATCTCGACTACTTCGTTAATCTTATGGTTCAGCAGGGCGCTGCCAATAGGAGAAGCAATGGAAATCTTGTTCTCCTCGTAATTTGCTTCTTCACCCGAAACAAGTGTGTATTCTAATTCTTCACCCGTAGCTAAATCCTTGAGTTTAACCTTCGCGCCGATTAAAACCTCATCCGAAGAGATATTCTCATCGAGAATGCGGGCCGAAGAAAGCTTCTGCTCCAGCTCGGCGATCCTTTTTTCATTCATCCCTTGGGCATCCTTGGCCGCGTCATACTCGGCATTCTCGGATATATCACCGTGGGCCCGAGCCTCGCCTATAGCTTTAGAAAGCTGCCTGCGCTTAGTTGTCTTTAAATACTCCAGCTCTTCAACTAACTTTTGATGCCCTTTTTTAGTCAGATATAAATCAGCCATAGATTATTTACTCTTACAGACATTGACGCAGACACCGCAGATATACTGATCCACCAATTTATTCTTCTGGAATTCTTTCAGTTTATCAAAACACTTAATGTGGCCAAAATCAGCCGGCTTATCTTTAATTGCCTGCGCAGGACATATATTAACACATAAACGGCAGTTTCCGCAATCTTCTTTAACCGGCTGGTCAAGCTTTAGAGGCATATCCGTCAGGATCGTGGCCAGCCTGAATTGGCTCCCTATTTTTTTATTCACCAGCAGATTATTCCTTCCTATCCAGCCAAGACCGGCGAAAACCCCAAGCTTCTTATGCGAGAGGTGCGCTGTTTGATTTTCCCAATCCAGGATGATCGAGGCGGGAATCGGAAGCGCCCTAAATCCCTTATTTTGTATAAAGTTAGCGGTCTTTAAGGCTGCTTGATCTAAAGCCGCGTTCACTGTCCGGTAATGGTGGAAATAAAGCCGCGTGGGCGCGTTTGAAATTTCAGCTAAAATACTTTGCGCAAGCCTCATCCCTAAACAAAGCGCTTTATCCAACTCAGAAAGCAAGTTTTCCGATAACTTAAAATCATTTTTTACGCTTTGAATATCCGCCACGCCGAATAAATCTATTCCTTGGCTCTGGGCGAATTTCTTTAAACCAACGTAATTCTTATTTTTATCCATTGAGTTTCCTTAAATAAATCATTAAAATTGAGATTGCTACCGGAGTTACCCCGGATATGCGGGAAGCCTGCCCTAAATTAAGCGGTTTAAATTTCCCCAGTTTCTCTTTAATCTCGCGCGAGAGGCTGGGAATAATTGCATAATCAATTAAAACAGGAATCTTTATTTTCTCCAGGTTTTTAAATTTTTCTACGTCCTTGAGCTGGCGCTGGATAAATCCGCTATATTTTACCTCGATTTCCACCTCTTGCGCAATAGTAAATTTAGCCAAACTGCGAATATCCGCTAAACCAATCTGCGGCCGCTTGAGTAGTTCTTCCAAAGTTGCCTCTCTTTTCAGCAAAGAAGAATTCAACCGGCTCAATACTGCGTTAACCTCCGTAGTAGGTTTTATTCTGGTGTTTTTCAGTAATTTTATCCCTCTTTCAATCTCTTTTATTTTTTTCTGGGTTAATGCGTAACGTTCCTCGCTCAATAATCCTATCGCTGCGCCAAGCTTACTTAAACGCGTATCCGCGTTATCTTCGCGTAAAATCAGGCGGTATTCCACGCGCGAAGTAAACATCCGGTAAGGCTCATTCGTGCCTTTAGTGGTCAGGTCATCGATTAAGACTCCGATATAACTGGAAGAGCGGTCCAAAACCAGCGGTTCTTTATTTTTAACTTTTAAAACCGCGTTAATCCCGGCGACTAAACCTTGAGCAGCTGCTTCTTCGTAACCGGTAGTCCCGTTAATCTGGCCGGCCAGATATAAATTTTTAATCCTCTTTGTTTCCAACGTAGGATATAACTGCGTAGGTTCTACCATACTGTATTCTATCCCGTAACCATAACGGATGACTTTCGCGTTTTGGAGCCCCTCGATGGAATGGATTATTTTAAGCTGGAGATCTTCAGGTAAACTTGTAGAAATTCCGTTGGGATAAACTTCATGCGTATCCAGTCCCTGCGGCTCTAAAAATATCTGATGCCTCTCTTTGTCTTTGAACCTGACGATCTTATCCTCGATGGAAGGACAGTAGCGCACGCCGGTGGCCTTGATTAGGCCGGTATAAAGCGGCGATCTATCCAGATTCTCTAAAATTATTTTATGCGTCTCTTGATTGGTATAAGTTAGATGACAGGGGATTTGTTTTTGGCTAAGCTTATCCGTCGCAAAAGAAAAAGGCTTAGGGTTTGTATCGCCATACTGGATAATCAACTTGGAATAATTAATCGTATTTTTATCCAAACGCGGGCAGGTCCCGGTTTTAAACCTTAAGACTCCAAACCCTAATGCCTTTAGGTGATCGCCTAAGCCGCTGGCAGCAGGCTCGTTAAGGCGCCCCGCGCTAAAGTGTTTTAAACCTACATGAATTAATCCATCTAAAAAAGTCCCGGGCGCAATAATTACCGTGCTGGCTTCTATCTCTTCCCCCCTAGAAGTAAGTACCCCCCTTACGCGATCTTCTTGAACGATTAATCTTTTAACTTCCGCTTCCTTAATTTCCAGGTTAGCAGTATGCATAACCAGTTCTTGCATATACTGGTTATATCTATGCATATCAATCTGAGCGCGCGATGACTGTACTGCCCGGCCTTTAGAGGCATTAAGTATCCTGAATTGGATGCCGCAGGCATCTGCTGCCAGGCCCATTTGACCGCCCAAGGCATCGACTTCCTTAACTAATTGTCCCTTCCCTACTCCGCCGATTGCCGGATTACAACTCATCCGGCCGATGGAATGAATATCCATCGTCAACATAAGCGTCTTGCAGCCTAAGCGAGCCGAAGCTAAAGCAGCCTCAATACCCGCGTGCCCAGCGCCGATAACTATAACATCGTAAGTATCCATAAAAATATTAGGCATAAAGGGGACGGTTCTATTTTTCTTCTTTCAGGGGACACTTTCCAGCAGATAGTAAACGCGTGTAGGAAAGTGTCCCCTATTATGAAAAAATAGAAACGGTCCCTATATTTTATTCTTTAGCGAGTTTTACAAGGTAAGGCAGGATTTCGCGGCCAAGCATTTCTCCGATCGAACCAAGCTTAGCCGCCCTTTCGGAAAAACTCATTGAGCCGTCGGCTTTGATGTTCCCGCCGCAAACAAGCAAAGGAACAGGGTCAGCGGTGTGCGCTCTTACGCTGCAGACAGTAGAGTGATCCGCGGTGATGGCGATAATCGTATTAGCAAGGTCTAATTTACTTAATAGGCTGGTAAAAAAATATTTATCGATCGCCTCAATACTCTCTTTCTTCTTTTGGAAATCTCCGTCGTGCGCCGGTTCATCCGGGCCTTTAATGTGCACATAAATTCCGTCATATTTCTGGATGGACTCCAGCGCGATCTTAGCCCAGACAGGATAATCTACATCCAGATGCCCGCTTGACTGCGGCACATCGATAATATCGATTCCGGTAAGCAAGGCGATACCTTTTTCCACCGGCATCACGACAAATGAACCGAATTTTAAATTGAAAACACTTGAAATAGGGGGAAATTTTGGCAGATGGTCTCCGGCATCGCGGGAGAGAATCAAATTACCGGGCATCTTAGCCTCACTAACCCTCTTTTTATTGATTGCCGACTCGTTTAAAACTTTAATCGATTTTTCGGTAAATTCATTAAGCAGTTTGGATGCTTCTTTAGCTTCCTGAGAATTTTCGTATCCCGGCATAGGTTCGGATACTGCTGCTAAGTTATCAAATTTTTCTTTGGCTACGCCGAATACTCCCTCCCGATCATACGCTGGGTCAGTATTAGTAATCCAACCGGATAATTTCTGGTGCATCCCTCTAATCACCAGAATACCCCGATGGCCGATCGTACTCTTAAATTCAAAGGTAGCGCTGGATAAAGTAACCTTGGCATTAATCTCTTTGGCTAAACCAGCCGCTTCTTCGCTGGTAAGATTTCTGCCTACGCGCCTGTCTCTAATGGTTTTTCCGTCTTCGCTAACCGTGGCAAAATTTACCCGAAAAGCCACATCTCCGTCATTTACGGCTAGGCCTTCGGCAAATGATTCTAACGGGCCGCGTCCAGTATAATATTTATGCGCGTCGTACCCAAGCAAACTGATTACCGCGATATCCGATTCAGGCGCGATTCCCTTTCCTACGGGATAAACAATCCCGGTTTTCCCTTTTTGCGCCAGCCGATCCATATTCGGAGTAACCGCTGCCTCAAGCGGAGTCTTATTGTTAAGTTCTTTAATAGGCAGATCGCCTAGGCCATCTAAAACTATATAGAGTATCTTTTTCATAATTTTTAGCGTTTAGCGTATAGCGTTTAGTTTTTTCTATCCGCTATCCGCTCTACGCTATACGCTAGCACTTAGAGAATCCACACGCATGACATTTCATACAGCCTTCTTCATGACGCAGCGCGCCCCCGCAATCAGGACAAACTCCCACAATATCCCCTCGCGAGCCACTACTTATGTCAGTAATAGCCGGTTCATCGTTATGCGCGTGTTTCATCGCCACAGGCGTACTCTCTAAAGCTGCTTTGGCTGCTTGATTATTCACTAATCTTCTTTCCACCACGCGGGCAATGGCATCAGCGCAAGAAAATATACGCTGTCCCTTTTCCCACGAGGGTGAAGGGCAGCGAATATTACGTAATTGTTCCATAATCGATTTAACCTCGACCCCGGCGCGAAAACTCAACGAAACCAAACGGCCCAACGCCTCAAGTTGAGAAGCGGCGCAACCACCTGCCTTACCCATTTGGGTAAATAATTCAAAGGGATTGCCTTCTTCATCCACATTTATGGTAACGTAAAGATTACCGCAGCCCGTGGCTACCTTGGTCGTCGTCCCGATGATTACTTCCGGACGCGGACGGGGAGCGATCTCTTTTTTAAAATCCGATAGAGGGGCGTTTTGGACTAATGCCTCCTTTTTCTGGCCAGAGCTGCCGATATTTAAAACTTGCTCTTCACGGGATTTGTCGCGATAAACGGTTATCCCTTTGCAGTCTAATTGATAAGCCAATAAATAAGCCTTACGTACATCTTCCACCGTAGCATCGTGAGGAAAGTTGATCGTCTTGGAGGTGGCATTATGCACATATTTCTGAAAAGCAGCCTGCATACGCACGTGCCATTCGGGAGCTATGTCATGCGCGGTGACAAAGATCCTCTTTACGTCTTCGGGCACGCCTTCGATATGCTGAAGCGAGCCGCTCTCGGCGATCTTTTCCATCAACTCGCGGCTATAGAAACCCCTATCTTTAGCTACTTCCTCAAATAACGGCTCGACCTCGACTAATTTATCGTTATCCATAACATTGCGGTAATAAGATATGGCAAACAAAGGTTCAATACCCGAAGAACAAGGCCCGGCAATGATACTGATCGTACCGGTAGGCGCGATAGTGGTTAAGGTAGCATTACGCATCTTGGTTAGCCCATCTTTTTTATCATAGATACTCCCCTTAAATGCCGGGAATGTGCCTTTAGATTTACCTAGCTCCAGAGATTTCTTGGTTGATTCTTTCAAGATAAACGACATTACCTTTTCTGCCAAAGCCACTGCCTCATCGCTATTATAAGGTATATTCAGGCGGATCAATAAACTTGCCCAACCCATTACGCCAAGTCCGATTTTACGGGTCGCCTTGGTTGCCTTCTCGATCTGAGGCATAGGGAACTTGTTTACGTCGATTAGATTATCCAGAAAATGCACGGCCAGATGCGTAACTTCCTTTAACTTATCCCAGTCAATCTCATACCTATTATTAATCTTTTTATACAGCCGCGCTAAATTTATAGAACCCAGGTCGCAGCTTTCATAAGGCAAAAGATTTTGCTCACCGCACGGATTGGTCGCTTCAAACTTTCCTAACTTAGGCGTCGGATTAAATTCATTCATCCGGTCAATAAAGATAACTCCTGGCTCGCCATTCTTATGCGCCTGCTTAACTACTAAATCAAAGACTGTTTTTGTATTAAGCCTTCTTACAACCTTCTGCGTGCGCGGGTCAATCAAATCATAATCTTCGTTCTTTTCCAGTTTATTTATAAAGTCATCTGTAATGGTCACCGAGATATTAAAATTTGTAATGTGTTTATCGTTCTCCTTGCAGGTTATGAATTCCAATATGTCAGGATGGTCTACCCTTAAAATTCCCATATTCGCACCGCGTCTGCTTCCTCCCTGTTTCACCGCCTCTGTCGCTGCATCATATACGCGCATGAAAGATATCGGGCCGGAAGCAATCCCTCCAGTAGTCTTAACCACGGCGTTCTTCGGGCGAAGGCGGGAAAAAGAAAATCCCGTACCGCCGCCGGATTTATGGATCATCGCCGTGATTTTTAAGCTTTCAAAAATAGATTCCATTGAGTCTTCAATAGGAAGGACAAAACAAGCGCTCAACTGAGCCATCTCTTTACCGGCATTCATCAGGCAGGGAGAATTAGGGAGGAATTCCAACGCCGTCATCATCCGATAAAAATGATCTTCTAAATCTTTAATCTCCTTTTCGTTCTTACCATAGAGCTTATCCGCTACGGCTATTGCCGAAGCAACGCGCCTGAACATTTCTTCAGGAGTTTCAATAACCTTACCCGCTTCATCTTTTTTAAGGTATCTTCTCTGTAATACCTTTAACGCGTTATCGGATAATTTTACATTCATCTGACTGCTCCTTATTAAAAGTCCGGTTTACTTTCGACAGGAAATTCTATCACGCGTTCCTGCTACTTGTCAACAAAAAATTACAATATATTGTGTAGTCGATATTTAATTTATACAATGGATTGTGTTAAAACTTATTTAAAGTGTCCGGCAGGATTCGCGCACCACTAGTTCCGTCGGAAGAGTAATCTTTTTAACCGCTGTCCCTTTTTTAGCATTCATTAAACGATTTAATTCCTTAACTCCTTCTTCGGCCATCTTAAGGAGCGGCTGCCTTATGGTGGTTAAAGCCACCGGGCCATATAACCCGGATGGGTTGTCGTCAAAACCCACAATCGATAAATCCGCGGGGATATTTTTTCCTAATTCTCTGGCCACTGCCATTACCTCAAGGGCCATAGAATCAGAGGCTACAAACACGGCAGTGGGAGGTTCGGGCATTCTAAATAATTTTTCCGAAGCCTGACGCGCCTGTCCCCGCGAATAATCTGTTTTCAAGATGTAACCTTCATTTAGCGCAATCCGGTTTTCCTTGAGCGCTTCAAGGTAACCTTCCAGCCTTTTTTCCGCGGCCTGCGTAGTCACGTCACCGCTTATATGCGCTATTCTTTTATGGCCTAAGCTAACCAAATAATTAACCGCGCTTTTAGCTCCGCCTAAATTATCAATAGCGACACAACTCACCGGTAAATCATCGACGTAATTATTGATCACTACGCAGGGCAACCCCATCTTTAAGGCTTCTTCGACTTGATAGCGGGTACCGATAATATCCGAAAAGATTACCCCGCCCACCCCTCTTAAGTTAAGCCCGCTCTTTGGGCGGCTATCGGTTAAATGCAGCAAGAGATCCAGCTTAAAGGCCTCACAAAGCGTTCCGGTTGCCCGGATTAATTCCAGGGCGTAAAATGAATAAAACACTCCTTCATAGCGGGGAATGAGCAAGGCAACGACATTACTCTTACCCGTAGCCAAACGTTGGGCGAATATCGAAGGCTCGAATTTTAATTCTTTGACGGCATCCATTACCTTGGCCCGGTTTTTTTCTTTTACCGCGCCTACCTTATTGATTACGCGTGAAACGGTAGTAATAGAAACTCCGGCGAGGCGGGCGACATCATCAATTGATTTATTCTTGGAGGGGGATTTTTTAGTGCGTGTCATTTATAAAGGAAAACGGTTTGGAATTATTTAACCGAGTCGCCGATTTTAATCGGATCGGCTTCTTTCTTGATATCACAGGCAGCGATATCTTGCCTTACTTGAATCGCTTCGATACCGGCAATAGCCCTTTCTCCCCTATAAACCTTAAGGCTATCTCCTGCTTTTAAGCCTGTGTCCTGGCCCAAATTTATAATTACGAAATTATTATCTCTATTTACCGCCAAAACTTTTCCCATTGAACTACTATCGATATTTCCCGGCCTATTGGCCGCCTCAATCTGCGGCCTGACCACGATCGCCGGAAGTTCTACTGATTCCTTTTTCCCTGTTTTTGTATCTTCCGCGTTTTTGCTTTGGCCCTTGATATCATCGATCCGCTGTTGAATCCCGCTTATCTGCGCCACTCCTTGGGTTAACATCGTCTCCATTTCAGAAAGCCTGTGCTCTAGTTCTCCCTTGCTTCTCTGAAGCTCTTGAATCTTTTGCTCCAAACTGACCTTGCGTACAGTAAGGCTCCGCAACCCCCGGCTCAAGGAGGCATTTTCATTTCTCACCGTCTTATAACCGCCCTGAATCTGGGCCTTATCGTTCTTCTCCCTGACTAATTCTTGGGCAATGCTGTCAGATATTTTCTGATTGTAATCAATCTGCCGCTTCAGGTCCGCGTTCTCGCGTTTCAAGTTATTAAAGTCTAGCTCAAGGTTGCTCTTCTCCCTTTGCGCCTGCTCATTGGTTATCTGCAATGATTTAAAATCATCCCGTAAACCGGATAACTGTAATTCCAGCTCACCCTTTCTTTTTAACACCTCCGCCCAATAAGCGTCATTACTCAGAGGGAGGGGGGATTCTTGAACGATAGCCTGAGATGAAGATTCTATTCGGCTGGCCTGCTCTGTTAATTTCTTTACCAGATCATCTTTGGCCTTGCTTACCTCAGCATATTTTTTTTCTAAGTCTTCTTTCTGGTGGGAGGCTTCTTCAAGGTCTTTAGTCAACGAAGTGATCCTACTCTCATAGCTGCGCAAAGAAACAGTCAGCTTATCCACTTTGCTATTAAGGGTGGTATTCTCAGTTTTTAGGTCATCCCTCTCGCGCGTTAAATCTTGCTTGGCGTTAAATGCCTGGACAAAAAGAAAAAGACAGGCTAACGTAAATATGGCAAGTCCGATGATAATAAACTTTGCCTTCTGTTCCATTGATCCTCCTAATGAGTCCCTGCGTAAAGTCGGGACGAATTAGCCCCGCCAAAGGCGGGGCGGATTAACTTAAACCTGCGCAAAAATCCTCTGCATGACCAAGCTTGCCGCCCCTAAAGCAACCGCATTTTCCCTTAACTGGGAGTAGATTACCTTTAAATCTTCGACCGACTCCCTAAATGACCAATCTTTTACCGTGGAAGTTACCTTCCTTAAAAACTCATCCCCTGCCTCTTCTAATCCTCCGCCGATAACCACCACTTCGGGATTAAGCAGGTTCACTAAACCAGCGATTTTAATTCCCAGTCTTTTGGCAGCCCTCTCTAAAGCGCCAGAGGCTATGCTATTCTGCATTCTGGCAGCGGTAAGAACATTTTTTAAATCTATACTCTCTAAAGGCATCCGCGTCAACTTAGAAAACTCCTCAGCTTTTTCCCGGTCTTGCAGTAAATCCTTCTTTACCTCTTCGACAATTCCTAAATCTATATCCCAGCGTTTTAAAAAACAAGGAGCACCGGCCTTACAATTAAAATCATCCTGCTCTTTATAATTATAAATAGAGGTTTCTCCGGCAAACCCTTGCGCCCCGCGGTAAATCTCTCCGTTAATCATGATGCCGCATCCGACTCCGGAAAACATATAGAGAACATTTTTATAATCCTGCCCCAGATTCAACCAATGTTCTCCGAAACAAGCGCTGGTAGCGTCATTCTCAACCAGGGTAGGCAGATTAAATTCTTTTTCCATCAACCCCCTTAACGGCACATCTATCGAAGCGTAGGTATAATAGTGATCGGTCTTCTGCGGCCAGTGGATCATCCCGTTCTTTTTATTAACCAAGCCGGCTATCCCAACTCCGATACCGTGGATATTGGCGGTATATTCTTTTGAGCGCCGTAATATTTCGCGCACTATATCTAAAACACTCTCAGAGATCTCTTTCACCGAAGTCCGGGGACGGGGATTCTGCGTCTTGGTAATAATATTCCCTTTAAAATCCACCAACAGCCCGACCATATTCATCAGGTTCAATCCTACCCCGACGACAAAGCCCGCCCGAGGATTTAAATCTAACAGGACAGGCCTCCTCCCTCCCTCGGAAACATCCAGCTCTTTTTCAAAGACCAGGTTATGTTTGATGAATTCATCAATGCAGCTGGATATGGTTACTACATTTATCCCCATATCCCGCGAAATATCCGGCCGGCTGATCGGCCCGCGCTTCCTTAAAATATCCAGAATCTCAATATTACGTTTTTCTTTTTCGCTTAAGATTTCCTTTTGTAAGTCAACGTCACGCATCAGTCAAAATCCTTTTCTCTATGATTATTATCATTTATTTATACAACCAATCAGATTATAAGTCAAGCGTTTAATGCGCGTCAATCAGGTCAATGCCGCGTTCAATGATCCCTTCTGGCGCGACTAAAACCATAACCATAACCTTGGTACCCGCTGTTTTATAAGTGGTTGGGAATTCAGATTGGGTCGATAGAGGCTTTGCGCTTCCCAAATCGCCTGACCACAAATACTGTAATTCCACCTGCAGGCAGCCGGTGGGGCCTAAAGATGAGGTAGAGGAAATATTAACCTCTTTGTCTTTCTCCGGCAGGTAGTCGCTGGATTTCAGGCTTAATTTACTCATATCTAAATTGACGAATTCTTCTTTTAAGGCTGTATCCAGCCCTAGTTTTACGTTATAGTCGAGAGGCTTATTCTGCTCTAGCTCATTCAATCTTTCCCGGGTAAGGGCCGCTCTTTCCGGATCGGTCTCGCCGGCTTTCGCCAATATTAGATTATAATATTCTTTGGCTTGGGCTAAGGCCTCTTCCCACTGTTTTAATAAGCCTAACTGGTATAAACCAGCCAAAACATAAGATGAAACAACGGGCTTTTGAACAAGCTGCTCAAAATAATCCCTCCCTGATTTAAGATCCCTTAACACATAAATAGAAATAACGCCGATTTTATAAGTAAGCTCATCCGCATGAAGGGTGACGGGAAAAGTTTTTAGTAAATCGATATAGATCTCTCTGGCCTGAGCAAAGGCCTTGACTTTCTCTAAGTTGAAGCCGCGCAAATAGATTAAGCTCTCGTCAAAAGCTTTTTTCCCTCCTATTTCTTCTATCTTTTTAAAGACCTTTTCGGCATAAAACGGGTCGCTCGAGCCGGCGTCCCTATAAGTAAAATCTTTGGCAATATTGATTAACTCCGGAGGTAATTTCCCTTTAGCCGGCCTTGTAGAAATTCTTTCAATGTAAATATCATAAATACTTTCGGATAGCTCGAGATTTCCCTCTTTGTAAAAGCCGGCCGCGATATTTTTTAACTCCGCGTCTTTTACCTCTGAACCGGCCAGCTTCCGGGCATAAATCTTATATAGCTCTTTTGCTTTTCCTTTTTCATTATAGCCAACCAGCTTATCCGCTACCACCTTAATCGTATTGATATCATTACCTGACTGGCTGTATTCACCAACCGACCAGATTAAATCAGCTAAAATAGTATCGCTGGAAGCTGACATCTGGTCTTTGTAAAATTGATATAACAAAAGTTTTGAATTAATATTAAGCGCGTTCCTGGTCGTGGTCAGGCTTATTGCTTTTTGCGCGCTTTTTACAAGATCATCGCGGTAATCATTGCCTTTAGCGAAATACTCATCCCAACTCTTGGTATCTTCCAAATATTTAAGCTGGGAGGAACGGGTCAAGGCTAGATAATAATCGATTGCCGGCTCAATTGCTTTATTCTCAGGACAAAGGCCTTTCAATAATTCCGCGAAATCAGCATATTTATTATTTTCGAAAGAAGTATTCTTTAATTCTTCAAGGCAGGCGAGCTCACCGGCCTTCCCTTCGCAGATACACTTGGTTAATTCTTCAGGAGTTTTTGCGAAGCATAAATTATGGAATAATGCCAAAATACAAATTATATATAAATAAAGTATTGAATCTTTGCGTATCATTTTTTCACCTTCTTTTTCTTGTTATTTAAATCCGGTTTCTTCCAGAATTCTCTGACCACATAATAAGCCTTGCGCGGAACGCGTATATCCAAAGAACCGGACGCGTCCTTAGATAAAGCCGCCATCCCAAACCACTCTTCATTCATATTCATATTCCCGGGAGCTTTGATATCAAAGTAATAACTGCCGCTTGACCAGCCTGCTTCGGTATCGTGCGCGCTCCAGCCTTCGGGATTATCCGGATTATGCTTCCACCATTCATCAGTCCATTCGAAGATTGTGCCGCCAAGACAATTGCCTGCTCCGTTCTTTTGGCCGGCAAGATTTTCGTAAATCTGGCGCCACTGCGACTCTAAGAAAAATGCCTGCGTGTTCTGGTCTTCTTTTTTTAAATATGCGTCGTAAGCATCCGCGCCGAATTCTGATAAAAGAATAGGTTTATCAAAAGTCGCCCGCAATGACCTGAAGAGATTGCCAAAGGTTTTGCCGCGATAGATAATGCAAGCCACTAAATCCACGTCTTGCGCGGCTGTATTGGCGTACTCCAAAGCGACTAATTCTCCGTTACCCAAAGCTACCGGATGATTAGGGTCAAGCTTATGGATGGACTTAGCGATATCATTAACAAAAGAATAGTAAGTCTTGGCGCGCATAGCCTTTTGTTTCTGCGGATCCGGCTCTTTATCGATCTCTTCGCTTGACCAGCGATTCACCGTACCGATGCAAGAATAATTATTTTCATTCCCCAGTATCCAAAGGAGTATGCCCGGTTCATCCTTAAGCGCGGTGACCAAATCCAGAACCTGTTTCTTTATCCTTTCCCGGAATTTCGCGTCTCCGTAAAACGGACACGGGTATTCCCAAAAACCCAGCCAGTCTCCGATAATCGTACGGATCCCGTATTTTTCATACAAATCCCGGATTACTGTTTTTACCCCTTCCATATTTTCATTCACCTGATAAAGCCTGATCGTGTTAACCCCCATCTCCCGCATCAGCTTGCCATCGACGAGCCAGGGCTTTTTAGGATCAGACCACCAGTCATATTCATGATTTTTAGCGATAGGGATAGGATTGTAACAGACGCCTTTTACAATGTAAGGCTGGCCATCGGCCATAAGCTGGTAATGGTTATTCCTTAATTGTTTAATAAAAACTTTGGGAGGATGCTTGCAAGAAGTTCCGGTAATGGAGAAAATCAATAGAATAGCAAAAAGGTAATATTTTTTCACAAATGTTTAAATGTTTGAGCCATCGCGAGCCAGGAAAGGTGAAGAAAAGGTAACAGTCACGTATTTCGTGACTGTTACCTTTTCTCCGTGACTGTCACCTTTTCCTGCTCGCAATGACGTAAAACTAAACCTCAAATGTTACTCTTATTCGTACTTAATCTCATCCAGATAGAAAGTAGCTCCTTCGGGATTATTATCGACATTCGCCGACCAGCAGAAACCGCCGATAATATAAGACATATCCTTACCCTTAAGATCGATGCTGTATTGCTTCCATTCCTTCTCTAACATAACCGGGCCGATAACCGCGCTATCAGAATCAGAGAACTCACCCATGATCCCGCCGACTTTAAACTCTTCGACGCGTTCGCCGCCTTTGGCCCCGCGGGCCCAGAAGGAGAGCTTGGTTGCTTTGGATAAATCAAATCCGCCATCAATCGTCCCCCAGTTATTCGCCGGGTTCTGCCAGAATATCCCTGCCCAGCCGGCGCTTTGCGCCTTCTGGCCATTGTAGGCTATCTTTATGCAGGTATCCCCTAAATAGGGGTCTTCCTTTGAGGAACCGTCATATTTTATGTCACCGTAATCGCCCATCCAACCCGAAGGAATAAAATGATTCTTCGCTGAAGAGCGATCGGAATAAACATAAAACGGAACAGCTTCCTGCTTTTTGCCTTCAGGTTTTAACGCGGGATCCGACTCAAATTTAATATCGTCAATGTAGAAAGTCGCTCCATCGGGATTTAAATCCGCGGTCGTGGTCCAGCCAAATCCGCCATTAATATAGGAAAGGTCTTTCCCGCTAAGATTAACGGTGTATTCTTTCCAGGCGTCAGTCAACTCAATCGGGCCCATCTCCACAACTGATGTATCCGGATAGGTGCCTTTGATTCCGCCGATCATAACCTTTTGAATCACCTCGCCGCCTTTGGCGCCGCGGGCCCAAAAGGTTAGTTTATTCATCCCGCTTAAATCAAAACCGCCTTTTTTGTTTCCCCAGTTATTCGCCGGGTTCTGCCAATAAACGCCTGCCCAACCTTGATTCTGGGATTTTTTCGCGTTGTAGACAAACTGAATGCTGGTTGCGCCGCTATGGGGATTATCCGCTGCTTGGTCATTCATCTTAATGTCGCCATAATCACCCATCCATCCCGAAGGAATGTAGTGGTTAATCCTTGCGCCTTTATCGCTATAAACCACAAATTCCTTTGGCGCTGTCGTCGCTTCTGTTGCTTTTTCTTCAGCCATAGCTATGATCGGCATAGCTAAAGCCAAGACTGCTAAAAACATCACTAACTTTTTCATAAACACCCTCCTTTTTGGGTTTTAGGTTATAGGTTTTAAGTTACAGGTGCCGACTCGCTCCTTTCTCCTCCACGAAAATTATTTCCAAAGCCTTTGATACGTATAATAAGCCTTACGTAAATGGCGTAAGAACGGGCTATCTTTGCCGTTCCCCTGTCCGCAAAGCCCAAGCCACTCCTCATGCATAAAACCGTCGGGGAACGGGCCTGCCCACAAACCCTTGGTATCATGGATCGCCGGCTCATAGGCCTTCCACCACTCATCGAGCCATTCAAAAACTACCCCGCCGATCGCGTTTCCCGTTCCTGATTTAAAAGCCATATTCTCTTCGATATCTTCCCAAGAAGCTTTATGATACGCTGCTTGCGCCTCTTCCGCCTCTTGGGTAGTTTTTCCTTCTGCGTAGGAAGGACAACCGAATTCAGTAATAAAGACAGGTTTACCCGCCTCTTCCCTTGCGCCCCTCCATAGACGGCCGAATCCATAATCCCCGCGATAAGCATTGGTTCCAAAGATATCGATATCCGGAGCGTCTTTTCCGAATTTATCCATAAACAAAATATCCCCGCTGCAGATGGCCACCGGATGGTTCGGATCAATAGATTTGATGATCTTGGCTACTTCATTGGCAAATTTAAAAAAGGCGTCCGGCTCGGTATCGGCGTTACAGGCATAACCATAAACATTCTCATTACCCAAGAGCCAGAATAATATAAACGGCTCATCCTTATATTCATTGACCATTTGTTTTACCGATTCGATCATATTTTTCTTCTGCTCTTCATTATTATAATCGGTCCCGGGATTCCAGGCCGCGCCTGAACCAAGCGCGTATTTACCCAGAAAATCCCCCATGATCACGCGAATACCATAGGCCTTATACATATCACGCAGGACTTCTTTAACTACCTTATGCGGATGGTGATAAAGCCGAATAGTATTTACTCCGGCATCCCGCATAAGTTTAAAATCACCCACTGGTGTTTTTTTCGGGTCCGTATCTAAATAGGCGTCGTAAGGGCCATCGGCCTTAGCGTTATGATTAAAATCATCCTCCATCCAGCTGGTGAGCGTTCCTTCATCTGGAGATTGGCCTACCTTAGTCGGGCTGTAATTCATACCTTTGATTATATAAGGCTTACCGCTAACCATAAGCTGCCAGTCTCCGCCTTCGTATTTAACGGTGTACACTCTTCCATTCCCGGATCGCTCGACAATATCAGATGGGCCGCTCCGCGAAGTAAGATTAAATTTATCCAGTAAACTAACCTTAACAAATTTCCCCGGGTTGACTATCGCTATGTCATTAGCCACTTCATTATCATAACCATTGATGATCCTGATATCCGCGCCTTCAAGCCTATAGCCTATCTGAGGATTATTGCGCAGGATAAAATTTATCTTGGCAATCGCGGCCTGGCCCACGTACCAAGGCGTATGCCAATAGGTCCAGCCATAGCTGCCGGGATAATGCGCGACGATCGCGTAATAGCATTTGAGCGCGTGTTTAATCAACCCGGATTTTTCTAAGCTTAGCGCGGTATAAAACAACCTAACCCCTTGCGGCTCACTGGCCGTGGCCCATTTCAAGAATGCCGCTTCCAAATCCGGCGAATGCGAAAAATCCCAAAGGTCTCCGTCAAGCCGCTTTTCTTTTTGCGCCTTCTTAAACTCCGGATCCCATCTTACCGCGCTGGTGTTAGGATAGATTCCTTCTCCTACGGCAGCCATCAGGCCTTCCTGATCTTTAACGCTATATTTGTAATCCTTGGTTCCTACGTTCTTAAATTCTCCGTATTTTTCGTAATCTACAACTTCTTCGCTTCCGGGATCATAAAGGACAATTTTCGTAGGAAGCTGGCTCACTTTTTTCTTCTGCTCGACTTCGATTGAACCGGTCTCCATCTTCTTAATGCTCTGCTCGCTTGCCAGTTTTATCGACCAAAACCATCCCCGCGGGTCCCAAGCCTGAGCAAAAGGATATTGGCTAATGATCAATTTAAATATTTTCTTGGCTTCGGCTGGCTTATCCTGACGCATATAAGACTCAGCCTGAATAAAATAAGCGGTAGCCACGTCATTCAACGCCTGCACTTCTTCGATTTCATGCTTGGCCTTAGGCAGCGCCTTTAAACCCGCTTCTTGCTTATCCGCTTCATCTTTGTATAAATCAATCAGTTGTTGCGTAGATTTAAAGGTCGCTTCAATATCCCTTTTTCCATGCGCAGCCCAGGATTTGTTGATTAATTCACCTGAAGAAGGTTTATCCTGGCAATAAACATTTGTCAACCCAATTAACGCAACGAACCCAATTAACGCAATAAACTTTTTCATCCTACCACCGCTCCTTGAGTTACTCCCTTAACAATATACTTCTGCATCAAAACATAGAGTAATAATATAGGTATTATCGATATAGTTAAGCCGGCCATTAAAAGCGGATAGCGGGTGACAAATTCTCCCTGAAAGGTGATTAAGGCCACCTGCAGCGGCATCAGCGGCCGGGAATCAAAAATAAGCAGAGCGAGAATAAATTCATTCCAGACATTCAACGCGTTAAATACTACCACGACAGCCAATACTGGCTTGGCTAAAGGCAGAGCTACGTTCCACCAGATACCGAATTTCGAACAACCGTCTATACGCGCGGCATCTTCCAATTCTTTAGGCATCTTGTCAAAAAAAGTTTTCAGCAGGAAGATACTGGTTGATAAACCCACGTTGATCATACACAAAATATACCCCACAGGCGTGTTCCTTAAATGTAATTTATTTAAAAGCACGTAGAGGGCGACGAAACTTCCCTGTATTGGAATCATCATCGCCGCGATAAAGATAAAAAAAATGATATTTTTCCCGGGGAATTTAAGGCGGCTAAAGGCGTAAGCAGCCAGCGAGGAAATAATAATTATGCCAATGACTACTGCTACCGTATAAATTAGGCTGTTCAGGAAATAGCGGCCAAAGCCGCCCTGAATCCAGGCCTGATAATAATTCTCAAAATGCAGCGCTTTGGGAATGATGGACATATCCTTAAAAATTGTTTCTTGGGTCTTCAAGCTGGAAGAGACCATCCAGAGCAAAGGAAAAATGCAAGTCACCGCCACCGTAAGCATGAATAGGTGAATGATAATATTTTCGCTTGTCTTTTTTGCTTTGTAATAAATAGTCGAACGCATGCTTAAGCCTTTGCCCTTTTATTCACCAGATACTGCGTAAAAGAAACCATACATAAAATCACGCCGAAGGTTATCCCCTGCGCGCAGGCGTAGCCGAAACGCGACGAGCCGCGCATAGAAGCTAAGATCCTTAATACCGGGACCTCCGTATGATACCCGGGCCCGCCTCCGGTCATCGTATAAATCAAGACAAAAACCTGCATTGTCCCTAGGATCGTCAGTATCGCTACCAAGACTACTACCGGTATCATCAAAGGAATGGTAACTTTCTTAAAAGCATTCCAGCTGTTCGCTCCGTCCACGCGCGCCGCTTCATAAAGTTCACGCGGTATAGTCTGCAAGCCGGCTAAAAATAATAAGAACCCCCAACCAAAGCCTTTCCAGCAATGCACGATGGCCACCGTAGTTAAGGCGGTGTCCGGGTCAGAAAGCCAATTATGCGCTAAATTAGCCAGTCCAAATTGCGTAAGCCAATAATTCAAGATCCCGTAATTCCCGTTTAGAATCCACTGCCAGACAAGGCCCACCACTACTTCTGATAAAACCGGAGGGATAAAAAATATCAGGCGATAAAAATTTTTCATGCGGATCTCGCGGTCGCAGGCCCACGCCAATAAGAAAGCGACGGCGTTCTGAAAGGTAAGCGCGATTAAAGTAATGTAACCGGATTGCCAGACAGACTGCCACCAGACTTTATCCGCGATAATCTCTTTGAAATTGCTTAAACCCACAAAAATCTTGGTCGGGAGTATCCCGTCCCAATCAAAAAACGCCAGCTGAAAAACCGAGATAAAAGGGATGATGTAAAATATAGCGAAGATGATTACCGCGGGAGCTACGAAAACATAATTTTCTAAGGTAGATTTAAACTTCATCTTTTCTTGGCCAATTCTCTTTCTTTGATTTTCTGCACTTCCGCCGCCACTTGTTCCGGTGTCTTCTCTCCGATGATTATGGATTGAATCCCTTTATCAAACGCCTCAATTACCGGGGAAAATTCCGAGACTCCCCACACATTCGGATGCGTGGCATAATCCATCGCCTTGGCAAAACTTGCCATGACGTCGGAAATTTTATTTATACTATCCTTGTTTGCCGGCAGATTATTCGTAGCCTCCGCCAAGTATGCCTGCTGGGGCGTTTCCGTAAGCCAGCTCAAAAATTTAACCGCTTCTTCTTTATTTTTTGAACGGGCATTAATCATAAATGACGAGCCCGCGCCTCCCCAGATAGCCATCGGATATTTATCGGAAGCCTTTGGCGGAAGGAAAGCTCCGTATTCAAGTTTCGGGTTCATTCCTTTATAAACATTTACGCTCCAGGAGCCGTTAAAAGCAAAAACCGCCTTTTCATTGGCGAATAACTGTTCGGCGGTTTTATTCACCATCGTAACGATGCCGCTCGCCAATAACCCCGATTCCTGCATCTGCTTAAATAAAGAAAGGACTTTAATCCAATCCGCATCAGTATAAGGCACCTCACCCTTTATCGTGGCGATCACCTTATCTTTACCCATGATATTAAAGGCATAATTATTGGCTAAGCAATCAATCATCCAAATCTCGCCCCATCCGGAAACTAACCCCTCTAAATTAGCGGCCTTAAGCTTCTTGCCGACTGCTAATAATTCCTCAAATGTCTGCGGAGGACGGTTAGGATTAAACCCTAATTCCTTGAATAAAGACTTATTATAAACCATTTGAATGGTCATAATATCAATGGGAACGCCGTAAATACCCGGCGCGACAGCATAGCTGTTACCATCGTTAAATTCATTTACCGCTAAGGCCTTGGAAAAAAAACTATTCTTCCACTTCGCGTTATCCTCGAGCATATAAGGAGTAAGGTTAAGAATAAAGCCTGCTTTGATAAATGAGGAAAAATCCCTTTTCTCGCCGAGTATCCCGAAGATATCCGGCAGGTTGGCTCCTTGCGCGGCCGCGCGCACTTTCTGTGAATAGGCATCCGACGGAGCATAGAGCTCAAAATTTACTTTTATCCCGGTCTTGGCTTCATATCTCTTGGCCAATTCATTGAATGCCGGCTCGCGGTCAGTCATCCAGTGCCAGACGGTAATGGATTTTCCAGAATAAGGCTTAGAGGAGCAGCCGGCGAAAAGGAATAAAGACGCGATTACCAAAATCGATAAAAATTTTCCGTAGCGCATAGTTATCATCCTAACCTTTCTTCCTATATAATAATATTGGATTTTATTCCTTACCTATTATAGGGGGAGGAATATAAAATTTAACATATTTTTTAGGCAAGGTCAAGGGCTTTTAAGCTCTTTTTTTAAACTCTTTTTTAAACTCTTAAAATTCTGGACAGACCCATCAGATCCGCTCTTTCCAAATCCATTCCAATACGATATCCAAAGTCAGCATCCTGCCGGGACCAGACAGCCAAACCCCGGGCATAAAGAGGCTCACGGTTATCCGGAACCTCCAACCAAGCCTCTAGCGGTGTGTTGGCGGGCAAGTCATCCTTGAGCACAAACCCGATACCCTTGGCGCTGATATCGCAGGTTTCAGCAGAGAACTCGTTTCCGTTAGTTAAATCTAAGAGTTTAGCCGGGAACCTAACGTTAAACCTCTGGAATATCCTGTGATCTTCCATCTTTTCACCTCCTTCTAAAGATTTGTCCGGAATCCTATTAAAAAGAAATTCATAAATTCCGTCCCGATCCGCTTGCGTTAATTTATTAAAATATAGCCCATAGACATTCCGGCCCTCGATTTCTTTGTGCCAAGCTACCCATACCTCTGACTTCAGCATAAACTCGTTAGATAAGGCCAGCTCGAATTTAATATAGCGGCTAGCCGCCAGTCTAGGAGCCAAAACAATCTGCATTCCGCTAAAATTGATCTCTTTGATGTAGCAAGGCACCGCGCAATCTTTCTTTTCTAATCTAATTTTAGCCTGCTGGTTAACTAACCATCTTGCTAATTTTCTGCGTTCGTACATTTATATTCCGCTCCACGCTTGTTTGGTCATTTCAGTAGGAAAATTATCTTGGACATATCGGCATATCCTGTTTTTCGTCGATTCTTCTATGCGGCTAAAACTAAGCCCGTAAACATTTTTTTCATAGATTTTCTCAGCCCAAGCCACTTGAGCTCCGGCGTTAAATGTAAAATCATCGCTAAGAGTAAGGTTAAAATTTGCGAAAACATCAGGGAAGAGATCCTTTCCCAAAGAAACACGCATGCCGCGGGAGCTTATATCTTCCACTACGCAAGGAATGGATTTAATTCCTTCATCAACGCACAAATCTGCTTCCTGATTAATCTTCCAGCGCGCCGCGCAACGCTGTTCTTCCATCCCACCTCCAAGCTTTTGCTAAACATTCTTACGTTCCTAACCCGCTGATACAAGTAAACTTAACACTATTATGCCTCAATTTGCAAAATATTCAATAATTATATTAAATATTTTAATAATTAATATCTCTCTTAAGGCCCTCCAAAACCTAAGGACGCAGCTGCCAGAAATCCCTTGTCGTAGGGGACATTTAAATGTCCCCTACGACTCAAGTTTGTCATTGCGGGCCCCGCATAGTAATCAAGGGACATTTTCCTACGAGCGTTTACTACTTGTTGGAAAGTATTCCCTAATTGTTCTACTAACCAAAAACCTAGAACCAAGAGTCTATGACCTAAATTCACCGGCGAGGAGACGCCTAGTATTACAACTGTCGCTCCAACTATTCTTTCAACCGGCGAACTAACCCGTTGTATATCTACGAGGCGTACATGGGTAGCCAGCGGCGAAGAAACAAATTCAAACCTTGTTGTCAATTTTTGAGCTTTGATTCTTACGCCGAGAGCCGAGACTAGAAAAGTCCCTTCGTCATCCTTTACAACTCTTACTCCGTCAAATAGCGCTGCTAAACGTTTCTGATTATTTTCATTCGCTTTGAATCTATCACAATAGTGAGATATATAATCAGGAAAGCTGGATTTGATAGAGAACGTACTAACCGAATACCCATGTTCTTCCCAGTAGAAAACTGTATCGGCAAGATTAACAACATACCAAAGAAATATTATCTTTGGATGCCGCCTACGCAGTTCTTCATCTATATCTCGATAGTTCTTTGCGGGTTTGTTTTCAATCCTTCCATTTTGGAACATCTCAAGCATTTTATTAATATACTCCACAGCTTCCCTTATTTCCCATTGGTCCCAGTGTGTTACGATTACCAAAGTTAACAACAATAATGTTTCAAAGTCCTTCACAAAACCCATCCCTAGTCCTCTCGCTGCTTCTATTTCACCGTAGTTTAAGCAATCTAATACGTCCTGCTTGCTACGCGCATAAGAAGAAATAAGATACCCAAAAATATGTTCCCAACTTGAATTACCTATTATGCCGGGAACCGGCAAACCTGACAATTCATCCAATAATAAAATTAGAGTCTTAGAAGGCGTAAAAGCAGGATAAGCTGCGATGGTTTGCGCCCAAAGGTCTTCCAGTTGCTCTCTAGGCCATAAAATCATCTCTTGGAACCTAAGGTACTGTTCCTGATTAAAATGTAAATATCTTGGGCCTTGCTCAAAAAAGTTGTCAAAAAACTCCGGATAAGCCATCTCCAACAGTATCCATGGTTCTTCTTCCCCCCGTAACTCTTTCTCGGAATCCCAGAGAAGGATGCTTGACTTGTAAGAAAGTAACGACTCATCAGAGGCGACAATCTCTGTGTAAGACTCTCCTCGATTGTTACGAAGAACCGGCGAGGCGGAAAAATGAGTATTCTCTGGCACGGCCGGAAAGATAAACTGTCTATTTTTCCCAATAACCAAATGATAAACAATGTGCCTTCTCGGCCCTTCCGGTATTCTAATCTTAAATAAATTGTTAGTGAAAATAGTAACGGCGGTTTCTGGATCAACACTCCCTATCCGCCCTAATAGAAACTGCAATGACGGGTCGTTAAGCAACTCCTCCAATAATTCGTCTTTATCTAACCAATCATTAAT
Organism: Candidatus Omnitrophota bacterium; assembly: GCA_030650425.1. GTDB lineage: Bacteria > Omnitrophota > Gorgyraeia > Gygaellales > Profunditerraquicolaceae > UBA6233. The sequence goes on along the minus strand of JAUSED010000005.1, from coordinate 169,773 downwards.
CAAATTGTCCATATGATTGTTTATGCATTGCGCTACCAGACTTCTAAAAATGCCTCTTCTTAGATCCTCGGGTTCCTCAGCAGACGAATCTCCGTTATCCAATATATCAACTCTAAACAAATCTGGAATTTCAATTCCTTTGAAAAGTTGCTCTTGAAAATCAAGATCATAGCCGAATCTATCTCTCTCTGATAGATAAAAACTTAAAATCTCCTTTATCAAAACATCTCTTTCTCTTACTTCCCTACCAAGACGCCTGCTCAAAAATTTCTCCTGTCTTTCGCAAGATATTTTTAGATTACTTCCTGCTAACATATAGATAAAGAAAGCTAAATTAATCTGGCTTGTAGGCTGGCCGCATTCAAGGGTTCCCATGAAAGTACCTTTTTGTGAACTTTCTACTAGGCCTTTCTTGGAAACAAACGCGTAATCAGAAAAATTGATATAGGCGCCGCGTTCTAAATCAAGTACCTCGAGAGCGCGTTCGAGATTTTGTAACGCTCCTATATTCAAAGGAAAAACCGCTGAATGTATACCCTCTGTCCAATTTTTTAGAAATCCTGCATAAGGATATGTACTTAAGTCAATCGGATCATATTTTTCTTCAATTGTAATTTCCTTCAGGAAAGACGGCTCCAATTCACTTAATCCCGTAAGCCCGCGTTTCCAATATCCGTTGAAAAAAGTCTCGGCGTTTACATCCGCTCCATCATGCTTTTTAAAATTATCATCTTCTGACAGGCGCAACCTTCCCCCTGTTCGATAAAACTCATTGCCTATTTTTACTATTTTCTCTACTCCGCCCAAATCATCATAAAGTTCATGAAACTGAATAAGCATGGCGCTGCCTTTTTTCCATGGCAGCTCTTCGTTAGCGTCAAATTGAACATATGCTAATCGATCTCTATGGCAGCTAAGGCTGAGATTATTACGAGCGATGCTCAACATTGCCAAGGAAAAATCGCTTAAGATATAATATATACGTGGATAATAACTATTCTCGATGTCTAACTTCTTAAAAGAGTCTAAGAAATCAACTGCGAACTTTCCGTCCGCCCCGCCCCACTCATGGATATATATAATTGGAGGAACTTTGCCTATTGCAATAAGTCTCTTATATAATTGCTGGGCATAAACTTGAGCGATAAGGCTATCTTTAGAGATAGAAGTCTTAAAATCTGTATAAATACCACCTGCCCTTAATGAATAGTAAATCTTATTTAACATTCTATATATTTCGCCTATAGGCTTAAATTCTTCTCCTTCCAAATATAACCACCGCGTATCTTTTTTCTGCGTAAAATTAGGGGACGATTCTCTTCCCTTTGAAACCGGCGAGGCGGCGGGGTCTTGGTCGCTTAGAGATTTCTCTCCTAACTTGCTGATATGCGGTAAGTTATGTAAAGCGTCTGCATTTGCATTTCTTTCCATTTCTTCTATCGCCTCGTCCTTCAGCAGTTTAAGATGAACTTTAAATTCGGCTAACTCATCTGTAACCAAATTAAAACGCAGTTTGATATTTTCTATAATCGCGGGATACATTTCTTTTTCGGGTATGCCTCTAAAACGGTAAATAGGCAAGTATCTTGCCCCTTTTTCAAAATAAGCATCTTCTGTGTCTAGAGCAAAAATAATCTTACTTTCCATAGATTCTCTTACCGCCTTATAATCATCGTGCTGAAGAATAGCCTCGTAAACATAACGGATTTTATCTTTGGGGAAACCTATATTTTGCAAAATATTCTCTACCATTTTAGCGGCTTCAGCGCCATGCGCTATTTTCACTATCTCCACGGCAATATCGTGCAGATAAATAGCTGCGATAAGCACTTCGAAATCAATCCTATGCCCGCCGAAATGCCTTTTGGCGCTTTCCCACATCCTTTGTGAATGAGGCAGCCCGTGATGTTCAATAAAACCTCCTTCTTTCGAAAAATGGGCAGCATTTATTTCCTCTAACTCACACTGCCATTTGTTTTCAGCTTCCTGAATTGTACTGTGCTTCACCGGCGAGGCGGCGGTAGATTTAACCTGCGTTTCCTTGCCAGACAATGGGCTGGATAAAGCGTCTATATCTTTTTTATTCCCTCCCTGAGGCGGGAAAAGTCCTGTGTAGTTATCTTCAAGCGTAGAGCTTGCGCCAAACGTCTCTGAATAGCACAAAATAGCTTCGTTAACCGGCTTTACTAAAATACTGCTTGAGACAACAGCAGCTAAAGCCCCATTGATAAACTCTACCTGAATTATTGTGCCTAACCTAAGGGGGGTAGAAATTGGCGAGCCTCCAAGGGCGTCCCTTTTATTATTCAAGGGGCTAGATCCAATATGAGGGTTTTCCCGTTTTGCTGCCAATATAGCCGCAATATTATAATCATACCTTCGGACTTTAAAGCCTTCTTTTACAAATTCCTCCTGAACCTCAGTAAGAGCTCGTTGATGAAGGCCGGAATTGTCCAGATTGTTTTTGCCTATATATCCTCCATTAATCACCAGCTTAAGTTCAGGCAAGCCAATTACTAAATCTATAGCCGCTTGTTCCGTCTCGCCATTGCCATAAAACTCGTAAGGACCGATGTTTTTAATAACCACAAGGCGTTTATTATCGCGAAGGTAGCTCTTGAGCTCTATCTTCAACCTAGAAATGGCTCTTAAATCTCTCTCTAAAATAACAAATTTGCCTTCCCTCTCTTCTATCTTGCCCCAACCGTCTTCTTTTAGGAACAATCTCGCTAGATTTAATAGCCAGCGCTTATTGTCAATCATAACCACCTTCCGCGCTCCCAATCTTAAAGCTATTCTGGATAAGAGGCCGTCTCCGGCGCCTTCATCAAATACGACGGTATCCTTGAATTCATTCCTGTAATTAAACATAGCAGCGATAACCGGCATAGTAAATTTACTCAACGGCGACACGTCATAGTAAGACGGAGTTATAAAGAAAATATTTGTTTTATTCTCTGAATAAACCTTTCCCAGCCTTTTTTTAAGTTCAGCAATATCTTGTTTCAAAAGATTATTTATTATTTTAGAGGGCGTCCTAGAAATCACAACAAATACCAATGGCCCAAAACGAATAACCTGTGACACTTTATTATCCGTAGATATACGTTGGCCGGATTCAAACTCACAAAAATAGTCATCCATTATTACTGACTGACACCAAGATAAAATATTTCCCCCTAAAGTCCTATTCACTTCATCTGCTAAGCAACGGGCTTGCTTATCATCTAACAATACAAGGAACCCCGAAACCGGCGAGGCGGCATGTTTAGCTAATTCTTCATTGTTCATAGTTGATAGTCTCGTATCTATGAATTCTGAACTATGGGCTCTGAGCTGACTAAAGGTTACAGCCAATGGACTTGAGTTACTGTGCTCTTTTGATTGAGAATCTTTTCCCATATCTAACACTCTTTTTAACTTATTTAATTGAATTCCAATCGCACCCCCTACCGGTTTACTAAAATCAATCTTATCTTTAAGGAATAATCTTATGATATTATTCCAAAGGTCATTATAAAATTTAAAAGTACTACCTAATCCTCTATAAATGTAATGGTTAACTATTTCGTAAAAAGTCAAGATGGCATATGTCCAATGATAGAGTTCTGAAAAGATAATAGATCTTGGGGATCTAATCCCCAAAAGATTCAATACGATGATTGCCAATAGATTAATTCCAAATACAATCTCAAAAATTTGAACTATTCTAAATATTAATAAAAATATTTTCTTCGTTGAGAGGCTTAAGCCCCGATAGAAGAATAGTCTTATGACCCAATAAGATAAGATTGTAGCTCCTAGGAATGTTAGTCCTGCGGATATTATAACCGCAATTATTCCTGTATTAAGGAGGGGCAATGCGATTAATGGCAATAAACCAGCAATAATCAATAATGTTGGATTTAGAAGAAGGAAGTTTTTATGTGATACATGCTTTATGCTGTAAGCTATTTTAGCAACCGGCGAGGCGGCGGAAGGCGCTGGTAATACTGTAAGGTTGTCGCCAAAGCCCATATTAGCCCAATGCCAGGTTTTACCGCTGTCCGTGCTATATTGCATTGTCCCTTCTCCAAAAAAACCTCTGGGGAGTAAAACTTCAAATTTAGCTGTGTCTTGCCCTGTAAAATCTGTCTGGCGGCCATTATAGAAACGCCATACTGGCTCTTGCTTACTATTATCACAGGCCCATAATCTAGCCTTTAATTGCTTGCTTGGCGCAGTCACATTTTCTTTGTCTACATTAACTTCAAAGGAAATTGTAGGCGCTTTACCAGCTTTTGGTTGTATAACTTTCTCTCCATTCCACCAATTTACTTTTACCTTTCTAAAAACAGGCTGCCATGTACTGCCGAAAGTTTCTTCTATAATCTTAAGAATGCGAAATTCATACGCCTCATCTATATTAAGAATACGACGCCACCCCTTAAGGTATTTAATAGTCTTATCTTTAGGGTTTAAGTCAGCCACTGCTTCTGGATAAAGAGGAGCAAAAAACTTAATATAAGAAATAATTTTCTCTGTATCATATTTGTAACCTGTCCCGCCTACTCCGCTAAGCTGACGCAATAACAGTTCCAAAAGCCCACCAAGAAAATCGGAAACCACGGTTATATTTTTGACTTCTAATTTTAGGGATTTTGTTAACTCTCTAATAAGAGAAGCGTATCTTAAAGAAAAAATGTGTGTTTTCTGAAAAAACAGGCGCATCAGTTGTATTAAGAGATCTTCCTTAATAACCTTTTTGCACACATCAGGATTCAAGGCGTGAGCTTTAGATAAGAGTGATATTGCGCCAGAATGATCATTGTATTTAGGATCAAAGTAAGATTCTAAAACAACCACAACACTTTTGGTGATTGCTTGAGGGTTAATGGAGATAAAAAACCTAAAAGGCCCTCTACGCAATTTCGCCATCTTTTCTAGAAGCGGACCCGTAATAAATGATTTTGCGCTTTCAATATTGAAAGGCGCTAGTATTTTAAGAAAATTTTCAGCGCGCGCTGCTTTATCAGGCTCTTCTATTAAATTAACCGGTGACACTCTAGAAAATAATTCCCCTAAAAGGTTATGAGTCACAGCGCTCTTATTTAAAGAAGAAAATAATTTAAGGCAATCTTCAACTGCTATTAGAATAGAATATTGTATTACTCCGCTTAGAGGCTCTTTTGGCATTTCCTCTAAATTCATTAAATTTCTTAAGACCTCTTCGTCAATTTCAACAGGATTTAATCTTCCAGACTCCACAAGACATCTATATAAAATTATCCAGGCAGGATGCCTTCTTTTAATCATTGATATAAATTCTAAAAGGTGTTTTTTACCGATACTTTCACGGGCTGCTGCGGGGTTTAAATCTATAAATAACTTAATGCAATTAAAGGCATATTCGGATGGCTCTTTCATAAAGAACTCAATCATTTGCTCAAAGCGGACTTTGGTGATTACTTCTTTAATTATATCTTTGGCTTCTTTAGGCATTCTCTTGCAGAGTTTAAGCGCGGCAAACGCAAAATCCCGCATATCTTTATCTGGCTGAATAAGTAAATCCGAGAGTTTCTCTAACTTTCCTTTATTAATGGTAATGAAGGATTTATATAATGGCGAGAGTGATTTTTCATTCGAATCCACCGGCGAGGCGGCGGGGCCGGCTGTAATATTATTGCGTAAATCGTAGACAATCGGATAGTTAAATTCGGCGCGAAGATAGCGATGTACCTCAAAAATCTTATTTCTCTCGGGAGAATGTAAATCATATATGCCAAAGGCAGTCTCTATAAGTCTATCTTTAGGCCACAGGTAAACACTGACAGATTCTATCTGCGTATCCTCAGCTGGATGCGCTGCAAAATCTATTTTTATATTATCTTTACCCAGCCCCTTCTCTAATAAAAAATCTCTTAAACAATTAGTAAAAGGTTCTCTTGCGGGATATTTATTCAGTAACAGCGCTTTAGTTGTCGCGTTAAATATTTCTCGAGGATTAAAAGTGCTGACTCCTTGGCCTTTTTCGTCCTTATCTCCATAGGTTTTCCAGTCCTCTACCAGCCGCTCTAACAGTTCTTTGCTTTGCCTTTCGTTTGTGCTCTCAAGGTGTTTGGGATTAATCTGAAGATGAGCGAGGAATATTCTTTCTTCTTTAGTTAAGAATACAATATCGGTGCAAGTTGTAAAAATGTCTTTAGCATTTTTCCCGATTAGCCAAAATCCGGATTGAGTGTCAGGCAGAAAATATTCCGGGTCGATTTCAATAAAACGCGAAGATTTTTTATAGTCAGGATCAAGAATTCTTGGGGATTTATCCGCTCCGCCTCTTGGGGAGGCGGTGATATCTTCTATAGGAGAACCCGAGGATGGGCCTTTTTTAGGTTTTTTGGCTTTTTGTTCCGCGGCTTTATCAAATGCCTCTTGTAATTCCCGGCCTATATTTTCTTCGCCAGCCAGCGGCGAGGCGGCGCCTTCTTTTCCGAAAACATTTGTTTCTTTAGGCAGATAAACAGTAAAAGTAGCGCCCTCCCCTTGTTTGCTTTTTACAGTAATGCTGCCGTTTGCCTTAACGACTATCTCCTTACATATGGCAAGCCCCAACCCCGATATGGGTTCGCCGACCTTAGTTGTTACGTAGGGATCAAAGATATTGCTTAATAAATCTTCGGGTATCCCCGGGCCGTTATCGGAATAAACAACCGTATAATAATCTCTCTCTTCACCCAGCTCCACCGTAACCCTTCTATCTTCCTTCTTTAGAGTATGAAACTTTCGGAAAGCCTGTATGGAATTCATCAATAAATTATCGAATACAATCCAGAGTTTATCTTTGCTGACAAAAACAAATGCGTCTTTCCCAAGGCAGTTTTTGTAATCTATTTTCATAAAATCATGATAGTAGGTCCCGCTGCGAAATATCCAAGGCAAAACCTCGCTTAAATTTACCGGTTTTTCTGGTAATTCATCCGAAATTATTTCTCCAATTAATACAATGCTCCCTAGTAACTCCTGACTATCATAAAAGTTACGTAGCTTGGGCAATATTTCTTTAATTTCGTTTACTAGGGTATCCAATTTATTAACTGTTTCTTTTAATTTATCCGGATTTTGTAGTAATTCCTCCGATTCGCTTACCAGCTCATTGTAATCGTTAATCTTCCCAAGAAGGGTATCTCCTTTTCCTCTATCAAAATGAGGGGTTTTCCGCTCCAAATAAGTTAACCAAGCATAAAAACCACTGGCGGCGTTATTTAAACTATGACAAAGCTTTTTGGCAATTTCTAATCTGACAGCAGCTTCCTCTTCTCTGACCGGCGAGGCGGCGGGGCTGGCTAAGGGGCTGGATGAAATCCCGGTCAGGCCTGAAACTATCCTAAAGATTTCATCCATAACATAATCTACGCCTTCTCCGGAGCGCGAAAACGCGGCATCTGAATTTATCACCACAGGATCAAGGAATTTTATCTGTGCGCATATTTTTTTCCATCCTGGCCTCTGACGGATTTCATTCAAGGAATACTCCGCAGCTGACCAAGGAATCACATAAGCGCTTTCTCCTTTTACCCTAATATATTCTCCGATTATAGGCGCTTGGGATTCAAGTGTAAAATTAACGTCATAGACTAATATATCAGGACGATGCTTTTTAATCATGCCAACCGCCATTACCTCTGTATCAGCTGTCAGGATTTCAAAAGGCGCCTTTTTAGTATATAGTCTAATATTTCTCAATAATTCGCTAGAATAATGAATAAAAAGCACCTTAGATATAGTTACTTTCTTCTTTTCAGCGGTTTGGCTTTCTTCTTTTGCTGGTTTGATCTCATCTTCTACTTGTTTAAACCAGGGGATAATTTTTTCTTCGTTTTCACTGCGGGAGTAAAAACCTAAGACCTGTATTTTTGCATAAGCGTTCCGCAATTCTTGTGTATCATGGTAGAGGTCGCCTAAACCCCAGGCGCTAATTAAAATCAGCCGCGGCGCGTTTGATAATTGGTTATACTTCCTCATTAATTCGTGCCCATAATCATCGTGTGAGGTCCTACCATCTAAGATGATAATATCCGGTACAAAAAACGGTATTTTTTCAGCCGCGTCATAACAATTATATATTGCTTCAACTGTTGCTTTACTAAAATTCGCCTCAATAAAAGACTTAAGGTAGAGACTCGTTATAAGGGTTCTATCAACAATTAAAATCCTCAACGGCCCTTGCGGCCTTGGATGTGCTTCTTGTATTTCTTCGCCAAATCTCCACTCAAAACCGCGGGTGCCATCAAAAATCTTTAACACTGCTCTGGTAATATGGCTCTGGCTGTAATTTGGATAAAATGGAAGGGCAATAAGACGCCTAAGCCAATTGATCTCTTCTTTTAACGCGGATAATTGCGCTTCTGCCTGCGGATGTTCTGCAATGAGGGTTTGTATTTTTTCTTTATCCCAGGAGGAATAATAACCGCCTGCCTCTTTAAGCCTCTGCTTTTCCTCAAACCGTATCTTAGAAAGTAATTCTTCCAATGCCGGCATAAGAGGCTCTCTTTTCTTGCACCTTTGCAGCAAATAATCCATCGCGTATCCAAAAACTATATCCATTTGCTCTTTGTCCGTAGGCTCAAAAGAAAGAAAGCCATTTCTAAGCTCGTCATCAAATAAATAGCTTAAAAAGGTAATATGGCTGCCAAAATAATGGCTAAGGCCGTTTCTGCTATAACAATCCGTTACCTTCTTATCCTGCGCTGGGCCGAACATAATCGCTTCTCTGTCATTAGCTATAAAACCGACCAACTCTTCGCTTAGATAGACGCCACCTCCGAACCGCCAATAGTTTAAGCGCCGAAGCGGCTCCTGAAAAGCCCTGCCGCCGGCAAAAGCCAATTGGGAAACCCTGCCATCGGCAAAAAACAATGAATGATTATGCTCACGAATAAAATCCCTCAAATTTACCTGCGTATGCGGCCACTTGGATGGCGCCGCAGGATCAATCAAAACATTTGCCCATTCTACGGCTGCCCGGTGCGCTAAGCTTAAATCAAGGCAGGCTGCCTGACGCTGAACTTTAATAAAAGGAATCCTTGCCTCAGCCAAGATTTCTGCGGCCGCTTCCACAAAACTTGCCTTAGCTCCCGCCTCTACCAGCATCACAACTGCCCGCTCAAGGCGTATATTACCGTGGGAAATATAACTTCGCGCCATAATGTTTTCTAAATTATCAGGGATAGGCTGATAAAATCCGACAGGCACTAAAGGATCTGCCTGAAGGATATAAAGCTCATAAGCAGGTTCGTGGATACGGCCGATCTTGCCTATTTCCCATAAAATATCTGCATCGGATTCTTCAGCCGCCAGGCGCGTTAGCTTATCAATGGTTAAAATTTCGTCTTTATTTAACGGGCAGCGAATACATTTCACGTTTTCTGCATCTATTACATCTGTCATTGCTTCCCATATCTCTTTGGTCGCCTTTTCGCGAAAATAGTGTTTACCTTTATATATAATCTCCTGCGGCCTAAGGTTATATTCTTTAGCAACAAAAATCCTGCCATCTTGAACCTTGATAGTCAGGGCTGTGGCGTGCACCTGGCGTTCGTTAGTGGTTAAACCCAGTTTCGCGGGGTCTACGGCCGTCTCTAAAGAGCCAACGACAACATCAATAATCGTTGAGTTATCTTTCTTGGAATAAGAGCCAATGATGCCGCAATCAAAATCTATGTACGGCACAACTGTCACCGCCAGAAGATTTTTCAAAATTGACTGCCTCTCTTTAAGATATACCTGTTTTAGTTCGTGTAGATAGATTTCCTGGAGGACTTCAAAAAGAGAGGTTTCAGTGTCAATTTTTTTACTTAAAGAAACTCCTGAGCGGCTTGCTTCTTTGGAGCCCTCTTTCTGCCCTGAACCGCGGGCAAGAAGCAGAACATCTTTAGCAAAATGGCTTTGGATAATATTCGCTTTCTCTTCGAGCGATTTAGGAAACTCGAATTGCGACAACAAACCTTGAATTTCTTCTTCCATAATCTTGCCGGATTCTTTCAAAACATGCTCTATCTGACTGACTAATTCGTTGTTAAATACAAGAAAATCTATAAAATCATCGGTTGTAAAAATATTCTCTTCTTCGGCAGCCATAACTTCAATGGTAACGCCTTCGCCTAAGGAAATACCTTCAAGATATTTCTGACCTAATAAATTTGCCTGTTTTCCTCCATATAACATTCTGTTTTTGTCTTGCACCGGCGAGGCGGCGGGGATAGATAAACTTATTCTCTTCTCAAGGGAAAGCCTGTTTTTAACGAAGTTATATTTTTGTTTATCGCTAAGCGACGATACTTCATCTTTTAACACGTATAATATTATTAACTCTTCATTTACCTTATCTTCCAAGACTAGCGGCGAGGCGCCTCGACTCGCTTGCGCTCGCTCAGTGCAGGCGGCGCCTTGAGTAGCAGAGGTGTCCCTTTGGGGAGCGTTACCATTTACTAGCGATTTCCTAACCTGGATAAAACTAATCTCAAAATCAGGACGGTTATTTCTCTGGGCAAATTGCCAATTTCTATAGGCAGTCAATTTCTCAGGATAGTAATTCTTAGGGATATTTGTTTGGTTAATGTTCTCTTCGCCAAATTCCATAGAGAAAGATTTATACATTCGGCCGCCTGCCACAGCCTCTCTAGATATATATGTAATTAGTGAATTTATCGATGAATAAAGATGTGATTCAAAAAGAATCAAACCTATTCCCCCTTCTTTGAGATTTTTAAAGAACGCCTTCGCCACCTCTCCCTTATTAATACGCGCCAAATAATCCTCTGTGATTTCAGGAGAATTTAAGATGATAATGTCGGCCTTACCCCATTCTTGCGGCAACGGTTCAAAATAGGACTGTATTTCAAATTTCATCCTCTCTCTTGCCAAGCGTATTCCCAATAGACTTAAGAGTCTTCTAAAAGGCAGGCGCAATTGCCGCTCAAGACAAAATTGCGCATCTATACCATAATAGTTTATATAGGGATAATGTTTTACAATAGTAGAACCCCATTCTCCGCGGCATCCGGCAATAGGCCCACACCCAAAATCAAACAACTTTATGCCCAGCTTTAAAACTTTATCCAAGTCGGCAATTGGGAAGGAAAGTAATGTTTTAGTTGTTTCTGCTTCTTTTGAAACCGGCGAGGCGGCGGCGGAATTATCTTGACGGCGTCTTGAGATTATGTTAACCTTTGTTAGAGGTGATGAGATATGACTACACTGAGAGAAGCTCTGAGGGTACTGGGAACGGAAGCGCAAACTTCCAAAATTAGCAAGACGAACACCGCTGGAGAATTGCTTGGTAAGTACAAGGGGGTTATTCCTGCAGGAAAAACCTCCACTGGTTTTATCAAAGGCCAACGCCTTAGTCTCTGCGGTAAGGTAAAATAAATTTATTGCCAACCCAATGAAAGAGATTAAAACGGTATTGCTTGATACGGATGTCATTGCTAACTGGCTGCTCAAAGAAACAGAAACCGCTACTAATAAGAATCTCTGGAAGGCCCCTTTTGAAATTATCAACCGCGTCGAAACAAAGGAAATCAAAGGCTGTATTTCTTTAACTACGCTATTAGAAATAAGGTTTCTACTCCGCCGCAAGAAAGAATACCCTGCCAAAGAGATTAACAAAGATGCCAATAAACTAACTGAGCTCCTTGAAGTGCTAATCCCCGATGAAATCGAGTTGTTGCGGGCTAATAAATTACAAGAAGAATATCCATTAGACCCATTTGATACCATATTACTTTCATTGGCTTTATCCTCACCAGGCACGATTCTGATTACCCGCGATACCAAATTCTTAAAAATTGCCTCAAGATTAACCGAAACAATGCTGCCGGAAGAATTTTTAGCTAAAGGATAATCTCCCAGCAATCTTATTTTCGCTACCGGCGAGGCGACGGGAATGGTTTGTGCAATGTTTAATGTGTAAAGTGTAAGGCTGTTCTTAATTGACGAAGAAGCCTTGTGCGCAGCGGGAGTAGGTGTGTCTGGATGAACAGTGCCGACTTTCCTATCCAGTTCAGATAATTTAGCACAGCTAACAATATCAGAATAATCCCTTCTTAATTCCTCTATAAAATCGACAGCCATTTTGTGGTTACTAACTGCTACAGCGAATTCGATATCCTTGATAATTTTCTCTGCTCTTTGAGACCGATAGGCTAACTCTGCCTGCTCTCTAGAAACACCGCTTCTTCTTAATAAGAACTTACCACCCGTCATAGCCAGCTCTCTTTTCTCTTTGCGCATAGGGTATATTCTATCCGTCTCGCAGGTAAGCCCTATTCTCACATCTGTTATTTTTGTAATAGTGCCGGAGAGGGTATCTATATATAAATCACCTATACTTACTTCTGTTGTCTTATCAAAAGGCTCTGCGCCTAAAGCTTCGAGCTGCTGAATTAAATCATTAAGCGCGCCCTTCATCTTTGAACTTGCGGCTTCGTCTTCACTAAAACTTGTTCTTATATACTCCAGCCATTTATTTGTTATTTGTTTAACCGGTAGCCGCAAAAAATTGAATTCTTCCTCAAGCGGAGAACCCGAGGATGGGCCTTTTTTAGCTTTTTTGGCTTTTTGTTCCGCGGCCTTATTAAAGGCTTCCTTAAACCTATTATCTCCTGTTCCAGCCGCGTCTGTCCTGTAAACAATCCTCGTATCTACTCTTGGAATATCGATTTTTTCTTTGATTAATCCAAACTCAAGCGGCCTAACAGCAATTACCCTTGCGTAAACCTCTTCCCCAATAATAGCTTTAGGGTGTTGAGAAAGCGCCCAGGAGCTAAAACCGCTGTTTCTTATGCGCACAAAGCCAATCTCGCCTTCATATTCAACCCTAAGACTAGATGGCCTGCCTGTATCTTCATACCTGGCGATTTCTTTTATTATAACCTTAACCTCTTTGCCCGCTTTTCTTGCCTCTTCTAATTCGCTCTCAATATCTTCATTTTCTATCTCTTTAACTCTTTCCTCATACAAAGGCAGTTTGTGTATTACAAACGCTGGATCAATATGACGCAGGCATCTAAGAATTTTAATCCTTCTCTCAAGAAATTCTTTAAACGTTTTTTGCATAAAAGGAGCGAATGATTGCCGCTTGCCTCCTTTGATAAACTCAAGCATTTGGCCTAAGTATTGTAAATGCTGCTCTGTCGATGTCATAGCCGCTTCAATAAATTCTTTTATTTTTATTCCTTCAAACTCTTCTTCCAAAACAGCCGGCCTATTATTTAAGAACCAATCAAAAACCTCTTTTCTTAATCCCCGCATAATCTCTTTTTCTCTTATTCCTGCGCTTTCCGGGTAAAGACGATAGCCAATCACTTCTTCAAACCAATTTATCCTTAAATCAAAAAGTAATGTAGGGAAGTTTTCTTCAAGCAAAAACTGTAAATCCCCTCGCCTTAAAGGCCTTATATAAGCACGAATTTTCCAATCATAAGGAAGATATTTAATGCCGCAAAACCAATACAATAAATCCAATGCGGCTTTATCAAATGCCTCTTGTAATTCCCGGCCTATATTTTCTTCACCAGCCAGCGGCGAGGCGGCGCCTTCTTTTCCGAAAACATTTGTTTCTTTAGGCAGATAAACAGTAAAAGTAGCGCCCTCCCCTTGTTTGCTTTTTACAGTAATGCTGCCGTTTGCCTTAGCGACTATCTCCTTACATATGGCAAGCCCCAACCCCGATATGGGTTCTCCGACCTTAGTTGTTACGTAGGGATCAAAGATGTTGCTTAATAAATCTTCGGGTATCCCCGGGCCGTTATCGGAATAAACAACCGTATAATAATCTCTTTCTTCACCCAACTCCACCGTAACCCTTCTATCTTCTTTATTTATAACATCAAACTTCTGGAAAGCCTGTATGGAATTCATCAATAAATTATCGAATACAATCCATAGTTTATCTTTGCTGACAAAAACAAATGCGTCTTTCCCAAGGCAGTTTTTGTAATCTATTATCATAAAATCATGATAAAACGTCCCGCTGCGAAATATCCAGGGCAAAACCTCGCTTAAATTTACCGGTTTTTCTGGTAATTCATCCGAAATTATTTCTCCAATTAATGCAATGCTTCCTGTTAACTCCTGGTTATCATAAAAGTTACGTAACTTGGGCAATATTTCTATAATTTCGTTTACTAGGGTATCCAATTTATTAACTGTTTCCTTTAATTTATCCGGATTTTGTAGTAATTCCTCCGATTCGCTTACCAGCTCATTGTAATCGTTAATCTTCCCAAGAAGGGTATTTCCTTTTCCTCTATCAAAATGAGGGGTTTTCCGCTCCAAATAAGTTAACCAAGCATAAAAACCACTGACAGCGTTATTTAAGCTATGACAAAGCTTTTTGGCAATTTCTAGTCTGACAGCAGCTTCCTCTTCTCTAACCGGCGAGCTAGCCTGATTTTCATCCACCTGCCCCCTCACTTCGCTCGGGGTCCTCGAGCCATCTCTTAAGACACGGCTCGAGGACGGCGAGGCGGCGGCCAACGGGCTGGCTGCAAAGATTACTTGCGCAAAAACCTTATGTGCCCCATCAATCATCTTGCCTGATAACCCTAATCTACGGCCTAAATCTTCTATTATTTTTAATGCATAATAGATATCTTGTATAATGTCTGCGCTTCGGATATCTCTTAATCCCCAAGAGGTGGCAATTCCGGAGACACGATACTTATTTAGAATTAAGTCATATGCCCCCGGATCCAGATCCTGTAGATCCCCCGGGCCTTCCGGATCTTCGCGTTTAATTATAAATTCACCTTGACTTTCCTTACCAAAGATGTTAAATACTACTAACAGGAGAATTAATCGATGAACAAAAGGTTGCTGGAAAGAATTTCTATTGATCCACACGTACTCCATGGTAAACCCCATATTAAGGGCACCCGTATAGCTGTTTCTATGGTTATGGAGCTTTTGGCTAGCGGATATTCCCCTAAAGATATCTGTTCTGACAAATTCTATCCTGATCTGAAAGTAGAAGACATATTTGCCTGCATAGCCTTTGCCAATCAATTCCTCGATGAAGAAGAAATTCATTTCGCGGAGGAACTTCAACATTCCCATTAAACCTGTAATCTTATGTTCCTGCTTGACCATTGTGTCTGGAAAGAAACCGAAAACCTGCTGCGCAAAGCAGGCTTTGACTGCGTTACTCTCAAAGAACTGAAACAAGCTGAAGCGGTTAATGGCAGGGTTATAGCAATCGCCAAATCCCGCAAGGCTGTTTTGCTTACGCGAGACCGGGACTTTTCCAATATTGCGCTCTATCCACTGGGAAATCATACTGGTATTATTATCTTGCGGATTACTCCCGAAACCATGGATAAAGTACATAGAGTATTGCTGGAAGCCCTTAAGTCCATACGGCCAGCCCAACTTAACGGAAACCTCCTTATTATTACCAGCACTGCGTATCATCTCCATAGGGATAAGGAATAATACGTTTCTTCTTTCATCAAGCGTCACCGGCGAGGCGGAATTAGCCGCCCATTGGTTCCCGAGCAATAGGATAAGCGCGCCAATACGATTAGATTCTGATACCGCCATCAAAAGAGATGAAAGCTGTTTCCATTCTGTGAAGGAAACTGTTTCCGTTCTATAAATATTTTTCACCGTACGATAAGATTCCGGCCGCTGGACCACGGTCTCCTGCGGTGCGCGGAAAAGATGACGACTTTCAACATAGGCCTCAATATGTTTTTCCACTATCGTCAAAAGCCCCGACAGAACTTCCTGACTAAAAGTTATGAATGCGTCTTCGCCCTTTATACTCAACAGTAACTTGCTAAAATTATCAGCGGCGCTTGTATCCCAGCGGCTTTCTCTGATTAAATAGTCAATATATTTGATATAGTCATTATTCTCTATGTATCTGGACGTATCGCCCCCTGAATCCCTAGCCGTCAAGACAGCATCTAGCAAGCCATCCCATCCGTATGCCTGTACGATACGGCCCTTCATATCGAAGTAGAACGGTTGCCGCTTAATCCCTCCAAAGATTCCCAAGATCTGCAATAGAGGTAATCCATTGAGCCATGTATCCGTATATCGATTTTCCACCGGCGAGGCGGCGGATTTCCGTAAGGGGAAACTCTTGACAAAATTCCTGAAGACAATAGAATAGGGGTGTATGTTATCTGGCCAAGAATGAGACACTCTATCTGACTTCTTTCTGGACGGAGCAAAGATATTGCTTGGGTCCTTAGTGGTAGGCGTATTTGTCCCGACTGCTTCGGGTAAAATCCCATGGCTTACATTTCTTGTAGGATTGGGAAAAGAATAACGATGAACTTTCTGGCTTTCTATATCCTGGCGGGGCTCTTGGCCCTTGTTATATTCCTCCGGGTAATCAAGGGAAAGAAATAACCCATTATGGATAACTGGACACTTCTTTATATTATTGCTTTTATTATTATTGCGGTGGACCTTTTCGCCGTCCTCTCTTATAAAAGAAAATAATCCTCCCGCATAAATAACTACTCCTGAAAAAGCTTTAGGGTCAGCCCCTGCAAATTCATTGTCAAAATTGCTCTTACTACGGGGCTGTCCTCCTATTTCATCCGAAACCGGCGAGGCGGCGGGGGTGTTCTTGTACAAAAATACATCCTCGCCTCTTGCTAGTTCAATCGCCTCTCCTAATGCCCACCAGATATGCCTAGCACTATACCCAAATTTATTGTTAAGCTTCAATGCAATAGGACTATTTTTTACTCTTTCATACCAAACATCGCTGAAACAGAAATCGCTGATTATAAGCCCATCTGGATTTAAAATAAAAAACAGGCCCTCTGGATCTAAATTGAATCCGTTTAATGCTTTAATTATTATGATATCTACTTTCTCTTCCGGATAATACGGCGGCCTTTGAACGGGTATATTTCTATATTCGATAACTCTTTCCTTAGTTCTATTGCCTAAAGGATGCCGCCAATTAAATACCAATTTAAAAGTGGCATCATTAATCTTTGACTTTTCTACATCATTGTAATCTATGCCCAACGCTTCTAACTCAGAGAAAATCTGCGCGCTTATTCTGTTTTCATAGTGAACTTCTTCAAGCCAGCTACGTGTGCGCCTTAAGAAATAATGCTTTTCTTTCTCATCATCAGGAAACTTTTTGAAATCATCCATATTTCCAAAATGCTCAAAATTTGAAAGGATAAATTTGTCTCCATCAGTAACATACAGGGCTAATCCCACATCAGAAGCAGAAGCTGGATACCAGACCTTCTTATATTCACCGTGAGGATTAGCATAATTTTTAATTTTAAGGAGGTCATCAAACCGCTCTTTCGTTATGACCTTATTAGGAATACCCATGGGTGAAGCAGCTCGATTCTCATTTAGCACTTTCTGCCGTAAAGACATCTTTCGCCTATAACTCAAAAAGTTAACCGTCTCTATTTTTTCCAAGTTACAAGAAGCCAGCGGCGAGGCATTGTAAGTTTCCTTATTTAGAATAAAACCATTGGCATTCTCTTCCAAAGATACAGATGCATCGATAAGCTTTCTAACAGCTTTTGCGATATTTACTCCGTTCGATAATCGAGGCAGAAAATCTAGAAGCGCTATCTCACCTGTTCCAAACACCCTCCACTCATCTCGCAATATAGCCTCTCCTTTTGCAACCATTAGCTCTCTTATTTGAGAATCACCGCTATGTAAAAATTTTTCCATATCGTGGATTGGGTAAAGACTGTATTTATTTTCTAACAAGCATGGATATATCTCTTCGTAAATAATCCTGTCTCGGCCATTGCCCCATAATGAATTATAGACCGCATCTAAATAAAATCTTCTCCCTAAACTGGTAAATTCTAACCAATGCTGTAAAGAATAACTACCCGTTATTTTATTTACAAAAACTCCTATTTTTATCTCGCTGTATGTCTCACTGAAACAAGGAACAGGGGGAATTTCTTTGGAAGGTAGTATCTTTATTTTATGCCTGCTTCTTTCAAGATATAAAGCCAAGATTACAGTGCTATGGAAACATATTTTTTTATTTTCACTGCCGAAAATTTCTCTTAAAATACCAAAATATGCTTTTTCAAAATTACTATTTTCTACCGGAGAGCTACCCCATTGTACACTTCGCAGGCGTACATCGGTTGACAACAGCGGAGAGGAAATAAATTCAAATTCGATTGACTTTCGTTGAGCTTTGATTCTGACACCAAGACGATTCGAAACCAGAAAAATCCCTTCCTCATTATCTATAACTTTTAACCCGTCGAAATCCTTCAGACCGTTTCTGTCTATCTCCATGGCCGATGAACAGTTACGATAGAATTGTCCCTTCCTATTTTCCGAAACCGGCGAGGCGGCGGTATTGGTTTGTGTAATATTGTCCTTATCGTATTTGTTACATAACTCGCTGATAGTCGATGAGTTACGTAAAGTGTCTACATTTCTGGTGTTTTGTACCGCCAGGACGAAATACCCCTTTAATTCGCCATCTTCTCTTGATTTTGGCATGTTGGCATTAAATTGATCATCGTTGTTAAGCGGCGAAGCGGCGGGGCCAGGAGAGCTGGCCAGATACAGTATGCCCCTATCTTGCAGAGCATTGGCGGCGATGCGGAATAAAGCCTCGCTATAACGTATCTCATAATAATCATCGAAAATACCGGTTTTTAATTGCTGATCACAGAAGCGCTCCAGTTTAGTGTAATCGATAGCTGACTGAGAAATAACTATAATATTCTTGTCAACTAATCCCTCCGCGTAATGCGCGCAAATGGAAAGCGGCAAGCCGCTTGTGTCTACCCAGCCTTTGAGTCTGCCTAAAGCTGAATCAAAATATTGGCTGGTTGCGTATTCCATGTCTGGATCCATAAACAAATAACGGCTGCCTATTAAAATATACCCTCGGGGAAACTCTCTGGCTATGCGCTTGCATTCCTCTCGTTTCAACATAATTTCATCTCTGTCTTTAACCCAAACTAAGGGGCCGGTGAATTCGCCGTGGCCAAAGACACCGGCGCAAGAGACAATCAGGCGCTCTTCAGGGACAACTGGTATATCTACCTTTATTCTTGACAAAGAACGGCATATTTTACTTGGCGTATTCTGATAGACATAAAGCTTTCCGGAATCAAACGACCACTCTAATTCCCTATAGCCTGAATCTTCTTTTAAGCTCAAGATAATAGCGCTTAATTTTTCATGGACGCCTTTAATCAAAGATGTATCTTTATAACTATCTGAATCATCTACCCATAATGACAAGGTGTTATTCACTATGTCTGCGCTGATTAACTTGTTACGTGAAATATCTATTACATCCCCAGTCCCATAAAGCCGCAAAGTCCGGGAAACTTCTGGAACCTTTATTTCTCCGCTTTCAGTATCCTTATCGACGAACCGGTGATATCCTCCTTTAACCGTGGGGGTATTCAAACCGGGATTTATTTCCGATACTATGTGGCTTAGTTTATAGGGATTATATTTAGTAACACCTGAAAACGACGGAAAATAGCAGCTGCGATTAGCATAACCAATCTTAAGTGTCACCGTATGGCCCGGAACCCGCTCTAACAATAAGCATAGCCTATCTTCAGCGTATTTAAAGTCTCTAAAGCTTCTGTTTACTTTTACCCTCACGTTCCTAAAAACTTCTAAATCATATCCCTTGCGATATTCATTTTGTTGGGGGTTTTTGACAAAAAATACCGACTCATACGCGCCGCGTATCGGAAAACCTTCTGTATCTTCAAAGAATGAACTGCTCCTTAAGATATAAACGCCTTCCTCCAGTAAATCAAAAATCCGTTCTTCCGCTTCTTTGCTGAGCTCGGGAGGAAGAACGATAAAATCGGGGACCTCAAATGCAAATCTTTCTTCAAGGGGGATCAAATGAATTAAGCCAATCAGTTTTCCTCCGCCGATAGAGCGCAGTATTTTCTCATAAAACTCTATTTTAGCTAATTGGGAAAGCAGCCTTGCGCTTTGATAGCGATAGAGCCGGTTGTGTTTTCTTAATAGATTAAGCAGCCCGATAAGCCCGGTTCTTATAGCTTGTATATCATTCTGCGCCGCAATCTGGATAATCTGCGCTAAGCGCTCTACCGGATTTCCGGATACCTCTTCCACCTTCTCCGCCCATACTACACTGTCATATTGCGTACTGACTACACTCGCCACCGGTGAGGCGGCGGAGGCGTCAGGTGGACGGAAACAGCTTCCTAGATAAATATTGACTCCTTTATGCCTATGTGATATATTTATCTCGGTTACTAAAGCAGGAGGTATTTGATGGATAATAAAACTATGGAATTGCTGGAAACCCTTGAGGAAAAGATCGAAGATATCAAGTGGATGATAACTATACCACTTTCTTTTAAAAAAGCCGCTATTTCTACTACTATTAATCTCATCAGGAGAAGCTCGGGTATCTTGAGTAAAGCCCCCAAAGGAATTGCCTTTGAAAATAAAATCCGCAGGGAATGGAAAACCGGTGTTCTTAAAAGAATTAGCTCTTAATCTATGCGATACCTTATCGACACCAATATTATTATTGATCACCTGCGAGGAGATAAAAGCGTTACCGCTTTTATTGAGGAGCTCGAGAATAAAAGAATTAAAGCCAGTATCTCTGTCCTCACCGAATACGAACTCTTGGTGTATCCTACACTGACTCCTGCCCAAGAAGAAAATATTCTTAATTTCATAAAAATATTTGCTGTCCTGAATATAACTAGCTCCATTGTAAGAATTGCTGCTCGTTTTAAAAGAACATATAATGCCGCGGTTGTAGACTCGCTTATCGCTGCCACTGCCTTCAAGAACAAATCCACGCTTGTAACCCGTAATATAAAGCATTTTAGTAGTATTCGCGAAATTCAAATCAAATCTATTTAAAATTAGAAATAGTTCTATTTTTCCCAAAACCGGCGAGGCGGCGCCTCGCGTCACCACCGTCGCTCCAACTATTTCTTTCAGCGGCGAACTGGAAATTTTATCTATACTAGGTAAACTTAAACACAACAACTCTTTCATACCTCTAGGTTCCATTATAGATTCTATTATAGGTTCTCTTATAATAAATTGCTCTGCCCTATGGTCGATATAAATATACTCGCTTTCTTCTCCAGCTTCTTTAATTACAAACGATTGAGTTAATGCTATTATTCTGTATATTGCGATATCCTTGTGCCCAATATTTCTCAGGGATCTTGCCATTCCAGCCGCGGTAAACACACAATAGCCTTTTTCATATACTAACCTAGGAAAAGCCCTTAACATTATTTCATAAATCTCGCTTATTTGTTCTCTTAACCCAAGCTTCTGCAATTCATCTTTTTTTGCTTCAACCTCCTTGAATATTTCATTAAACCTTTTGGCAAATTCGGGTGCTTTGCTAATATTCTTCACATAAACATCTATTCCGTCCTCAATACGCTTAGCTTGCAAGTAATGCCAAGCCATAGGGTTAGTTATAGATAACTCCCGTAACTTACTTTTTGTTAGTATCACAAACGGATTAAGCTTGTCACGGCCTGAGTTGAAAGGCGAACTGGAACGCAAGCCTAAAGCTTTTTTGCATGGGTTAGAAATCCGCCAATTTTTCTCCTGAACGCCTTTCTCTAAAGCAGATCTCGCCAAACTATTAAAAGGAATTTGTAGCCCTTCTACTAACTGCCTTGCAGCTGCGCTTCTTGAATATTCATTGGGGTCACTTAAAATAATTTCTGCCAAACAATTCTCTACTCTTTCCTCAACAGGAGATATCCGTATTAAGGCTGCGATAAAATGGTCGCGGCAAAATACACCATCGTCGTCAAAACGCTGTTCTTTCGCGGCTTTAATTAACACGGGCAAAGCTTCTGTAGCTAATACGCCTAACTCAGAAAGCCTATCTGCGCTTTTAATGGCGGCCTTAACTGCGTCAAATTCAATTTCCCCCTCAAAACCAAGAGCGGTTTCTATAGCTCTAATCAAATCATTAACTTCTACTTTTATAGAATTATTCCCAAAAGAAATTGGGGACGCCGGCGAGGCGGCGCTTTCTGCTATCTCTATATTTTTTTGAACCACTGGGCTGCTGGCTAAATCATTTGGGGAATAAGGAATCTCAGTAATAATTATAGGAGGCAGCCATTCGCTATTCGAATTAATACTTATACGCCACCTTCTTGGAGAAAGAAAATACTCAATCAATAACCCCGGGTATAAATCTTCCTCGATGCGTTCTTTAATACGTTGATACATACGCGTAGCTGAATCAGACCGGGAAATATCTGATAACCATACCTCTCCTCCATAGCGAAACATTGCATAGACAAACAACGCAATTCCTTTTTCCATGCTCGACTTAACCTCTATTTTGTTCTGCCTATTCCTTTTTTTATCAAAAGTAGTTGTGCTAACAGAGCCTCCGTTGTGGTATTGATAATTCTTCTCCACAAAAGCTCGCGCGATTAACTGGTGGCTTGGAGCTTTAGGCTTATCCAATACAAAAATCGCGTAGTGAAGAATATTCTTGTCGACTTTCGGCCGCCTGTATCTAAAAATTACCGCGCTGATATCGTCAATAACAGAAGGCGCGTAAACATGCACTACTTTCTCGATACGCATGCCCGCCACGGCATATGTCCCGAAATACGGTAGATATTGACGGATGTCTTTGATATCCGTAACCGGAATCAGAAGTTTTTCTACGCGCTCTCTATTCAAGGCGATTCTTTTATTGATTGCATCCTGAGCGCCTCTGCTTAGAATCCCATTGGCTTCTTCTTGGGCTTTTTTCAAGTTTTTTGCTAATTCAAGGGCGGTTTTGATTCTCTCGATATTTTTCGGATTGCCCTTATAGCTGTTAATTAAAATGCTGAGATTAGCCGTATTCATTAAAAACCATAGGGCAGTTATATGGTCTCCGGATGCTGCTAACGTTTGCGCCTTAAACAGAACATCATTGAGCTGATCATTTATAAGCTCGTTTAGGTCAAGAGGGCTGGATGTTTTCCTACCCCTCCATTCTCTTTCAAGCACAGCGCCTTCCTGTGATACAACCTTAGCCGCAACCTTAGAAGCAAAGTTCAAGATATCCATCAATTCTTTTTCTGTCATACGGCTTAGCTCTTTCTCTTTAAGCAGCTGATATAAACGTGAAATTACCGCGGCATTGAATGAATCTCCGGCGCCTACAGCGCTTATAAAAGGCCATTTTTTATACACCTCAATATGGCCCGCGGCAATTTCTCTCTTGTTGTCAGTGCCACTGCCGCGAAAAACATACTCGCTTCCCCTTTCGCCGCAGGTAACAAGCAATAGAACCCACTTTAACTCCTTGTATTCACTCACAAACTTAAAAATCTCTTCTTCTATGCCGCTATGGTTATTTTCTGTTCCGTTCAAGAAAAACAACTCTTCATCGCTTATCTTAATAATATGCGCATACCTGAGGGTATCCTTGACTGTATCGATTATTTTCTTAGCCGCCAGTTCATGAGTACCGAACATCTTAACCCAAGAAGAAATCCTGATATTAGGGTCAAAATAAACCAGAAGAGAATATTGCTCTGCATATTCAACAGCCTTTTTTACCGCCTTTGCAACAGGGGTTGCAGGAAATAATGCAGTTAAACCAAAATGTAAGAATTTGGCCTTCTGAAAAACTTTTTCTAATGAAACAATTTTCCCAACAGAAAGCTGAGGGTATGCTCCATCGTCTATATCAAATCTATGGGAAATTTCATTACCGCGACCGTCAAATTCCCGCCTCACTTCAACAGTGCCTGTGGGCAGGCCTTTTTCATAAAAGAGCCCTGCCAAATTCATGCCGATTCTTCCATACAAATCGCGTAAAAACAGTCCGTGTTTATCAGCCCCCAGATTGCTAACCAAAAGCGCTTTTGCTCTGTTATCCATCCTTGTAAAGTTGACTACAAGATTACCTTCGCAACCGCCTGCTTTTTCTGATACCGACCCGTCCTGATTGAAGAATATATCCACAAAGGCCCCGCCTATGCTGATTAATGCGATTTCTTGCCGCAGTAACCTCTGTAATTCTTTCTTTCTCGAAACCGGCGAGGCGGCGGAAGTGTTTTGTAACTCCCTACTGGATAATGGGCTGGATAAACTGTCTACACTGCTGTTGAATCGGACGCTGTCCCCTCTGCTCAACTTCTTGTTAGATAATGGGCTAGATAAAGCGTCTTGGTTTCTTTGCAGCGGCGAGGAAACTTTTTGCTCTACAACTTTGTTAATGGAACTATTCCCATTATCCCACTGTGGTGCTATAAGAATTTTTATTGGCACAAGCCCCACATGCGTATTGACTCTCCCGAGATATTGGCGTTCTTCTCGTACGGGTATGCGCTTAAGATCTTCGGCTAATGCCCTGAATTGGGACAGTTTATTTATAGATTGATAACCGTATGTTGTTTTGAGAAAATCTTCTATCCATAAATCTTCGGAATCAAGAATAACAATGGCTGTGCCGGGTTTTATTAAATACTCCTTAAGCTGCCCAAAAAATCCCTGCATAGCCTGTTCAATTGTCATTCCCAAGGTAGCTTTTTCTTCCATGTAATACCCTAACCAAGAGGTTACTCCTTTAATGATTATTGTGTCCATAGGCCCTTCTGCTGCGGCTTGCGGCAGATACGCGTTAAAATCAAAGTTATTCTTCCAGAAGACATGGATATCCGTATCTTGCTCCTGCCATGTCTGAGAAAATCCCGGCTCCAAAGCCACGTCTGCTTTAATCTGAGCTAGTGTCGAATAATCATATAAAAACATGCCTTTTTCGTAATTCTTACCATCAAGGTACGTCTCTAGGTCCTCACCCAATCCAGAATACAGATTGGTCGCGAAAACTGTACCGAAATAAGCGGGCAGATAATCGTTACCCATCGAAGGGTAGAAAATGCGGCCTTTTAAAATACCGGACAGATGTAACAACTCAAGCTGTATCAAATAACGGGTCAAGGCAGTGCTTTCAAATCCTTCGTTCTCCCCTGCTAATCGCTTAATCAGCAATTTCTTCCTTAGCTGAATAGCTTGATTTAATGAGGCGTTAACAGTTTCCGGATATACCGCTTCCAGCGGTTGGCCGTTCACGAAATTCACGATTAGCCTTTCCGAATCGCCAATGCGAAAAATTAAAGCGCTGCCTTCAACTTTTCCAAAAGAAGCCAGCTCCACAATTCTGACCCAAGCTCGCATAATCTCTCGGTCATCCAGAGAATTTCCTGTCTTCCTTCCGTCAAGACCGTTGTTAAGATATATTTGATGTATTGGCCCAAAGTTATCTAAAGCATAATCCAAGCGGCTGCTCATTAATATTCTGCGCACAGTCAAAACTTTTAATCCATCAATCGGCACCCACTTAGATTCTTGAAGCCTATATATTAAATCCTGTTGAACATTTTCATAAAGTTCTGCCTGAGGATTCTGTCCTGTTTTATATTCCTTAATACTTTTAACTAATAGACCGCCAAATTTTCCATCTCGATAAAATTTATGCAGCCATAGAATATCTTTAACAACTTCAAGCTGGCTGAAATAAACAGGCATCACAAGGCTTCTATCCACATCTTTACGATCCACCAGCCTATCTATTGCATCCATAAGGTTTGTTATACTTTCAAGAAGCTGGCCTTTATCTTTCCTTTGCAAGTCTTGTTCTATAAAATAAATAAAGACGCGCTCAATTTCATTAAGATTCGCCGCATTAACGGCGCGTAAACGGCCGAAAGCACCCAAGAATAATCCAGTCTGGCCTGCGTCAATCTTTGCTTGATGCGCGCTGTCTCCCACATTCCTGAATATCTGCGCAATTCTCCCTATATTAGAAGTAGTTAAGGCCCCTGCTTCCTGCCATTCAATCAGGGCGTCATAAGCTTCTTCAGGAACATAAGGCGGGTATCCGGGTATATATATATGCTTAGGGATTGCTTCGGTTAATAAGTTTTCAACATCCTTAGTGTTTTCTTGCGGGATAATCTGCGCTTTGGCTAAGGATGCGTAAACTTTCCAAAGCTTGCTCTTTCCAACATTCGCGAGTCTATCTAAGCGTTCAAAATCAAGGACACCGCCGGACATTGTAGAGAACTGTGCCGCGATAAAAAGGTCCTCAAGTGATTCAAAAACTTTATACACTTCACTTCCGTGCTGCAGAATAATCTTATTGACAAAGTCTATTGCTCCCAGAATATTATTTTTGGTTAAAAACTTCGTTTTTGTAAGAATTGTTTTTAAAAATTTAAACGCGTGAAATCTCCCATAAATCCCCCAAACTTCATTTTTTATCAGATCAAGAATTCTACCCTTGAGCACATCAATATTATTCCGAATCATAGCATCTTGATCAATCAACAGGCTGATTACTTCGAAAACCTTAGGAGCTTCCAGAGTTATCTGTTTATAGATCTCAAGCAGATAACCAAAGAATGATCTTACCTCCTCCTTGCTTAGAAGGCCTTTTTCTAATGACCGCATTAGAATCATTTCAACAAGACCCTTGCTTTCTTTATGCCTTATGATTGAAAGGTCGTTTCTATTTTCCTCATCGGCCAGCGGCGAGGCGGAATAACGGATTATTAGATTGCGGTGGTTTTCTACATTAGAAGATTCGCCGAAAAAGAAGGTTTTTGCGAAATTATCTCCTTCATTAACAAAGCGGATCAAAAACTCGCAGCCTGCAAATTTATCTTTTCCAACCAATTCCTGTATTAAAAATGAGAGGCTGGTTATAATAAAATTCGCGGTCCCGATGCCTTCTTCCGATTCTGGCATTCTCAAGAATACATTTCCATCAAGATCGGAACCAAACTTGGCATAACCGTAATGAGCAGAACCGCATATTTGCATAGCAACCACCTTATTTGTCAAATTAACCTTCAACGTATCGTAAATAGTCAAAGCTATTATTCTTAAAAATGCTAAAGGTAAAGAATAACCATCGGTGTCTTTAGGAATGATCCTATCCTCTCTTTGGTAGTGAATTACCTCATAAGGAACGGCCGCAGATAGATCTAAAACTTTGTTCAGAATTTCAATTCTTTTCCTGAATAGAATTTTAATTTCTTCATTTACAAATATCCTTTCGGTTATTTCCTCTTTAAATGCTAATAGCCTCTTAAAAAATTCGCGGAATTTCTCCTTAGAGTAAAAACCGGAGAACCTGTAATATCCATATTCCATATAACATATCTTTACAATATTCTCAAAAATTACCGACACCTCTTTCTTAGTGAGACTTGGCTTTTCTAAGGATTGAATTATGCCCTCCCATACTTCTTCTTCTGATGCGCTTTGTAATAATCTGACTAGTTTATCATCGGCAAATTCTTCATAAGTTATGGATTGCCTGTTTATCACCGGCGAGGCGGCGACTTCGGCCAATGGGCTTGAAGATAAATATTTAGTTATAGATTTTTTGTCAGGTAGTCCGTAGCGGGCAAGAAATTCAGCATCAGGATCGAGTTGTTGCAGAGGTAATTTAAACATTTCTCTTTTCTCGTTTTGAACAATAATTCTTTCTCCCGGTAAAATTATGGTTTGAGGGTACCCATCTTCTGGGACATAATTACTGCGGTATGGAGCGAAGTTCATTACTGCTTGAGCCCTCTTGTAACGTTCAGCTTCTTTCCATCTGCCTGCAAGCTTGAATAACCCAATTACAAAATCAAACCCCCGGTGGCCGGATGGCGTAATGTTAGCGCTTTTTACAGTAAAGCCGTACGGGGTCATTACATCACTGTTTAGTTCTCTTGCAGCTACTCCATCAATAATCTTCTGTTTTAAGCCACCACTGATATTGACCCTCTCTAAGACCCTATCTAATACAGTAAGCGTAAGAGAGTCAAATTCACTGCTTTCATTTGACAGAAATACTTTGACCGTTCTTAGCGTATTCTTGAGAACGCCAATAATAGCTGCGTAGCGGGCCACATAGTTATCTATAACCTTAGCCAGCCGCTGTGGATTTATCTTGCGCTCATACAAAGCAGAGATAGTATTATAATCAAACCCTCTGGTGCTAAATAAGGCCAAATGCAAGGATAGACTAAATATATTATTTCTTAACTCAGGATATTGAAGCACCAGATTGTCAATACTCTTTGCTACGATAAATGCGCGCCAGTCATCTATGTTTGGGCCGATTGTGGCTATCCGCAGGCGGAATTTTCTATCTTTGTAATGACGCGCGATAAATTCAATAAGGCCGTCTAAATAGACTCTAAAGAAAGGATCACACCAATAGAAAAGGTCGGTGTTATTCCACCCTTGGATCAGAAACCTTCCGGGATAAGTTTTCAGGCCTCTTAACGTATCTTGCTGGCCTTCCTTGCGCATCTCTTCAATAAGCTTTATTGCAGGCGGCAGCGTGCGATTTGTTACCCGCGCTCTTGTATTCCCTTCTGAACAATGCGGGCAAGGCCTTAAACAACCAAAGCCAAATTCATCATCGCTTCCAAAATTGAGGCTGCTAAGATCAAACCAACCACCGAGAGATATTTTCCGTGGATTAGGCATAAGCGCTATGAGCTTTTCTGCATTATTATTTGTAATAAGGCCGACAGGGGGCCTCTGCATTGTGCCAATGATTTTCTTAACCCACTGCTGCGCCTCTTTCCCGTCTTCGCTTAAAATAGATTCATTTACCTCAAACATATGAAACATTCTAAATATGTCACTGAGAAATGGAGAGATCCTTATCGGCGAGGCGGCAAGACTAATATTCTTGACAACCCCGTTAAGAGCGTGGTATACTTTTTTAGAAGGAGAAAAAATATGACTAAGACTATACTGGGAATTTATGAACGAGGGGTCATTCGCCCGCTCTCCAAGGTTCCCCTTGCCGAACATCAGAGGATAGAAATAAGGTTTGAGTTGCCTAAAACCACCACTGAAGTTACTCGCGCTATCATACATATTAAACGCGGCATTGCTAAGATACTTGCTGAATCCCCTAACTTTAGCCCTTTGAATAATTAGATGCTCGCCAAAGTCAAATCCGGTAAAAAAATCTTCGTTGACTCCAATATATTTATATACCACTTTCTGGGCATCAATGATAACGCCACCAATTTTCTTCAGCGCTGCGAGCAAAAAGAAATAATTGCTTATACTTCTGTTATTGTAGTCGCTGAGCTTCTGCATCGTCTTATGATTGCCGAAACCATAGAAATCTACAATATATCCTCCCATAAAGCTGTCTCCTACCTTAAATCCCATCCGCAAATAACCAAAGAACTCAGTAAGTGTCATATAGCCATAAATAGTATCCCTAAACTGAACATCAAGATATGGCCGCTGAATGAAAGTGTCTTTGATACTGCCCAATTGATCATTAAGCAATCCGGCTTGTTGACAAACGATGCCCTCAATCTTGCTCTTATGAGAATCCGCAAGATTAGGAATATCGCTACTAATGACAGAGATTTTGAGCGCATTAAAGATATTACCGTCTTTAGGCCATAATATAGTTAGGAATATTCCCCCCGAAACCGGCGAGGCGGCGCCTCGCGTCACCACCGTCGCTCCAACTATTTCTTTCAGCGGCGAACTGACACAATAGGCGCTTGCTGCATCCGGATTTTTTCCCTTGCGGATAAAGTAAAGCGCGGTAGGAATGGTTTCCGTGCCCATTTCGATATTGGCTAAATACGTCATACCCGGGTATTTTTCGACTGCCACATCTAGCGCTCCTCTTGCTTTTAAGATTTCTTCAACCTCATCTAAAAGTTTTCCGGCAGCGGAATTCCAAACCAAAGCAATTCCATTTGGTTTAAGAAGTAATGGAAGGCCTCCGGCAAAACGCCTTAAGATCATACCGTCGTAATCATTATCTTCCCATTCTTCAAGGCTTTCCCGGATTCTAGGGGCAACCGGATAATATGTGGGCATATTCCAGATAATCCGATCAAATCTCTTATTAAAGACAGTCACGCCGTCTTTAGAAATAATGTTGTCGTAAATCCTGGCTTCTATCTTAAACCCGGCAATTTTTGCGACAGCCCTGGTATTGGCAACTTCCAAAGGATTAATTCCCGCAACATAAATTTTCCGCCTTGTTTGCCGAGAAACAAACCAAGTGTCAAGGCCATTCCCCGGGCCAACAACCAAAATATCATGGTCTTTTTGGATATCAAGACGCCTGGTAACAGCTAAAATGTATTTCCAATCATCCAATAAATGGGATCCCGGATGGTAAACAGTCGGAAAAACAGGAAGAATAGACCGGATTATGTCTCTAGAGATTTTATTCGAGATTTCATCTTTTTTAATCAAACGGCTAAACATCTCAATGTAAAAAGCCCGAGCAAATGGAAAATTATCCCGATAATCAAGATTTGCGTAGATGTAAGGTACCCAACGCGGGCGCCTTTCAAGCTTACCCTTTATCCCGATTAAATCCTCATAAGCCTGTATTGCTTCCCGATCTCTGCCGACATCCTTTACGAAGGCATCCCATTTTTCAATCATTTTCGGATCACCGAATTCCGGAATTTTAAAATAATATTCACTAAAATCAAAATAGTGAGGGAGTCGTTCGCCAGATTTAATCAGGAATCCGTTTGGGAGAACCGGATAAATCGCGATAAGGTATCCTTTTTTATTGTATAAAAGTTCAAATTCTGTCGTATCAAAAAGTTCATACGGCAGAATACTTAAACCCTCTGGCGCTTTATACTTATTTACAAGCTTTGGCACTTTAATCTTGTGGACAGTAAGCTCTCTAGGACCGCTTTTAGTAAAAAGTAGCTTGGCCTTTTTGAGATCTAAAACAGATAAAAGTTCCCAAGCCGGCATTCTTTGAACTTCTTCTGCAATAGCTTCAGAAATAATTTCAGGGATAAGGATATTTTGATCATTTTTCCCCAGCGGCGAGGCGGCGCCTGCTTCGTTAATTTCCCGCTTTAAGATATATGTCACCCACTTCCAAATAATAATTTCTGGATAAAACAAACCTCTTTGAGGAATAATCAATTTTTCTACGAATCGAAATCCTAATGCCTGAATCTCCCTAATATATTCTTCTGATCCCTCCACGATATACTCGCGGCCTTCTTGATGAACGTAATCACCTGCCCAAATAAAGGTTTTGACTTCCGGATAAAGCCTCAATAAAGATGGAACCATATAAGTATAACCACAGGGTATATTAGTTATGATCTTGTCAAACTTGATGTTATTTACAGATAGTTGTAACGGTTTTGTGAAATCCTGTTTGTGATATTCAATAATATGAGTTAAGCGATTTAATTCAGCATTTCTTCTTGCGAGTCCAATAATGAAATCTTTTAAATCAACGCCTATAACCTTACTCGCTCCTAAATTAGCCGCCAAAATCGTGAAAACCCCTTCACCGCAACCCGCGTCAAGGACTTGCTGATTATTGGTAGGATACCTTTCCATTGCCCATATCGCTCCAAGTGTTGAGGGATGAGGTTTTAATCCTAGGAGAGAGTAATCTAAGCTAAATGTAGCTCTTAGATAATCCCTTACCTTGCAGCTAAGATTCCATTCTAGCCCATCAGGATGTAGTAGTTTAATTGTATTTCCTTCATTAATCGTGCTAATATTCCCGTCATTCTTAACATATACAATTTTGTGATTTATGATCTCGCCCAAGTCGGCATCCACGGGCAATTCAATGACCATCATTCCCCTGGCTGCTTCTCTTTGGGTTTCTGATCCAATTTCCTTCAGCGGCGAGGCGGTACCTTGTATTACAGATGAAGCTCTATGCCTTTTAACAGAAGGCAGAATCTGAGTTGATAAGGTCTGTCTAAAAATCTCAACGATATCTTTACGGGATAAGGCCCTAAAGAAAACCCGCAATTCGTCTGCGCCGCTATCAAGGCTAAAATCCGCCTTTTTCTTATGCGCTAAGTCATTTAGGAGCTTGAAGAATGCTTTATCATAGCCAAAACCCTTAAGGATGCTAACAACTCTCTCTTTGAGTTCTTTGGCATCACGCATTTCCCCGCGTTTATACGCTGACCATAGATAATAAAATGGGAAAAAGCCAGTTTCGATAGCCCTATCATCCATGTATTTATATTTTCGAAGTTCATCTTGATAATTCAAATAAGCTGATAAGATCTCGTCATCTAAAAGGAACGATATCAGTTCTTCCGGAATACCCTCAAGCCTGTCTACAAAAGCAACCGTTACGTTAGAAGCGTCATAATTAAGCAGGATATCGCGCAATAAGACAATAAGGCCTATTTTTGTCCGAAACGAAGGATCCTTGCATATCCTGTTTTCAACTTGCTCAAAATAATATCGCTTCTTCCATATCCTAAGTTCAAGACAAGCTGCAAATAACAATTGCCTGCATTTAGATAAGTCTCGCTCCTCATCAGTACCTATATATAAATGCCTGCCTAAGGGATGTTGCAAAGGCGCGATAAGCGCTTCCTTAGAATCCTCCAGACCGTCTCTGTCTATCTCCATAGCCGATGAACAGTTACGATAGAACTGTCCCCTTCTATTCTCCGAAACCGGCGAGGAAGCCTGCTGAAGGATATTGGAGTTATTGAGTTTTAGATAAGACAAATCAATAACCCCTTCTCGCTCTTGAAGTTTCAATTCAATCTCCTTTAATAAATTTTGGATATTATTATCATTCTTTAAATTGGGATTTAAACTAGTGGCTTCCTGTATGTCTTGCTTTGCCGCCTTATATCTATCGAGTTTAAACCTTAAGAATGCGCGGTTTGCGTAAATGCGGGAACCCGCGTAATTGTCTTTGGCGGCTTTTGCTTTATCAATTGCCTTAGTATATGCCTCTTCGGCAAGGCCGTATTTACCTAACTTAAAATAGGCTCCCCCTAAATCATTATGATTTATCGGGTTATCCGGCTCTAAGCCTATGGCCTGCTCAAAATAACTAACTGCTTTCTTGTAATCACCTTCAAGGTGATAATAAAATAATCCGTAGTGATTATAGATTGAGGCAAATACCAAATTGCCTTCTTCTTTAGTAAAGTATTTCTCTTTTATGGCCTTTAAAGTAAGCGCCTCAGCCTTCTTTAAATCCAACATTGCATTGTCTCTGTTCTTCCTAAGGCCTTTTGTATCTTTACCTGTTTGTTTTGCTTCTTGAGCAAGGTGGATATAAAGATAGGCCCTGTCAATGTAGGCATCTATATAATTGGGCGCTAGCTTAATTAACTTTATATACAGATCCAGCGCTTCTTGGTATTTTTGATTCTTTAGATGCCTGCTTGCCTGATTATAAAGCTCTTCGGTTTCTTGGCGCTCTTGTGACGCTTGGGGCGTGATTACGCTTAGATTAACCTTAAGGTTAGCATAGGCCCGCAAAGGACTAAGGTAAAGATGGAAGGAGGTAAGAAAAATAAGAAAAGCAGAAGTTAAGGTTAAGAATTTATTCCCCTTAGGGCTATCGCGGGATTTAGCGGGGCTAAGGCATGCGGAAGCCGAAGATAATTCTGTCTCTCCTGAAACCGGCGAGGCGCTTCGATTAGGCTCAGTGCCGGCGGCGGGGCCATCTTGATATCCTAAAGATTTGTTTTGTAACCCTTTGTTAAACAATGGGCTATATACAACGTCTACATTCCCATTCTCCTCGTAGACGACGATATGCGATCCCGGCGGCAAGGCGGCCCCATCTCTATACTCAATACGCTGCGGAATTAATCCGCCGCAAGCTGCTTCGCTTTGCGGAAGAGAATCTTTCGCGCGGTCTCTTGCCTTTCTCCAGCCGGAGATCTCTTGAATCACTCTGACTACAGGCATAAACCAAGGGTATAAATAATAAGCAAGATACGGTTCCTCTAAATACAGAACTAATCCTTTATAACTAAACGCAAAAGCTATTGGCCGCGGGCAATTATAGCTTATCTTATGCTCCCCCTTTGCTCTAAGCGCAATATCTGTTCCTAATAACTGCTCTGTTGTGATAAACTTTTTTATAAAGTCCCTGCCCCCATCGTATCTCTCTTCAAGCTCTAAAGAAAATTCCTTAGTGAGCCCTCGGGCTAGATATAGAACTCCGGCTCTTTTTAGAAGCATTACTAGTATGAAATAAGCTGTTGCATGGGTATAATAACTAAAGAAGGCGACTGCCACAGCTGAGAAAAAGATATCAACGGCTTCAATAATCTTCATATTAACGACATATAGTCTCCACATATAATTCACTTCTTCCCGCAATAAATAATAAGGTATAATGATTTTCTTGGTCTTTCGGTGGCTAAAAATAGTCGCCAAAGAAAGTGTCGTTATCAAAGAAAGGAAAATGCCGGGACAAAATGCGGTGAGGTAAAAAATAATATTGTGCAACGGCGGGAATTTCCATGCTAATAATAGAAAAGCGAATGTCATAATCCAAACAGGATATGGGAATTTCTTAAATTCTTCTATGGTCTTACGCTGAATAGTCCTACGCAGGTATAAATCAAATACCGGAACTAATAAGGCATAGGAGATGATAATACTTAAGCCAACCGTTAAATCCAGCGGCGAGGAGGCGCCGGAAATAGAACCATCCAACTTTTTCTCTTCCGGCTCAGCTAAAGTTGCGGTATAATCTGCCATCTTTTTACGGATGTACCACAGAATTCTTCGCGCGGCCTCGTCCGTTACCAGGAATTTTCCTTGTCTTCTTATCGGCCCAAATAGCAAAATATAATCCAGCATCTTTCGGTTAGCTGGATCCGCCCACACCCTTACCCTGCCCAATTGTTGAAGGCTAAATTCGATGATTGACTGAATCACGGCCATTAAGAGAGTTTCCGTATCGTAACGTTTAACTTGCCGGATAACCGGAGAAACAATAAACCCGGCACCAAGGATACTGCGCGGCCTTAACTTTAGGCGAACAAAGGCAATAATTCCCTGCTCGGCTGTCTTAAAAACGATAAAGTGCTCTTTAGTAGTGATTCCATTCTGGATAATTTGGCTGGCAAGAGGACGGATATGAGGAATAGTAATAATTTCTCCGGTTAGAGGGTCTTTAGCTTTATCAATAGCATAACCATCCCTAGAATAGGCTAACCACTCCCTTACAGCATCCTGAAAACCGTTGAATTCAGGGTCCTGAGTATCAAGGATTTTGGCCTCTACCGGCACCAGTTTCTCTTCTAGCTTATCATAGAGGAAAACCTCTTTAAGCTTTCCCTCCACAGGCAAGCTTAAGCCAATAAATTTGATAGGACTTCGTCCAGCTACGAGAAGACTTTGATTATTTTCTAGGATTGGCGAAGAAGCCGAGTTTAGCTTGGCATAAAAATAATCCTTGTTTGCTTCTCTCCACTTAATCCATTTATCTTTTTTATCAAAGGTTTGGACAACGTTTAGAAGGCCTCCGGAAACAATAAATTCTTCTTCAGTCTTACTTGATTCCAATACCCATGGGGTTGTTTTGATTCTCCCGAAAGGCACTTGCGCAACAATAATCACTCTCCAGTCTAATTTTGTATAGCCATGATACGGATCTAAAGTGAAATGTTCATTTTCCCTAACCCTATTCCACTCACGGTTAATAGGCTCTGTCCTCATTATCCGTAAGAGAATAAGAGTAGTTTCTCCCGGAAAACGATTTTCTAAATCCCGCTGCGTCAACTTCAAAAACCTTCCATACAGCTCTCTTGCTTCAGTAATAAAACCATTTAACTTATCGTTTGCCTTCCGCTTAAAGGATTCTAAAGATTCTACTAAAGATTTTCTTTCTTCAGGAGAAATTATAGCAACAAATCCGGAAATACTCCCCAGAAAGTCTTTTTCCATTCTCTGCAGCATTTTTTTGAAATCTTGT
The DNA here is from genome assembly GCA_030650425.1 of Candidatus Omnitrophota bacterium. Taxonomy (GTDB): domain Bacteria; phylum Omnitrophota; class Gorgyraeia; order Gygaellales; family Profunditerraquicolaceae; genus UBA6233. The sequence goes on along the minus strand of JAUSED010000005.1, from coordinate 134,003 downwards.
ATATCTTCACGGCTTTTGATGACTGCGTTTAACCACGTGATTAAAGAACGATACGCGACAGGATGTAAAACAATATCCGTAAACTCTGGCAAAGAATATTTCTTCAGCAAATTCAAAACATTCCCTTCAATCTGCTTAAGTTGCTGCCTAAGATTATCACTTGACCATTCACCAAGCGGCGAGGCGGCGCCTCGCGTCACCACCGTCGCTCCAACTGTTTTTTCCACCGGCGAGCTGAAGCCAACAGCCCCTACCGGCGAGGAAACGGGCTTAGTTGCATATTTTACTATTGGCGGAGCGCAAATAATTTGCGGAATTAGAAAAAGCTGGTTTACTAATAATCCTGCTCCTTCTGTTATCAAAAACGAGGTAGATGAATATAAAACCACCAAGGCTACATAAGTTACAGGTGAAACGGACATAGACGAGCTTCCGCCACGTATTGTGGCAGGGAAACAGAAAGTATAGGAGAACAACGGCGAACCAGAGTAATCAGTCAGCTTGAGCGAATCTGTAATTGCCGCGGCTATCTCTTCTATTATTGCCGGAGAGCTCGAATACTTTTTATCGGTATCTAACCGCAGAAGCATTTTCTTTCCTAATTGCTTGACAGGCGATGAGTTGTGTAAAGTGTCTACATTACTAATTTGAGAGGGTCTGTCTAAGGGTTGGCCTACGCAGGATTCGTTCACAGGCGAACTTAAACGATATTCGCTCGAATCCCGCGCTTGCTCGCCTAAAACCGAAGATGCGGCGATAATCTTCATTATCTCTTCATTTGTACTAACAAGATTAACTAATTCAATATCCTCCTTGGATATTGCCCCTGATTTCAAAATAGTTTCCAGCCAGCTAACCAAAGGCTGCCAAAACTCTCTATTCACTAATACAATAGGCATTGCCTGTATCTTTTTATTTTGAATCAAACATAAAGCATCGGATAATATATCGAGCGTGCCAATTCCTCCGGCAAAGAAAATAAGCCCAAGCCTGCTATGCGTTATCAAAAGAATCTTCTGCGCGAACCTGTGCAGAGAAACCAATCGTTTACCTATAACCGGCTGAATTTTTTCATAATCCGGGACCCAAAAAGATATACCCACGCCTTTTTCTGCTTCAATGGCCTTGTCAACTGCTTCGGTAATCCCCTGACAGCCCCTATAAAGTATTTTTCTGCCACCTCTGGAAAAACCCCTGGCTAAATTATATGCCTGCCTATAAGAGGAAGAGTCTTTCCCAAACGAATGCGAGCCCAGAATACCAACCGCTGATTCTATGCCTTGCAGTTCGGCCAATGACTCCTTGAGATTATCCAAAACCTGTTTAATATCTATATTATTTTTCCCCTGCTTGAGAGGCGCCTTATTTAGTTTAAGATATCGCAAAACTTCATCTACAGAATCAACAAGGACGCATAATTCTTTAAGGGGCTTTCTCAAAAAACCAGCCTGTTCGACTCCCTCTAGAAATTCAAATAAACCTGAATAAAATCCTTTATCTAATAAAATGATTGGGGCATCGATATATCCCCTGTCTTTTAAGGTTAAGGCCTCAAGAAGCTCATCTAAAGTTCCTAATCCTCCGGGAATGATTACAAAGGCATCAGCGTATTTGATAAATATAGCCTTTCTTATTGAGAAATTGTGAAATTCTAAACACTCCTTTACGTAAAAATTAGGAATTTGTTTATTCGGCATATTAATATTCAGCCCAATAGTTTGGCCTGCGCCCTCGCCAACCGCCTCCATCAAACCCGGGCCAGCTCCGGTAATTATAGTATAACCGGAAGATTCTAGCGAAGCCCCTAAGGCCTTTGCCAGTTCCCAATATTTTCCGGAATTAATCCTGGCAGAACAAAACACCGCAACCTTAGGGCTATTTTTCTCTAACTCAGCGGAATGTTGATTTAAATCCTGGCTTAACAAATCCATAAATTCAAACATCCTGAATTCATCTTGATTTTTTTTATCAGCCAGCGGCGAGGCGGCGGGATTTAGCTGCAACGGTTTACCGCAGGCAAGAGTAATCGGCGAAGAAAGGTTCTTGGGAAAGGTACTTAGTAAAGAATCTATGATTTTCTTTAAATCGATGCTAAATCTTCTGGAGGAATCAGTGTGGGAAATCACATACTCTAAGTTTAGCGAATGCATTGGCTTGCGAAGAGAACCGATCTCTGGTAAAAAGTATATGCCGATTATGGCCTTCAGTAAATCCTCGTTACCGCTGCCTACTAATGAAAGCGGCAATACAATGTATGCATAGTTTCTAAGGCCTGCTAAGCTCTTGTCTTCTTCCGCGCGCCAATCAATCTGATTTTCCTTTAATATCCGGCCTAAAAGGCTTGATAAATCCTCTCCCGCGCAAATCCAAGGTGTGTCATGCGCAGATAACCCTCCATATAAAGATATAATATAGGTGCCGGGAATGCTCTCTTGCGATGTTTTAATCCAATTAGCTTCATGGAAAATCTCTCTCGCATAAGAATCAAGGATGCCTAAAAGTAATTTTGCGTCATAAGGGACCTGATGCATAATCTCATTGAGCTCTTTTAATAGATAATACCAATTCGGATATGGCTTATAAAGCTCCTCTTTATAAGCCTCGATAATCTCTCCTGAGCGACTTTCCATCGCTCTCAGCATCTTTCCAAGCGAAGGTATTTCTTGAGAGCGCTCTTTCAAAAAGTTATAGGCATCCAATGCGTAGCCAAAGGGCGTTTCCTCTACGGGCCATTCCGTAAATGAAACCCGGCTGTCGAAGTGGTATGTGTGTCTTAAATCCTCTATCAGAGCCTCTGTCCTTAGTAACGGATAATTGCATCCGGACAGGATAATTACTTTAGAATCTGTCTGTATCTTTAGGCCTAATTCTTTCGGAAGAATTTCTTGAGGTTGACTAAAAATGGCTGCCTTACGAATTCTACTTAGTGAAACAGGCGCGCCAAATACATCATAGATAATCTTGTTGATTTGTTTATCATTTAATAATTTATTATCGAGGAGCAAGATCGCAAAGTTAAAGAAGCCGTTTATATACTTGCCATAATCCAAGATAAAATCTATAACCATATCCTTTTGTAAAGAATTACCTCTTAATGATTCTAAAGATTCCAAAATGTATTGGCCTTTTCTTTCATTAATGATGTTTACGGTAAGGCGCTGAGGCCAAGTCATACGGCCATGCGTATCGTAGCGTTCATCCGCTAACGATTCGTCATTTATTGTCCGCTCAATAAGTTCAAGCATTGTTTCAATGTCTTTGCAGGCTGCAACCTGCAGCACTACCGCGGCATCGGTTCGCGCAGACCTACGTTCGTCTTTCAGAAGGGCAAAAATCTCAGTAACAAAGCCACGGCCTAAATTTCCTGCTTCTGCTATCTCGAATAACTTAATAGATGCCCTGACGTCCCCTGTCCCTACTATCTTGATTAACGCCTCAATCTGTTTATTAAGGCCTTCATCTTGAGGGGCCTGCCCTTGGCGATTAATAGGTGAACTTATCCGCGAGGGGCCATTAAAAATAGTGGCTGCGGAAATTTTCCTGTATAAAAATACATCCGTACCCGTAGTTAATCCAACTAATTCTCCGAATGGCAAGTTATGGGCGTATCCAAATTTATGGCTGAGCTTCAAGGCAACGGGCCTGATTCCTAGGATCTCCAGATAAATATCGCTAACTATAAATCCATTTTGATTTAAGAAAGAAAGCATGTCCTGCGGGTTAATGTGAAATTGATCTAACGCCTTGATAATTATGATATCTGCCTTGTTTTCCGGAGTATAAAAGTCGCAGCCCGGAGTTATATAGTCAATAATCCTTGTTTTGGCTATCTTCTCAGAAGGATGCTGCCAATCAAATTCCAGTCTAAATCTCGCAGGATTAATCCTTGTCTTTAATACATCATCAAAATTTACCCCTATCGCTTCTAATTCAGAGAAAATCTGCGCGCTTATACTATTCCATCTATAGTAATTAACGCTAAGCCAACTGTGGGTGCATCTTAAATGATAATGATATTCCCTCTCCCAACCCTCAAAGTTGCTAAAATCATCCGCTTCTCCAAAGAGTGTATAATTTGTAAGGGTAAATTCATCTCCATTAGTAGCATACAGGGCCAACGCCACATCAGAACCGGAACCCGGATACCAAACTTTCTTATACCCGCCTTTAAGATTAACCCAATTCTTTATTCTTAGGCAATCTTCGAATCTCTTTCTGGTTATTATTTTATTAGGAATACCTGCGGCCGAGGCGGCGGGTTTGTTTCGCAATGGGCTAGAGGCGCCAGCCATAAATGCCCCAATCAGCTTTAAAAACCCTTCATCATCTAATACATCGTTGTGCGGATCCGGTGTATCTAATTCAAGGGCTTCGAGGATACGAAGGTTCCTTAATAATTCTGTAACTTTGTTGTAATTTCCTGCGAATACCTTTTTATCTTGCTCAGTTGGTGATAATATCCAAGGAGCTTCGCCTGAGGGAGAATGAAGATCATTTTTTACCAAAATCACCCGCGCTTCTTTTACCCTGCCTAAAAATTCTTTCCAATTTAAGCCTTTCTGATTTAACTGACTGACCGGCGAGGCGGCGGCAAGAACCAATGCCGCCCATTCAGCGCTTGAATATTTTGTTCTGACTATTACTTTGAGTAGAGGAATAAACTTATCTCCTTTAAAGAAGGGATACCCGTCGTAGGGATGAAATGGATGATTAACATCCGCATACGGAGCATAAGGCCTCATTTCACTGCCGGCCAAAATAATAATTTGCGCTCGCTTGAATAAATTAGATAGAGACTCGTATCTCTGATAACTTCCCATGCGCCCAATGTTAGTTACCAAAATATCTACCGGCCCTGTGTAATTTCGTCCAAAATCTTGAAAAGTAGCTGCGATAAATTCTATAGAATCATAGACGCCATTTAATCTTGCGTTCTCCTTGGCTAACTCTAACATCCAAGGAAAATCCGCAGCTTTAACTTCACTTTTTTGCTTTGCCATCATAATAGCTAATACTCCATCACCGGTTCCAGCGTCAATCACGGTTTTCCCTGTAATATTAATCCTCTCTAAAGCTAACAGCGCGCTTTGAGTGGTAGTATGCGGCATATCACCCAGCATTTTTTCGCCATGCCAGCTAAATTCTTGAGAGAGCCCTTCAGCTGCATATGGGAATGTATCGTGAATCTTACGCGAGGTATAATTCAACATAGATACCGGCTCAAAACCTTTTTGCCTTACCTCTACAATTCGCTTTTGCGGCTGGTTATTAGTTCCATAGATTAACCGAAAACGGTTAAATAATACCCCATTCTTATCGACTTCATCATATCTAATGATTTCTACCGGCGAGCCGGAATGACTGGCTTTTTTAGAAGCCGAAGGTTTTGTATCATTTCCAAATCCGGCTAATATCGCATATTGCTTACCTTTCTTATCGGCTTCGCTTTGAGTAACCAAGTAACACATCAACACCGTACCTAAAAATACCACGGCAATAAGAAGCGCGTCAAATTCAGTAATAATCCCGCTTATCATTGCGGCAAACAGGATTGAAAATAATGCGGTTGTGACCCTGAATCCAATGCGTACAATCCAAATATGCCCCAAGGTTATATGGGTAATCTCATGGCCCATTAATTTAGCTAATTCAAAATCTGGATTACCTAACTGGTTTGGATTTATTGTAATATAATTGCCGCTTAAAGAAGCCCTACCGTATGCGTCTATTTCTTTAATGAAGAGCTTAATAGCATACTTTCTTTTTGAATTCCTACTGGCTGCCTCAAGAACTCTGTTAAATATTGCGTTGGCTCTTTCTATATTTCGCGTCAGCGGCGAAGCGGCACCATTTTCTTTCCCTAACTTAGAAATATCCCCTTTTCCCATATGTTTATGTATCTTAGAATCTTTCCTTCTGCTTGAAGTTTTTTGCTGTAAGAATCCTATTAACTTAGATAGAAACGGCTTAATAATATCCAGCACTTTTCCTATAATGCCAAAAACTATCCAAGCCGCTATAAACAAAATATACATTGCCCCCACCTCAAGATATGGTTTTATCTTTTCTGTAAACTCTGCCTTTCCAGAGATCCGCCTTAAGCCTTCCTCTGGGTTTTGCTCACTGTTATGAATCGGCGAGGAGGATGGGCGTTTTATATGCTTGGCGGCCTCTTGGTTCTCTACATCAATGGAATTATCTTGAACCTGAGAATATGCTTCAGAATCATCTACATCTCTTTCCTCTGCCTCTTTCTCAACGCTCTCACCAACCCTAAATTCTTCTATTAAGCTTTCTTTATTGTGGCTTGCATTCAATTGCTTCTTGAAATCCAGATATCTTTCATAAGCTGCCTTTTCGTCTTGCGTTCCAAACGCATTACAAATCTTGACAACACTGCTTCTTATTAATGACTCAACTCGCTTCAGGGTTAATCCTGTTCCCTTAAATATATCATTACCACCCTCAAAGTCGTAATTAAAGACCCGCTGCTCATCTTTACCCATCTTCCTAAAAACCTCTCGTATAAACAACTCTAAGCCATCTGCTGGGGCTATTTTTTTATAGCCTTCAGCTGACTCTTCTTTTTTATTTGCTCTTACTTCCTCTTCGTTTCGTTCAGTTAATCTTTTATTAATCGCGGGAAGCGCCTGCCTTATGCTGTGGGGAGTTTTTCCAAACAAGGCAGCTAATTCTTTTATTCCCCATTCTTTGAGTTTTTGGCTGGGCTCCCTATTTAAAGCCCATTCCTCTATCTGATCCGCTATTGTCCTTCTCTTTATTTTTAGTTCTATCTTAATGAGCGGCTTTTTTTCTAACTGCAATAATGCCTGAATCCTGCGCAGGTAATTAGAAATAGTCATTTCTGATATCCCTATTTCTTCAGCTAATCGGCGCTGGCTCTCCCATATTGTATTAATTTGTGATTCTCCCCGATTATCTATCCAACTCAAAAATTTCCCTACCATTGGATTCTTATTATTTTCAAGATACTGCCTCAATTCAGAAACCGGAGATGAGGAAAGGAATAGGTTAATTATCCCTGCGGCAGTTATGGGCGAGGCGGCGCCTATTTTAAATTCGTGGTCAAAATCAAACTTAATAATATTTTCCCTAAGCCCGCAGGGCCTGACCATCGAATAACCCCTTCTTTTAAATTCCTCTATTATCAATTGCCGACGGGGAGCCTGTTGGTAAATTTCTGTAAGGTTATTAAGGAATGGCCGCGCCTGTTCTAACTTTAAGGCTGATGGCAGGGTAGAATTAAAAGATGGCTCTTTGGATAAATTAAGATATTTTTCAGATATGCACATACTCTTTAAGCCCAAATAACCTTTTTTAAGATCATAAACGGCAAAATTCAGGAAAGCGCCGCTAAAAACACTTCCCTCAACAAGCCAACTGTTTTCTCTCAAAATCTTAGTTATGTTTAACAGGTTTTCCATAGCTTCATCCGCTGGATAATGCGGATTTACATTAAATATCCTGCCAGTATCAAATTTAACTCCCGCAAAAATGTTTTCAAGCTCGTTAAATTCTGCCTCTTTGAATATAATCTTTGAGTTTTTATCTAAGAGTTCAAACGGACGGTATATAACCTCGTTAAAGGATATCTTAAGGCGTTTAGGCGTATTACTTGGATTTATCCGCCTTGCTTTATTGTATATTCCTTGAATTTCGCTTATAACCTCTTCATCCGGGTTTGATATATCTATTAAGTTATAACCCCCGCTATATTCTTCTTCATCTTTCTCCATCACCCTTAGCCTTCCTTTTTGATCGAAGATTGCCCAATAGTTATCCGTTTTAATGGCTATCTTTGGTATTATTTTATCTATGCCATAGACCTTAGCTTCAGGCATTCTCTCGGCTAACTCTAAAGTCGTAGCTGGCGAAGGGATACCTTCTTTATTGATCATCATTCCTATCCCCAAGTCAATAAACTTCATTATTTCGGAGGATTTACCTGAAAGGCAACCTTTAATAAGGCAATCCTCAAATAATTCCAGCCTGCCTATAGAGGTATTAGACGGTATAGGATAAGGCATAAATGTTACCGCGGAAGAGGATATATAAGACGAATCGAGAGACAAAATAGCCAACGCGTCTTTTCCGCCTCTATACATTGCGACATCTATATTGATTATGTCGCCTTCCCTTCGAATAGATTTATTCTTTAAATCCGGGCTATGCCCCACTATTTGCGGAATAACTTTATCGGCATGGAATTTTAGCGTTAAATCAAAATCCGCCTGAAATATACCCGGATACGGCTGAAAACCAAAAGAATATTCTCCCATTCCGAAAATAGGATGTTTAAACGAATCGCGTTTGAGCGCTTCCAATAACAAACTATTAAATTCCTCCTCTAATTCATTAACCTTCTTACCCAATGATAATTCGGGAACAACTCCGGCATGAACAACTATCTTTCCGTTAACCCGGCAGGCAGCGCAAATTTTGTTCTCCTCGATACCGCCTTTAATCTTTTTTATCCACACAGGGTCTTTCCTTATAACGATTCCTACCCTAAGAAGATGCAATAATTCATGGCTGCCCAATAATCTTGTAACCCTTCCGCTGCGTTGGGGCGCCTCTTCTTGTAATTTATCCAACAGCTCCCAAGATTTTCTGGCCCCTTCTTCCGGGCCGCGGCTGATCACATCGCCAATCTGAATTAATTGCCTATTACCCGCGATCCAATTCTTATCCGGATCAATAAAACCTGCCTCTTCGAGCAAGTCCTCAAATTTAGCATATTGACAATGTATATCCGGGATAACTAATACCCTAATCTCTGATTTATCAGAGAGCCTGGATAAAGGGATTTCTTTAAATCTTTCTATTTCTCCCGAAATCGGCGAGGCGACTGTTACATTACCAATGTGAAGCGAAATACTGTCCGGCACTACATGCCTCTGCAGAAATTTAGCCCTAAACCGAATACGCCGGCCTTCAAAAACGTCCGCATATTTATATTTTGCCAAAAACTCCTCGGTATTATTCACGCCATTTGCGGGTTGATTAACATTGCTCAGCGGCGAGGAGGCGCGAAAGGACTGCAATAATTCTCCATCCTTTGTAACTAATGTTTCCCTTTCCCAGATAAAATCGCGCCCATCAGGCAGATAAACTACAATATCTTCATCCTTGTGGGTTTCTAAAAGTTTCTGGATATCCTCTAAAACAAACCTGTTGAATTCTAATTCTTCTAACCGCTTGATCGTTGCCTCTCTCCCTATATCTTTAACAAGGGCAACCATCTTCTCAATAAACAGCAAGGCAAGACTAACAGGTTCATTTTTTAGCGTATCCTTATCCCAAAACTTAAATATATCTTCTCTAAGATTTGTAAGCAGTTTAACCGCGTCTCTTACATCTTTAGCAGGAAGAGGACGTTCGCTGACTAAATTCCTTAAACCGCAAACCGCCTCATTTACTATTTCGGGGTTAAAATTTCTTACGGCCTTTTTGAATAATTGCAAAGCTATTTTGCTTTCATCTCTCTTGTCTTTTGCTTCTGAAATATTTACCATTGTCCCTACCATATCCAATATTTTCACCTGCCAAGACATATCCCGTTCATTAAAAATATTCGCTAATTTGCGCGCGGCTCTTTTGCCGCCAATTTGTTGGATTATAAATGCTATATTATCACGATAATCAGGAGGCTCTCTATATTCTCTTAATATCTCAAATGCCCTGTCTGCTACTTTACGGATATTCATTTTAAACAAAACATCCCTTAAAGAAGAGTAGTCTGCCTCCTTAAACAAACGTCCTAAAACATACGGGCTTTCAAGTAAAAGGATAACATTCTCTGCGGCATAACCTACCTGATTCCAATTAGGATCTCCGCGAATAATTTGTATACAAATGCCCAGTAACTTTTCGATCCCCGCATCTTTATATTTTCCCTTAAACTCTTCTATAAGAACCCCGCGGGGATTATTTGTATCTCTTAAATCCAGCCTGTGGATACATTTAATAACGCTGTCAGGGGACAAAATCTGCCTTACCAATACATCAAAATCAGTATCGCCCTTGTAGCATTTATCTTGCAACTCCTTTAATTCTTCCCCCAAACAGAGACGCAAGTACTTAATCCATGCCTCGTTAGAATCAGTATTCTTAAGATATGAATACGCATAATAATAAAATAACCAGATTAGGTCATCCCATCTTTTATAGGGGAATGTATCGTGAAGCCAGTTTAACGAAGTCTTAATCACTCGGTCTAAACGCTCAAATAATAAATACTTAACATCATTGACACGCGAAACCCCATAACCAAAGCCCAATAATCCGTTAGCCTTAATCAGCAGTAAAGGTTGGGATACTGGAATTTTTTGATAAGTAAGCATAAAATCCAGGAATTCCCTTGCCAAAGAAGGAATAGACTCCAAAATAAGAGATTCATCATATTTTTCAATAAATTCCTTTATCTGCTCCTTCTCATTAACAGACCATATCGTTGTCCCGCGGGATTTTTTTACTACCTCAATCATTTTTTCTGCCAAGCTTTTTTTAGGCCTTGCGTTTATTTTTTCATAAACGGATCCTACAATAATCCGCGAAAGTTCATAGAATTTCCGGCGAAACTGCTTAATTTCTTTTTCTCCTTCAGGGTATTCCCATATTGCCTTAAGCAACTTCAGGCCTTGCTCATATTCTTTAGGCCTATAACGCAATAATTGCCGAATGTATTCAAACAGTACAGCTGAAAGCTCTTTTTCAAAGACATTGCCTAAAGCTGACTCTTCTATATCGAACGGGATAAATGTTGCGTGGTCGCTGACAACTAACCTGCCGTCAAGAGCTATAAACAAAAATAAGGCTTCTGGCTCTTCTTGGTGCCTTATGAAATTAGCAAGTTTAATTGGGATAGCTTTTACATCAGACGTTGTGAAAGCGCCTCCCTGCGCCTGCAGCTGGTTAATAAAAAGGCCTTCTCTCGAATTCCTGTATTCTTCTTCTAATCCAAAATGCCTCAAAATTTTCCCTTGTTCTATATGCCTAAATTCTTTCCCGGCAAGCCTGATATTATATTCTAGGCTAATGATTCCTTTGTCTTTAAACGACTTAAACCTATCAATCATCTCCTTCAACTCTACCCCATATCTTCTCCTTATTTGCTCTTCATGAAACTCATCCACAGACAGCACAAAGGTTACATTTCTCCTAAAGCGTAAAAATAATACTTCTAATTCTTCATCGCTAAGCCCAATAATAAAAGTGCCATTGGTATCAATAAAAACATTCTTGACTAAGCTCGCGGCAAAATTTACCAGCCTGATAAAGCGTTCGCTAACCTTTTCATCTGGCTTTTTGCCATACAAAGATGGCTCCCCTCCTACAAACCAAATATTCTCAAAACCTTTTAATTCTAAGATATTCTTTTTAAATACCTCTTCAGAAAAATCCTCATTGGAGTTTTTCTGCATAATCAACTGCGCGATGCAAGGAGCGCACTGCAAATTGCATTTGCTTGTAATGATATAATTTAAATCTTGTTTCATCCGGGGAAAGGCAGCTTTAAGCAAGCTTAATAATATCGCGGCCCTGCCTTGTTCGTGGAAAAATCCAAAATCATCGCTTTGCGGGCCAAAGGCCTCTAACTGAGCTGCCGGGCCCTTAAACCCTTCGTTAAGAATCCTCTCTAACGTAGCTATGCTTTCCACCGGCGAAGCGGCGCCTTGAGCGGAAGAGGAGTTTTTTTGCGGAAGATGCTGTCTTTCATATATTATTTTCGCAGCCCAAAGCAATAGATAAACAACTCCCCATTCAAAGACTCTCTCCTTGCGAAAATCTGGCATTTTATCTAAAACCTCTTTAGCGAAATCTTCAAATTCTTGGTATTCTATAAATTCTGCAATAAATTTATCGCATATATGCCGCGTTGCGCGGAATGCTACATTACTAGGCTCATCAATAAATAGCATTTGCTCTAAGATTGGAATGGATTCATTTTCGTAGATTATCCCCCGCATAGTATTTTTATCTACTAGTCTTTCCTTAAGCAACTCTATCTTCTCTTCATCGCTTAAAGCATCAATCTTATCGAACTCTTCATTTTTAGGCTCATAGTCAATAACTATAAAGTTATATATCATCTTTCCCATTGCCTCTAAATCGATATTAATTGTAAGGCGGAAATAAATCTCCAGAATATTTTTAAGCCCTGTATTAGCATTGAAAAGGATGGCAAGGCGCTCCTGTGGCGCCAGTGGCGAGGCGGAGAGACCGTTTTTGGCTAAATTATTGCCGGACTTTTTTTCGTCATTTTCTCCCAACGGACTGCTGGACTCAAAATGCCTGATTAAAGGAGAGTATAAATCATAGGCTGTTTTATCATTTAACAATTGCCCGCTTACAACTGCTAATTCCTCCAAGAAAAATAATATACGCTTTTTATGCTCCATGGAAAGCCGCTCTGCTTTTATCATGCGCAAACCAACCGAAGAATAATCTTGTTCTTCTATTAACCTTTTCTCTAAAAGCCACAATCTAAATGCCTCTTCCAGGCATTCCTTTTGTTGCCGGTATTTCTTCGCGTGATAAAAAATGTCTGCCATATCAACAAACAGCGCAGAAATGATTTTTGGATTGCCAACTATCTTAGCTTGTATATTTGCTTTAGAATATCTTCCGGTTTCTAAATAATAAAGGTAAAGAGCCGCGTGCGCAAAAACATTGAGTTTATAACCATTATTCTTCAAAAATACTATTTTCCTTTCCAACGCGCCAATCATATCTTTATCGCTTATATACATAGCCAAAAGCCTGTCAATCTTTGCCGGAATATAGCCTTCTGGGTGATGATAGAAGATTTCTTCTTCGCTTCGCAATTCCTTTAAACATCTATCCAGTTCTTTCTCACCTATCCTGCTTAATTCCATCAACTGAACCTTACTTTGAGGCTGTTGGTAGTAGGAGAGGATATAAAGAATAAACTGCCTTATATTTTCTAAATCCATGCTAATCTTAAATCCATTTACAGTTATCAGGCTCTCTCTTTCCAAAGCCTCAATTACCCCATTGAATGAACAATTCAGTTCTTTCTTAAATTTTCTGCTTAACTTTACCCGATTAACCTCTTTATAAGGGTTTTCAATTAAAAACATAAGGATAGAGCTATGCATAATCTCAGCGGCATTAATGTTACAGGCTTCAGGATTGTCAATAGGGCTGGATGAGCCGGCCATCGTAACTTTACAATCCGCAATTTCTTCCGCCAGCGGCGAGGCGGCGGGGTTGTCTTTTGGCAAAATAGAGCCATCCATTTTATTTACTGAATTAACTTTATTTTCTAAAGGCGAACTAGAATCTTGGCCCTTTCGGTTTATCTTTTCTTTCGTTTCTTGGAGATATCTCAATAGGAACTCTTGGCTGGCCTTGGTTCGGGTAGAAGACGGAGCTATCTTAACATTATGAGCTGCGCCGGTCCCGGAATTTATTTCCTTAGTAGGACTTGCTTCGTTACTGTTAATTTTATCGCCTAATGAATGCTTACCATTCTTCTTTCCTATTGTCTCCTTTTTATAAATCAACCTATTGAACATAGCAACAATATCGCTTATGAAAAATGCTCCCATAAAGACTAAAAAGGCCTTAAAGTTGCCAAAAATGCACTCATAAGCGTATAAGGTTATATTATTTAAGATAAAGACCGAGCATAAAGCTGAAAATATTATCATTGAAAAGAAATATATTCCGGAAAATAAAAACGTTCTGCTTCCTACCATAATAGCCCGCATTACAGCTGTCGTTCCAACAATATAATTAAGAAGTTTCCAGATATGATGATGATTAACTACTTGGCCAAGCTGTATAATCTCCCTGCATAGGCTTGGAAAAACAATAGTGGTAAGCCCTATCAGGGCTATTGATGCCAAGATAATTACCTCCTTTTTATCTTGAGGGATTAATCTCCTGAAATCGAAGAGCTTTTGGCTATTTACGGATAAATAATTAAAACTTGTTTTTTGAGATTCAATGTTCTTGCGAAGTTTAAACAAATAATAACCTGCCCAGAAAAGAGCTGCTGGAAAAATAGAAAGCCAGCTTCTTTCAAGGAATATGCCAGCTATCTCTGCCGCAGTGATGGATGAACTAACGGATTGATTTTTCTCTTCAACCGATGAAGGATAAGAAATAAATACTCCCCCTTCTTCCGAAACCAGCGAGGCGGCGGAACCGCCTTGCGATACTAATAAAAACATAGGCAATATTTCAAATTTATGATTATCGTCATCTAAGGGGCTAGATGAAATCCCGAAAGAGTTCAATTTATTAGATATCGCGTAAAAGGTAGCCTTTACCTTTTTCACAAAGCTTACGTCGGAGCCTTTAGCATCGTTTTCCGCAATCAATATGGCATCCAGCAGATAATCGCTTGCCAATGACAAAACTTCTTTCATATTCTCCAAATTTAACTCTAGGCCTTCTGCGGAAAAAATTATATTCACATTGGCTAAATAATATTCCTTAAACCATGCTATATGCAGCAGGCATCTGCCGCTATAATAATACGCGATGTGCCTATCCCGCAGAACATCGCTGTTTGCGTAAAGATGCAGGAAAATAAAAGCAAAACCAGCGGTAACCCTTCCTGCCTGATAAAGGTCAAATTCTGAATGGTTCTTTATCTTTTCTTTGGTTAATAACTCTTCCGCGCGCCTGAAATAAAATTCTGCCAGTAAAATAACCCCCCGGATCCCTGCCTCATCGATATGCTCATCCAAATAACGGTGGTAGCTATTCACAAGGATATAGACGGAGGTCATATCTCTTATATCTATATTTGAATTACTGCTTAAATAATCGCCTAATTTATCAAAGAAAACAGGAAAATCTTTCTTAATCAAATAAGCTTCCAGCATACTTTGACGCGCGGCATCAAGCATGTCTTTGTCGTTACATCCTTCTATTATCTTCTCGAAACATCCAAGCGCTTTATCCGGAAGCCCTAATTTATTATACGTAAGTCCCAACCCCAAACTAATGTCTAGCTCTAAATCCAAATACTCTTGTGTCTGGACGTTATCAATTTTAAGTAAGCGCAAGGCTGAATCCAAACAGAACATTGTTTCAGTGTAAGGCTTTTTCAATCCTATAAAGGCACTTCCCAGCATATGCAAAGCCTTTGCCCTGTCCAAATTAACGAGAGGATAACTTAATAACTCTCTCAACTTGCCCACGGCCTCTCTAAATCGGCCCTGCTTAAATAAGTTATTTACTTCAATAAATATTCGTTTATTATCCTCATCCGGGGTATGCATAGGCGAAGCGGCAGTGTTAAAGGTACCCCAATTGTAAAACAAAGTTACAACTTTTTCTCGACTAATAAAACCACGGCCGGCACTTTCATATACTATATATTGGTATAAGGCCCGCGTTACCCCTCTTGGAGTAACGATAACATCTTCCACTAAGTTGTTCTCTCTCGATAAAATTATAGCCGGCCTCTTGAATAAATGCTTGCATCCTTTGATGATTTCTTTAGGGAGCTGGGTGAAAATTGGGTCATAACGGATAAGCATGCCTAATTCATGTACGCCTCTAGCCTTGAGAATAGACAATAGGGCCCGGACAACAAAAACTGAAAAATCTTGCAGTTTACGCGCAGGCTCAAAAATATGGCCTAACCCCAAAACCATATTCCCTTCTCTATCTCTACCCCTGAAACTAATCATTGTGCAGCTTTCAACCTCTAAAGTACTCAACTCTATATTTAAGTCGGCTATTTCATTAAATGGCACTGTTAGGACAACAAGAGTCCTCGTCTTCACATCAATAATTCTGTTGCCTTTTTCAATCTCATCTACCCATTTCTTATTCATCAATCTTGGGATCTTCTCAAGAGGCACCTCTTCATTATCTATGCTAAAAAGTTCCCTAAAGGCTCCGATGGCTCCCAGAGAGCTTGAAAATTTTCCTTTATCTTGTCTCTTGCTGTTTCTTCTTGACTTAGCCTGCTCAACAAGATTCGGCCTTGGAGCATCTCTGAGAAAGAAATAGAAAAATCGATATATAAATGAAAAAAGATAAGCTATAGCTACCAATATAACTCCAGCTGCTATTATGCCAACCACAACTACTTTTAACACCAAAAACTCCTTAAGCCGTTCCTTGGCTTCTTTAAGGATCCCTATCGCCAAAGACGAAATAGGGGACGGCTCTATTTTTCCCAAAACCGGCGAGGCGGCGGGGCCATTAGGTAATGGGCTGCCAGGAAAATAGGCTCTAAACCACTTGGCGAATGACTGGTAATCGCTAACCGGCCTGCCGCCTTCTAAATTAATAATATCAGCCGACGCCCTTAATCTTTCAAGCAGGCCTCTCATACATTCCTCTTCCTCAGTTATCAAAAAAAGAGAGGTATATTTCCTGTCTTTAAGCGCTTTGATGGCTGTCCTGAATATTTTTATTCCATAACCATTGTGCCTGATGAGGCTGCCTAATACAAACGCCGTAATGAATGCCTCCTCGCTATCTTGCCCGTCACGCGTTAAAACCAAACCTATCAGCTCTTCTTTAGAAAACATAAGGATAAACAACGCTGATTTGCTTTCAAAGCTGTCTTCGATAAATTCAGCCCAATATGTAGAACTGAACTCCGGCTTTGCAAGGCTGATAATCTGTTCCCGATAAGCTAATACATCATTATTGGTACAAATTTTAAAATAGATATCCTTAGCATCATTCTGATGCAAGAAAGAAGTAGGGCTGGATGAACTACAGTCAATATTTGGGAAGATGCCGGGGGCGCGGTTAGTGTCTCTATCCTTCGGTGGCGGACGAGATTTTATGTTTAGCCCTTCTTCAAGCTGATGCAATCTTTTAATGAATTCTATCCTAATCCTTGTTTTATCTTCTTTTGACAATAGCCGCTTGGAAGTATTCAAAGCCTCTATCTTAAGCTCAATGATCCAGTCCTGTATTGGGGCTATGTTAACCGGATCGACGCAGTTCTCAAGGCCTTCCAACACGGATTCTAAGTATCCAGCCATAAACTCCTCAACTTGAGCCAGGGTTACTGCGCCTTCTAAGAAATTAGGTAAATCCATAACTTCCGCCTTTTGAAGGAATCCGAGTAAATAAAACCGCACCGCAAAATCCTTATTGCCTTCTTTAAGCCAGTCTTCGGCATTCAAAAAGGAATCATTATATTCCGGATGTTTTAAAACTTCAAACCGTCTAACCACTGGCCTTGTAACTATATTTAAAATACCTTGTGAAGGCATCCGCGCATAAACTAATTGATGAGTGGAATAAATAGGCGCAGTAAATATTAAATAAAGATTAAATATAATACTGCCAATAGCCTTGGCCAGCGTTGAAACCGGCGAAGCGACAGATTGTATTTCAGGAATAACTGTACGCATTGGCTCCCGGCTAATTAGAGGAGAACCAACATCGCTCCGAGTACCACATATAATCTCCAGCGCTTCTGCATCAGTCAAATTTTTTAATATACGGTAAGACGGCCTCAGCTTAACAGGGGGAAGGGCTCTACCAAACAAAGAAAGGTTAGGCGATTGGTTTTTTTCTATGAATTTCAGGCTTATCCTATTTTTCTCCCAAGTATATCCTTTTTGTTTAATTAAGTCGGAATCCCAATGCCGGCTTATCCATTCTAAATAAATATCCATAGAGGCAATACTAAGGATCATATCCTGTTTAATCCTTGCTTCAGTAATCCCTTTATTTGGATCTAACAATGACATATCGTAGTAAATAAAATTCGCAGGATGTATAAACTGCCTAGTATCTCCTATAAATTCATTTACGCTGAGTGTATAAAGAGGCGCTAAGGTGTAATCTCTCTTAAGCGATAACCTTTCCCATTCCCTTTGTAGCTCCTTGGCGAAAATACAAGAAAGTTTCTGCGCATACCGCCTTTCCCACCCGCCCGCAAAAACCCTTTTCTCTGGTTTCTGAGGAAGCTCAAAGAATTCTTTTCCTGACTCGTGTTCTAACCGCTTAAGATCAAAAGGATAATTTTCATAGCCCAGCTTAAAATACTCAACCACCTCAAAGGCCCTATAGCTAGAGAGCAATGATTCTTCCAGGCTCTTCATCTTAAGCAGGATTTCATTTTTTAGTTCAAGAATTTTCCCTCCTAAATCGCATTCCAGCATAAAGATATTTTCAAGCTTAAAAAAACCCAAACACAATAACCAGAACTTCTCTTCTTTTGATCGGCCGGGCTCTAATAATTGGGGATAATCTTCTTTAAAATAATTAAATAGCCCTTCTAGAGTAACTAGTTGAGATTTAATACCGCTTAGCTGAAGCGCGTTGGCAATCTCTTTAGTTATCTTTTCTATTGTCGAAGGAGAATTAGCCGGGCTTGAGGCTATGGACCTATTCGCCGAAACCGGCGAGGCACTGCGCTTCGCCGCTGCCGCGTAATCTTTTAAACCGGCTAAGCTCTGGATCTCTTGGCCGCCTTGTTTTAAATACTGATTGATCTCTTTCTCGTTCAGTTCGGTTCGCCGCGTAATAAATTCCATACTTAAACCCTGAAAAGCCAAAGTGACAACCTGCCTTACTGCAGAATCTTTTATGGCATCTATGTAAGGGCTCAATAGGTTATGCTGGATCAAAGCGTCCTCCTCGTCTAACGGCAGCGCTTCCAAGTCTTCAAGTATCTTATCAGGGGCATTATGATCAACCGCGGCCATACTTCTTGTTATTTCTGATAGATCGCCGGCCTCATCCGAATCATCGCGCGCGGCTTCCACATAAGTGATTTTTCTATAAACCGTAGAGTCTTCATAAAGCGCTTTCGTGAAAAATGCCACAAGCTCATCTATTATTTCATCTTCAGAAAACTGCCTGTCTTTATAAGCATAGATCCTGATAATATCGAGCAATTTTGAAACCCCTTTAGGCATAAGATCGCCCAGATACGGATTAACCTCCGGTTCTTTAACCCCTTGAATATTTCTTAAATACCGGATAGCCGCTAACTTAACCAGCCAGAGATGAGTATCCACGATTTCTTTCTCCGCTCTGCGCGCCTCCTTGATTGTTTTTATATCGTAAGCATCTTTACCTGCCCGAATTTTTTCAAAAAGGCTATTTAAAATCTGCGAACCTAAGCGGGAACTTTCATCGAAATGGCCAGAGAGATTAAGGGAAGAAAGTTCGGATTTTCTTGCCAGCGCGGCATCCTTACAACGGTTGATATAATCTTGGGCTTTCACAGCCGTATGCTTAAAGACTACAGGAACATCCAAAACCTTCCTAAAGTAGTTTATGGCCCTCCTGTAATTCCCTCGTAGATAATGCTCTTTACCCGAAATAAAATATGCTTTGGCAATTTTAATATTTATAGTTTCTAAACAACCGCGGATCGCGATTTCTGCCGCCCTTAAAGCATCTTTCTGGTCAGCTAAGATAGGCGCGCCCCGTAATCTACTAAGCACCTTTTTCCATACGCCTTTAGCCTTGCCATAATTTCTTTGCTCAAATAAATCCACAGCGCGCTGGCAAAGCGGCTCTAAGGATTCTAACCCTGCCAAACCAGATACATCCAGGGCCGTTCTATACTGCTTGCCTAGCGCGGCATATTCAGAAGCCCTTCGCGCCAGATCTTTTTCTTCCTGAATCTTAAACTTTCTTTTGGAAGCAATGTTTACGACTTGCTTAAATAGTTTTATTGCCTCTGCGTATTGGCCATCATTCAATAATTGCTCTGCTTGCGCGAAAAGGCCTTGTGTTTTCTTTAATCTCTCTTGGCGGAGAGATTTTGAGTTTTTAAGCAGTTGATAGACGATATTCTCTCTTACGTCTATTTTTAAGGCCTGGTCGTGGATATCTAAGATTGGCTTCCCCTTTTCATCCGCCACAAATGTTACAAACGCTATTCCGCCATTTCTTACTTCTAATTTTACCAAGGCGTTCTTGGCCTCTTTAAGCAGGCTAAAACTAATTTTACAACTTAAAAAGCTAAGCACGCTATTCTTATTCAAGCGATAATCGCAAACTTCGTAACTCTCATCCAATAACTTAGTTTCTTCTTTACTCAGGGTTCTTTGGAAAGACGTAGTGTATTTTGCGCTTGGCTTATGATAAATACGCGAAAGCCTCACCTTAAGCTCAGACTCCAAAGAGGAGTACTCGCGGACAAGGCCGTCTTTAATCACAATCTTAACCTTTTCATCAGGATGATTGGATGACCTCGCCCAAGGCAGGCCTTTATATTTTCCAGAAGGAAGAAGGCCATCAACTCCCGGCCGCGTTCCTCCGATAGAGAGATTACCATTTGAGCCTAAATAACCATAGGTGGTTACGTCTTTAAGGCCGGAGAGTTTCTGCCTTTCTGTAACCCCCCAATGGACACCTATAACCTCTCCCGTTATATTGTCAATATATGGAAAAAATTCAAATGCCGAGTAGTCTTTAAGGAAGAATACCCTTACCGGTATACCGTTATTCATCTCTACTAGATATTCAGAATCTCCATATTCTCCAAAAACCCCCCAACGCCCTCCCAGAATTAATTCACCCCCGGAAGGCAGGCGCCCTTGAATCAAACAATGCCCTAAACCTTGAATAAAACTGTGTCTGACTCTAGCGGGCAGCTTATCCCTTCTGACAAGCTTTATCCGCCCTTTTTGAGTAAAGGAATAATCCAAGATCAAATTCCAAATATATTTTCTGATTTCCGGGTAGATATGCGGCAAACCGCCTTTAAATTGAGGCCGGATAAGTTTATGCAGGGTGATAACGCCCCTTTCGCCATTTTCAAGCAGGCCTTTGAGTAATTCTTTAGCATCGGTTTTCTTATTTTCTTTAAGGAGCGTATAAATTCGGTATTTAGATTTTAAAAACTGAAGATGTACGTTCAATCTGATTTCATCTCCGGAGATAGGCTGGTTTCCAGTTTTTCGCACGGCGCTCGACCAATCTAGATAGCCCCATTCTTCCTGACAGAAGATAAAAGATATAAAAAGCTGAGGATATCTTTTTTTAATCTCTCTACTAGAAGTTGTGCCCAAATCCGCGAATACCTGTCTTAACCTATAAAGAAAAATCTTCCTTGTCTTAATTATTCTTAAATGTGGCTTTGCGCCACAAGCCTTCACCGCGGAAGCCCAATTTAGAAATCCCCATTCTATTCCGTAGAGTAAATACGCCCTGTAAATTTTACGATATTTATCTTTGATTACCCAGCTTGCGCTCGTGCCTGACTCTTTTATGGCGTTCTTTAGTTGTTTAAGAAAAATTTCTTTCGTCCATCTAAAAGCTGGTTGGCCTCCCGTAGCCTTTACAGCGCTATTCCAATCAGAGAGAAACCCTTTTTCTCTGAGAAACAGGAAGGCCCTGCGTATTTTGCGATATTTCCGCAAAAATGCCGTGCTCGAGTTTGTCCCTAATATTTTACTGGCCGTCTTTAATTGCGACAAAAACAGCTCTAAGGGCCACTGCGAAGCCGGCAGAGGGCTGACTTGCCAAGTTATTTTTTCTTTAGCCTGATCCTCGTTTAAACTAGAGCTGCAAGTCACCGGCGATGAAACCCTCGCGGCCTTCTTTCCTTGTAAATAGCCCATATAACTCTTTAAACCGCTTATCTTTTGGATCTTTTCTCCACCTTCTATTAGGTGCCTATCAATTTCTTCTTGCGTCAAACCCGTTAATCTAATAATATTGTCCATATCTTCGTGATTTAAAGCCAAATACAGGACCTTTCTTGTCATCTCATTTTCTATATCTTTCAGGTAATTTCTAAATTGCTCTTCCTCTGCTGGAAACACATCCTGATCTGATAGTCTATCTTCTGAATAATTTATTAAGATTTCTTCGGGTAGTTCAACATAATTATCCTTGATCGGCCACTCCAAGCTGGAATGTTTGCTTTTCCCCGGGATGATCACAATTCTTTCAGGCCTTGCCGCCAATGGGATACCTTGTTCTTGATAGGTTCGCCATTTTTTAAGTTGACGGATATTTTTTTTGTCATTCAATGAAACCATTAACCACTCGGGTACCTGCCTTAGGCCAACAAGCATTTCTTTAAAATCATTCTCTGAAAACTCCAATCGAAGCAAACTAATCAAGTCTGTAATATTTAATCCTAACTCCTCGTTGATGGCTTTAAGCAATTCGGCCAAACGGTTAGGAAATAATGCCGTGGTTTTATTTAATAAGTGTAGGGATATCTTTTTTTTGCCTTTCTCTCGAAGGTAGATACTAATATTTTGTGAATACCCCACTTTCTCCCCAAATTCTTTTTGCAACAAATTCATCACCTCTTTCCTTATTTGCCTCAAGCGTAAAGGTATTAATCGCTCCCTAATTTCTTTTAACACGCCGCGGGGTATCCACTCCTTACCTTCCTCCCAACGTAAAATACCTTCTTCGGTATAACCCTTTCCTAATTCTCGAGCTAATTTTTCAGCCCTATACCCCAAAAATTCTCTGAGCGCTTTCAATAATAGGGCGGCCTCTTTTTGTAGATTCGCGAATAAACCCCTGGGCACATTTTGCAGGCCTTTTTCCCATTTCGCGACAGAAGTTCGGCTATAACCAACTTTTCGGCCTAATGATTCCTTGGTATAATCTAAATCTTTCCTTAGCTCTTGCAGATCACTTAAGAAAATAACCATTTCTTGATTAATCCTATTCAAGAAATCTAAGGGCATTTTTACCGTGCCGATCTCGTAGAAAGTAATAGCGCTCAGATTTAAAAATCCTAATCTGTTAACTAATTCTTTTTGCGACAACCCCATTTTTTCCCTTATTTGCCTCAGGCGCTCCGGCATTACGCGTTTTCTGATATCCCTCAATACGCCGCTAGGGATCCACGCCTCAGCATTCTCCCAATGCAGAATATCTACCTCTGTATAGCCTATAACCTTAGCCAGCTTTGCGGGTGTATAGCCTAGGGATTCTCTAAGTTCTTGCAATAATAAACCCATTGCTTCTTTAATATTAGTAAATAAACCTATGGGGATTGAGTCAGCGCCCCGCTCAAAATTGAAAATATCGTATTCCGAATAGCTCTCCAGTCTTTCGGCTAATTCTTCTTGAGTTAAATCCATCGCTCTCCTGGTTTGCTTCAGGAGGGCCGGTTGAGTGTGTATGGGTGAGGAAGTACGCCTAATCTTGGCTAATAAACCATATACGCCAAGGATGCGGCTAATCTTATTTTGCTCCTCACGCTCATAGGCGAATTGCATAGTCTTCGGTTCAAACCACGCGAGCTCAATATGCCTGAGCCCAAAAGCTAAAATGAAATAAGAAACCCCGTAGGATTGAATAATCCTAGCTGCCTCTTTGTCTATTTGGCCTACTTCAAGGCTCGCCGCTAATCCGTGAGTATGGCCTACGGAAAACGCGAAAGGAACGAACCTTTGTTCGGCCCTCTCCATTAATTCTCTGGAGAAGACGACAAGAGGATGGCGCGCGCCTTTGGGAAAAATTACTGTGAATTGCAGTTCAAAATCTCCTGCCAATTCCTGTATATTTCGGACTTCTCTAAGATTTAAAAATGGTTTAGTCGCCATTAATAATCCCAATTCCAATTTTCTTTTTGACAATTGGCCTAATGGCGCCGCATAAGAGAGCAGTTTGTTCCAAAGATACAACCTGCCTTGCCCTAAAAGCATTCTGTAAAACTCCTTCTCAGCTACAAAAACCAGGCCTTTCTCGTAATCATTCAATAGGTTATTGATAACCTCTATTTTTAATCTCAATGCGGAGTCTTGTTGTTTTGAGGCAACTAACTTCCTCTGGATTTCCGCGGCCTGATCCCTCCAAAAAGGATCAATGTTCGATGGAAAGGCCATAATAATTTTAATCAGCGAATCCAAATAATCTTCTTTTAAGTTAAGGTTGGTTTTACGCAAAATATCCGGAATCTGTATAATTTTTGAAGGGTCGAAAAGCTTAAATGTTTCATCCCTTCGCGCGTAAAGAAGCTCTTCTGCCTGGTCCCGGTATGGCAGCCGAAGGATTTGCTCAGCTAAACTAACGAGCTCTCTCAACTGGCCCAAAAACTCTTCGAAGCCGCGCTCATCAAAAATCGGGCTGGAGGCGGAAGGAGTAATTAAAGGCATAATACTCTTTTCAACACAATCCCCTATCAATTGAAACATCAATTCCCCTGTAATCTCTTTCTTATCCGGGTCTAAAACATCCGCGCCGTCAGCAGAAAAAAGCTTAGAGGCATAATCTTTATGCTTCTTAGGAACTAAATCGCTAAATAAAAATACCCTATCCTTGGCTTGGAGGAAAAACTTTAGGATAAAATCCCTGACCTTGCGGTCGGAGACAACAACAAGGGTAGCTTCATAAACTAAGCTTGCTGTACCCACCTTTGACGAAAATCCATTAACAATACCCGCTCTTATTTCGGATTTCCGCGCGATAGTTTTAAGCTCGCTGTTTTCTTCTACTTGAATCTCGTATGTCAGGTATTCATCAAGAACCTTGAGTATAATCTTTAGTTTTTGGAGAGCTTCTTGATACTCTTGCTTATCAATCAGACAGCTCTGGTTAATTTTTTCTTTCCAAGCTTCTAAATCAGACTGGTGATAAAATTTATATATTTCTTTTCTTTTTAACCCCCTCTTAAACCATCCTTTTTTCGTGAGCCAACTCTCATCATTTGCGGCTATTGCCCTTATTAACTTCACTTGCCGCCCATCTAAGCCTCTAAATCGATCTCTTAATCCCTTTTCTAACAAAGCAATGTTCTTTTTTGCGCTCCAGGCATAAATCCCGGCAGAATCAGCAATCCATTTTTCTACCGCTAAATGCGCCGTCCAAAGGTACATCGCCGCGCTGCGCCATCTGTTTCCGTTGCATAGAAACACTACTTTTATACCGCCGCCTCTGTTTCTTGTGTCTTCAACGCGCTGCCTTGCCTTAACATAGAGATCCGCGTTTATTGGCGAGGCGGATGAAGATTGCGCGCAAAAACTAAGCACCACGGATTTTATCCTTAACAATTCAATCTCCTGCCTGACAAGCGGGGTTTCAATGCCTAATTCTGCTGCAATCCCTTTAATAAAATCGTCATAAACCGCGTTCTGCGGAATTTTTCGCGCGACTTGCTCTATTGTCCTATAATAAAGCTTATGCGTCGCTGTATTAAATTTAATACGTAGTGTTGCCAATACTAAATAATACGCCTTAGTAACAGTCTGCCTTTTTATCCCACGCTGTTTTGCGACAATTGAAAAACCGAACTGATCCGCGGTATCCTTCGACTCAAGGCAAACAACCTCCCTAAATAAATCCTTATACTTGCTGTTAACCCCCTCTAAGTTATCCAGAGCATTTAATACTTTAGCAAAGGATGCGGAATTAACTGTTTTTTCTTCAGGGCCTATTTCATGGCCGTTTGTACCTTTGGTTGGTATAAAATTATGGAAACTGGTATCGCTGTCATCAATATTCTCGTCTAACATTACATGATTGTTATTATGTCGCAGCAGTGAAATAAATAATTCCGCGGTTGCCTTGGAAACGCTCAGTTTCTTAACTATTTCTTCCAGCGAAGGATATCTGCCTATCCCGTTAATCCATTTCTTTAGTTCTGATAATTTTTTATAATCTTTTTTCTCAATTGCGATTCTTCCTCCTTCCTTGAAATCCTCCATCAATATTTTATTAATTTCATGTTTAATCACATTCCAGGCAAAGGTCATAAACTTTACCCCTCGCTCTGGATGGTATTTCAAAGCGGCTATCTTGGCGCCAAATATAGCGGCGTCTTCCAAATTTTTTCTTGCGGCATTAGTAACTTTGTAACTCGCTATTATTTTTTTAATCAACCCCATATTAAACCTTATAATCGCCTCTATAGATTCTCCGTATCCCCTCTTAATACATTCGCCTAAAAGCAAGTCCCGGTAAAGGCTGTCATCGCGCGCGCGCTTGGCTGCGTCTATTTTTTTATGCAAATAGGGAATGCCTTCATCGATACTAAGCGCCTCGCTCCATTTATCTATTGCTTCCTGGAATTCACCTTTTACTAAATGGCGCATTCCGGTTTTATATAAAGACACAATGCGTCTTGCATTCTCTCTTAAGGGGTCATTTTTTAACTTGTAACCACCTCCGGTTAAACCCAGAAAACTCGTCTTCCATGCGATAGCCCGCTCTTTTAATGAATCGCCTATCTGATAACACAAAAATATGCCTAAATCCTTAAATAATAATACCTTGTAGTATTTCTTAATAAAATTAAGCTCCTTTAGTTTCTCTGATATTGAGGATGGGGATTTGCCTAAATCAACCGCTAAGGCTAACAAGTCTTCATTGTTTCTTCTAAAAAGCTCTGCCTCCTCTTCTAAAGTCCATTGGTGTAATTTTAATTCAGAGATTAACCTGCGGATAGCCCTGCGCTGGCTGGATTGGGTAATCTTTAGATAAGACAATAAAGCATTCAGCCCCAGATAAAAATATATTGCGTCAATTGCCCTAAAGAGGGTTAGCATTTCTAATAATCTTTCCTTTGGTTTGGCGAAAGAAACTACTAAGCCGGCAATGCCTGCGTCGTTTATACCCCTCTTGAACAAATCCCATAATTCTCTTTCCTTTTCCGGAGCCCATCTCTCATACTTAAACCATCGCAAACGCCTCTTAACCGCGGTTAGATTCCAGCCTAATTTTTCGCTTAATTTTTCATTGGTAAAATCTAAATATCTGTCCCTTATAAAAGCCAGTTTATCCAGCCTTTCCTTGAGCTCCGCTGCGCTTTTTTTATAATTAAGCTTGGCAGCTAACACCCCTACATCCTCTTCAGAAGGAGCGGAATCTATCGCCAGATTACGCTTAATCCAATCTATCAAAACATTTTCCATATCAGGATTCCATGCCCTTATCCGTATCGGCTTATCCAAACTCTCCTTTTTCTTTTTATCTAACGGGCTGGAAGAATGAGTGGCCGTTTCTATTTTTTTCAATACAGGGCTGGGATTAACCGGAAGGAATCCCGAACCGGCTCTTGTATTGTTGACAGTGCCGATACCAACAACCAGAGTCAGAATATCATGATTAGCCTGCGCTAACGGTGAGCCCGAAGGTTTGAACACCGCCAACTCCCAACGCATAACTTCGAATAATCTTCGTATAATATCAAAACGCTCTAAACGCCCTATCGGAAGAGATTTATTAATATGCTCCATTTTACTCATCAAAATCGTCCAAATCTTGTCTAACAACTGTTCATTATTTCTGTGCTTAAGCAAGTTTGAGAAATCAACAAAGCTCACAAATTCAGAATCAAGCTCAGGGTTTAGCCCAGACCAAACTAAGGCCAATTCCAGAAATTCATATATCCTAACCACCTTGGGCCCCAAATAAGGTATAAGCCCCGATAAGCCGGTTCTAAAATTAGCCTCAAGAAAAGCCTCTTTTCCTACAATCTCAAACAACATCTTCCCCAATGGTCTAGCCTCCTCATAATAGTTCGGAGTGGGTGCATCCGGATAAATCATCTCGACTATCGTTTCAGCGAACACCTCAGCAAATGACTCAGATTGCATGATTGGCGAATAAAACGAATAGTAATGTACGTACTCATGTATTATTATTCTTACCACATTTTCAATATCGACATCATTTTTTATATCCCTAACCGAACATAAAAGATAAAAAAAACCTATCGTTGGATATTTATCTACTAGCTCAAACACCGTTTTTGGCCAATGCGAAAATGGGACTAAATTCTTATACAGTTTTAAGAATAAAGTAAACTTATCCTGTGCTTGATTAAGACAGTATTTTTGTATATCTGTCAACGCTATGACTTTCTGATACAATTCGCGTTCTCTTATTATTCTGTGCTCAATACCGGCTATGTTTTCTCTTGTTAGCGTATTAAGATTATCAAAGAAACCAAACTCTAATAATTTAACCCATCGACCTAAATGACCTTGGGGGAAAATTAAGTTTTCTTCTGGCAGAATATCTCCGCGGCTTTTTAATCCCTTGATCAATCCATCAAACCATTCTAGAATCTTGGCCTCGATTTTAGTTCGGTTAACCGGCGAGGCGCTTCGGCCATTAAAGGAATCGCCTCCTTTAATCTCCTCAATTTTATCCTTAAGCCATTCATTGGTTATCTCTTTTTTTTCTAATAATTCATATTCGCTAACATCTTCCGCGTTTTCCAAGTACCGCACTGGCTTAAAACTAATCAAATATCCAAATTTATTTATCCCTACCACATCCCCGCCTTTTACATCAAGGAGATGGAACATCGCTCCTTTGCCGTTATCTTCAAAATAAAGCCTTCTTTCTATTTGTCTTGAACCTACCATACCCTTAACGATCCCCTGCGCCTGCTTTGCGCGCTGCCATCCCGGGTTAACTTTAAGGCTTCCTTCTCCCTGAAATATATCAACGAGTTTTTTCATTAAATTCATCGCCCAGCCTTTTCTATTTAACCCCCTTTCGTGTAGCAAAAGGTAAGCGGGTATATATTCGCTCTCTGTTTCATAAACCCTTAAGAGATCGGAAAATTTTCCAACAACTAAAATGTAAGCTTTGGATGACTCTTCCTCTATATAGATAAGGTGCCTGACTCCTGAGGGATCGGCATAAACAGCGCCTTCGGTTAAAGTTCTATAGATATTATTTCCCCCAACTAATTCATTACTGATTTTACCTTCTTTAATCTCTGCTCCAAATATGCTTTTTCCGTTATCTTCCTGTAAGATAATAATATCGTAAATATTCTTACGGCCAAAAGGCTCTTGACTCTCCCGGCATTCATCTTTACCGCGCCCCTCGAAAATGACTATAACATTCTCCACTCTTACAGACTTTCCGCTCTTAAGGGAATAATAGGTAAAAACAAAACCTTCCCTTTCCACAACCAAAACTAGCTTAAACCAACCATCAGGCTTGATCCCGGCATCAATAAAGGCCTGATAAGCTTTTTCATAAGCTTGGCTATTACGCCTGGCGTAATCCAACGCCTTATTTTTTTGAAGGCTCGCTGTTTCTGCCAATGCCTTTTTGGCCTCTAGAATATCGCTCACCTGCTCATTTAACGCGTCTTTTTCGCCATTATCAAGGTACTCTGCTCGAATATTAAGCGCGAGAATCTCTTCAGTAAGAGAGATTAATTCGTCCGCTTGTTCTATATCAATTTTACCCGCGCGCTTAGGCGCGTAAACAATATCATACAGAGCCATATGCCGATCCAACAAAGCTTTTATCTTTTCTCTTGCGTCACGCTTCTCAGATTCTTCCTGCTCCTGCATTTTATGCTCTTCTAGAATCACTGCGGCCTCTTCAAAGATAGCTTGCGTAAAAGGCATAAGCGCCAGGCGCGCGTTTGACGAAACAACCGGATCATTGAGGAATTTCAGTAAAAAGCCGGCAAATTCCTTTATCTTCTCATCCGTAACGCCTACCGCGACAAGCGCAAGCAGGGCAAAACAGGGCTCTTTTAATGCTCTTATGCTAACCTTATCTTTTTTCTTCCTTGAGGCTTTGGCAATAGCATTTATTTTTTCTTCACTGCAGGAGGCCTTTAAAGCCTCAATGAATGGCTTACGTTCCGGGATCTGCGCCGTTTCCCACTGCTCCAGCATTTTTCCTTTTAGCTCCACATCCTTTAAAGCAAGTATTCTTTCCAAAATAAGGAATTTGATCGCCGCGCTCTGAATACCATTCTCTAAGCTAAACTCCTTGGCGATAGCCCTTGCCTTATCCCTATCAAAATCCATTTTGATAAATTCAATGGTAAAATCAAACAGCACAGTTTGGCTATTCTGTCTTAAGACTGCCTTGAGCAATCTATTAAACTCGCCGGGTTCCTTTATGTCTTCAAGCATAGCAGAACAAACAACCCCATCAACCAGGCCCGCTTGCATCATTTCTTGAAACTCCTTAAGGGCGTTGTCAAAATCACCAAGTTCTTTGCAGATCGAGACTAAATTAAACCCGGCTAGCGGGTGGCCAAGGCGTTTGGCTGTTTGAAAATAAGCGAACGCTAAATTAAACTCACCAAGTAAATAGGAAACATATCCTAATTGGAAATGTATCTCCGGATGATGAGGATTAAGAGTTTCGCATATTTCTTCCAACCGCTGCTTTGCTCTTTGTAAATAAACTGCTTTTTTTTGAGCATCGGCTTCCTTTTGAGATTGGTCGGTATCTACAGCAGCCAACATCCCTAACAATTCCATCCTCTCTTTCGGCCTCTTTTCTAAAAATAATCCTACTTCAAACAGAATTCTGGCAAGAGAATATCTTCCCTGATCTAAACAAATTGCGCCAAAATCGTTCAAAAGATTAGCTATTTCGTTTATTTCGTTAACTGCCCGATACTTTTTTCTTAAGGATTCGGCTAACTGGCCTGCGCCTATCTGCTTTTGCGTTAATCTATCTAAGGACACCCCCAATATTTTTTCTATCTGCGCTACATAAAAATCAAAATTACTCTTATGCCCCTTAACCGGCGAGGCGACAGAAAGCGCTTTCGTAATCGGCAAAATAAAATAAGGGGCGCGGCCGGAAAACTCCAAAGGCGAGTTGAAGGGAAATAAATAATTCCGGCTTAACCCTGCCACTACCGCGCCAAAACCTTCATTTACCGGAGAAGAGCCGCGGATAAGGGGATCAGGTTTATTTTCTTCCAACAATTTCTCCACTCTCTTGATAAACGGGCTGATTTCTATCAACGGATAAAATTCTCTTAATGCCTCCACCTCTTTTTTACTATCAATCTTAAATAATTCAGTATTTCCCGGCCGGACATATAAAGGCAGGTCCCCAAGCTTAATACCTTTAGCCTTTGCAAGAGTAAACCGCTCTTCCAGATGTTCTTTTGTTTCTTGAAGGCCTAAACCAAAAATTATAGCCAGCTCATATATGGCGGCCTCTTTTCTATCCCATAATTCTATTGACATAACCTTATCATTGTTAGCTGCAAAGATAAGCGCCTTATCTCTATCGCCTTCTTCATAAATGAATTTATAGCTTTCATTTTTTATCCGCGGGGCTAGGCGGCTAAGCTCCATTGCCTTTGCTACAAAATCTAAAGCCGAGCTGTCGTCTATAAGATTAAAGTCCTTCTTCAGGCCTTCCCCATCAATCCGCATCCATAACTCTTTGGGTAAATAAAATATCTTTTTACTCTCGCTTATTGGCCAATAGGCTAGCCGAGAGATTTTATTCAAGCCCGCGGTTAATCCTGAATTAAGATGAAAATTTTCCATAAATTCAGCGAAATCTTGCGGACTCACCTTCGTTCCGGGGTGCAATATGCCTTTATCAAGGCTTTTTTCTATCATTTCTATTCCTTCCGGCACAAAAAATCCCCTCTCAACCACTACAGCTAAATACTCTTCTTTAGCAATCGGGCTTGAAACAATTCCTTTCAAAATTTCCTCAAATTCTTTTGTCTTCTTAATCTTAACCTGTTGTTTTGAGCCCTGGATGGCCGGGCTGCTGCCGCGCGCTTCCTCGGCTGACATTTTAAAAATCCTATCAAATGTATTATTTGAATCCTTTAAGCCTGCCAGTAATTTTTGAAGCACCGGCCTCATTTTGTCTCTTTCTTGCGGCCTTTCAAAATCTATATCGTCAAACCTCTTCAGCATTATATCCGGCTTAAAGCCTTCAAAAGGATGGTTTCTGTGTTTTTTGAGATACCTCATAAAGTTATTTAATAATGAACCGCTGACGAGCCTAAAAGACTTAACCTCCGGCGTTACAACGGCCTTATCTATAACCGCGGAATTAAACTTAATTAATTCTTTTGACATGGCCTTTAATTGCCCATCAAACCCCATTTCCTTAAGCAGCTTTAATTTTATTTTTAAAGCAGGGGTGTAAAATTTAGGAACCTCATTAGGCATAGCCTTGTGAACTCTTGATTCCCTGTAGAATTTTATTTTGTCGTTACTCATTAGAATAGTATTTTTATATTTTGACCTTTTTTCGCTTGTCAATAAGGCCCCGGGGCCCAGCGATAGCAGATTTCCATTTAATTCAACATCCATCGTATTAATATCCACGTAGCAATCATTTAAAATCTCAAGAAGGGTTGTCCGTTCCGGTACTAACACTTCTTTATCATTGATAGCTATTTTTATAGGCTGCTTAATCTTAAAACTTCCGCTGACCTCCTTTTGGAATATCCCTCTATCTCTATAACCTTTAAACGCTTCTACTATAGGAATCATAATCTGGCTGTGCGGCTGCGCGGCTAAAAACATAATTGACCTTAAGAAATCGTGGGCTTCTTGATTGCCCAAGAATTTAATCAAGGCTTCTATAATGTCGCTTGCTTTGAAACCGTATAAAAGCAGGTTATGGACAAGATGGGCTGGGGATATTTCGCTAAAGATAATATTATCCATATCGATAAGCGTGCCTCTATATCCTATCTGGGATTTATGATGGATAATAACATTCTCCGGTTTAGAATCCGCAAAAAATATTTGTTTCCCAAAAATATAATAGTATAAAAGATACGTCCTGATCAGTATCTGGTTTCTCTTATCCGGGGTTAAATGCGCGTTTGCCGCGGGGATAATGCCCTCTGTAAAAATAATCCTTGTTTCTCCGTTTTTACCCTTTACGCAATAATAACCGCCTACGGGAGGATAGGAATCAAGCTCCTTCTGCCGCGCTAATGGCCGCGCTAAGCGCGCGGTCTCAACAAGCCTTTTAGCATACTCCGCGTCATAACGATAACCAGAATCGGTCATTTCAACATCAGCCTTAACAACCTTAACGAAAAACGCGAATCTTTCTATGTTATTTTTCGACCTTAAGACTATTTTGTAAACTCTTTTAAACCCCCCCTCCCTGATGTAATAAAGATCTTCTCTCTCTCCGTTATCGGCGGCCAAATCAAACCTCATAAAAATATTCTGGAAAACATCACTTATCACATTTTTATCATTCAATAAGAAGTCGATAACCTCATAATCCTGCGTTTCTTCAAGGGCATATTTTTGCTCTTTTACCGCTAAGTTTCGCTCATACAAAGTATCTTTGAAATAAAGCCCGGCTATGGCCGGTATTTCATTCCATTTTAGCCTGCGATAACTGCCGGGTTTCAAATCCTGCGGGCTAATTAGGCCTATTTGTGTCCGGGTTATGTTTTTCACTGAATAACCGAAATTCTTGAATAATACCAAAATCTCCCGTTCCCCTCTTCTGGAAAAATAAATCTCCAAAATTGTGTTATCCTTATTTCGTTCTTTTACCTCTAGGCTATCCGGCTTTACCTTCCACATATGCACAGTATTATTAGCTCCGCTATTCTCTCCTCTTGCCGCTTTTACATACCGGCCTGATAACATAGAACGTAAATCCTCCTCGCTGACTTTTCCTTCTATTGACACTCTATAGCGTTCTGGCTGCGATATTATATTATTTTGCAGGCGCTCCTTTAGGTGCGGATTATTCGTTAATATAATAAGCCCTTCAGTTAGGGCTTGAGCCGGGGTCAATACTGTAAAATCCTTAAATTCATCCGGTAACTGCAGCCAGATAGAGTTCTTTTGGATTTTATCAATGTTCTCTCCTTCGCGCTTAAAATATACGATTACTTCTTCGGGTTTTAAGAATAACTCCGGCCTGCTAACTATAGTTTGGTTATTATTGGGAATATTTGCCGCGTATTTCTTGGCAAATGCTTCATTATGCCTGCGTTTTCTGCCAAGCCTGGCTCCGGCTAGATAAATTAAGGTAAGAAGAAAATCTATTCGTTGGCGGGATTGGAAAAATAGTGTGTCTAAATATAAGATATTATCATAAATAGCTCCGTAAAGGTTAGGCATAGGCCCTGCGCGTATTTCTATAGAAGCTATTCCCCGCAATGAACGTACAATTTCTACGTCTTCTCTCGCTAAACCTTGAGCCTCATTCAATACATCAATAACAAATTGCCTTTGAATATTAGTTATCGGCTGATTTCCCTTTAACTCTCCCCTAATTGCCTCTTCCCTCTCCTTGGGGATAGAAGGCAAATGATTGTCCGCCTTAGGGCGATAAAAATCCGCGCGCGAGCCTTCAATAGGCGAACTAACTAAAGAGGCCGCGAAGGCCTCTACCCTGTTTCTGCCATTTTCTTTTGCTTTATATAGGGCCTGGTCTGCCCTTTTTATCAAAGCGCCCAGGGTATCATCACCCGGCCTATATTCAGTTACCCCAATGCTTACCGTAACTTTGACAGGCTTTTTAACTCCCGGCAGCACAAAAGAAAGCCCTTCTACATTTTTTCTTATATTTTCAGCCAGCTTCTTTGCCCCTTCAAGATTAGATGTTGCAATAACACAAAACTCCTCCCCTCCGTAACGGAACGAAACATCAGAAGGCCTGAATATATCCGTTCGCATAGTGCGTTGAATTTCCTCGCTTATGCCTTTTAAGATGGCATCCCCCGCGGGATGGCCGTAGGTATCATTAACGCCCTTAAAAAAATCTATGTCCAGCATTAACAGGCTGAAAAAATACTTAAATTTTTCTGCTTCGCTTATCCACTTGGGTAAACTTTCATCTAAATACCTTCTGTTATAAGCGCCGGTTAACAAATCTTTTATCCCCGCTTCTCTTAATTCGCTCTTCTCCCTAAGAATACGCCGTTTGTCATCTATGCGGTGCATAATTTCAGACAACGCGAAGAGTAAATAATTAGTATCCCCATCCATAATGTAGTTGGGATGCCTCTTTTCCTTATTTTTAAGCCAATTTGTAATCTTAAATATACTTAAGCCGTTGTCTCCCTTATCCGTTATCCAGAACAATATCTCGTTTACATAACCCTTTCCATATAGTGACTCTTCCTGAATCAGGCTGCCGGCAATAACCCCTTGAGGAAGCTTATTTCTATCGAATATATGCAGGCCCAGCAATCCTACCGGCTTCCCTAAAGAATCATATTTAAATAACCAACGCCAGCCTAACCCGCCTTTCCTTTCATATTCTGACTCTTCTGCTAAAAGAAGATTTAAGATCGTCTGCCTTGCGGCAGGATCATTGACGCTAAAATATTGCTCTATACTACCGCGCAGCCACGCCTCTTCGTCTAGATCAATGCCTTTCTGGCTATTTACCGGTTCATTCTCATTCCATAAATACATATCAACATTTGCATCTAAAACCTCTTCAATGATACCCCGCTCTAATTCTCCAAACTCTTCCTCATTAAGTTCTTCTATGCCCAATTGTTCGTATTTTCTGTCAAATGCCCTTAGCGCCTCAAGCATACGATTTGTGCGCGCTGCCCTTCTTATATACGATTCATGGATAATACAGGTGGTAAACGGCAAGGTTAAAATCATCACGGGAATAAAGGCGCCTAATAAATAAGCGCCAAATTCATCTAAGGCGTCTATAGTTTTAGAGTCGGATAGCTTCTTCCCGTAACTCGGAAAGATTGATCGGAAGGTTTTAATGACCTTTAAATTCAGTTTATGGAATACTTCATGAGGAAGGAACAAAAAGTATAACTTCAGCCCTTTTTGCTGGTCAAGAATGACAGGATTAATTTCAACGCGATCTAACCAGCGGTAGAAATAAGCAACTTTTTTCAAGGGCCCGGCCCTTATAGGATTAGACAGAATGATTTCTTCCCATTTCTTTAAAATACCTGCCTGAAGATAGAGCATAGCTGATACGCTCAAAGTAATTAAGGCGATTGTGCCGATGGCCCTCAGGCTTAAAATACCCACAACCATCAATCCCGCCATTTCCGCGACACTAATTAACAGCCAAAATCTCGCGTGCCTTCTCGCGCCTCGGGATGATATGGGCATATAAGCAACAGGCGAACTAACGAATTGATTTTTATTGTCAACCATAGAAAAGATTAAAGGCTTAGGAATTTTAGGCAAGTCTATAGAGAATAAATTTCTTTCGATGCTAATACGATTAATATATTCCTGTTTTCTTATTGCGAATGGATCGGCAGTTAAATTTTCGAAAACCACTTTCGTATTTCTTCCTAATTGCTCTAACAAAACTTGGGCAATATTTTTTTGTGAACATTGCGCGAGAATAAGCGCTGAACCAATATCATTTATTTCCCCTCCCCAAAACTTAAAATTATTGATTATTGCGGGAATAATGCCTTTGATCGAATCTTCGGCAGCCGTAAGAACAGGAAATAAATGTAGAAACCCATGGATACCTGCATTGTTATCCCAGAAAAGGCAAGCTGTGCAACCAACAAATCTGCCTCCGCTCAATCTATTCTGAGACGAAGTAAGGTGCAACTGATCTATGTCAACTATGCTAGCCCTAATATCTTTTTTCATAATCTTTGTTCTTCCGTTAACATCATATATGATTATTCTGTCTTCTAAATTGTCCCGAATTCCAGGAATTCCAGGGACACAATACTTAATTCCAAAACTTGAAATTAAGGATTGTGTCCTTAGATTATTTAGATTATCTTCGGAATAAATTGTGGGAGAAGAAGTTACGGGAATTCCGGGCAGAGGAGAACTTGAAGATACTCTGAAAGGGTCTGGGAGGCCTTTTAGATACTTCAGGAACTTTATCGCTTCTTTATCTTCCTTGGCTGCCCTAAACCATAGGCGCTGTAATAATCCGGTTATACGCGCAATGCTAGATTCAGAAAAAATAACAAATGAATCAACTATTGTATCTTCTACTCTTTGGCCATAAATTTTTTCTATATGTTTTAACGTTATCCTCATCAACAATTCTGATAATCCTTTACCTTTATAGCTAAACCTTCTCTTGATGAAAATAATATAAGGCACTTCATCTCTAAACTCCCATTCTACCCAGCCAATAGGGTAACTGTCGGAATCATTGATATGCAGATCATATTTTTTGGCGCGTTGATATTCCTCTATAATCAGCTTAAATCCGAAAACACCATTGATCGTCATATCACGAATTATCGTAGCCCTATTTGCTTCTGTCTTTGACGCTATTCTGCCTTGAAAGCTATAAACAAGAGGCTCTTGCGGAGCTAGAGGCGGCAATATAGCTGGAGAAGAGGATTCCTCCGGAATTAAGCATTGTGTCCCTCGATCTGGCGGTATCACCGGCGAGCTGAAACTAGGCTTAATCGCGGATGCGTTTTGCCTTCTTTTAAGTTCTTCAATTGCCTTAGCCTCATCGACATAAAAGTCGGTCGCGGGCCTGCATATTATCCCTACTCCTTCAATCTCAAGATAAAGTTGAACTATTTTCGCGGCTGGCTGATTTCCGGGAGGCAAGATCACTTTTCCGGCATAAGACAGGCCTCCTATAAAGCCTATAACGCGATAGGGGATTATCTTTGCCCATCCTTTTTCTCCTGTAACCCGGTAAACAACCATCAATCTCTCGAATCTCTTTACCTCCTCTTCCCCGCAACCGGCGTCACGCGCAAATCTATATTTATTTAATTCCCTAATCCTCTCTCTCCTCAAAGAATTTTTTATGCTGGTGATCATTCCCCAAGGAAACAGGGCTTTACGGACCCATTGGGCTTCAGGCTTGGCTATTATTTGCTCTAACTGGAATTTTTCATCTTCCAAGTCCTCTTGGCTAACAGGTATCCCTCTTTTTTCTAATGTTTGTTTGAATTTATTTTTGAATTTTCTACCCGCAGAGATTCCTGCGATAATGAATAAAACCAAACCAACAAAAAGCATAGGAAGAGTACTCCTCATAAAATTCCTATAGCTAATCCGCGCAAGCTGGCTCTTGGCTGTGTTTCGGGCATCGCTAGAATCGCTCTTTAAGGCATCCGCATAAAACTTAGCGGCCTGCTTAAAATCTCCTTGTTGATAATAAATATCCCCTAATCTAACCTGCGCATCTCCCGCTCTTCCGGAATCCAAAGTAATAATCTGTTCGAAATATTTTTTCGCCTCAGGCTTACCGCTTTTCTCTAATTCTTCCGCGGCAGCATACAATGCTTTTTGATAGGCGTCTTTATTATCTCCTGAAGCCATTTCAATCGCGGCTCCCAAAGTAGGCAGGGCCTCGTCTAATTTGCCTTGCTTGAACCCGATCAAAAACAAACCATATTTTGCCTCGGGCGTTTCTCCGGAGATTGCGAAAGCATCCCGGGCTTGATTAAGATCGCCTAACTTATAATAAATCTCCCCGGCAAGCTGCCATGCGCCGGGGAAAACCATATTGTTTGTTTTTATAATTCCTATGGCCTGATTAACTTTATCCAAAGCAGCCGGCTTATCTCTTCTTTCAACATCCTGAGAAGCCCCTGTCAGCAATTGCATAATTTGCTCTGCGTCAGCCTGAACTTTTTGTCCGTGCAGCAGATCTTCTATTTCCTTACGCCTTTTTTCCTCGGTAGGCGTTGCTATGCCTTGCCTCTTCGCCAGTTCAATATATGAAATTAGGGCTTCCAGCTCCTCTTTAAGGTAGCTCTGGCCTTGGGATTTATAGAGCTGTGCCAAAAGAGAATAGGGACCGGTAGATGGCTTGGCTAATTTCTTACCAACTTCAACAGCTTCCTTATAAGCACGAATAGCGTTCTCTGCGTCTCCTATGTTTTGATAATAATTACCAACCACAATCCAAAGGTTCTGCACGAGTTCGGGGGGAACATCCGCAAACCTGCTTTCTTTGCTAAGCCGCTCCACTTTTGTAACCAGCTCTTTAATCTTCTCTTTGTTTTCCCTGTTCTTGTCGTTTGTCAACCCATCCAAAAGCTGCTTAACCTCATCAGCCGGCAGTATCTGCTCTTCTTTTTCTAACGCAGGCTGCTCCTGCGAAGGTTCTTTAGGTTCTTCCTGTTTAACCGGAGGTTCAATTATTTTTTCTCTTTGCGCGGCAGGCTTTAAGGCCTTAAGTAAATCAGCCGCCCTTTCTTCTCCGATAGGATAGGAAATTTTTTCTCTTGGGCTTAGTTTATTAGGATTATCTTTTCCGTTCCAGCTTGCTACCACCTTCACAAAAGTATCGATATTCGTCTGGCTCGTCTCGATACCTAAAAATGGCAATAAGGTAAACATCGCGCCGCTGAAAGTACTCAGTAGCTTACTGCGGCTAGGCTTATTTTTATCCCACTGAGGAATTTCTATGGTAATTATTATACCGGCGGGCCCTCTGGTCAAAGTTACGAGGTGGTTAATCGTGATTTTCTTGTCATCCAACGAAAGTTTTGTGCCGGGCGGAATGGTAGCTATGGCGGCTTCCCCCTTAATAGAAACTGCTGGTTTCGGCGTTGGTTTTTTTACCTTTGCTTCACGAGGCGTTTGCTTGGCAGGCTCGATATACGTTTGTTGGGGAAGCAAAACAGGGGGCACTTTTATGGTTATTATCTCTTCCCCCGGAGACTTGGGAAGAATTTTAATCTCTTTTATCTCCTTATTAGCAATAATCTTATCAATAATCGCGAAACTAACTCCCATCTTTCCTAATATCCAGCTAATTTCTTTCTCATCTATTTTTTTATGCTTCCTAATATGCTCCTCAATATACTTATTTATCTCATCAGCGGCCTTCTTTACTTTTAATTGATCGAGTCCTGTTTGCTGTATTGTTTTCTCCGTTATAGCTTTTTGGAGCGAGACTACCGGGTTAGCAATCGTTAGAGGCTGAGCTTTTAAAGCTTGCTCCGCGGCAAAAACAGGAGTAAATAATACAAGGTGGAGATAGGTGATAAGGGCAATGCCCGCGGCCATCACTCTAATTGGGGACGCTCCCCAAAGGGACACTCCTTCGGCTAACGGCGATGAATTGACCGACGATTTTACAATTAAAATTAAATGGGTGTTATTTAGCTCATACTCATTGCTCCCTTCCTTCTTTCTAATGAGATAACCGATCTCTTCTAAGTATTCTATTTCACGCCGGGCAGCTTTTGTAGCCACTCGATATTCAATCCCCAATAAGGCATGTAATTTAAAAGAAGAAACCGGGGTTATTTCTCTTTCTTCGGTTAAACGACGGATAGCGGTTCCTATCCATTTTCGCATGAGCTCATCTTCAGTTAATTCTTGCTTTACTTCACCAATGCCTAACTTAAGATTAGCTTTGATTGCTTCGAGCCGTTTTTGATCCTTGACACAAGGAAGGTATCTTAGAATAGCTGGACGTAAATCTAAGAGATGATTATGCTTGGGATTAGACTTGCTTATATTCTCTACGAGAATACTAACAATTTCATTAAGTGTATATGTCCCCAAGCCTTCGTCTTCTTGATCATATGGAAAAACCTTCCAGACATCTTTCTTCAACCATCGATCTGTTTCCATATCATAAACCGTACGTTTAGCTGCCGTCTTTTCTAATCTATAGAAGGTATTTTTAGTCTGGAGCATCCTTAACGGTATCGCTTTAATGGCTTTTTCCAAGGGCTCTGCAACCGGAATTTCTCCATACTTTTGCAATAACCATCTAACCACAGTAGTAAGGTAAAATTTGCCCTCAAAAATAATTACAGGAGATTTCTTATCTTTCAAAGGCCATCCTATGCCGTTAACCAAATATTGGCCTTTACCGACGCCGGCAAATCCTGCGATAAAATTGCCTTTACTATCCATCAGCTTCTTAACATCCACATACGTTGGGCCGTATTTATGGAATTCCAATGAATCTAAGCGCATATTGGAATTAGGCGGTGTTATGAAACCGCCATCAGCATCGCTTCCGATAACTATTTTGTTCGACCCTCTTTTCAGAACTACACGCTTCCATGCCGGCTCTTGTTTAGAAACAATATAAAAAAGAAAGGTATTGATGTAGATGTCATCGCTATAGCCGTAATACTTTCCGTCTTTGGGGTATACAGTAATAAGCCCGCCTTGGTTATAAAGCTCAACTGTGTCGACAAGGGACAAAAATAAAAGATAGCGCGGAACGGATTTTTCAAACGAATCCTTTTCAACCAAGGCGGTAAATATCGTCCCCCGCGCCCCTTTATCCCTGACTATCCCTATTTTCTCTCTCACAATTCTGCCAAGCCCTGTCTCTTTGCTATTGGGAAGGTCAAAGATCGTATTATCAAGGCTGATCTTTATGCCTCCGTTTAAGCTATAATCCTGAAGAGGATATGTTTTAATAATTTTTCTGAAGTTCTTTAATTGAGCAAAACGCTCTCTAAGGACATTATTTATAAAACTTTTTACCGCCTCATCCTTCAACAGCGCTTCGGGGCCAAATTTTTGCCTGTTCGCGTTTAATTCAACCGAAGACCATTTCTCTTCATAACTATCATAGAAATAAACCCTCAGATGAGCATAAAAAATCAACATGAATTTCCTGTCTTTACTAGCTATATTGATCAAAGCCTTTGCCTTGATAGCTGGGGAAATATTCACTATCTCCATTAATGAAACAAAATTTAACAATTTTGTACCGAAATTGAGCTCGATTTTCTCGTCTTTTGTTTTATCGGCAAATTGCACTCTAACAGATTCTCTCGTGACTTTATTTTTTTCTAGGATATCTTTGTTTAAGTCATTAATAAGGCTCTTTGTAACTTGAACCGCGCGCTGCCTTGCATCTTCCTCTTCCACCGGCGAGCTGGAAATTTCAGTCCATACTGATGTTTTCATCCCAATTTGCTCATCTGTCTTTCTTGTAATTGCGCCATTTGTATCATTTTCACTCGTCTCTTTCTTATCAATACCCGCTAATTGTTGAATCTGTTCAATCAAGGAATCACGCTCTCTTTCTTCTTCGGGAGAAAGTTCTTCGCTACCAAATAAATCCCTTGCTTGCAATAATATGTGAGCTTTAGAGCCTAATTTTTCAGCTATCTCGTTTAAAAATACTGCTTTTTCCTGAGAGGCTTCATGAGGTATATCTATAACTCCAAATTCTTCATCGCCGTTTACTCCATTGGCAACCCGCAAATAGATGACATCCTCAATGCTGCCAGCCTCTTTCAATATACGTTCAAGATAATAAGCTCTATCCTGTCGCTGTTTTAATGAAGGGAGCTCAAACGGCAGGAGGCGAAGGAGGCGTTTGAATTCAGAAGGATCATAAGCATCATATTGATACTCTTCAATAACATCTACTCCGTGCTTATTCCAAAATTTATAAATTGTAAATAATGTCCCGTAATACCCAACTCGAAAACCGCTGTGTGAAAGAAGCCCTTCAATTATATACGGGTTAACCTCTCTTTTCCGATCGCGTTCCTTTATCGCTTCTAAACAATATTCGAAAGCCTTTAGCCCTTTAAAACCCGCTGCTTCGCCATCTCTAAAAAATTCCGGAATATCCAAATTTATCTTTTGATAATATTCTTTGGTTTCAAAAATAACATTTAAGAAGGCACAGTCATAGCCTAAATTCTCTAAAATAAATCTCAGGTAAGAGGCTTTTACCGGGCCAAAATAATTAATTTCTTTAAACGTCAGGCTAAAGGCTTCTATAGCAAAAAACCCTTCTTTCAGGTATTTGGGATAAAAATAGCCGGCTAAGTAGACATGAGACTGATTATAGGCCTTGGTTTTCATATTCTTGCTTTTCTTCAGGGAACCCCTTTGAGACTTAACATATTGCGCGGCTCCC
This sequence comes from Candidatus Omnitrophota bacterium, assembly GCA_030650425.1. Lineage (GTDB taxonomy): Bacteria > Omnitrophota > Gorgyraeia > Gygaellales > Profunditerraquicolaceae > UBA6233. The sequence goes on along the minus strand of JAUSED010000005.1, from coordinate 91,553 downwards.
TTAAGAGACTCTTTAAATTCTTCGGAAAATTGGCGAGAATAGGGTTTGATATTAATGAATAAATTTTTTCTTTGACTTAGAGAGGCATCTGGATAAAAAACATAAAAACCTGCGGGTTTCCCGGATCTGGTTCTCGCTTTTACAACCAGGACTAAGGTGTCCTCTAATGGCCAAGGTTGATGAAGGATCCTGCCTTCTTTGGTTAAAACCAACCACTCTGTCCTCAAGAAATACCCCTGACGCATAGCTTCCCAGCGCATCTCCAAACTACTGAGCCTTAAGCCTTTTAGCCCCATTTTATTCTTTAAATAGTAGCGGGCTTCTTCTGTTCCATTTCTAGAATTTAAACCTAACTCGCTTGGCGGTATTTGTTTCATTTTTTTACCTTCCAAAATTTTCTGCAGCAATTTTAACTCACTTGGAGCCAAGGAATTTCGCTTAACTCTGGAAGTTAAATCATCTAAATTTATATACTGCGGTAATTCATTCAACTCTATGGCTTTCTTAACTAAGGCTAAAACTCCGGGATTAGGCAAAGCATAATAAGGCTGATCTATAGGCACCCTTAGTTTTTGCTTCATAGCAAAGAGGATGTCTGAAAGAAGGATGCCTTCGGGTAGAGAAAGCGTCAAAGCAATGGCTTTTGGATTGTAACCGGCTATAAACAACCACAAAATCTTTTTCTCCCGTTCACTCAAAACTTCCTTAGGCTTAATCGTAAATCCTTTTTCCAAAATTCCTTGCTCAATTAAAACATCCGTAATCCGTTGGCGGAAACTATCAGAGAATTTATCATCTAAAGGTTCCATATCCATATTGGTTAAAATAAGCATAACAGGAAAGACCGCCTTTAAAAACCACGAATCTTTTTTGTTGAATTTTTTGTCAATATCCATTGGAGGCTCATTTTTCAGATAAAGCTTAATTGCCGCAAGATAATCCTGATCTAAGGCCTCCTTTAAGCTAATACCTAAATCTATGCCGTACTTTTTTGCCTCCTTAATAGAGATAAAGTGCGCTATTTGACCTCTTTTTGAAATATTAAATTTTGTTATAATCTTTGAAATGACCCTTTTTATAAAACGTTCACCTTCATTTAATGCCTTGCCTATAGCTTCCCGATCTACGCCTTTTGCCCACAATCGCCAGATTTCCAGTTCTCTATCTGTCCATTCCTCACCGGTATTATCAATAAGGGGAGAAGATGTCTCCAGGAAATTAACCTTGCGTAAAAACCGGACTATTTCTTCCTGATTTTCCCGCTCGTAATGAAACCAAGGCGCATTTTTTGTAAACCAGGAGATTTCCAAATGAGTATCTTTTCCGGAACCAAAACCTAAAACAAGGAAAGGAATTCGATAAACTCTGTTGACTAATCCTGCCTTTCTTTCGTCTTCTTGACTTGCTTCCAAAGGAATCAAGTAAGCTTGGGTATGGGCCACCGCAGAGGCAAAAGGCACAAACCTTATTTCAGCCCAACCCCCAAGCTCTTTTGAAAAAATAAGTAAAGGATAAGGCGTCCTTTTAGGCGAAACCACACAGAATTGAAGCTCGAAATTACCAGCCATTTCCTGGAGATATCTTATTTCATCAAGGTTATGAAACGATTTAATCACCATGGGCAGGCCTAAGCTGAGTTTAGGCTCAGGAATTTCATCTAAACCTATAATATACGGCTGCAGTTTTTGCCATAGTACCTGCTTAGCCTCTTTATATGATAAAATAGCCCTCAATTCTTTTTCGGCAGCTGCGGTAAGGCCTGTATCCATTCCTCGGATAAGATTTGACTCTGGCTCAATTCGCGACGGGAAATTCATTGCTAAAGCAACTATTATCTCCGTATAATGCTCTTTAAGCTCAGGTGTGATTCTAAAAGAATGAAAGATTCGTTTAAAACTTTCAAATAAGTTCGCGGCGTGCTCTATTTGCGCATAAAGCTCAAAAACTCCTTGTTCTCTATTCTTATCAAAGATGGCGGCCTGTGCAGCTTTAATCACTTTGCTAATTTCTTCCGCCAAAGCCAAAAATCTTCCATAATCTTCCATAGGGCTTGAGGTTTTTGAGCTGGAACTGCCTAACGGCGAGCTGCCGGGGCGCTTTATTGGCGCGTTCATCTCGTCCATCTCGTTCTTCTGAATCTGGTCTTTAATAAATCCTTTCTCTGCGTCTGATGCGACGGATTCCCGCGCTTTCGCGTTTGCTTCTCCTGCCTCTTTATAGAAGTCTAATAAATTATATATTCTGCCGATTTCAGCATAAAGATCAAAGTCAGTTATCCGTGATTTATCTAACTTTTCCTTTGCCTCATCAAGACTCTTCTTCGCCGCCTTTCTTTGCTCATCCGTTATCGGGATACCTTTAGGTGTCCCTAAAGATCTTTCGATTTTATCTAATGCGGCCCTGGTGGTCTTTTTTAGCTTTTCCTGCTCCTCCGGGCTTAACGTTACCGCTTTCTTAGAAGCTTCAGGAGATAGAGGCGCAGGCGGCTGACGGGACGTTTCTCCTTTTTTAAACGGTTCGAGAGACGAAGCTATTGACCTGTAATATTCTGCTAAATCCGGATCCTTTTTTTCAACAACTCCCGCGGCCGCGTTATAAGCCAAAATAGCATCATCGAACCTGCGAAGGCGCTCTGAGAGCTCCGCAAATTCTACCAAAGTTTTATGATCTTCAATTTTAGCCACAATTTTACCGGCTTTAACCTCGAACAAATATTCTTTCGCAGAATTAAGGAATCCTTCGGCCTCTGGCCTCTTTTTATTCTTGAGAGCAGTTATTGCCTCGCTTAATTTTACTTGCGCTAAATCATTAGCGGCCTTTGCCGGAGCTTTCAAGGACGCCTGTCCTTCTTGCTTTGGTTTTTCCTGCGGAATTTCCTGAGGCGCCTTTCCACCTGAGGGCGTTTGAACTGAATCTGCTCTGCTTACTATTGGCGAGAAAATAGATGCGGCTAGATATGCAAGGAAGACAAAAGCCGCAAGCAGCTTGGACGGAGGACTCCTTAATCCTATACCTGAGTCACTTAGCCATTGTAAAAATGACTTAGAAAAAGGCGCTCCTGCTATGTTGTTGCTTCTGGAGGTTATCGGCGAACTGGAAATATGCCCAGATAAATACAGCAATCTGAAACCGGGGTTATACTGCCGCAAAGATAGGCCTCGAACTACGAAAATCGGGCTGCCAGCCTGCCGCCTTTCTAATTCCCGTCTCATTTCCGATATCAGGCTGATAATTGTTTTCTTATCCTCTTCAACCTTGCTTCCATCAAGGCTTACCCTTCTTACTCTTGCTTCTATTGTGCTTAAAAATCCCTTTACTTCAGAAACAACCGCTTCTCTAAATAAACGAATATAGCCTTCTGCTTGCTCCTTACTGTAAATTCCTCCGCGCAAGTCTTCTCCGGAAAAACCAGCAAGAAAGCTTACGGTATCTGTTGGTTGTTTTAATATCGTTACTAATTCTTTTCTCTCTCCCTCTTTTACAAAAAGGCTCTTCGCATAAAAAAAGATACGCATTGGTAAGTTATTTAGATCTTGTAAATCACTAGAAAATTTACCGCGCAAAGCATATACACAATAGGTAACTAGCGCCTCTTCCCTGACTTCTCTGTCGGCGTCATTGATTAATTCATTTAAAATCTCTGCGTGAATATCATGCGCTAACAGCTGCCTTAAGCTTACAGCCAAATCCTTTCTGATTAAATGGTTGCTATCCTTGGCAATCCTTAGCAGTAATTCTTTAGCATATTCTATCTTTAATACCTCCGTATAATACACTAAGAGAGTTATCGCGTTATCTTTTTCAATGCCTCCTAAATAATCGCTGTATAGATTCTCTAGCCTTTGCTTAAGTCTTTCGCTAAAATAACCTACAGCAGGTAAATGGAGGCCAACTATGCCGGCCCCGCTTTTTCCATACCCTTCAAGTTCAATAACCTTCTCTTCTCCCTGATGCTTAAATTTAATCAGCAGAGAAAAAAGCAAAAGTTCCCTTTTTTCCCAGTGTATATCGTTATCAAATATTAAAGAATCATGGGTATAAAATGGCACCTCTAACCTAAAGGCCTTGCTTTTGGTCTCCGGATAGATTGGCTGCTCTCTGTCGTTAGTCCTTGCCCATTCCCCGGCAGGTGAATAAATATTTACTACCTGAATTTTATCCACTAGGATTATTCCTTTGTAGTAAAAATTTGGCTTCATCTCTATTTTGAGCCGGTCGGGAAAAAATGCCAGTACTTCTTCTGCGGTGAAATATTCGCTAAATACGAGATTAAAATAGATTTTAAATCTTTCGCCCGCCGCGCTGATAATCCCTTTCGGATTCTGGTCAAGCGCCCCTGCCCATTCGATATGAAACTCCATTGGGGATGAAATTGGGCTGTTTGCTTGCAATAAGGGACTGTTGCGAAATGCCCGACTTTGCGTCATTCTGAGGCCGAAGGCCGAAGAATCTCGTCGATAACGAGATCCTTCGCTTCGCTCAGGATGACGAAAAATGACATTTCGCAACAGTCTCAATAATGGTATATCCTCTTCGATTCTTAAGGGGCCAGCCTTACGCAACAAAAGGCCAGAAAAATATACAAGCGAAAGAAACTTATTCTTGAGGCTATGAAGTATAGATCTTAGTTCCGCGCTTGCCGTTTCCTCTGTTCCGTTAACGGATGACTCAACCGATGAGGCCGCGATAGGCGAGCCAGAACGTTTTTTATTCTTCGTTAAATCGTCTCTCACCACTAACTCTGCCACCCTCTCTGTTTCCTTGACAAGATACGATAGAAGGTAGGACTCTATCACCGCTATATTTACAGGAGGAAGATCGTAAGCTATAAAGTCTGGCAGGTCTTTTGGTAAAAATACGCTTCTTTTTAACCCGTTAATAGTCTTATAACTCACAGTAAATATCATATTATAAACAGCCTTAAGCCCAAGGTCATATTTCCACAATAAAATGTTTTGAAAAAAGAAAACCCTTAATTGATGGGCCAAGCCTAAATAACGGCCTGCTTTATTCCAAGGGGCTATCTCAAGCACAACATAGCCTTCCTGGTTAACTGCCAAAAATGCCTCTATGGATAGATGTTTAGGTTTTTTCGAAGTTTCTTGCGAAGATAAGACTAGATGTACTTCAAATCCCTTAGTCGACAAATCAACTGCCTCTCCCCCTTCCTCGGAGATGAATCGTGGTAATGCGTCAGTGAACGGGGGCGATCCAGGGAATTTGTCATTGCGAGGAGCGCAGCGACGAAGCAATCTCGTCGAGATTGCTTCGCTCACTTCGTTCGCTCGCAATGACACGATGGGAATTTCCCCCATTGACCGACGCATTACGAATCGTGTTAAAATCTTCTGGCAACGCAGAACCTCTTCTTCATTAGTGGGTACTTCCCTGCCGCCTATCTTAAAACCTATCCATTGGTCTAAACTTTTAATCAATCCCCTAATTATTTTTGTGCCAAGATAGTTTCTAATATATGGGCCGTTTACTATGGGAAGAAAAACTATAGAATTATTTTCAGTATCCGTCACAACGGCATAGCTTTCGATTGAAGATGAAACCTCCACCGGTGAACTGGAGCCAGGTTTATGTTGTTGAGAAACTAAAGTTCGCATTAAACAACCATAGGCATCCTTTCTACCCCCTCTATTTACGACTGAACTGGCAAACTGGCATTTCATCTTTTTAACCAGTGACCAAACATTTTTATTGATATCCATAACCTGTTGGATATCGATTGGCGGGTTCTGAGTAAGATAAAAGGCCCTGGCATAGTAAACTAACCTGACATCGGCCATAGTCAGCCCTAGCCGGGTCAAGACCGTATTATCCAATAGGTTCAAAGCCAGGATCGCCTGCGCGAGATAACTTCCCTTCCCCCCTGTCGGCCAGACCAATTGACTGACAAAATTAAAGATTTCCCGACCAGACGGCATCCTGAGTTGATAGCCGCTATTCCATAATTCCGCTGCCGTTAGATAAAGGCGGGTATTCACTGTCATACCCAACCGCCTCTCCGCTTCAACAGAACCTGACCCCTTTCCGCGGAACCTTACCGTGTCAGCGAGGCGCTGGGCAAGCATAGAAATCCCTGCGTCCTTCTCAACCGAAATCTTCGCCGATTTGATAAACGCAATATCCATGTCTGTCGGGATACCATGGTACAGATACCCTCCGTAGAGATAAATTGCCTTGATGGTTTCTTCTGCTTCTGGCGTGTTATGCTCCGGGATAATCCCTGCCATATTCCGAGTTAAGATTCTGTATCTTTTAAGAGCCATCTTTTGCTCCTGAGGTGAAAAGATAGTAAAGAGCAGTGAGGTCTCGGGTAAGAAATTGGCCCGCCGCCAGTCGGCCTCGGGACCCACCGGTGAGCTAAAAAATTTTTCCGGATCAAGCTGGGAAGATTGTTGCGGCAAGCCTCCTTTAAGCGTCCCCTCTTCGCGGCTTTTTACAATTTCAGGTAAATATAAACGGCAAATTTCATCAATAAAATATTTGACAATCCCCGGAACCTCTTTGGGCAGCCGAGATTTCTGGATAAAATCAATAGCCTGTAAAAGGCTCTCTTTCTGCCTCTCAGCAGCGCGGGAATAACGGGGAGTCTTTAAACTATGCAGTTTATCAGCCATCTTCATAAGAGAAAGGATTAAACGGGTATCACTAATAATGCGCAAAAGATATTCTTCTTCGCTTGCCTTATCATTTGTCAATATGATGATAAAATCAAAAGCCGCATCCCCTAATTCGATTTTAATCAGGCTCTCTAATTGTTTTCTCTTCAACGGGCCATGATCATAGTCATACTCCTCAAACACATCATGGTCAATCAAAGCGGCATAAGAATCATCCAGAGAAATCCTATCCAAGCCTAATTGCTTCCAATATTGAGGGTATCTTTTTAAAACATCAATAAAAATATCAACGACGGCTATAGGATGCATTAAATACGGTTCTCCGTTATCTCTTTTCTTGCCCCGATGGATTTGACGCGCAAGCTCATACGCGTCCCTGAATCTTTTAACGCTGATATTTTGGCCCATAACTTTTTCTAAATGGCGAAGCTGGTTAGACTGCTGAATGAGTTTTTTATTAGAAAATTCATCATTATAGCTTGCGAATAATTTCTTATAGGCGAGAACCTTAGTTCTAAAAGTGCCCACATTAGAACGATGGATACGGGAAACCGCAGTCACGGATAGGCGTTTCATCAGGTTTGATTCTTCAAACCATTTATTCGCTGTTGTTAAGAGAAAACCGCCTTCCTTTAAGCACGCGATCAAATGTCCGGCTACAATATTGGTTACGATCTGGCCGTGAGCATTTGGATTTGTTTCCAAAACATACTCCTTAAAAAAATATGTAATCAAATCAAATTGGCCTATTTCTTTAATTTCCTCAAGCTCAATCAGGGAAGGCGTATATACCGGATGAATGCGGGAGCGTAGAGATTCTTTAAGTTGATACCCCTGTGGTTTTTTAGACTCAACAAAATATTTTTTAAATATACCCTGCTCTTGCGCTTCACCTTTAGGCGCAATGAACCATCTGGCATCATAAAATCCGTAAGCAGCTTGTTCCAACGCGCTCATATCCGTATCCACAACATAAATGTCAAAAGCCTCCGCAGGAACGCCTTTCTCGCGCAGAAGAATAGCCAGGCGGCTGGCTGTAAAAAATTTAGGGCCGTCTTTAAAATGCGAAACCCCCTCAGCGCAAAGAACCTTAATCTTATCTTTCTTGCTTAGCTGATCGGCGGCGAAAGACAACTGCTGGAAAACTCCGCCATATTTCTTTTGCTTCTTCCAAAAATAACGGATTTCTTCTTCGCTGTAAATATTTAGGCCCTTAAAGGAAACGCTTCCTTCGCTATGAAGCAATTTATGCTTAAAGAATTCAAGGTCAATGGATGAATCCAGGGGGCTTGAAGAGCCGCCTTTTTTGCCTAATGGAACTTCAACGATCCCGCGGCCAAAGGCCTCAAAAAGCTCAGCAATATCCAGAAATCCTTTGCTCCTCGCGAACTGACGTAAGTTTTCATAATATGCTTTATCAACTCTGCCTTTTATATTATGGCTCACTAACGCCTTTCCCGCCCTAATCCAATAATCTGCACTTTTCATATTTCTCAACCTCTTCAGAAGCATTACTGTGCGAGGTTGGCTCACTTTAGTCTCAAGAACCCCAAGCACGTCTTTGCCTAAACCCTCCCCTGGAGGATTCAACATGACAATCATACCTGTTGCTAAAAGAGCGATTTCTTGCAAAGGTTGGGGACGAGAAATTTCTTTAACGGTTTCTTCTCCTCTCTTCTCAAGCGCGATTGTTACAAAGCCATTGTATTGAGAATCTAACCTATTCACCTCCTCATGCGCCGCCAGATCCGCCGGATAGGCTTGGTAAGGAAGCTCTATAAAGCGCGCCTCAAGCCCGCGTTGTGTTTTTTCTAAATAATTAACAAAAATGAGTTTTTTTAACGAATGAAGCAATTGTTGATAATTCTCAGCGGGCAAGCTATTTAATTCCAATTGATCCGCGTCAATAATTTGCTCGTCTCCTCTTTCGCCTAAGCCAGCGAATTTCCAAGCGTAATGCGGGATAGTTAAAGGCAGATACTTTTCTTTTCTATTACCGGAAATATATTTTTTATAATCATCCGGGCTAAAGATAACGATTTCATAGGGCAGAGGGGCCTTCGCCTGCTCAATACCGTTTATTTCCACATCAATATGAATGGCTTCGTACCCTTTTTTGAATTTTGATTTTTGATCAACGCTAAAACTATATCCTTTCTTGCGCAGCCAAACCATGATGGGATTATAAATAACATCCACGCTTGCGGATATAATATGTGTTCCCAAAATATCTTTTAATGCCTCAAAATTATTATATTCTACCCTTCTTCCGCTGGATATTTTTTCAAACATGCCGTATGCGCTCTTTACGCGCGATTTAATTTCCGCCTGAATGTTGCCTGCCTCTAATAAAATAGCGATCTCTCCGGAAAGTTCTCTCAGCTTTTGCTCCATTTCTTGGAAAGAAAGCCCCCAAGTCTTTTGGCGTATTCCTTTATTTTGGGCATCCCCTTCAATAGCTAAAACCGCCTCTGGCACATATATCGCAAAGGCCTTGTTTCTAAGTTTTTCAAACATGCTATAATCGTTATAGCGGGCTGGCAGCATCATATAAATATCCACTATTTCCTGGAAACGGTACTCTTTTTCCTTAAAGGTCGCGGCCTTGGGCAGGCTTTGTAATTTATCCGCGTAAACCAAAAGAAGCGTTTCATAATCCCGGCATAATTGCATAACGGCATTCTGGTAACGGCGCACGCTTCTATTGCCTTTCAAGTAAACGATGGTCCCGCCCAAATACGGCCAGCGCTGTTCAATGTTTTCTAAACGCTCAACCATACCGATAATTTGATCAACCTCTTCTCTTTCTAAATGCTTAATTTTCAGCCGGCCTTCCTGCCTTTTCCTTGATTCAGGGTCTAATTTATGCAGAAACGCCGCCACGGCGATTTTTATATCGGCTCTCCAGCCTAAAAGCGTCTTGGCCGCGGCCAAGGCATGATGGAAATACGTCTCCCCAGATTTAAAACTTTTACCTTGATATTCTGAAGAAATAAATTCTGCCGCGCTCTGTAAAATCTCGCGCTCCCGCTGCGTATAGCCCATTTGACAAGACTCTTCCAGAATTTCCCTTAAGAAAATCTCTTCCTCCTCAACAGGGCTCGATACCGCTCCACCTTCGGGTAATGCCCCCGGAAGTAATGTATCTTTCTCCTCTTCCTGCTTAAGCCAAGCCTTTGCCTTCTTTTCCAGTGATTCAATAGAAAGTATAGCTGAGACATGAACGCAGGGCGCGGGGCTCCTTAGGCCAAATGCAAGCATAAGGGCCAAGACCTCCCTAGCTTTTTCTATTCCAACCTGAAATATTTCTAATTTACCTAACAGCCAAATAGCATTCATTTTAACGTGATACCAATCTTTACCCTCTTGCGTGCGTAAATTATACCTGGCCGGCTCTTCTTTCTCGCGGAGCAAAACTAATAAATCATCTACAAGATAAACTGCTAAATTATTATCAGCTGCTTCTTGTAACGCGTTTAGACGTTCATTTAAGAGATCACAACGCATACTTTCTCTTATACCAGCCACTTTATCCTGCGGGCTCTTCTCTTCCGTCGAAAAAGCCTTTAGAATATTCAACAAGAACGCATTCTCCGATAATACTCCATCTCGTTCAACCGCGGCCATAAATCTTTTGATACTTCCCAGCCGGCTTTCCTTGATCAACCTCTTAGCAACACCGACATCCCTAAGCCTCATAATGCCGTCATGCAATCTGCCTTTGGTTGTTGCCTTAATATGCAAGATATGCCATAATCCCAGCCTCAAAAGAACATCTCTGGCGTGAGGGTTAGTGAACGCGAGTATCCCCCTATTAATACCTGCGAAATTATGCGCGGGTAAAGATTCAAAAAGATAACGGGATTTCTCAAGTAGTGTAAAATGTAAGCAAAAAGGCAGCTGTTCTATATTAAAGTCTGCTACGTCCTCTAAGCCTGTGATTAATAAATCAGCTAAGGCTTCTTTTATGTTCAAACTGCTTAATCTTGTGTCTATGGCTAAAACCCTCTCTTTGAGCTTAACCATTTCATACGTCAAGGCCTCACCATCAATAGAAAAAGTCAATCTATCTTTGTCAGCGGTATTTAATGCTTTTTCCTGTATATAATTATTCAAGCCCGCTGCTACAACTTTATCTATCTGCACGCCATCAATCATCGTTTTTTGCCCGTAGAAAGAGTTGTGAGGATTAAGCTCCATAGAAGTAGGAGATACGAATTCCTCTTCCAACGGCGAGCTGGAGCTAAACCCTAAAATCGCATAGCCGTAAGGGCCGAAAGAGAATTCTATCCGCGGTTCTTTAAATTCAAGAGTGACATTCTTGGTATAGCGCAGTTTGGGCTGACGCGTTAAAATTGCCAATCCCTGATTGGGATAATAACCAAAAATTTTGGCTAAATCTATCCTGACTTTCTCTCGGCCATCTGAATAATTAATCACCGCTATTGTGTCGCCTGCTCCTTGCAAATGGCGCACCACCGGAAATAGCCCTCTTAAAGAATGTACCTCCGGATAAGCTAATTTAGCGCTGTATAAATCGCCCTTACTAAAAACCGACTGGCTAAAAATAGGAAGCACCTGTTCAAAGAAAGACATTATTTTTAAGTCAGCCTCTTGGCGCTGTGGATAGTTAAAACGATAAATGCCCGCGTCCGGGGATTTCATCATTTCCGTGCGCGCGCCAACAGGCATTTTTATCCCGTATATTTGGGCAAGCGGGATAAGCATATGCGCCTCTGTTGATAGAATAATAACAGCGGCGGCCTCTGCCTTTTCCATACTCTTAAAGGCATCAAGCGCGGGACGCTCATCGTGATTCTCCGCGAAAAGAAGGGCGTTCCTTCGATACTCCCGCGGCGCTTCCATAAACCAATAACCGCGCAATCTGGAAATATCGCCTGAAACCACTGGCTTACTTTCGTATTCTACCGGGGAACTGGCAGGGCTGGATGAAAGAGGTTTGGTGGAAGATTGCGGCGAAGACTCTTTAACTAACTCTTTTCTTACAATAGCGAGCGCCTTGCGATAGGCCTGACGCGGGCTAAGATCATCGGTTGATATATATAGGATGCCATCGGAATAATTTAAATCCTCACCCATACCTGTATTTTTGTCTATCTTGTTGATATCTTCTACAGAACAGCCCAACCTCTGCGCGCGTATTTCCGCAGGAGCCAAGAGCGCGAGTTTTAGCGAGTCCTTTCGTTTAGACGGTTTTGAGGTATATAAAATTATGCCTGAGTATCGGCCTGAAACAATAGTACCATTAACCACGCTGTTTATGAATTCATCAATTACCGCGCTCACTTCCAGGCTATTAACCAATCTATGAAGCTGGAGGCCTAAGGCGTCAGTAACTAATTTAATTTCATCGCGATAAGCCAATACCGCATTCCCATTCTTAGCGGTTGTAACAATGCCGCCGATTACTACCGGCTCCCTGAGGCGGTCTATTAATTCTAATAATTTTTCCATAAGTTCGGCTACAGCTTTTGTATCATTCTTGTCTACCTTCGCGCCTTCCATAATAGCTTTCAACAATAAAGATACTGCCGCGCGCGCATGCCAGCCTGTGTTAAAAGGCCGCGCTCCCAAAAGGCACGTCAAGAAAAGAGCCGCCTCTTTATAAAAAGACCCTCTTTCTCCGATTACCTCGATAACAAACGGCTTATGTTTTAATGATTTTATCAGGCCGGACTTCAGCTTATCTGGCTCTACTCCGCAAGGCAGGCTAAAGCTAAATTGGGTTCCTTGCCCTGTCTTACTCTTTACGTTTATCTGGCCGCATACAGCCTCAATGCTCTTCTTAATAGTAGCCAAGCCTATTCCCGTTCCTTCCCGGCTGTCTTTTGCTTCGCTTACCTCAGGCAGAAATATTAAGTTAAGGATTTGCTGCTCGCTAAGCCTTTGGCCTTTTTTGATGAATCCCAACTCTTCCGCGCGCTTAATAATCTTCTCCTTGTTAATCCCTTTGCCATCATCCTTTACCTTAAAATGCGCCTCGCCTTTTTTATGGAAAACCTTAATCTCTATTTTGTTTGCCCCGCTGTACTTTATGGCATTGTTAGCAAGGTCTGTCAAAGTATCCCTTATAACATCTGTATAGACAGAAACTTCTCCGGCCTTTAAGAACTTCGAGATTTTGATCGTAAATTCGATCTTGCGCCAGGCCTTCCATTGTTTAACCACAAATTCAATGTTTGAATTCTCTAGTTCGGCTAATTTCTGATATAATTCCTGCTCGCTAGAGACGCTCCAATGTATTCGCCCATCCGCTTTCCTTGCTATTCCCGCGTCCAGTAATTTCTGCGGCTCTGCTTTAGTGAATGCGCTTTCTCGAAGATAACCAAAGTGCTGCGCCCTAAAAGGCTCCACTATCTCTTTAATAAATTTATTCAAGTCTTCACATGGCCACATCGAATACCCTGTCCAGAATAATAATTTGTTCATTGTCACAAGCGCCGCATTACTGGCGCTAACACATAGGTTCATATATAAATTTACCCGCTCTGTAAAATTATCTTTTAATTTCTCAAGGCCTTTTAGCGCTTGATAAAATGGGCCCAGGTTCTTGCTTATTGTTTCTTCTGTTTCCTCTCTTGGCAGCCCTTCCCTGGGTAATCCCTGATTGATTTCTTCTTGTATGAAACGCGAATCTTTGTCCATCATCTGAATAAATACATCTGCCGCTTTTAAGAAAGCTTCCAGCTCCGGAATTACTGTATAATCAGCATTAGTTTTGTCAAAATATTGAGGCAGCTCATTCTGGCCTTTAAGTATACAACTCCTAACAACAATAAAATTTCCCCTCAGATCATGCATCAAATCTCTATAGTTTTTCTTAGCCTCTAAAACTACCGGGCTAGAGGCGCCAGCGCCTTTACGGATAATCTCAATAAAAAGAGAAACTGAGTGGGTAGCAATAGGGGACGCTCCCGAAAGGGACACAATAGGTAGAATAGGTAGACGCTTTATGTAATCTATTATAGGAGAAGATGTTATGGAAAAAATCCTTGATAGGCTAGAGGTATCTACCGCAGGCGGCCCATTGGCAAAATGGTCATCCAGTCCTATTCTTTGGCGCAACCCGATATAATGATATCCGCCAAGAGTTGTAACAAGAGAACCAAGAGGGCTACTTGAACTCGGCCTAAACGGCGTTTTGCGCGCAGAATCTTTCTTTATAGAAGGTGCTGCTTCCACCGCAAAGCTACGATAACCCTGCTTAATCGGCGAAGCACCACGGCTAAGAGGACTGAAGTAGTCATTAGTAATAACCACTTGACTAAAGTTTTTAGGTATGTTAACCTTACTTAGAGGTGAAGAATTATGAGAAAAAATATTCAAGAAGTTAAAAAGCGCATCGACAAGATTCGACAACTTATGTCCAAAGTCAGCTCCCCGTGCCGGGGTCTTAGCAAGCAAGAAATAATTGAGAAAATTCGTAAAACTCGTGAAAAGATTTGGGAGGCAAAATTTGCGGCTCATTCTCGATAGTAATGAATACATCTTTGCCTTAGGCGCAGTCAGATATCCGCCTTCTGAAAAACTGATTGAAAAAATAGCAGAACGTCCAGAAGATATCACCGTGCGAATCCTGCGCTTAATCATTGAAGAGGTGCGCGATAATCTAACGCCTGAAGCCTTTAAGGAATTTATACTTCTCATCAATGCTTGGACTAAAATTGATGAAGACTTTGAGGTGCCATTTGAACTAGGCACAAAATATGAAACTTTAGGGCTTAAGCCCGCAGACGCGCTTATTGGCGCGTTTTCAGAATATACAGGCGCAGATGCATTGGTAACAGAAAATAGGCATTTTTTATCCCGTCGTTCTGCTGACCTACCATTTAAAGTACTAACTGCTGAAAGTTGTCTTAAAATATTGAGTAAATAATCTGCCCCTTCCCTAATCCTTATAAATAAACTCCATCTATAACTCAATTCCGCAGGCGAACTGGAGCGGCCTGTCATTACGGATTTATTTCTTAACTCCTTGGTAAACGATGGGATAGGTAAACTGTCTGTATTTTCTCGCTGGAAATACTGGAAATAAATAGAACCGTCACCTTTATTCTCCTCTTTATTCACAATCCTCTGAAGATTATAAACTTGACGCAAAGGCGGCATTGGGTTATAATTTGTTGACGAGTAGTTTATTAATGATAGGAGGTGTTTTACATGTCTAAAGTAACTTTGGAACTTAATACTAAGCAGGTTGAGAATCTTATAGAAGAACTTCCATTGGAAGAAAAACTGATCATTGCCCGAAGGTTGAACTTGGAGACTTGGCAATTGCGCTTTAAGAATCTCATCTCTAGAATCGACAAGCGGATTAAGAACCGCAGGGTTCTTTCTAACGACGAAATTGTACGCATTGTAAAGAAAGTAAGAAAAGCTAATTAATATGCTTAAGGTTGTCATTGATACGAATATCTGGATAAGCGCGCTGATGAATAGCTCATTGACCAGGCCTATCTTAAACGCATTTATCAATGAGGAATTTACGCTAATTGTATCTGAGAAATTACTAAAAGAGCTCAATGATACTTTAAGTAAACCAAAGGTTAAAAGGCTTATTCCCGCTAATGAAGCAAAGGAACTTGTGGCGTTAATTGACGACAAGAGCCATAAGCTCAAAACCCGCCTCGAGTTAGATATCTGTAGAGATTGCGAAGATGATTTTATCCTGTCCTTAGCTGCAGAATCAAAAGTCCCCTTAGTGAGCTTAGACAAAGACATTCTCGTACTCAAAGCCAAAGGCTTTGATATTCTATCTCCGAATGAATTTCTTGAGCTGCTGCGTAAAAGATAATCGCCTATATAAGTTAGGATCAGTTCTAATCTTTCACCTTGTTTCTCCACCGGCGAGCTGGAGCGGCTTGTCATTTTGGATTTGTTTTCTAAGTCTATGGCAGACAATGGGCTGGATAAACTGTCTACGTTTCCGTTTCCGTTTGCATCAATCATCTTTTCAGCCAGCGCAAACTCTTCCGGGCCGCCAAATTCCACTAAGGCCCTGATAGCCAAACCTTGGTCGTAAATGAAGGACTTTTTAAAGGAGAGGTCTGTTGATGAAAGGCCTTGGTAAGTTTCCGCAAGGAATGTTGAGGGGTTAACCCTGCTCTTTATCCACTCCAGTTCAGTCTGGGCCGGAAGAGGCGCAGGGGCCTGGTTTTCCGTGCCGCCGCCTCCGCCACAGCCTGCCAAAGATAACGCGCTTAAATAACGCAAGAGAGAGGCTAATCTCGACGGACCCAATAAAACCAAAGAGCTATTTTTAATAAAGCTTCTGCGGCTTATACCCATCGCTGAGCTGGAGATTAAAGCTGTTGAGCAATGTGCTCCCGGATTGCCCTCTTCGGCGGCAGAATCAGTTTTACCATCCGTCACAACGGCATAGCCTTCGATTGGAGAAGAGGATTGCTTCGCCGGTGAGCTGGAAGATTCCCTCGATGACTCTTCTACATCATTCGGTTCAATTATGGCTGAATTTCTATAGATTCTAATGATCTCTCCGCTTTCAACTTGCCAGCTATTCTTGCCAGAGTTGTGCTTTTTGATTAAGTATGGCTTTACTTTCTTAATCATGAACTCTTCCCATTCGTCACGGATCCCTTCTCCAAATTCTGCAAAAATATTCTTCCTCCTGTCAAAGATTACTGTAAAGGCATCGGCAAAGAACTCCTCTTCCAATCTGCCAAGCCTTAATGCACCTTGTGCAGATATTTCCTGCGCTCTTTGTATAATCGCTTTACCATAACCCCTAAGATATATGATGCCAAGATAAGGAAGGACTTCCCTGGTAACTAAAGTCCTCCACTCTTCCTTAAGAGTGTCGGGTAAGACAAAAAAGATGCATTCTCCAATTTCATGCAAGACTAAGGTAGAAAGATATTCCCGCAAAATATACATCGAAGGTTTAGGTAAATTCCTCTCCTTAACAACAATATAGGAATTTTCTAAATCTTTAATCAATCCTTCTTTATCTTCTATATCGAGCATATTTAAAATTAAGGTAATCAATTTATCTAAGAATTCCGGGGTTTTACACAAGATCGGCGCCAAGTGCATCTTTATAAACTCATCCTGCTGAGCTAAAGGCATATTCTGCAATATAAGCTCTACTCTAAGGAATAAATCTTCGCTTTCTGCGTATTTTATATTAAGAGGCCTTGCTGATATCGGATGTATAAAATTCCCCTCTGTCCAGGCAAAACTTACCCCATCTTCAATCAGGAATCCCAAACCGCTCAGGTAGAGCAGGCCAATCTTTCTTTGCAGCTCTGTATCACTAACCAGTTCTATATAATTAGGCGTAGGCGTGTTTACATACGTACCAAAAAGGGTTTCGAAATAACCGTTTTCCTCAAGTTTAGCAATAATCCCCCCGGACAGGTATTTAGCATAATACTTATCGAAATACTGGCCCAAATTATATCCGTATCTTTCTAAAGATGATGGTATGTATGTTCTATCTTGCCTGCGATTGTTTCGTTTTAAAGGTGAGCTAGAGCGCGTAATTCCGGGGGCACGATACTTATTTTCAGAATTATCTGCCTTCTCTTCCATTGGTGAACTAGAAGTTATAAAACAAATATTTATGGCGGAGAAATTGGATGGGGCGAGATAATAATTTATCCCCGGAGGAGAAGGCCCTGTGTGGATATCTTTAAACGAAGAGCTTGCCTCAATACTTTCTAGATGAAGTAAATAATCTTTATTATCCGGCTTTACTAAAGTGCTTCTCGGGGCTAGAATCGGGCTTGAATTTAGCCTTACTGTTAAAATCAAAGCCGTATCTATAATTCGAAGTTTATTTCCCTTGTTTTCATTAAGAACGCGGGATTTTATTAACCCATTTATTTCTTGCTTGACATCTTCTGTAACCATTAAATATTCGATTGCCAATAAAGCATGTAGTCTTAAAGCTGAGATTAGGTTAATTTTTATTGCCTGACATAAACCGCGGATAGCCGTTCCTATCCATTTTTGCATTTGTGGATTTTCGGCTAATTCTCGGCTCACTTGCGGCAAAGCTAATGAAAGAATGCGTTCAATTGCCTCCTGTTGGGCTAAAGCTGCGTAAGGCAGATGCTCAATAATAGCCCTGCGTAAATCTTTAAGGATATAAACAGAGAGGGGATTAAACTTTCCTTTCATCTCTACCAACTTATCAACGACTTTATTCAATGTATATATTCCTGATTCTTCTTCACTGCCATAATCAACGATGATCCAAACAACTTTTTCCAACCATTGAGCTGTTTTTCTATCATAAACCGGCCTTTTGGATTTAGATTTTTCTAATCTATACATAATCTTTTTACTCTGGCCGTTCTCTGCTCGGCTGCCAAAAAGTTCTTTCAAAAATTCTGAAACAGGGATGTTTTCTTTGGAGCCATCTTGCGATAGCCAGCGGATTACACTTGGAAGATTTAATTTTCCTTCTAAAAGAATAGCCGGGAATTTTTTGTCTCCTAAAGGCGCTCCTATACCGTCAACATAATACTGGCCTCCCCCTAAACCGCAAACTCCCGAGATGATATCGCCTTTTCTTATCCGCTTAACAGGTATCCACGCCCCGCCGTCTTTACGAATATTCAATGCTTCTAAAGTTATACCTGTAGTTGGAATTGTTAAAGAGCCTCTATCTGCCCCGCCAATAACAATCGCGTGCGTCGCTTGGCGGCCTAAATCTAAAGTCTTCCATGCTGACTCTTGCTTAAAAGCGATACTAAGAAGAAAGGTGTTGATGAATAGGTTATCGCTGTAGCCGTGATTTTTCCCGTCTTTGATATATTCAACAATAAAACCGGCTTCGTTATAAAGTTGTACCCTATCGCATAGGGATAAAAATAAAAGATAGTGTGGAGCGGCTTTATTAAGCGAATCTTTTTCAAGTAAAATAGTAAATATTTTACCCTCCGCTATTTTATCTGTTACGATGACCATTTCTTTTTCCAGAATCCTTCCCAACTCTGTCTCTTTGCTATCAGGAAGTTCATAGCCCGTCTTATCAAAACGAAGCTCTGTACCCCCCCTAGCCTTATAGGGACGGGCAGGATAAATTTTAATAATTTCATTGATAAACTTTGGTTGAGAAATATATCCAATGAGGACGTAATCAATAAAACTTTTTACCGCTTTATTTTTTAATAACTTTTCAAGACCCAATATTTGTGCCTTCTTATCTAATTTAATTAAAGACCCTATCTCTCCATAAGTATCATAGAAATAAACCTTGTCATTAGTATAAAAAATTAGCAAGAATTTTCTGTCTTTGCTAAACATATTGATCAAGACTTTTACCTTAATATCTGGATCTGAAAGTAATCTTACCTCCATCAGCGAAACAAAATCTCTTAATTTTGTGCCAAAGTTAAGCCAAACTTTCTCCTGCTTTGTTTTATTTTTAAACTGCACGATAACAGACTCTCCCTTAACCTTACTTAATCCTATAGTCCTTTTATCTAATCCATTAATGAGGCTCCGCGCAGCTTCAACCACAGCTTTTATTGGCTTTAGGCCAAGAGATACATCCTGTGCCTCATCCGCATCATATCTTATCTCTTTCGCCGGCGAGCTGGAGCGATTTTTATTACTTAAAATAGAACCACCCCTATTATTCGTTAACGATATCCGGCTTGACAGATCGAAAAAGAATGTGTTATACTGTTTATAAATAAGGGAGGATGAAGAAATGAGATCAAAATCATTAGTTAAGTCATCAAAAGAGTCTGTCAAAATAGAACCCATTGAGAAATTCGCGGCTATTCCTAAAAAATTGAAGAAATCGGAACTTAAGGACTTCAAGGCCGCGGCCGTTGTGGATAAAAATGGAGCCCCGAAATATTTTATCTTTGATACAGGCTCCCTGTGGGATCTACTCTGCGCGTTTGACGACAGATTTGAGAAGTCTGCTCCCGCTAAAGAATACGTCTTCTCTAATCCTGGTGGCTGGCTTATTGATGGGATTGAAGAGCGCCTGCCGATTAATCCTAAACTAGCTTCAAGATTAAAGAGAGGAATTGAGGAGGCCCAAGCGCTAGGATTGGTCTCCTTTGATAAAATTAAGCATAAATTAGGGATGTCCTGAATCCTGCTATGCTTACCAAGGTTGAGTTCACTCCTGCCGGCGAACGGGAATTTAAAAAGCTTTCTCTTCCACTGCAGAAACGCGTCATAGAAAAGATCGACCTCTACATTTTTTCCGGTAAACCACTTTATTTCGCAAAGCCTCTGGTTAACTTGCCTCCCGCCACTCATAGATTTAGAGTTGGGAAATATCGTATCTGTTTCTATCTTGTCAGCGGGAGCATTGTCATCGATGGAGTAGATACTCGAGAAGACGCCTACCGGAAATAACCTTTCTATCAAATTATTTTCTTCCGCCGGCGAGCTGGAGCGGCCTATCGTTGCGGATTTGTTTTCTAACTCATTGACAGGCGATGAGATGGATAAACTGTCTACATTTTTTTCTGGCCTGTTATACTCTGGGATAATCTTGGCCGCATCCCGCATTAAGGCCCTGTATCTTTTAAGAGCCCTCTTTTGCTCTTGGAGTGGAAAGATAGCAAAGAGCAGTGAGGTCTCGGGTGAAAAATTGGCCCGCCGCCAGTTGGCTCCCTGATTTCCAGCCGCTTTTGCCTCCACCGGCGAGCTGGAGTAAATTTTCTTGTTTAATTGCGCTGCCAACTCCAGGAATTCGTCAATTCTTGATTTTTTCTCAGGGGCAATCGCTGGTTCTATAAGCCCTCTACCCCTATCAAATATGCTTTTTAATTTCAGGGGTATCTTTCTAAAATTCTTTGGTCTTTGGCCAGGCCTAAATATTCGATAAACACCTCTAGCATCTATTACAATTTGTAAAACATATTTGCCTTTTTTGGCCGTAAGAATTCTTCGTGGCCAGTAAATTGAATCTAAAAAATTACGTTTTTCTAACTTCATCTTGTAGTGGCAGGAGCGGCAGGGATCGATTTCTAAAAGCGCCAAGGCGGCATGTAAAGAAAGGAAGGAAGGAAACTTCTCCTCAAGAGCTCGCTCAAGCACATCAATCGCTTCTTTAACCCTAACCTTATTCTCTCCCAAGGTCCTGACAATTTCAACTTTTAAGCGCTCATTTTTAGGCGCTTCTTCATATTGCTTCACTATGCTATCTATTAAACCTTCACCAAGGTTTTTCATCACCTTTCGCCAAACAATAATACTACGAACAGCTGTTGCTCCTAGCAAAACTAATGCAAAGG
This sequence comes from Candidatus Omnitrophota bacterium, assembly GCA_030650425.1. Taxonomy (GTDB): domain Bacteria; phylum Omnitrophota; class Gorgyraeia; order Gygaellales; family Profunditerraquicolaceae; genus UBA6233. The sequence continues at coordinate 70,669 of JAUSED010000005.1, read as the reverse complement.
GCAATAATTTTACATTCTTAAGGGCTAACGATAAAACCATATCCTCTGCCTTCTTCCGGCGGACTAGCGATAAAAACATATCCTCCGCGACTTCCCATTTATTGATACCTCCGGGACCTATATTTCTATCCAAAAACTCAATCATAGTCCCAAAAGCCTCAGGGGAAGCTATCTTAGCTAAGCTTTTAATAATTGTTATTCTTAAATCCTCATTATCCCCGGTATATCTCTCTTCAGACAAAAGCTTTCCTAATATAGATATATCTTGAAGATTCTCGGTAGCCCACTTGATTATATCAGGCAGTATAGGGAGTTGTTCAGGCATACCAGTTTTCGTTCCTGTCAAGTCTTGAAGATATATCATCATTGCAGGCTCTCCTAATTGGATTAAACAGCCTGCGGCACGGGTTGTAACCTCACCTTTCTTACCCTTGATAAAGCCTGCCAAAAGCTTGGCAAACCTTTCCAGTTTTTCTCCTTGAATATGTTTCTCTCTGCGTTTCTCCCCAAGCGCGAGACAGAGAGCGCCAAAAACAGGCTCATGAAAGTCTCCAAGTCGAGGGTCCATCAAAACCATCTCTAAATAATCAATATTCATATCGCTTATAATCTTGCCTATCAAAGACCCTAAGGCTTCAGCAGCAGCAATACGCTCATTTCCCCAGCTATTGTACCAAGTTGCCATAAGAGGAATAAGTGATACATCTGCTATTTTGCCAAGACGAAAACCGACCATACCGCAAATTGGGCCATCGTAACAATTAACCAGCATCTTTAAGGGCTCTATATCCGTTATTTTTCCCAGCAAAGTTTCCATATGCTTAGAAGCTATATTCTGCATACCCTTATATTCATCACTAGATAAAACACGATATAAAACATTTATGGGTAAGAAGGCGTATCCTCTAAAAATATGCCTCTGCTCTGAGACTCCCCTTCCTTTCAAAGACGTAAGAGAACCAAGCATCTCGGAGAAATAAAAGCCTATGAATTTGCCAAATCTCTGCAGCGCTGCCTCGTGGAAATATGTTTTATAAGAGAAAGGGGATGGAAAAAGGGATGGCGAGATATAAATCTCTTTATTGATCATTTTTATCAATTTATCATAATCATCCTTTCCCCGGATATCTCCCTTATCTATTCGGGCAAAGAAATGTTCAATTCTGTATTTTTCTATACGCTTATATCTTCGTTTTATTATCTTAAAGAGCAAAATCAATCCTACTATACCCAATATCCCTACAATAAATTTAAGGCCTGTTAAAATCATAAGGGTTAATTCCGGGGACACAAGATATTGTAGACCGTTTATGGAACCTATTGGCGAAGAGGAAGTTTTGGAAGAAATATCTGCGATAGAGAGATTGAATGAGGCGGTATAATAAATTCTTTCCGGGGGAGAAAGCCCTGTGTGGATACCTTTAAGCGAAGAGCTTGCTCTAATACTCTTTTGATACAAACTTGCCTTGCTATCCGGCTTTACTAAAATGCTGCTTGAAGCAACAATCACCATTGCCCCAAGTTTACTCTCAAAAGTTATTATATTTATTAGATAAGGTAAGGCCGATTTTGTTCCTTTTGGCTCCACTGGCGAGCTATGGGCAAATTGGACGCTAAATAATGCATCCGCAGTTTTGGCTTGACTTACTTTACCGAAGAGGTTATACTCTATGTTATCAAGAAGGAGGTTAAAAATGCTACGCAGATTTAAAATAATACTTGAAAAAGAGCCTTCTGGAGGATTCTCTGTAACTATACCCAGCTTGACAGGTTGCGCTACGCAAGGAGAAACTCTGGAGGAAGCTATACGTAACGCAAAAGAGGCAGTTTCATTATATATAGAAACTATGAAAGAAGATAATTTGCCCATCCCGGCCATTCTCAAGACTTGACCCGCCGAGTTGTTGTTCCTCTCCATGGTTCTAGCTCTATCAAACCCGGAACCCTGCGTGCTATTCTTAAAGGAGCAGCCATCTCCATAGAAGATTTCAAGGGGCTGCTGAAGTAAGTTAATCTTTATTATCTTCTTCACCGGTGAGCTGGCAATAAACCTCTTAACGACCTTTTCTTTCAAATTTTTTAATTCCTGTTCAGGCAAGCTGGTATTTTCGAGTTCTGGAATAAGTTCTTCTACGCTAGTAATATCCTCGTAGGCTTTGGTTATTTTACTATCTGCTGGGATGTCTTTATGTTCCTTGATCAAAGCAATCAACTCACCGCCTAATTCAAAAAAAGCGACACCAGTACCAAGTTCACTAGGGGTCTGGAATTTTCTGGGAAAGATATAGACTTTTGATAAACCTTGCTCTGTTTTGGTGAAGAGTAGGTTATGGGCTGTTTGTTTTTTGTGGATAACATTTTCATCCTGTAAAAGTGTAACAATATCAAAAACAGAATTTATCAATTCCACTCCATACGTTCCTTCAAAGGAACGATTGTATTCTCCCAAGAAAGCTTCTTTTAATTGTTCAAGTATAAACTGCTTATTGGCTTTTTCTAACTCCACCGGCGAGCTGGAGGGGCCAGAATCAAGATCGACAGATTTCCCCCGTTGATCTTGTAAGATCCCAGCTGCTTTATTCTTCAGAAAACTATTTTTACGCAGCGCATCAATCGCTATAACAAATGGCGCAATAGAACCAAAGACTATGAGTGCGGCAGAATTATCCCAAGCCCTGCCAAAGAACTTATTAATAAATTTAACCTTCGCGCGCGAAAACTTAACTACAATGAAATCATTTAAGGCCTTCTGGGCATACCTTAGCCATCTTATAAATAGCGAGCTTTCTATCTTAGTTACCAAAAGCTCTCTTTTAATAAGAGACGGTCCCTGTTCATGCAATCCATAGCTATTGTACAAAGAATGCAGCTGTGAAATTATGGCATTGGCTAACGCCCTACGCTCTATGGGAAACAAAACCTGCACAATAAAATTCTGGCCAAAAATCCATATCCGCGTCAGCCAATACATCTCGGATGTCCGCTTTTTCAATGCCTCTGATTTTTTTTCCTGATATTCAGAATAGAACATCCATTTGCGGATATTCAAGAGGATAAAACCAAGCAAAATTCCTGAGAAGATTACGCGCCAAAATTTATCCAACCCGGCAATGGCAATAAAGAACACAAAGACAAAAACGGCCTTTAGAATAGAATATTTTATAACCCCTTTAAACGCTTTCCATGAATACGTCTCTCTGTTTGCGCGCTTTGCTAAATAATCCGTTAGCGTGCCGAAAACAAGATAAACAAGGCCCGTTTTCCATAGAAATTCTTTATTAAGAACTGTGGCCTTGACAGCTTCCAGGCAGATATCAAAATATCCGCTTGCTTTACCGCTGATGATCCTATCCGGATACAATCCCAGTTTAAGAAATACATAAGCAAACACACCAAGGACGATAATACTAAACACGTGATTCCGCGTAAATTTATCAATAGTAGTAACTGCTGAAAACAGTAAAGATACTTTTGGCTCCTGGCTACTTCTATTGTGAATTCGGTAGTTCTCCGCCGGAGAGCTGGATTTTAAAGCATTTTTGCCTGAAGCTTCTATCCTATATTCAACTCTAAGAATCTGACTACTATCGGGAGCTATACCATCTGGAACGTATTCAATATCAGCGATTTCTTTGAGCCTATAAGGTAATTTAAAGTAAAATTCTCCAGAGGGATTATTAATACTCACATGGCAGGTTATCTTATGAATATTCTGGGCTTGTGAAAAATCTACTAATTTTTTAAATAGCCCTGCTCCTATACCTCTACTTTGATACCTCGGCATAACTGCCATTTGATATACATAAATAGGATAATGAAATAGCGGCCCGAACACCGTATAACCTATTATTATATTTCCTAGATAGGCAATCACGGTATGATTAGTGTAAACGCTAGCTCTACTAATAATGGCTGCATTATCATCCACCCAACAAGCATATCTTTGATTACCTATAGCGTAATTAATATTGGTTACTCCATCCACTAATCTACTATCTACATCCATGCCTTTAATAATACTAAATTTGCCCACCGGCGAGCTTGATCGCTCAACAAACCATTTTATCAATTGCTTAGATACCTTCGTTATACGGGTATGCTTACCGTAAGAATCAGGTACTGTTTCGGACATCTCAATGTCTCCCTCTTCTTTTTCTTTAATTGTAAAGTTTGGTTCAGAAAGTAAATCCGTATATTCGTTATAAGCTATATTTATAAACTCGTTAGCACTCTTCTTGCCCATTGCTTCTTCTATCCCTTTAAATATCGCCTCTGCGCTATTATTACTCCAAGCTCGTATCATTAATGTGCCTAAAACAAGCCAAATCCTAAAAGGAGTGGAATCTCTAGCCAAATCAATATCAAATATTTTAATTATCTTTCTACCCTCTTTTATAATAAAACCTACATTTGCGAGCTTTACGTCTATGGGGAACGAGAATATATAAGGTAACTTATTTTTCCTCCATCCTTTCTCATCAATTCCGCAAGTGATAAAATAGGCCTTAACTGTGTCCTTGATAATCGATAGGCCATCTTCTTCGCTTAATTCTTTAGCATCAATAGGATTAACGAACTCTTGGGTATTTAAATACCAATAATTATTTTTATATTCTACTGGCTTCCAGCTACCCTGAACAGCCAAGTGATCCCGTGAATACAGCTTTATCATGTGCACGCAATCCGACCTGTCTTCCAAATCAGAACGAAATAATTCCCTTCCTTTCCCACCCGTAATCTTAAGAACAAAGGCATATTTATCATTAATGGTTACTTTAAATACAGTAGAATAGCCGCCCTCGCCTATAGAAATAATATCCATCTTGCGGATATCATTTTGATTTAATTTATCGTTAAATATCCTCAAGATTATTTCTCCTATGAAGCTAGGCGCATCATGTAATATGCTCCGCGCGTCTTCTTCGATTATTCTCTCTTCATTTAAGCCGCCAACATTACCTATTACCGGCGAGCTGGGACGAAGATTAAGCATAATTTTATCTACGTCAAGTATTAATTCCTCTACCCCTTCAGCAGCTTCTTGTTTGGCTAATTCCGCTTTATTCTCATTCGGAGAAAGGCCTTTTGCCGCTAAGAACGAGCTAATCTGCCCTATAGCTCCGTTAGCTAATTCTTCCTTAGTTCTAGTATCAATACCACGTAGGGTTTCGCTAAGGGACCCCACGCCCATCAACCGGGCAACTTGTTGCTCAAACCTCGTCCCAACCAATGCGCCTGTCTTAAGAGGGCTAGAACTTCTCTTCAAATTCGCAGCCAATTCTATTACCCCTAAAAAGCGTAACTCCTTTTCTGCCGACTTTTTATCTCGCGCTTTATAAATAACCTTTTCTAACTGTTCATCTATTACTGGAGTCCAAATAAGGTTAGACAAACCACTCTGCTTCCATTTATGTAGTTCTTCAAGGCAAAAACCCCAGTCATCTTTAGGTATTTTAAGTCCGTATTGATGCTTTAGCCTAAGCATACGCAATAACATACCAAAGGTAAAATTATGTCTGCCAATTAATCTTGTCCTGCCTGCGAGTAAATCTTCAAGCGCTTCTTGATAAAACCCGTATAAATTACCAAAACAATCCAGGCCCATTAAAAGTGCAGACGCCCCACAGACATAGGTAAACGCTCTTCTTGTAGTAGAATCTACCGTGAAACGGTTGATCACAACTTTTTGCCCGCTTACAGCAGTAACCTCCCTTGGCCCGGCATACTGAACCTCTAAGCCGTTAAAATACACTTTGTGGTTGTGGTTAAAACATAGCAGGCTATTTTCTTCTTCTCCCAATGCCAAGGATAATTTTTCAGTTAACTCTAATACGCGGTGGTATATTCTTGAGTTAGCGGGATAACGCGGATATCTATCAAAAATGGCTACCTCCTCTATAGTTAGCCATAATTTAATGCTTACATCCGCATCGGTTATCTCGGAATCAAAGAATATATCCCTGACACCACCACCCATAAGGATTATATCCTCAAGATTATTTTTAACCAAGAATCTTAAAAAATACTTAAGCTTAGAATCATATATTTTGGTTAAATCTACTCTACCCCGAGATAAGGCCTGCTTAGTTAACTTTATATTTAATCTTTGAAGAGAAGAATTATCTCCTACTAAAGGACTACTAGAGATGTAATTTTCAGCGGTAAGCTGCCTCTTTAGTTCTTCCAATTTGCTAAAATATAAAACATTATCAATCGATGTATTTCCTCCAGAATGCAGATCAGCAAACACTGTGAATCTTTTGGGCATCCTCGATAAATCTTCTATTAACTCTACAGCTATCTTGTTACGCTTAATCTCGCTTCTCTCACGTAAGATCCTTGAAGAAACTCTTGCAAAACTTTTAACATCTGAGGTTACGAGTTGAATAAGCAAATTGGTTTCTAAATTATTATTCCTAATATATTTATCCAACATACAGCTAAGGTTACTTTCATAATAATCATTTCCTATCAGCCTCAAATTACTAATAACAATTATGCCTCTTTCTTTTTCTCTCAATAGCTGCCCAAAAATTATCATACGTTTATTTAGCTCCTCTATTTCTCTTTCTTTGTATACGGGGAATATGGGCATGTTTTCCAACTCTTCTACTGCAACTTCTATCCAAGATCTCTCTTCTGTGCCATTCTTTGATATACGTTTAGAAATCAATACTAATGTTGATATAAGTTTATAAATCAATCCTACTACGCAAGCGACTACGAATGATGATAATAGAAATAATAATACTACTAAGCCCAATATCTCCGAAGATAACAATGGAGAAGAGGAGACGCCAATTCTGGCAATTCCGGGAACACAATACTTATCTCCAGATTCTAAAGTTAAGTAATGGTATTGTAGAGCGTTTATGGAACCTATTGGTAAAGAAGAAGTTGTGTAAGAAACATCTGTATTGGAAAGATTAAATGCTGCGGCAGGATCAATCTTCGTAGGCGGAGCAAGCCCCGTAAATCTATTTTTAAGCGGGGAGCCTGCGATAGGCTGATCCAAAAGATAAAAATTAGCTCCGCTTGGCTTTAGTAAAATAGCGCTTGAAGCAGTAATAACCATTGCCTCAAATTTACTGTTATAACTTATTCTATAAGTCAAGATTTGCATCCTTCCTTCTGCTGCCTCTACCGGAGAGCTGAAGAATGATTTCTCTAAAACAAGCTTATTCCCAATAATTTTTTCAGAACTATCCAGAAGAAGAACAATATATACATTATCCGCGCCACAATTCTTTATAATTTTAAGCCCAATACCTTTGCCATCCGAAAATGGATCAGAAAATTTGTCTAAAATTCTTTTCCCCGAGCTTATAGTATTCAATTCAAATTTTTTATCTCCTTCGTCCTTAACTTCAGAAATAAGTTTGTTTTCTTTTACTCCCCAGATTATCCAAACTTTTCCCTTTGCATGCGCAATCGAGTTATCGATCGCCTCCCTTAAGGCAAATTTTAAATCATCCCTCCAATATCTCAAAGTCCTCACATCCTCAAACGACAAGAGATATTGAACCAATATATCCACAAATTCATACACTTCTCTAGTAAGCCAATCTTTGCCATTTGAAATTTCAATACTACCGCCTTTAATATTTAATTTGTCTAAAATCTGTAAAATATCATCGGCAAAACCAATAGGAATAATTTTATATTCTACAGGCGAACTTGGCTTATCTGTCCGATTATTAAGATAATGCTTATATATTTCTGTAGCTGCTTTGGCGATTTTTTCTGAATTATGATAACCGGGCGTAGAATCATCTTCAAAGTTAGAAACGATTGGCTCTACCCCCATTGCGCGAATATTGTCTAGATCAGCTGGAATATGATAGAATTGAGTGGAAACTGGAAGATTCAATAAAGCATATTGAATGTAATCGCTAATCCTATTACTAGGCTGTTCATCCGCGTTTCTTAACGATTCAAATGCCATTCTCACCATATCACTAGCTGCTAATCCTTTGGCTTCCGCAAAGCCTTCTCTAAAGTTATACCAAGAAATATTGACCGGCAAAACCTTAGCCGCCTGAGATTGTCTGATTGCTCCCGCAATTCCACGAGTTAACAAAACAGGGATATAACTAGTTATACTCCCGGGGCCAATAATAATTATATCTGCGGTTCCAATATCATTTAAGGCTTCTTCTGTGGCTTCAGGTAAATCGGCTTTCTCTTGTGAACCTCTTTTAACAAAGAATATTTCCTTAATCTTCGCTTCCTGATCTGGCCGAAAAGCAATCTCATGCTCTCCGTAAAAAATCTCTCCATTCTCAAGACGCGCGGCAATATCCAAATTCTCTGAACTCACAGGAATCAATTTCGCATATCGATTTACGCCAAAGAGCTCGCATAATTTTTTCATAATCGAAACCCAATCTTCTTTCTCTCTGAAATATCTACCCGCTAAGATGATATTACCCACATTCGCTTCAAACAATCTGAATCCATGCTCCTTTTTAATCTTTTCCTGAATAAAGTATTCTATTAAACCTTGCAAAAATTCTTTTTTTACTTTAGGCACTCTTATCCCTAAACTTTTTTCACTAATTTTAATTATTTTTCTTAACTCCTCCGTTAGTTCTTCATTATTTTTTCTAGTTTCTCTTTCCTCGGGAAACCTATAATTGAATATCGTTTCTATTACTTTGTTTTCTTTGATTTCAGGCAGCAGGGTAACAAGCCTATTGCGTAAATCCCCTACGGCAGGAATATCTAAAGCCCTGCGCATAATGCCAGTACTCCCAGCATTATCAAAAACGGTTATAATATTAGAAAGAAAACAGTTATAGCGAATAATACCCTTGGCCAGTCTCTGGGGCCCTGAACCTCCTCCAAGGCTTGTTATATATATCCGGTGTCTTAACGATACGGGAGAACTAACGTTTCCGGCATCTTTCACCTCTTTCGCAATCTTTAAAATCGTATTCCGGCCATAACCAACGTTAAAAAGAATCGTTAAACAATCCTCAAGAGACTTAACTACCTGAATACCATCTAAATCAATGATCTTCCCGGAATAACCTTCTTCCTTCTCAAGAAGAACAATGTTAAATGGCGTGGGATCACCAATAAATAGCCTCTGCCCTTCCTTATTCTTAGATTTTATCCAGAACCTTAAATATGTCCTAATGGCTGACTCTAACGCTAGATGTTTTTGGGCTTCTGAAACATGGGGATCATCTAAAACCTTTTTCAAATTTCGTCCTTCGGCAAATTCCCTGAAAACAATAACAATATTGTTGTAAATAAATCTACTCACATCGATATAGCCTTCATATCTGGCGTTTGGCAAAAAGCTGATATCGCTAAAACGAGGGCGATAATCTTCCATAAGGCGATAACTGCCAAGTTTCACGATCTCTTCTATGCTATTTCCGGATAAGTCTTCCCAGAGCCTCATCGATTCAATGATGGCCAGTTTATTGAATTCCACTCCCAAGCTGCCATAGCGAATAACAGAAACAGCCATAGTCGGTAATTCTTCGTCACAAAATTTGACATACACCTGTTTATTATTCCCTCTCTCGAAATATTCCAGCTCCATCTGCTTAACAGGACCAGCCTGTATATTTAAATTATTCAAAGCCTCGTTCAATAACTTCTTATCGCTCCTTAACAATCTATCAATCTGTAATAAATCCTCATTAGCATTTCTCATTAGGCCTGCGTTGTCGTACTTTTCCACGTCGCTATCCGTGACCCTGCCTACACCACGCAACCTCTTTAAGGTATCCAACCCAATCCTCTTGAGCGCCCAACTCTTATAAGAAACAAAAGATTTGACCCGCTCAATCTCATCTTCGTTAAGATCTCCGGGATTTTCATTAGCTTTAACGATTAAACTTAAAGGAACAATAGCGCTATCTATCTTCTCATCCCTTCTGGTCTGTTCATTGACTTCTGGAAGCCCAAGAAGAATCCGAAAAATCCGGTATAGTTCAGGTAAAAATCTACTAATATGCGCATCCTCGATAACAATCGCTATCATAGAACGTGACATCCCCATAGGAGTTACCTTATGCGTCACATTTTTAACATTGAAACCCTCTCCTAAGTACATAATAATCATAGCCTTATCCCAATCCAGTTCGCCCCGCTTCGCACTGCTCCCAAAAATAAAACTATCTCTGCTTGCGTCCTTTATGACAATGTGAATCGCATGACTTACTACCGCGTAGTAAATCAAAATCTCTGCCTCGTAGCGCCCATCTGGATTGTTTATCTTTCCGAAATAAATCACCTTATAATCGGCTTTGTTCTCTTCAGTCACTAAAAATTCTCCCCCCAAGCAATAACTTGTTTGCCCAACATAAGGATATTCAGTGTGGACGTATTTACTAAACCCAAACTCTTCCATATTTGTCTGATAATAATATTCTAGAGGCAACGCCTGTCCAACAGTTTCTCTAAGAGAAAAATTACGATCGTTTAAATCAATTCTTCTAGCTAATCCCTTGGGCTCTTCCAAATAAGCATTCCAAGGGCCTATTTTTATCCGGGGATAGTCTCGAAGTTTCCTAAATAAGATGGAAAGGCTAGTCCTCAAGGAAATCTTATTCCCTCCTTCAACGCGACAGATAATCATTGGTTGTGTACCGCTAGCCCTGGCCAAAGCCCATCCGTTTTGGAAAAGTATCCTAAGGCCGTCCGTTTCATCGATCGGATAATTTTGGCCGATGAAATACTCTTTAAGCTCTTTGATAATACGATGTTTTTCCGCGTCGGGAGAATCGCCGGTAACCTCAAATCTAAGTTCCGGAGTAGAAGGAAAATGCGGTATTTCATAAACAAAATCGTGAGCCCTCTTATTCTGCTGTTTTGCTTTAGCGATAAGTCTTAAAAATCTAACGGCTGTGTAAACTCCATCATCAATATTATAATGATCCTTAAAGAAAAAATGTCCTGACTGTTCTCCGCCTAAAACAGCATTTGTTTCTTCCATTTTCTCTTTAATGTTAGAAAAACCCGTTTTCCAGCGAATAGCCTGGCCACCTATCCCCTCCACTACTTTAGTAAGCGCTAAGCTGCACTTTGCATCAAAAACCACAACTCCCCCCGGATTCTTAATCAGCCCATCCCGGCTTAACACTGCCAAAACAATATCGCCTGAAATATATTCTCCAGTATTATCTACGCACACCAAGCGATCAGCATCTCCATCGAAAGCAATGCCCACATCACACCCCTTCTCCCTAACAATGTTTACAAGATTCTGGCGATTGACAAATAGGGATGGATCGGGAGACTGGTCCACGCAGTTAGGAAAGTTACCATCCGCTTCGCCATTGATAATTATGACCCTAGCGCCTAAAGATTCAAATATCTCCGTAAGAGGTAAGATAGCCGCTGCCCCATTTAAAACATCAATCGCTATTTTTAAACCATTTAAATCACCGGATGCGTTCTCTAATAATTTCCTGTATTCGTTAAGGATATTCCTGTTTTCCTTCCAGCCTCTTCCTGAAATAAACCGGCCGCTTTCGGCGATCTCATGAATTCTAACCAGTTCTTCTCTAACTGTATTACGTAACCCCAAAACCATCTTGAATCCGTTGTAATGATAAGGATTATGGCTTGCTGTAATCATAATGCCGCCATCAGCCTTGTAGAGGGGTATAGAATAATAAAGCATCCCTGTTGTCACTATCCCTAAGTCAATTACTCGGGCTCCGCTTGCTTTCAAAGCCTCTACACTATCCTTGTGAATTTTATCTGATGTCAAACGCACATCTCTGCCTACTGTCAATACTAAATTTTTCTTCTTTAAGGTTTCGGCACTAAAAGTCGCAAAACCCCTGACTATCCTCCGCGTGACCTCTTTTGTTAAACTACTTTCGGCATGAGCAGCCCGGATATCATTGGTTTTAAAAATACCTTTTTCGATAGTCATCCTTTCTAAAGGACTGCTGACATTTATAGAATCATTCAATCTTTTGAGATTCTTATGAAACATATAGCTGGCATAATATGTTGCTCCCACGGCCTGCCCCACCTCAAGGTAAATCTCTTGGTCAACGCCATAAGGAGCTTTCGGGAAAAGAATCTTTATATTACTACCGCGTTGGTTAAGGATATCCTGAGCCTTATCTATGTAGTCACGGCCAGCCGCACCTTTACTGATACGCCCAAAGAGTACAACATTGTCAACTCGTATGATCTCTGAAACAATTTTAATAAACTCCGCGAGGTATTTCGGCATCTCATTAAAAACTAAAACAGCTTTTTCATCGTTCTCTTCATATAATTTCTGCATATAAGTTAGCTTATCGGCATCCCTCTCAAGGCTACTTAAACCAATACCTGCCTTTGCTGCGAGCCTGAATACAGCACGTTGAGAGATATATTGTTGAGCGCTTCCTTTAATACCTGTTGTACCGTGTTCCGCCGCTGTCTCGGATACATCAATCATAATTTTACCGCCCTCGGTCAAAAACTGTGTTGAACCATAACCCATAGCTAATCCTGTGCCGCCTGCGATACTAAGAGCATATTGCAACCCCATGTCGACGGTTGTCTGGATTGCAGCGGCGTCGCCATCATTTATAACATAAACAGACAAACCAAACTCTTGCTCTAAAATTTTACCCAAACCCCTAACAACGTCAATCTGTTCAGCGTTCTTTAATCCCGCGGTTAAATGCCCAACCCCGGTTATTTTGTTATTCACTACAGCCAAGTTAACGCTGACACCTATACCCATGGCTTTAGAGGTATCACACCCTTTATCTTTAGCTTCCTTCACCACGCCTTCAAGAATATTTTTAATCACAGGAATATGCCCATCTTCGGCATGCGGATCGATCATCGTCTTAGGCGACCATTTAGTTATCTTATGATGAATCCGATTGCCATCATAGACTACAACAGTCTTTAGATCAGAACCGCCAATATCAAGCCCAAACCAAAGGCCCCTTGTATCAATAGAATTGATAACCTCCACTTCACTGAAGGACTCATCCTCCAATGCCCCCTCTTCAAGGCGTTCCATAACAAATTCTTTGCTTTCATAAACAGTTTTCAAGTATGTTACCATACCCAGAAATCCATTATTCTGGAAATAGCAGGGAGCTCCAAATCCAAAGAATATTTCATTAACCCTCTTAAAAAGGTTCTTGTCTACGGCTAATCTAATCTTATCCCCGCCAAAGATTGCCAGCCTATTGTTAAGCTCGATAGCAAGCCTAGTGGCAGTGGATTCAATACTCACGGGATCATTTACATCATAATCTGGAATAGTAATACTTGCGGCTTTGTAAAAGCCGTTTCTTGTTCGTTTATAACTAGTACGGATTAATTTTGTCCTTCCTTTAATTTCCGGCAATACCCGGAATCCATCATCTATCTCAAGCGGAGAAGACGAAGTTGATGTCGTTTCAAATGCCTCCGGGTATTTTTTCCGCGCCTTCTTTAACATCTCCTCAAAACTAAAAGGCGGGTTTTCTTGACCTAATTGTAATTCAATAATTTCTATAATATTATGATGTCTTCGGTCACCATACAATAAAACCTCTAGCTTATCTACCTTTATAGGGGTTAACTGAGAAAATTCTAAATTATTATTCCCATTTATTTTTTCTAATTCATCTACCTGCTCATCGTCCAAGGCATGCGTCATCCATCCCAGAGGAATACGCAGCCTATTGATCCTCTGCTCCGTAGGTAACCTCTCTAAATCTCCCTGCACTTTCAACAACTTTAACGATTCATCCCCCTCATATTCATTAATAGGTTCTAATTCCAAAGACACCTCGCCAGAAGCCTCTTCATAACTAACCCCGCTAATCTTTAAACTAAATGACCGGTTTTCTTTCATAATCTCTATGATTCCATCCTCGGCTTTCTCTATCACCTTACCATTATAAATCAGCAGATTGTCCTCAAAGCGCTTCTTGACCTCCTCTAAAACACGCTTCGTCTCTCTATATGCCTTGCGAATCGACTTTCCATCTCCTTTCTTATAGTTCTTAGTCCGCACCACAGCTAATAAACTAAGCCGCAGCACATTATCAAACTCTACGCGGCCATGCGTAATGTTACTTATCTCCGCTCTAATCTTTTCTATCATAGCTACAACTGCGTCTTCTTCGGGTTTTTTCTCAGCGAATTTTAATTGCGCCCTAAGGGTAATTCCAAACCCGGGCTTGCTGTTCTTCGCGAGATTTTCACACATCAGGATCCCCCGGACTGCCCTCTTGAATCCATGTAAAGACATCTGATTAAAATACCTTCTGGCCTCTGGCGCTAATTCAAACATCCCCCACTTTATCTGATCAAATATGCGCTCAAAGTCCCCTCTCCACCCCCTTCTTCGTTCCAAAGGAATACTACCTACCTTATCCTTATAAATCTCCGCCATAAACTGTCCATAATGCGTAATCCCTAGCATATCGCCAAACGCATACAGCGTATAATCTCCCCAAAAACCTATACCAAAACCTAATCTATCTCCTGCTCCGCGAGGCGGCCTGAACTCAATACCTGTTACAAATTGATCTTTATATATCATCAAATCTTTATACTTATCCATAATACTTCCTTGACCCTCTCGAGTTAAATACAATGGCCCGCGGGATTTCTTTGCCTCTTTAGACGCCTTGCCTGGATCTGTACGAATCTCTGCCTTAGGGACCTCGTACAGCGCCTTTAACAACTGAGCGATCTTATATTCTAAATATTCATCCCTGCCTGCCTCGCCCCCGCCGATCTCCGTTCCATCATCATCAACAATCTTCTGGCCACGATTCTTCATAAATCTGTATTTGTTTATCAATATCTTTATGTATTCTAAACCTAATGTTTCGATTAATTGCGAATCTTTCTTCAACGCCTGCTGAACATACCATTTTGCTGGAAGCCGTTTCCCACTATCTTTTAATAAACGCTCTTCCTCCAACTTCACGGTATCAAACTTTGTTACGCTGATGGCCGTAAACATTTTATTAAATTTATAATTAGTCTTCTTTTCAATAAAAGAGGTTAAATCCTCAATCTCATACCCTACTGTTTCATTATCAACCGTAGGATTAAAAATGAAAACAATCGGGATATCGCCTCTTTTCCTGCGTTCAACTAAAGCCTTCGCCAATCCCTTTGCCAAAAAGTAACTCATCAAGCTCGTGAAGAATGACCCCGGACCAAAAGTAATCCCTTTTGTCTCTGGAGAGAGAATCTCATTAACGATATCTTCATTCTCCTCTAAACGTAAGTCTGGATTTTTAGTGTAAATATACCTGCTAAATTTCTTACCCCCCTCTACTACCGCTTCTTCACCTATCTTCTCTGCTACTCCAAAATCGATAATCTTTGAGTAGTTGGCTGTCTCTGTAATATGCGTCTGCATAACAACCAATCTATTCCTCACATACACATTTAATCTTTCCAAGGAAAGCGGCCGATACTCATACACATCCTTACCTGCTTCATGCCTCACCAAACCAGTCCCGTCAATTGCCAAGCGATGCGTCTTCCCTTTATACTCAACATAGCTCTCTTCAAGCTGTTCTTTTTCTACAAGCTTAAACCACTGACGCTGGCTCCCTTCCCCTTGTTTAACTATCCCAATAAATACCTCCCCCGCTTTATTTACTTTAACATTCATTTCAATCGTTTCACTTATATCAATCTCCTCTGTCAAATCTACACTCACCGGGTATACCTCGATAAGGTTATCTTCTCTATAAATTCTAACTGTAACCCTACCATTTTTCTGGTCTACTTTTACTGTAACTACATATTTGTTTTCTTCTTCTTTCACGCTTTTATCGTCAATCAGAATTACATTCTCTTCATATTCGGCATACACGGTTACTGGGTATCTATGTGATAATGAAACCTTAGCAATACCACCGATCCCTGCCATCTCAGCTAACTTTTCTAACCCTTTATGGAATAACTTATATTCTTCTTCTGTATCTGCCATGAAACTACGCTCGTTTTCTTTATACTTAGGATTATTTATATCGATCAATCCCAGATAATCTATCGCACCTAATAACAATAAATTACGGATACTTGCCCCTTCTAACGGAATGATTCCTCGATTAAAATACTCTTGGAGAATATCCGCTAGATTCAGCATACTGGTAGCGAAATACACAAAATCCGTATCTAATTCTTTCGTTTTCGGTTGAATGTAGCCTATCCCTGCGTTAACGGCTTGCAGAGTGTATTCTACATTCCGTTTCAATAACGCGACCATCAAATCCTTAAAACTATCCAGATACTCGACGTCTCCTATATTGCTATCCTGATCATATCCTTCGCCAAAGAATATAATCTTACCTACCTCGAATTTAGTCCCCTTGCTATCAACACTTGGTATTTTCCTGTCATCTAAGTCCTTCTGCGCAGCCAGCTTTAACCTGCCCTGATCATCTAAAATCTTATACGACTTGGATATATTGGCAAATCCTTTGAAAAGCGAATTTACCAAGTCTCCCGGAGACGGCATCCAACCATACCCTTTATTAATTAATGCCATCACTAATTTGAATGTCGCACCGCCATCATCAATGGATGTCTGCAGCACATGCACATAAGTCTCTTTATCCTTCAACAACAATAGCAGATTCTTTAATGGCGCCAGAATTGCCAACATGCCGCTTCCGCCGCCAAAACACATAATACGCTTTTTATTTTTCGGAGGAGCATGCATTAAAACAATCTGCTCCCCTACCTCTTTCCTTACCACATTCCGGTCATCAGGATGAAACATTCCTCTAACGACATTCTCTTCCATAATATTCCTGGATTTAGCCGCCTTTTTAGTATAGCTTTTTAAAAACTCGGTATTATTGGAAAAAATATTTAACAGATCCGGGCCAGGAGCGTTAACTACAGAAGAAGCTGACTCATTAATCGTAGGCTTTTCTTTTAATTGGTAATTAAAATTAGCCCATTGCGCTGCTCCTATTGCTCCACCAATCTGCGTTTCAGCTGCTAGGTAGGTTTTGATTTTGTAACCACTGTATTTGGTATATAATAATTTTTGTACTTTTTCATGGACAAATGATCCAGTAGCCCCTTTTAACACCCCGCCTGATAGTAAAACGTTCCTGTTATTGTAAAATTCATGTAAATGTATTATGGCATCAACGATATTGCGGGATACGTCTTCAAAAACATACTGGGCATCCCATCCTGCCGCAATCAACATACTGACCGTTTTAGATTCAAATGACATATTCCCCAATTCTTTTACTTTATCTATTAATCCCGCTTTCTTGCCATATTCAACTGCTGTTTGGCTGGAAACATATAATCTTCCTAATCCCTTCACTCCCGTAAATGGATGCCGTGTTGCATTAGGGGATAAATTCAATTGTATCCTCCCGAATTCATGGAGGCCTATGGCTATCGAACCACTCTTATCGATATAGGAGCCCGCTAAACCGGTTCCTAATTTTAACACAAGCACATCAGCGAGATTTTCTTCTAGGCTCATCTTAAAAGCATCTGCGTCTCCATCGTTTATAAGATAAACAGGCTTGTTATCAAATATTTTGGATAATGTATCAGACAAATTCTTCATTTTAATCTGCACTTCTGGATTGCTAAAATAGTCTCTCAGATTAAAAAGCATAGTGGAAGAGCCTGCAATTCTATTGTTACGTATCGCGCCCGCCCAAGCTGCGCCTATTGCGGCTACCTCCTCTAGTTTAATCCTAGCTTTTTTTAAAGATGAGCGCACAAAATGATCAATTTTTTGTAATAAATTTTCACCTGTATAGTCTTCAGGCACAATCTGGCTGCCGTCTTCCAGTCTTTTAAATTGCCCCGTCTCTATTGAATCTTGCTCAAGAGACACTATCTTGCCATTGATTATGATTACCAGCTTTATATAAGAGCCGCCCATATCTAAACCCACCAGCACATTTCTGAACGGATTAAACATTCCCTCTCGCTCAATAGTTAATCTTGGCATCTCTTCTAATGCCTGTATTTTTCCTTTGACTAATTCTATAATAAAGTTTCCCCCGTAGTAATTAGTTAAGTATTGGCTGGTGGTTTCAGCGTTTTTATTTAAAGGATTGTCATATCCATTTTTAAATACTTGGGATATAATTAAAAAGAAAACCTCGTCTACACCTTCTATTAGGACTCGGCAAGCCCCTATCGAATTTGCTCCGTTATTAATATAAGCCGCGATGTATCTGGCGGCTATCAATTGTTGCTCTTCTCTTTGATAATACGGTACTTTCTCAAAATCGGGAATAAAGATCTTTATTCCACTTTTTCCCTCTTCTTTTCGATCATAATATAGGGTAACTTCTTTAGCAAAACCAATTTTAACTAATTCCTGGTATAGGACATCCCAAAAGACAACGGGGGCATAGTTCCATTTCGCCATTACCCCCGACATATGAACTATTAAACTAAATTTGATTTCAAAATCTTTTTTATTCAAGTAATACGAACTAAACTGGTTATTAGAATATGCGTATTCTAATATATAAGTAAGGATATTTCTCTCTGCGGATTCTTCATATGCTTTTTCGAAAATATCAGCCGAGTCTGCCACCACTTCATATTGCGGATTATGCTTTAATACATCTAACATCTCTTTAAATATAAACTCTTGATTATAAGTTTTCACTAATGATGAAATAAGCCACTTATTATCATGCCTTTTATCAAACAAGAGGGAAGCTAGGAAACCTGCCTGTTTATCAGGATTAAGAGCATGAAAATGCTGGAAAAGATCCACCCAAACTCTTATATAATTTAATGCCTGTTCTTCCCCACTTACCCCATTATTAACGATTATTTCTGCTTCCTTAATCATCAGCGCGGCAACCAAATCGGGGTTATTTAATACCTCCATATCCAGTAAAATTATATTTTTATCCCGGTCTTTCCGGTGCCTTGATAAATCTTGCATATTGAGAATTTCTATCCACAAATCATCGGGGTTAATTATATCCTGCGCGTAACGTAATGAGATTATGCGCTTAGCTTGTTCGAATCCGCTAATTAAATTGTCTTTTTTACTCCGTGGTAAAGCAATATCAAATATATTATTCTTACCTATCCCTTCGGCTCTCTCCATCTTAAATGGCGGTATAATGCTCTCTTCCAGCCAGCTAAGATTTTGTATTTCTTTGTACAGCTCTACAAATTTTTGAGCTGTTATATTCCAAGAAAAATCCTGCTGCATCCCTTGTTTCATAATCTGCTCCCACCTCTGCGGATCCCTTCTATAGATTTCGATTGCTTCGGTTATTTTATAGAGTAAATTATTGGGCAAATAACCATGAAATTTAAAACCGGTTTGCTCTCCCGGCAGTCCTGAATCTATTATCGCATCATTCAACATACCAATGGCATTTACTACAGGAACTGTGCCGTACCTTAAACTATACAGGGGGACAAATGAACCAGGCACAGCAGAATGAGGCATTATATATATATCGCTGCCAGCAATCATCAGATGCATTAAGTTTGAATCAAAACCGATATATAATCCGACGCGTTTTGGATATTTTTCTTTCATCCTCCTAAAAAAATCTTCAAACCTTTCTTCCCCGGTTCCCATAATAATAATTTTAGTATCCAATTTCAGCACATCTTCCATTGTTTGTTCTAATAAATCCATACCATTCATTTTATCCAGCTTCGAAATTATCGTTAATATCGGTTGACCTATATCCTCCAGAGGGAGATTAAAGCTTTTTAATAAGGCTTCCTTATTTTTACTCTTAAGGTCAATAGTCTCTACAGTGTATCGTTCTTCAATACATACGTCCTCTACCGGGTCAAAGGCCTCATAATCAACTCCAGGCAATATACCTAAATAATCATTTTCTCTAAGTTTTAAGATATTCTCTAATCCAAATCCCGATTCCGCGGTTAATGTCGCGTTTCTAAAGGTAGACCCGACAGTAACAATCTTTCTAGCGGACATTATCCCTGCTTTTAACCAATTTGCTTGGCCGTAGAATTCCAAGGCCGCTGGATAAACTGCCTGCGCAGGCCGGTGTAGACCCGTTAAATATGCGACATGATACGGGTTATCAAATATTCCGTTATAGGTGAAATTAGTAATGCTTAAAACAACCGGTATATTCTTTAAAGCTATGTCATCACTATATACGGATGTATTTGGGCTAAGCAGCAGAGGAATTAAGGAAATAGGCCAATCATGGACATGAATGACGTCGGGACGCGCCACTATGCCGGATTTTATTAATTCCAAGGCGGCCCGTTGTAGATAGACAAACCGATCTGCTTGATTCTGATAACTGGCATCATCAGATCTGCCAGATTCACCATAAGACATATCGCTTCCGAAATACTTATCATTATCAATAAAATAATAGGATACCGCTGTCTCATCGGAAAGAATATCTATCTTTGCTTTCTCTGTTTGATAACCGATTGGTACATCAATCTGGCCATAAAATTTATACTGGGCGCTATATTGATCTTTGGTTATTTTGTATAGAGGCATAATAACCGTTACCTCGATACCTCTTTCTCCAAAAGACCTCGCTAGCCTATTTAAATTCTGCCCTAAGAATCCTGCATAAGAACAAGGATATGCCTCAGCGCTTACCATGACTATGTGCATTGGTTTAACTACCGAACCATTGGCGTTGAATATATTATTGGAATTAACCGGAGAAGATGACGCTACAAATGCCTTTGGATACCGCGTGCGGATAATCTCTAGCATCTCGGTAAAACTGAATACCTCGTTTTCTATGCCTAGTGTCAAATCAATCTTGTTTGCCACAACACGGTGGAGTCGGTCACAATAAATCAAAGCCTCCAATTGACGTACATTCAACGGCATGAAATGGGTAAAATCCAGGTCTTTGTTTAATCTATCCAAATCCTTAAGTCCTTCATCATCTAAGGCCTGCGTCAAGCGGCCCAAAGTAAAATTCAACCTTTTTATCCTTAACTCTGTAGGCAGGCGTTCGAGGTCTTTCTGCACCTTCAATAATTTCAATATTCCTTCTGTCGCGTATTGGTTTATAGGCTCAAGCTCTAAATAGATTTGGCCACTTCCACCGCTACAATTCAAACCCGTTACCCTCAGGGCAAAAGGCTGATGAACCTTCACAATCTCTCTGATCCCTTCTTCTACGCTCTTAATCAGCTTACCGTTATAAATCGAGACATTCTCCGCAAAGAAATTGTCAATTTCTCCTAAAACTCTTTTAACTGCTTCATACGCCGCATAAACTGATTCTGTTTTTCCTGCCTCGTAATTCTTAGTGCGTACCACAGCCAATAGGCTAAGCCGTAACTCATCATCAAACTCCACGCGTCCCTGGATAATCTTAGAAATTTGCGCTTTAATCTCTTTTAGGCTAGAGATAAATTCATTATTAAATTCTAACTTCGCCCTTAAGGCGATCCCAAAACCAACTTTCTTATTTTTTTCCAGATTTTCACGTATCAGGACCCCTTTGACCGCCCTTTTAAAGCCATTTAGCGATAACTGGTTAAAATACTTTCGTGTTTCCGAGTCTAATTTAATTAGTATAGCCCGTTTTAGTTGGTCAAAGATATAAGCGAAATCATCCTGTCCATCCCTGCGCTCCACAGGCACCTCTTCTTTAACCATAGTTTTATAGGCCTCGGTTAATTTTTGGGCGTACCCTGTAATCCCTAACACATCCCCTAATCCGTATAACGTAGAATCCGACCAGAACCCTATGCCTAAACCTAAACTATCTCCTGTCCCTCGAGGCGGCCTAAACTCAACACCTGCTATAAACTCATCTTTGTGGATCCTTAATTGCCTATATTCCTCCATAATCTGGTACTGATCTTCCTTAGTTAAGTACAAGGGGCCGCGGGATTTCTTTGCTTCTTTGGAATCCTGACCGGGGTCTGTGCGGATCTCTGCTACGGGTTTTTCATAAAGAGCTTTTAATAGCTGATCTATTTTATACTCTAGATACTCCTTCAGGTTCGCCTTTCGGCCGGCCTCTTTACCAATGATCTCTGTCCTGTCATCATCTTGGATTACTTCTCCTTTCCTTTCCATCTCCCTATATTTTCCGATCAGCATCTTTATGTATTCTAACCCCAACTCATCAATCAAATGCGAATTCTCCAGTACGCGTTCAACATACCAATCGGCGCCTAAGGGCCGGTTCTTTATGTCAACATCAAAACTTTCTTCCAATTTTACGGTATCGAACTTTGTTACGCTGATGCCGGTAAACATCTGGTCAAATTTATACCCGGTTTTTGTCTTAACAAAAATCATCAAGTCTTTTATGCTGTAGCCTGCTGTTTCATTATCTACGCTAGGATTAAAAATAAAGATAATGGGAATATCACCCCTCTTCCTACGCTGGACCAAGGCTTTAGCCAATCCCTTAACCAAAAAGTGAGGCATGGTGCTGGTAAAGAACGAGCCGGGGCCAAAGGTAATACCCCTTGTTTTACTGGATAAGATATCCCGAATAACATCTTTATTGCAAACCAAACGCAGCTTTGGATTTTTCCTGTATATATTCCTTAACTGGGGTTCTTGTTTTTCTTCCACTTTCACCCATTCTTCCGATACTTTTTCTGCAACCCCAAAATCTATAACCTTAGAGTAGTTCGGGGTCTCTGTCACATGCGTCTGCATAGCGACCAATCGATTACGAATGAAAATATTCAATGCCCCTATGGAAAGCGGCCTATATTCATATACTCCCTTTGCATCTTTTACTTCTTCACGCAGTAATCCGGTCCCATCAGTTACCATTCGATAATTCTTCCCCATATACTCAATATAGCTTTCTTCAAGAAACTCTTGTTCCACGATTTTAATCTCCCTGCTAAGTTCTTTATCTTCCTTCCTACCAATACTAACTAACGCCTCTCCGGCTTGATTGATCCGAACACAGATCTCGATTCCTCCCCCTACTCCGATAAGCTCTTTCCAGCCGAGGCGTACCGGCGGGTATTTTATAGGACCGTATTTACCACCGTGGACTCTAACCTCCGCTTCGAGAAAGGGATTTTTATCTACCTTTATTGTAACCACGTACTTATTTTCTTCTGAATTTATACTTGTGTCCTCAATCAAAATCACAGTCTCATCAAACACAGCATACACGGTTGTCGGATGCTTATGCGAAAGCGACACCTTAACGACTTCATCCAGTTTCGCCATCTTAGCCAGGGCCTTTAAGCCTTCGTGGAAAAGCTTAAACTCTCTCTCTTCGGCCGCTAAGAACTCAAGTTCCCCAACATTATACTTCGGATGTTGGATATCAATTAAGCCGAGGTAGTCTATCGCCCCCAACAACAATAAATTTCTGATGCTGGCGCCATCCAACGGAATAACCTTATCTTTGATATACCTTTCGATAATATCTACGAGATTCATCATACTGCTGATAAAATACACGTAATCTTCGTCTAAAGCCTTTATCTTGGGCTCCATATAACCTATACCGCCCTCCGTAACCAAAGTATAGGTAACATTACGTTTTAATAATCTAATCATTAAATCTCTAAAGGTATCCACGTATACCACATCATTTTTATCGCCAGTATCGTATCCTTCCCCAAAAAATACAATCTTTCCCTTTTCAAATGGCCTGCCGGTCTTATCGATAGCCGGAATTTTGCCTTTCTCTAGGTCAACTTCACTTGCTAATTTCACGCGGCCTTGGTCATCCAATACCTTATATAACTTTGCCGTTGACCCAAAGCCTTTAAACAAGCTATTCACTAGGTCGCCTACAGAAGGCATCCAGCCATAGCCTTTTTTGATCAATCCCGTGATCATTTTAAAGGTCGAGCCTCCGTCATCAATAGAACTCTGCAACACATGCACAAATCTCTTAGCATTTTTAGCTGCCTTATCCGAACTTAAAGAAGTTAGAAGCTTATTTAGCGGTTTCAAAATTGCCAACGTACCGCTGCCACCACCAAAACAAAGATAACGCTCTCTTTTCTCCTTCTCCTGCCCGGTCCGGCCATTAGAAAGTTCTTCTTTTATCTTACCCCGTACGCTCTCTCTATCTTCCGGATAAAACATCCCTTTAATGATTTCTTCTTTGCTGAGCCCTCTGGCAACGGCTGCTTTATCAATATAGGCATTTAATAGAGCTAGATTTTCAGAAAAGATATTTAGCAGGTACGAACTCGGGTTGATAACGGCAGAGGATGATTGTATGTCTGAATTGTTATTATTTCCATTAAGCAGGCTGGCGATATCATTGATTCTGACAATTAGGTAATCGCTGTCTTTCTCAGCGATTACTTTAATACGTTTGTATAATGCGGCAAGATGGGGAGATTTCTCTTCTATCCAAAGGCTCTTATCCAACCCCTCAAAGAGATAACCCTTATCAATGGCTTCATATTGAGTATGGATAAGTAATCCTTTAATTAAGTTTACTGGAGGAGCCCGCGCAGAATGCTGGCTAAGAATGGTTAAAGAAGCGATTTCATCCGGATTGGCTTCTAATCTTTCTATAAGCTCCAAGAGGTTCCCCTGAGAAGCTTTTTGTGAACAGAAAATAAATAATTGCTCTAAAAGTGTGCGTAGGAAGGCAAAATCTTTTTCCGCGATAGAAGACTTGAATTGATTATAGGCCTGATCAATTTGCTGATGCTCTAAAGATGCACCGATAGTTTCCGCTTCAGATCCAATAACTGTCGATAATTGAGGCATCCCGAATTCTTCAAGATACTCTTTCACAAAACCAAGCTGACGCGAACCATCTTTGATAGATGCTGGCGCATCACCTACAAAACGAAAGCCGCTTTGGGATTGCTTGTCTGGCTTTTGCGCGATCATCCTGATAATATTCCAAGTCAGGGTTTTTTCTGAATTATCTTTCGGTTCTATTCCCCAGAACAGATTACTTTCACCTGCCGTTTTAAATTGGTCATAGAGTTGAGCTATTGTTTCATGATAATGGATCAGCTCTTCCGATTTAAAGATTCCGGTATTGGATGAAATCAATATGTCGGCTTTATTATTCTTCATATCAACAATCTCAATGGCGAAATGTTTATTTAAAAACGCGGTAATTTCTTCTCCGCTGGCATCTTTTACTTGCAGTAAGTAATCATCGATTATTTTACGTAATCCTTCGGTAAGATCGCTATACCCTTTAGCCCAGCTTGTTTTGACATATTCTGCCGCTGTCTCAAGCGTTTCTTGGCTAAAAAGTACGCCTTGATCAGAAATCAAATAATAGGGATGCTCATTCCTTAAAACTGTGATTCTACCGTTAAAACCAGCGTCGTTAATTTCGCCTGCCTGATGCGCCTTGATAAGGTCCCTCAAGTTATTTTCCAATAATTCCTGCTCTGGGGCTAATTCGGCTATCTTATCATATTGATAACCTGCCATCTTAGCCTTATGGGGAATCTGTTCCCAATCTGTATAAGAGATAAGGCGCCCATTGTTGAAGAAAAAGTGACCCTTTGCTTTAAGTTGTCCCTTGGATATCTTGCCTCCACTGACAACCAGATGATTATGGGCAACCGCCTCCATATAGGTAATAAATGAAGCGTTATAATATTTATTCAAGACTGCTGGCGAAATCTCTCCAAAAGCTACCTGCAGATAGGCAACCTGCGCAAGCAGACCGACTTCCTTAAGTTTTTGAGCAATCATAATGAAAGCATCCCCATGGCCTTTGGAATTCGCTAAGGCCAGAATGGCCTCTTGTCCGAAAAGCTTAAGCATTTTCCCCTGATCAATGATCTCATTATCAGGTAATATTAATCTGCCGGTGATTTTTTCGCTATTCCCCAAGGCGCGTTCAACGATATATTCTTTTTTAATATCTTCGTTGACAGTATAGTGAAAATTACTGGTATTATAACCGTTCAAATATTCATCTTTAACCAACATCCCAAAGATTTTTTCTGAGACAGCTACAACCGGCAGAATTTCAGGAGAAGTATAGGCGCCTTTGATGGCATTAGCGATATTAGTCTGGTCTAACCCTGCGAAGGCAAGGCACTTATGGATAAACCTTGAGAATCTAGTGGCATTACCCGCAGCCATTACTATGGGCCGCACTCCAAAAAATTGGTTAAATTGCTCCTGAGTAATGATATCTAGGGAAAGGCCTTTTGCCGCTAAGAACGAGTTAATCTGCCCTATAGCCCCGTTAGCCAATTCTTCCTTAGTTCTAATATCAATACCGCGTAGGGTTTCGCTAAGGGACCCCACGCCCATCAACCGGGCAACCTGTTGCTCAAACCTCGTCCCAACCAATGCACCGGTTTGGATAGGGCTGGAAGATCGTAAATCACTCATCACTTTATCAAGAGCTGCTAATTCTCTTTTAACAGTAGATAAGTTTTGTTGAATTAAGGAAAGGTTTGTTTCTATTACTTCTGTCTGTTTGGCTGAAGTAATTTTTAGATTCTCTAATTCCTGAGCTTTCTGGACCAATGGTTGAAGTGATTGCTGATTCTGATTAAGAGCAGCGGATAGAACGTTGACTGTTATATTTCTTTTCGCTAGGGTAGCCCCGGCCATATCTTCAGTTAACTCAGTTATTGCAGCTTCAATTTTTGCTTTCTCGGTTTGAGCTTGGTTTAAATCACTGGTTACGTTAGATTCCTGTTGGCGGCTTTCATTGAGTTTAGCTTCTAGCTCGACTGCCCTGATTTTGAGTTCAGCGATAATCTTTTCTTTTTCTTGCATTGCTGAGGTCAACTCAGCGAATTTTCTTTCCCTCTGTTCCTTTTCCTGACCCTCTTTATTCCTACGCTCAATTTCCTCGGCTAAAGCCTTAGCTGAAACTGTTCTGCCTTGAGCTTGGGCTTCGGCTAAGAATTGTTCTAGTTCACTAAAACTATTCTTTGAAGTTTGAAGTAAAACCCTATCGCAAGTTTTAAGATTTTCTATTTCTTTAATTTCTTTTTCTAATCTATTTATGCGACTATTAATTATAAAATAGTCATAATTCTCTTCTACCCTCTCCTCTGTTAAAATTTCTTCCTCATAACCATCAATCTCATATCCTCTCGGCTTTTCCCAAGGAATAGGATTATAAGATTCTCCGGCATAATGAGTAATGATAAATTGGGGAATAGATAGGATCTCTTCATTTGCAATACTTAACATATTCCTTAAAGATGTGACTGCCTTTTCTTGTTGTTCAGTAGTTAAGGCATTAAGTTTACTCAAGGCATTGATTGCAGTGATATCAATATTATTAATATTTAAATCTACAGAATATTTACTGATTTCTAAATCTGTTGTTAATGCACCTAGTTTTTCTAAAGCATCATAGGCGGATTGGCGGATAACGGATTCTGAATTGGTTAATTTCCTAATCAATCTTAGTACCCGAGTTATTCTAAGATAAATCCATATTCCTGACAACGCTGCGATTATAATAATGCTGATATACGGATTATCTAAAATCGAGTTAAAGATTTGTGTAACTAACGGTGATTGTACTGCGCTCTGGGCACAAGCTGAAAAAGCAAACATTGGAACGGCTGCCGCTATAAACAATTTTCCTAAGCTTAACGCGGAAGATGATGAAACTTTTTGCTCCAGTATTGTTTCATTTATACACTTAGTCAGCCATCTGGCGGTAGCGTCAGGATCACCTTGCGGCATCCAGACAAATTTATAAGAATAACCATCCCCCCCTGCATTTTTAAAAGCTAGAGTATTGATCTTCTTTACTCCATGATAATCCGCGCTAAGCTCTTCCGGCTTGTCTAAAACGATATAGCCTTTCCCTTTCTCTTTTTTACCTATACCCACTGCCTTCATTATCGTATTAGAAATTTGCGGTATTCTATCTGTGGTTGTTACGCATACCTTCAAAGCATCAGGATGGAATACTGTTGAAACATCATTACCTTCTCCGCGCCAATAAAGCTTATTTTCATAAATGAAACTTCCGCTCTGGTCAAGGCTAAAATAATATTTAGCAGGATTACCTTTTATAAGCTCAACTCTTTCTTTTATCTTATCTCCCGCCAATTCGCCTTCTCTGACTTCGCCAGTATCCTTAGCCCTCTGCTTGACTACCTCAGTAAGTTTTCTATCATCCTTGATTATGTCGCCAAGAAACCAGCTTTCATAAATAAACTTTTCTTCCGGCGTCATTTCCCATGTATTAAGATCAAATACTCGCTTATAGTCAATTTTCGGATTTAATGTTACCTTGATTGGATCTTCGGGAAGCCACCATTCATCGCCAAAATACATTGCGTGACTGCCTATTCTCTTGATAATTGCTTCTTTTTGCCTCTTCTTTTCCTCTCCGGACATACCTTCCATTTCTTTATTAGCCAATCTTTTAACGGCATTCTCCAACGCGTTTAGTTTTCCACCTTTTGTAATAAGAGTGACCTCTACGGTATTTCCTTTATCGACCTGGCCACCTTCCCTGACATCAATTGGACGGGAAATATCCGCATAAGCAGCTAAAAGATCCATAATCTTTGCCTTATTCTCGTTATCCACCAAAGCACCAAGGCTATCAGTAATCTTTGCTTCTGCGAACTTAAACAATCCTTCTGTATCATCCTCCGACTTTATGGCCTTATAATATTCCCATAAAACCAAATTTCTGATTAGTTCCTTATCGCCGCCTATTTTCTGCAGAACTTTTTCAGATTGAGTACCTAAAAGGCTTCTAAGCTCTTTCCTAACCTCTTCTAACTTTAAACCAATTGCTTTCTTAACTAACAGCCTCATCTTCATTAAAAGCATCAACCTTAAATCCGGAGGAGCGTAAAATGCAAGCTGGGATACTGTCCGTGGTTTAGCCTTCTCATAATAATCACCGGCTTTTTCGCCCTTAGGAAGCAGTAATGTAATTCCGCGCCGATCAACTTTTTTATTAGCGTTGTCAGTATCCCAAGCCCTATCTTTAGCTAGCACATCATCACTAAAAATACTTTGTTTAGCGCCAGATTCATACATATAATCCAACAACCCTTGCGCTATATCTCCAATTATCTTAGCGCTAGTCTTTCCAAAAACATTATTAAAAGTAAACTCTTTATCCGCGACCAGCCACCCGGGGGTATTTTCGCCCCTGTCATCTATAAGTTTGACTTTAGCGTCATACGTAGCAAGCGCTCCAGCTCCGCAGGAATAGATAAAGAAATTCTTCAGCACATCAGCCCGGTATTTTCTTTCTAATGAGCGTTTTAAAGGAACATACGTGCGTTGTATCTGCTTTTCGATTCCGGCAAAAGAGACTATCACTACCGTCTTATTGAGCAGTAACAACTGCTCAATAGTTTCAGCATTAGGGCTGACATCCAAGGATACTTTATTCGATACCGTTCCGTCTATATCAAAAATAAAAACCTGATAATCTTCAACGGCTATTCCAGTCAATTCCTTAATACTCTTTCCTGTGTCTTGTAAATGTTTTAATATTTCTCTCAACCATAAGCCCTCAACATACTTATCGAGTTCTTCAGAAATATTATTCTTCTTGGTCCGTATAGTCTTAAAATTCCATTGCAATATTCTTTTCTTCTTGGCGCCTATATTTTGATCGCCTGCAGAATTTATAACTATATAACTCTTTAAAAAAGGATATATCTTTCGTTTCGAATCCTTATTTTCTGAATCTTTGTTTTCTAAAGACAGTAACTTATGCAGCTTTCCATCTTTGGTAATATTTATCCTTGGGATTAATGAATCAAACCTCTCCCAAACCAGATTTATCTTACTTCTATCTTTAATATCAGAGATTAATTTATAGAGGAAAATATTTTCTACAGTCTTTATAATTATTTCTTTTGATTTTTCCGTAAGGTCCTTATCCGCGTTAATCTTAGTTTTAAGTTGCCCCCAATTTTTATTCAATGCCCTTACTAACGCCTTTTCTTCTGTAAACTTCACCACCCAATCAAATAATAGATAGGGAATAACGGATATAATTTGCCAAAGGCTAGCCCAGTATGAACCATTGTTCAAAAACGGGCCGATAATAAAAGCTAGCGGGAAGAAAAAGAAAAACACTGGAGCAAGAATGCCATAGGGATGATATGGCGAGACAATAAATATCAATCCCAACCAAAACCCTATTATGATACCTCGCCTAAACACCTGAAACAGGTCGCTAAAAGGAACCTTTGCCCAATCCGTACTTTTGAGCCCGCGGGTAAAGACCCCAGATAGTCCCTCTAACGCCTGAAATATCTTATTGGAGAGTAACGGTATAAAAGGAACAAATACAAATATCATCCTAAAGAATAAATCTATATGATACGACCAGCCTTTAAACCATCCTCTTTCCCTGATAAAGTATCCGGCGGAAGAGCCGGTAATAGACTGGGAGAATATCTGTCCCAAGACCACTGCAATAAGCGGAAGCGCCAAGTAGCTGAATACATTCCACATAAGATAAAAACCAAGTACATAAATGGTAAAATTCAACATTAGAATCCATGGTTTATGAAGATAATAATCATAGTCAAGGATAATCCCTGCTTTTTCTGACCAATCCAAATCTGGCGAGCGAATAAATTTCTGGAAACGTACAGATAAAAAATCATCGGCAATGGGAGCGCCAAACCTGCCAAAGAAAGCCGGGAATGCTCCATACACCTTTTCTCTAGCCTGATAAAGTATTGTCCTCGGGCTGTAACGACTGGCATACCCCTGTTTTAAGATTTCATTACCTGAGGCCGTATCTTCAATCTTAGATTCATAAACCGCATCCAGTGCGTCAACCAGCATCATACCTTTACCATAATAACTCGGAGTATTAGTCACAGATTTTGGCGGAATAACTCTGGTATTCCAGGAATCTTCAGAAACCTTGGCGCATTCATTAGCCGAAGTAATATTTTCATCGCCTATTAATAATTTATCCAGAAGAATACCCAATTTATGATCTTTAGTGAATTCGTAAGTATCATAAGGAAGCAGGAAGAAATTAGCGGGAAAGGCTAAATGCGACCAGTCAGTTGAAAATAATACCCCCGGAGTTTGTAAACCTTCAGCTCCCAGAACCCCGCTATTTTCTTGCGGGCCTAGATACGGACGGGCAAATGCCCAAGCCTGAACCTTGCTATCGTAAAATCGGGAAGATTCATCAGTGGCAGCAGCAATGGTCCGCAATGATTTTTTATTCACTGTCCAACCCTTATTGTAGAATTCTTTGTAGATATTTTCATTGTCAATATCCCTTTTCTGGCTGTTCATATCAAAATTATAAATTAATAGTATACGTAAATAATTAGAGATTAGGTCTTCAATTATCTCATTCTGCATCTTCTCATTAAATTTCTTGCCAGCTTCACTATCGGATTCCCATTCACTAATCAATACTTGATATTTACCGGAGGTTTGGATACTCTCTAGTCTCTTTCTGTATTCATCAAGTTTTGCCTTTTCGCTTTGCACTTTTTTAAGCTCTTCTTTTATTACCTCAATTTCTTTACTGATTCTATTGATTTTATCTGCTACTTTCTCTTTTTTAGATTCTTCTTCTTTTCTTATCATTGCTTTATTGAGCTCGTCTTCCTCCTTGCTTAAATCTTCAATTCTTTTCACTACTGTAGCAAAATAGCTGCTGAACCAATTTATAATAATCCTTTTTTCGGCATCCTTGAGAGTAACAAAGTTACTTAATTTATTCATAAATAAAAGCTTATACGCAGGGATCGCAGAGTGCTCTATAGTTTTTGTGGTATTGTAAAGATATGTTCCTCTGTAAGCCACCCAGTTATTAATAATATCTTCTCTAATTTCTTTCTCTTTTTTACCGGGATTAACCTTTAATAATATCTTGACAGTATTTTTAAATGATGTTTTTGGATTTAATATAACCTCCTTATCTTCAATACTAAGTCCTTTAAATTTTTTGGCTACAAAAAATATCCATTCTTCGTAAAAACTTTCTTTGAGCATTATGAATGTCGATTTTACCGCTCTCACCCGGCCTGAACCGACAGGATTAGACAGATCATCTCCATCCAAAACTTCCGAAGTCGGCAACACATTATCTGTATAAGCTGATATATGCATAGTTAAGAACTTCAACTTACTTATATCAATATATTCTTTCTTTCCTTCTTTCTGCCCTTCCTTGTATAATTGTGCCATATTGAAGAAATATATAATCACTCGTTTTCCACGAATAGAAACGTCCTTCTCAGGCAAAAGGATATTGCCCTTTTTATGCTCATCTAGCATTTTCTTAATTGCCTCTTCACTGGCAAGGCCGTATTGCTCTAAAGTCTCTTTTATTAGTAAATTTTCATAAGCATACTTGAGGTAATCATCGGAAATGACTTGCTCTAATGCGGACTTACGCAGCTTATTGTAATCATTATAAGCGGCCTTATCCTCTAATGTGGCAATGGCCTCTAAGTATAGGTACCAGAAGGTGCGCAACGACGAACGCATATTCATTATAAAAAGCAATAACCCAAAAGGCAGGGCCAAAAGAGGCAATAGGTTATAGACATAGAAAAGGCTTATCACTCCGAGCGCAATATTAAAGCCAATCCAAGTCGCAAACATCACTGCCATAAAGGTGCGTTTAACCGCTATTTCTTCCTTGCGTTTCTTAGCCCATTCCTTTGTTGTTGGATTCTTCTCTAGCTCATCAAGTTTTTTATCGAGTCCATTTGAAAGAGCTACCGCGTCAAACATATACTTGGCGAATCTATAGTGCAGTAACAAGTAGCCGCGAATCTTCCCATAAGGATACTGCGGCAGATATAACGCGTTGCCTTCGTATTTCCCTTGCAGATATTTCATTATTCTTTGCGCTATTTTTTTGGATTCCTCTGCGCGAGACTCATCCGCAGGATATTCGGCTATCTTCCAAAGAAGATCTTTTGCTCCAGCAATATCTAGAGGATTGCCTACATTTATTCCTGCACCTTGATCCCTTAGGTAGTACTCAATAAAGTCCTTGAAGAAACTCATTACTAGAGGGATGCTCTCTTTTTCGCGTCTTTCTTTTCCTGAAACGTAACGCTCGTAGCGATCACCTTCATCCTTAAGCACGATTTGGAACAACTCAACAATCGGCCTTAGGATCAATTGAATCTTTAATTCCTTATCTAGATCTTCTACGTGCTGCTTCGGCAGCTCATCCCTCAGGGAAGCCTCTCTTTTTTCAATTGCTTCTCTCTTCTTGTTTTCTTTGCTTTTCTCGCCATAGAACTCATTTTTGAGGCCATTTAGATCTCTCTCTAATAATCTTTCTAAATAGTGGAGGAATAGTTTAGCGTAAGAAAATGCCGGGAAGCGCGCGATAAGCTCTTCAATAATTTTAGGCTCAGAGCCTTCATATTTATAATTTTCTATTGCTCCTATTTTCTTATGTACTGCTACAACTAACAGTTTTGAAACGCGACCGATAAGTATAAATGGTAAGGTGATAGGCAGATACACAATAAACCTCAAGACCTTGCCTATCACATAAAGAGCTTCATCTTTTAACGAATTACCTTTAAATCGAATTACCCTCTTACCAAATGCTACATATGCCAAGATGAATACGTTCACTAAAAGCCGCAAGAGCGGGAACATAAGTAAACGGATTAACGTTACTCCCAAACTCAATACTGCCAAGCTCACTAATGCTTTAAATGGGCCGAATATCGCGCCTATGGTAAAAATAGCGCCAAACCATAATAATATTCTCAATCCCCTTGCTGCCCATACGTTTAACTTTGCAAGTTTTATGCCTAATAATATACTCCCCGCTATCAAAAGGGCTAAAATAGCCAATGCCTTGCCAAAGCTCATATCTGTGCTATGAACCGGGAAGAAACTGTTAACTCCTGTTAATCTTCCTACATTGACTATATACTCTTTAAACTCGCCCCAAAGATCAGATGCTTGAATCTTATACTCTTTCCTCCACTGATCCTTCCTCTCTTCTTTCTGTTTATCTAAATAGAAAAGCAGTCCCCTGCGATTTAACAAGAGTTCTTTCGCATCTTTAGAATTCATCAGCGAAACCGATAACAAAGAATGGCCATATATATCCATTATCTGTTGCTTATCTGAATCATTGATTCCAGTATTTGACAAACGCGACTCCAATTCTTTTGCACTATTAATATTCCAGAATATATAGTCAGAATTGTTATTTTCGATAAGCTCCTCTCTGGCCAATACCTCCAATAATTCTTTTTTGTCATTGAAAATGCTGCGGCTGGTTAAATGTTTGACCTTTGGCCCATTGACAATGGTATTATCAAAAGCCTTATTTACTTTATCCGTCCAGCCGTTAGATACGTCTATATCCCCAACCCAATAGAAACCCGGAAGGTCTTCCATAAATACCACTACATGCTTGTATAAAGGCTCAAGCTTATCGCCATTAACCCTGAATGTCTCTCTGGCAACCTGATGTACGGAATCATAATAAACTTTTCTGACCGGATCTTTCCCCCAACGCTCTAGGCCAAAGAGTGTCTGGTCTTTATAAAACTCCCAGACTAACAACCCTATGGGATGAAGCGCTTTTTGTTTCAGGCTCTTCTTATCCACACGGCTATCATTAATATTATAGATAAAGAGCAGATCATCGCTAATGTCGAAAAGATCGCTTTCGCTTATCAGCTTAGCTCTTTTGTAATCCGATTCTCGGAAACTTCCTTTATAACGGTACGCCTTGCCCTTCTGTCCATACCCTAAGTTTAACGGGCCTGCTTCATAAGCGCTATTAATTGTCTGAACATGCTCAATAAAGGTAATAGTATCAAATAGGCTGGAGAGATTGTCTTTTTTGAATAATTCACCGTTAGCCTTTCCGGATAACAAACTGGCAGACTTAGACTCATCAAACCCTTCCAGAACCCTAGACATCTTACCTTCTCCGGTCTTACCAGCAAGACTGACACTCCTCAAACCTTTAGGGAATATCTTAGCATCCTTATTTTTTAATTTTTCTCTAAGTAATTCGTAATTATTTATGGCGACAGCCTGTAAACCGGGAACTTGAGAGAAGACTCCTTCCAAGGTTAAGAAAAAGAATAAACCGGTATCCCTATCCTTACCAACATGTTTGGTGTAAGAATTTATTTCGTTATTGATAATAGTGAAAGAATCGTAACCTAAGCCATATTTATCATAATCAATTACATAAGTTGCAACATCAATTTTTTCTCCATTTACTATGCCTTCCCAAGTCTGGATTCTCACATTACCCTTGAAATCCCTATACGCGACATAAGTAACATCTCCCAAGAATTGATTAAGTTTATTATAAATGTGTACTATGCTTTCTGACTGTATAAGCCCTTTTTCAGAATCTATTGTAACCAATCTACCCAACCCGATTTCAATCGGTTTAGTTTCACCGTTATACTTTAAATAAGTAGTTTTAGTAATAGAAGGTATCTCCAATGCTTTCAATAAAGAAGGATGGTAAGCTGGATGGCCATCATAAGTAAAGCTCTCTTCCCTATCTATTTTATAAGCAAAAATATGGCTGATATTGTCTATTATCTCATTCCACTTACTATCAAATATTCCGTTCTTTCTCAGGTGCTGGCGCATTGTCCAGTAACCCTGATCTTTGTTTCTTACATCTATAAATAACAGCTCTTTATAAAGGTCTATAACTAAAGTCCTCTGGTTATCAATGAAGAACGATACGGCTATAGGTTCATCCGATTGTTTATCCAAATCAAAACGCAGGCTTAGTTTTTTGCCTTGGTAGTCAAAGACGATATCGGCGAAACGGCCTTCTATTTCATACTCGCCAAAGGCCAGAACCTTGCCTTCAATTACCTTGATACGGGGAAGGCTAGAGTCGCCAAAACCTTGATACTCAAAGCTCCGCGGTTTTCCGTCAGGATTAAGGTTGGCTATCTTAACTAATTTCTTTAAACTATCTGCCCTGTAGGGAGTTTTGTCCCGGTTAAGAGCCTTGTATCCTAAGCTTGCAAATTTTTCGATGATCTTATTAATCTGCTGGTATGGGATTTCTTGAGGGGTAATGCTTTTCGAGTGTGCAGTAACCATTGTTTGGTTCTTTAATATTAGCTGTTTGAATTGCTCGTAATTATCAAGGCGGCGTAAATCTTCCAACTTCACCTTAGTAAAGATAGTATTAGCATCGGTTTCTTTACCATCCTTAAAATTATTTAAGGCGATGATGTAAGGAATTGTTTCCTGCGCAACCGTCAGCGGCTCAGATTTCTGGCCTACTTTAAAGGACTTGATGGCTTCAGTAACTATCCTCTCCTGGTCATCCTGATAGCGGATGATATATACGGCATCGCGGCCTTTGTCAGTATAAACCACCAAGCCATTGGTCCTTAAATCAAATACAGCGCCTTGATATTCTTTTTCAAATGCCTTGGCCTCTTTATAGCCGTAAAGGGAAGCAATCTTAACAATTGCCTCTCCGTATTTTTTGTCATCGCTAAAATATTGCGGCTTGCCGACAATCAGCGTTTGGTCAATTTTCTCAGGATACCAGCTGGTAGGCATTTCCTCTTTGCTAAAGTAAACCTTGATCCCTTTTTGCGGGATGTTTTGATAGGCGTAATTATAAGTATTTACCCAATCAAAGAACGCCTCGACTTCAGGCGAATAAGAAACAATATGCTCCTTGCCGTCTTTCTTTATTGACAGAGTAGCGGCATTCTCTTGGCCGGAGATCTTAATCTTTACCTTTTCGCCAAGCAGAGGGTTATATTCCCACCTAAGCTCATCTTTCTTGGCTGGCCTCATCTTGGCAAAATCAGGAATGTTAATCTCGCCTTTTCTTAAATCTCGCCCGGAGACGGGAATAGTAATTAATTCTGAATGCAAATATACGGCAGGTTTTCCTAATTCTTCTTCGGCTTGATAGGGCAGATAATCAACTAAATAATGCTTTCCGGATTCGGTGAAAATCGCGTCAACCACAGCAAATTTGCGGCTCTTAACTTCGGCAGGAGTAAGCTCTCTTAAAGTAAATCCAGAGGTGGTTTCCGGAGGCGCCCGGCTATCGTGGATTAATTCAGCCTTAATGGTATAAGGCAATTCTTTATTAGCTTTAATAAAACGCGTCTGGCCGTCTTCGCGGGTTAAACGGACATACGAAGACTTGACAACATCCCTTAAGATAGATACGCCGCCAATCCCCAGCTCCAAGACCCCTTCCATTCCCTGATATCCTTTTGCCTTCAGGACAACCTTATTCTCCTTATTTTTAACTCCATACAAATATCCCCCATTGATAATCTCCTGCAACTCCGTATTATTGAGTATATGCATCTTATCCGCGTAGAGAACTCCGGTTTCTCGGCGCATCTTGGTTACTAAATCCAAGGCTTCTTTGCCTAAGTCAACTACTTCAAAGGTATCCGCCTTAAGCAGGATAAGCATCTCCATTGCATCCCTATCCGCAACCATCTTACCCTTTACAAATCTGGCATTCAGGTAAACCTTCTGGCCTTTGATTAAGGTATAATAAAATTCTTCCCTACTCTTAACTTCCTTATAGATCCCGGCCTGATTCAATTTGTCTTCGGAAACCTTCTCCACAATGTCTTTCAGCCTGCGCGCGGTATAAAATTCTTCTTCGCTTAATTTTACCGGCTCTTTATCCCGAGAATATTTCGCGCCCCAATCTAACATCATCATACTGTAAACATAGGCGCCTTCAGGCGAATAAATTACCGTAAATTCTTTACCGTTTATAACCATCGTCTGGTTCAGGAAATTTTTAGGCGCTTGAGGATATTCAGCGGATTTTGCCGGCTTAAGCGTAGTTTTGGCCATCCAGGCGTTCACGTTCTCAATCAACTGTGGCTTATTTTCCGGATTAATCGGGAATGCCTTTTTCTCTTGGCCTTTCTTATCCACTTTATAAATTGGCCCAACCTTAAGGCCGTAAAAACTGCTCCCTTTTTCGCCGAGATTAGCCTCCATCCGCACTTTCATCTGCCTGAAAACCGGAAGCGGAATCTCAAGGCTGGCGCTATAATAATTCTTATGGTAGAGATTATCGTTTTTCCAACCAAAATCAAGCGTAGCATCTTTAGGCAGCTTGACTGAGGTGTTAATCCTTATAGTCTTCGGTGTAGCCTCTCCCTGTAAACCTACCACTTTACCGAAAGAATATTTTGCGCCAATGCCGGGCAAGATTTCATTAAATCCGAAATAATCCGAGGTGTCCTGAATCCAGCGCACGAAGAAATTAATCCCTTTACCATCCTTTTCATAACCAAAGTTCAAATCCACCGCGTAATATTTTTCCGCTACATCAATCGCTGCCGGAATATGTTTAATCTCCTGCTGGTCTTTCCAATATAATAACTCCGTGCCGGATTTAGAGAGTGAAACCATACTCGCTTTGAGCTCGCCAAAAAACTGCTTGTCTTTGCCAAACTCGTTGCGCAGGTTAAGATTATGGGCGTAGATATTGCCGCTGCCATCCAAGTCTAAGTCCGCGTAACCGTTGTAAACAAAAGTAAGATTGCCGCTAGGATTAATGCCAAAACTCTCCAGAAGCACCACGCGGTATTCAGTATTTTTTTCAACTTCAGACGCGCCCGGCCCGATTTGTTTTGTCTGTATCCTCTTAACCAATTCGGCTTTGGTTAGGGAAGTCCAAGTTTCGCCTTCCTTGGCCATTAACACTGACCAGCCTGTGGCAGCCGGATTATTCTTGCCCTCCTGAATACCCCACATTCCTAAATCAAAATTGATACCTAAGGCCCTGACCAAATCCCTGGTCCACATCATATTTCCTACCGCGCCGTCATTTTGGAAAGCCAGATATTCAACTTCAGGATAGGCGGCGTTAAGCACTTTATCCAGCTCATCCTTACCGAAAAGATACGGCTCAGGTAATTTGTATTCTTTAGCTAGGCCTTTAATCTTCTCTCCTAAATTAACAATCCTGTCCCTTTGAGCATAAAGCCCTCTTTTTTCTACGAGGTGTTCACGCTGATATTGGCTAATGTTATCCATCGCCTGCGCGACAAGCGCTTTGGCATCTTTGTTCAAGTTCAAGGCGCCCCAGGTATCGCTGATCATTTTTTCCCGCCAATCAAGGTATACCGTATCCACCTGCTGATTTTGCGCGAGGTAATCTTTGTAAATTTGGGCATCCTGAATGGACTTTTCCAGTCCGGCGATTGCTGCCTGCGCGCTTATTTTATTAGCATTAAGGTCTTCAAGGTATTTTTGCGTCTGTGGAATTAATTTCGCCACATCCTGCTGTCTTCCGGAAGCGTAGTAAAGCTTGGTATCCAGGGCTTCTAAATGCAGGGTATCCACCCGATTCTGGCCGGAAATGAAGTCTATTTCCGCCTTGATGCCCGCGACAGAAGCCGAATTAAAGTTATTATTCACAATCGCCGGGCCGTTTAAGTCAGTTTGCTCTTTGGTCAAATCCGCCAGATTCTGCTGGGCGCCGCTTGTTTTGGTAT
Organism: Candidatus Omnitrophota bacterium; assembly: GCA_030650425.1. Taxonomy (GTDB): domain Bacteria; phylum Omnitrophota; class Gorgyraeia; order Gygaellales; family Profunditerraquicolaceae; genus UBA6233. Next base: position 31,336 of record JAUSED010000005.1, on the reverse strand, counting down.
CTAAATCCGCTACGGCAGTATTTTTTAGGAAATCTAATTTTTGATTATAATAATCTATGCCTTTTTGAATTTCATTCGGGTCAAGCCCTGCGATTTGATATTGTTTCCACGCGGCTACCACCTGCAGCGGATTCTTTTGCCAATCCTTGCCTACGCCATCAGCAAAATTACTGATAGTGCTTAATCCTACTTCGTTACGCAGAGCAGTTACATAATCCAAAACTACATCGCTTGCGCTAACATCCTTACTCTCTAACTTACCCACATATGCTTGGGCATTGCTAAGATTGGCCTGCGCCACAGTTTTAGAATTATATAACCCTTTATTAGTGCTGCCCGGTTCAAGATCGCCGTTTAGTATGCGCTGCAAAAAGTCAGCCAGTTCTTTATTATTGCTGGCTTGCGCCTTAGCCAAAAGCTGTTCAGCTTCGCTAATCTTGGCATTTACCGTTGACAGTTCCTGATTGGCGCTCTCAATTCCCGCTTGAGCCTTGGTTAACTCATTTTGATAAGCTGACTTGGCATTGGCGATATTATTCAGCTCTCCCTGCACCTTAGATTTTGCCATCTGCATTTCTAAATTAAGCTGCTGCTTCCAATACTCCATACCGTAGAGTTTATCCAAAAGATTGCGCGCCTTTTCTTGATCCAGTGACAAACGATTAATTGCTTCTGCCAATTTATTAAACGCCACCATCTGCCGGCGCAGTTGATTCAGCCTGACTACCTGCAGCATATATTCATTGTAGAGCTTAGATTTATATTCATTCTGGATATTGGTTTCCTGCGTGGCTTTTGCCGCGTAAGGAATGCCTTTTTTATCCGGCTCCTTCTTGCTATCCATTACGCCAAACGGCTGGGCAAAAGGCAGGCTGTTTCCTTCGTTATCCTCAATCCTGGCGCCTTTGTTTTCATTGTTCTTGGCATATTCAATGATCAACGGAACCGCAGTCTTGCCATCCTGATCATAATACCAAATTACGGAAGTACCCGGCGTAAGGAGAATAGAGGTACCATTATTAAATTTAACCTCTTTATTCTCTTTAATGATCTCCACATTCTTTAGTTCTTTCAAGTTATAGATAAAACTGGTGCCTACTTGCGGATCAAGGCTATAAGCAATGGCCTTGGGCACATTCAGCTCTTTATCATAGGCCACTGGTAGAATGCCTTCTTTCCCTTCTATATACTTAGTCCCCTTGGGAAGCGTGTGGGCAATGCCTTTGACTTTAATCTTTTTATCCTCGCTTAATTCCTTGACCGCTAAGTTTTCATCGGTTTTGATTTCTACGCCGTCAAAGGTATTGAGAATAGTAAACCTGTGTTTGCCGGTTTTATTCTCCTCCATTGCCCAGCGTAAAACCGATAAATCCAAAGAGGCGATCACCACTCTGCCGGTGAAAGGATTAAACGGAACCGCATTCTGGTTGCGCACAATCGCGCTGATCTGGCTGATATCGTTATAAAAATATACCTTGCCGGTTAGAGGGTCGATTTCCGCTCCGGCATTAAATTCTTGAGCATTCATAGCCCCGGCTACTGCCCTGACAAAATCTTTGGCATAGCTTAAGCGTAAGGCTGAAGGCAAAACAAGCAACTCTCCGTCATCCATCCATAACTTTGCATCAACCAGGAACTGCCGGGTTTCATCAGTAAACATCAGCGCCTGCGAAATTACCTTAATCTCTTTGGTGTCATCCACATTAACCTTGATAATATATTGGTATCTACCCTGCCTCTTGGCAAAATAGACATACTTATCATTATTATCTTCGCCAAAGAACGCTTCTTTATATGCTGCCTTGTGGATATCGGAGAAAAAGACTACCGCGTCATATTTTTTCAGCGGGCTAATCTGATTGTCTTCGTCGCCTTTAATTTTAGTTTTAAAATACTCTACAATTTTATTAATCCAATCAGAGGCTACGTTGTGCGGCAGCTTAATCTGCAGTAAATGCTCTTTGCTTTCTTTAACCAAAATATCTCCGGTTTTAGGATCATAGGTGGCATTAAGCTCTGCTTCTGGCCGAGCAACTTCCAGCACTCCCGCGTCAAAAACATTCCCTTTTCTTTTCAGGATACCGCCATGCTTGCCTTCCAATTTTTCCATCCCCGGCATAGAATAGATATCCGCGGCTGTAGTTACCGCGGTGGCAATACCAATGAAGTTCAGGCTTCTGGTTAAGCCGTAAATAGTGTTAGCCATAGTCATTAGCGAGCCGTATTTACCGCCAAAACTTATGCCTGCGCCCATCTTACCAAAAGTGAAGGCGCCTAAAGTATTAAAGAGCGGATCCGCGGTAAAGAAATTGAAGTAAAACTCCAGCAATCTCTGGGTATTCCGGTCCTTGGTGGTAGAAAGCATCAACTGCATTTGCTTTACAGTGCGTTGTATTCCTTCAAGGGAACGCTGAATTTCATCCACATTATAACCAATGCCTAACTTGCGGTATTTTTCTTCGGAGAAGGCAAAAACCTTGGCAATTTGCTCTAATTTTTCCACAGCGATGGTTTTAGCCGGCGCCTGCGGATTGAAGATGTTGATATCCTCGCCAGCCAAAATATTCCACGAAGTAGAGATCAAAGCCGGACCCTTAGCCGTGTTCCAATTAAATCCTGTTGGGTGGCCCTCTTTGGAGGCATAAGGCAGAATACCGTTTACGCTAACCTTTTGCAGTGAACTTTGCAGCCTGCCTGCCAAATCCTCATCCCCAGCCATACGCGCAGCCATAATCCAGAAGGCGCTCCACTCAAAGCTTCCTACTTTATCTGCCTTGGACTCTTTACCGAAGGGCATCAATTCTATTTCAGTTTTTTGCTCGCGGGCTGAATAATAATCTACCTTGACCAACAGGTTAGCTTTGGCATATTCAACGATCTTCTTCGGCGTAGGCTCAATGGCTGTAATCTTTTCTCCCAAAGCCAGCATTGCCCAAGGCCCTAAATCCGCAGCCGGCCGTTGGTCAAATTCATGCTTATCTAATTTATAACCGGCATAGAAATAACCTGCCTTATCATAGCTGTCAACTAAGTATTTGATTAAGCCGGATTCTACTTGCGAGTATTTTGCCTTTTTAGCCGCATCTTGGACCCGCGTAACTAGCCAGTTAAAGGCCGCGTAAGCGGAAATCTGATGCTCGGTAGAAACTAAGTTATAATTATCCGGGTCTTTCTTGTCGCTGGTAAACCTAAAGACTCCTTTATCGCCGGCATACAATTCTTTTAACAAATAATCCGCGATATTCTCGGCTACCTCTAAATACGACTCCTGTCCTGCTAGCTTCCTAGCCTCATAATTACTAATCGCGATAATCAAGTGCGCCAGCGGCCCGGTAGTTTTCTGCTGGAAGCCGCTTAAATTAGAAAGATTATAAGCATTGCTAAAGCCGTCTTTGCCTTTGCCGAAGAAGAAAGTGAATAAACGCAGGAGCTCTTCTGCTTTTTTGGTATCAGAGTAACTTAACACATCAATATACACCGCTAAGTCATAAATATAAGATTTGCCATATTCAGCCGGGTCTTGGGCATAAGATACTGGCAACAGGCTGCGGAATTTCTTCAGATTCTCCAGATAGGTTGCTTCAGTTGCCGCTTCTTGGATGAATTTTTGTCTCTTGGCATCCTGCTCGTTCTTAATCAGGTTAGTCATCTCAGCAAGCTTATCCCCTATTTCAATAACCTTCTGACGTAACCGGTTAAGCTTAGTCCGAAAAATTATGCCTTGCTCCAACCAATCCGGTAAACTAATATTAATTTTAGGATCAGGAATAGGGGTTTTAAGATTCTGGATTCTATCGCTTAACTTCTCAAGCGCATTATCAATTAACTTATATTTCTTTAAAAGTTGCTCAGACTTAAGATCAGGCTCTTTATTCTTAACTTGAGAGGCTAAACTATTGGTTTCCTTAATGAGGGAGTTAATCTCTTGGTTATCCGGCGCCTGAGGAGCGCGGCTGGCGTTAGTTTCTTTAGCGCCGCCTACAACAGGACGCGCATCTTCTTTCTTCAGCGCTTTCTCTTGCTCAGGCAGGGAAAATTTCTGTCCGGCAAAGATTAAATTCGGATTACTCCCGATTACCTTTTTATTTAGCTCATAAATCTTGGGCCATAATCCTGCCTTACCTAATGTCTTTTGGGCAATCGTGGATAGATTGTCCCCCGGTTTCACAATATAGGGCTCTTTTCTTACTGCTTCTTTTGCTATTGGCTGTTTACCTTCTTCTGTATGATCCTTTGGCGCTACCTGAGCAGAACTTTGCTTTGTTTTACTGCCAACAATCTCCTTGGTTAATAATTCTGCGGCCTCAACTGATTTATCGCGCAGCAAGAAGCGGGCCCATAATGACACTTCACCAAATAATGCTTCGAAATTCTTATTTTTAGCTGCGGCAGCCTTACGTAAATTCCTGTCCGTATAAAGTTCCAATGAACCTGATTGCGCGGCCCATTGCGCTTGCCGATACTCGCCTATGCCGCCGAATAATTTATACAGCCAGCCACTCGTGTTAATTTCAACTTCTTTGCCTGTGGCGAATTTGATACCCTGCTCTCCCCCTCTTTCCAAGCCTCCAACCACATCATCACCTAAATTAATTACGCCATTATGGCTTTCCCAGCTTATCAGGATATCGCCTATTGGCCCCTCTACAATGTGCGCCAAGACAACAGCTAAGCCGATTTCTACGCCGATAATCAATAATCCTACAAAAGAAACCCAGAAGCCAACTTGATAACTCAAGCTGTTGTGCAATATCCCCAAGACTTTAAAATCTGCATTCCTCTTGACTATCTTAGAGACTCCGATAATCAAGAGCGAATAACTAGCCATAGCAAGAATAATCGCTATTCCTTGCGGCAGGACTTGGGCAAAGCCGGCGGCAATTGCCGGAAAGACTAAAGAGCTAAGCGCATAAATTACGATTGCTGACGGGATAATCCAAAGATAGTGCCAGTTACTCGCGAAATTTGCTTTGATATCTTCGCTGATTTTCTTGGCAATGCCCCAGGATAACACCAAATTAAGAAAATAGACCCTTAAGAGATTAAACCAGCTAGGCTCTAGATGCTGGCTCAAGTAAGCCGGCAATAAATCGCAGAGGCTCCTTAAGAAATCAGCTTCACCTGCAAAAAGATACGGGAAGCGAGTAACTAACGCCAAGGCAACCGGGCCGCTAAAGAGCCAGCCGACCAAAACAATGAAAATTCTGGACCAAGCAATCCTGACTAAGCCGGATAAGAGTGGATGTTCTTTATTACTGGCTGAGGCGTCATCCTCTAAATGCCTGAGGAGAGTATATTTCTGGTTGGCCCTGGCTAAGATTTCTTCTTGCAAATTGGCGACCTCAAGCGCAGGCGCGTTATTAAGCTTTTCCAGGCGCTCATAATTCCTATGTATATGGGAAGTAAAGAATTCTACTGCTACCTTACCCACAAAATACGGCACGAGAGCAAAGCTGGCCGCGATATAATAAGGAATGGTTAAAATAGGCGGTAGGCACTTGGTGCCTCTTTCCATAAGCTCCAGCACTTCCAAAACCGCATCCATAACTTCCGCAAAGATACCGGCAAAGAGAAAAGCGCCCCTGGCCATCATCAAACGCTTGATTAAATCCTTAGGTTCATCAGTATCCTGCGCTTTAGCTCCCGGCTTTTCTTCTAATTCTAAAATAAATAGGTAGATGGAACGCAGCTGCAATCTGCTGTAACTATGGAAAGGGATAGCCGCAAATACTTCCGGGGACAACTTTTTCTTAATTTTAGCTGTTAGCTCTTTTTTACTTAAAGAGGAAATTGCCAGGCTCTTTATCCGGTAACCGCTCCTTAAATAACCCACCAAGGCAATTGCGCCAAAACCCGCGGCAACGATAAACGGCTTGATGATATGCCCCATAGAGGGGTTAAGGAAATAAAGGCCGATAAGTAAAGAAGTTAAAATCGTAATTACGGCTGCAATTGGAATAGTAAATTTGGTCCCTATCGCCAATTTTCTATTTTCTTTATCGTGGAAGATTGCGTTTAATGCCACTATCGCTATGCTTATGCCTACGGAGAAATATGTCGCCACAATGAAATAAGAAATTAGATCTTCAAAGATATAGGGCGTAAGGAAAGTTAAATATTTTACCAGTGGGTCACTGCTTAAGCCTAAACCTAAAACACCTAGAATAGCGCTGGCCAGGCCTAATCCCGGCCGTTTGAGTAAGTAGCGATTCAGGGCTAAGCCGGCTAAAGAAAGGCCAAACAGGCTAAAAGCTAAAATCGGAGACTTCAGGAAAGGTAAAATAACAACTAACCCCTTCCAAAAGAGCATACTTCCTAAAACTACCCCTGCGATATGAAAGCCTAAATATTTTAAATACGCAAGCGGCTCTTCTTTCTCGCCACCGGGTAAAATTAAAAGCAATGCTTTTAGTAAAGGAATGAGGGCAACTAGAATGGGTATGCCGAAGATGACCGCTGTCAATAACGGCCCAGTTATTAACCCTGCGGGAATGGTATAAGCAATGGCTGTGGATAATAATTGGAGTATTCCGATACTACCAGCTATGCCAATAAGGCTTATAAAAGGCCTGGAAGAGAATAAATCTTTAATCTGCGCCCAATATGCGCTGAATTCGCCTTTACCTTCAAGATACGTTTTCTCATAGATAAGCAGATTATTTTGTAAGACATCAGGCAACCTCGATAATCTAATGTAGCTGCTTAATTTAATGCGAATGAACGCGGAGATAAACAATACCCCGATATATATAAATGGGGTAATCAGAATAACAGATAAATAGCCTATATTAAATGAGATAAAGGCCTGTAGCAAATAACCTAAATATAAGGCTGCGCCCGCGATAAATAAAGAGGCTAATGAAACTGCTAATAATTTTGCCGGCCCGGCGCGCGTTATGCCGGATGAGGCGGCAAATTGCGTGTAAAGCTTGCTGTTAGCATTAACACCTGTGTCATTGCGAGGAATCCGCCTAAGCTCTATGGCGGACGACAAAGCAATCCCTAAAAGCAAGATTGCTTCATTCGCCGCGCTCGTTCGTAATGACGGCCTTGGAGCAACTGGGCTGGAGGCTGCCTCCCCGAACCATTTGACCACCGCGCCGAAGGTTTTCTGTGGCACTCTTGCGGTATTCTCTATAGGCGAACCGGAATGTCCTTCGTTATCTTTAAATAATTCATCGAACCTGCCTTCCTCACGTAGTTTGTATCTTGTAAGATCATTCGCGAGCCTCAACGTGGCTTCCATCGGCCTTGCGGTTAGTTTGGAATCATCGAATTTCTTCGTCGTTCCCCGCTTTCCTCTCCTAGCCCTATTTGCGTTATAATATGCTTCTTTACGCCAGAGATGATAAAAACTATAATAATCCCCGAAGTCAAAGAATTTATTTGATCCCTCTTCAAAATCTTCCCAAAGCTGCTCCGTAGCGTATAATTCCTCTGCTTTTGGCTGTAAATAGGTTGTGTAGGCCCTCTTTGCGGTAAAAAATCCATTTGTTTTTTCTTCAAAGTCTTCCAAAACCGCTTCTAGATCATATAAAGACATTTCATATGCTTTTAAGGCCCTCTCTAAAGATATATAAGCTATCCTTCTTGACGGCCTAAGGTATGTTGGAAGATAAGAAATTACTTGATCCAAAATAGGCCTTAATAGACCAATATCCCCTACTCTATTGTAAGCCTTGGCCAATGTTTTCAGAGTAAGTAGTTTTTTACTCTCGAAATTATAACCATAGAGACATTGGACATCGAATTCTCTCCAGAGCGCTCTTAAGTCCTTAACTTCATTTCTGGTTAAAAGGAAACCGAACATCAATTTACGCTCGTAATTACGCCTTATTTTATTGCCGACAATATTCCTTCCGCCATCATTCTTCTTATAATATATTGAATTCCGCACATTGATTAATCTCTTTTCCTGCTCCCTGTATTCACGAGCATACGCGCTTTCATTTGCCTCATTATTCCTTAATTCTCGGGCTATGATCGTGGCGTCTTTTGCGTATCCTTCTATCTTTTTATTATTCACATTCGGATTCCTTGCTAACGCAATAATCCTATTAATCAGGCCTGTAAGTTCCCTAAGATTGCTTTCTATAACTGCTGGCGACCAAGAAACGCTTTGATGTGGCGATACAGGCGAGCTAACAAAATAAATCCGCTCAATTTCAATCTCTGTTCCGGACAGGTTACCAACAGTGTCTTGGCCGATTTCAATAGCCAAATGCGATAAATGGCTTAGGTCTATGCGTTCCCTATTGAGGAGCGCGCTTAAATCAATGCTTACGTCCTGCCAATTTTCTCTCAACAATCCGGCATCAGGAACGATATTACTCTTTGCCTGCGGGGTATCATAGTCTTCCCAAAGATTATCGCGCAAATTCACCTGAATGCGTTCTCCACCCTGCGCGCCCTTTACCCTTACAATTAAATAGTCATAATGAGTTACATCAACAGGCCGCGTCAAATCAAACCCGATGCTCGCCCACTTATTATTAATTCTGGTATTTTTTGTGTTTACAGAACCATAAGACTTAGGAGTATGAATAAGCCCTTCTTCAAGTAAATCAAGTATATTCGGCAGGCCTACATCGGGCTGTTTCTGCGCCACCCTGGCAAAACTATGCCTAAAAGGCCCTATAAGAACAGCAGCCATCGTCATAGCCGGTAAGTACGCAATATTGTTCTGCAAAGGCGAAAATATCCATAAAATAACGAAATAAACTGAACCGGTTATTATACCGAATGCGTTTATTTTAATAACCTGGGCTAATAAAGGGTTCGTTAGTTTTCCCTTAAAGGTTATTTTAAATCCTTCCTGCTTGCCAACCAACGCAAATATAGTTCCTATTGCGATAGCAGGAATCGTTGCGTTAAATATTGATGTCATGGCAGGAATTCTCCGCAACGTCTCAAAAGCATTTCTATAATCACTTTTTATTAAATCTTTGACCAGTAGAAGCCAAATAGGAGTTAATGGAGCTATATACATCATAAAAATCCCCAGTATTAATGGTGTTTGCGAAGGAATAAAGAACGGCAAGAAAACTAAAAGTAAGATAGTCGCGCTAAGAGGATATTTCAATAAATGTAACAGGATATCTATTTTTTCATACCAATGCAACGCTTTTGAGGCTAAAATTCTTATAACTTTCTGAAAGAATAACTGTGTTGTCCCAAATGCAAATTTTCGCGTTCGTTTCTGTACCTCCGCAAAGCTCGTAGGAGACCATTCTCCGCTGATTACATAAGGCAGATATTTTCCATAAAAACCTGCCAAGCGCGCCTCAATCGCTGTATCAGTATCTTCAGAAACAGTAGCCTGCCACCCGCCGATCTTATCAAGCGCGCTCTTTCGCCAAATACCGTTATGGCCATAGAAAAGGGTAAACCCGTATTTTGTCTTTGCCGCCTGTTGGGAACGTAATATTCTTGCTCCTATCGCCAGCACTTTTGTTAAAGAATTATTTTCTGTGTTTGTAGGTTCCATAGCAAATTGCACAAATCCAAGGCTGTGGTTATGTTTAAATTCGGGGAGCGCGCTTAAAAGGGTATCTTTAGCTACCGTTGAATCTACGTCTAAAATTAAGAAATATTCACCAGCGGCTGTTTTCATGCCCAAGTTAAGATTACCGGCTTTATACCCCTGCGTCCCATCGCGGTGAATAAAAATTAATCCTTTATTAGCATTGTTCTTCGCGAACTCTTTAATTCTCAAATAATTTCCGTTAGGCCGTAACTCCCCTGCCGCGTCTTTTATGTATAAATCAGAATTATCGATCACTTGAATTTCAAGCCGGTTCCTTGGGTAATCTAAAGACATTGCCGACTCAATGGTCATCCTTACGACTTCAAACGGTTCATTGCGCGTTGGGATCTGAACCGTAACTTGAGGCAAATCATTTTGTTCTAACTGAGCTAGGGGCCTTGCGCCTTTAACAAATAGGGCTGCGATACCGAAACTAATCATAGAATAACTCTGCAATGTTAATAAAACGGATAAGACAACAAATGGAAGCGCAACTATATTCTCTGAAAGTAGTTTGGCAACGTAGATATTTACGACAAATGTTGCTATCACAACAAACGAGTAAAGCGGGTTTTGTATAAAAGTATTTTTGAAGAATTTATAAACGGAGGTAACTAAAGAACTAAAAGATTTTACGGGGCTAGAGGCTAATCCAATAGGCCCATCACGGTTTAAACCGGCTGAAGAAGCATATTTTAAGAAAATTTCATTCTGCGGGTTCCGCAGTACCGAAGAACTCACTTTGATATTCTCTAAAGGATCGAATCTTGCTGCCGCGAAAACATAATATAGAGAGGCTAAAGAAGCAAGGCTTAAAGGAGTAACCGCTCCGTGCCCTGTAGGAAGGCTCATTGGCTCGCCTTGCGTATTGACCGCGTACGGGGCAACTTGGCCTTTATACTTTTTGTATTCCGCGGGAACCAGATTAGATGTCTTTACATCTATAAAGTATTTGGAAAGGGCCTGCGAAATGTCGTTATAAACATTAATCCAATGCTCATTCTTTGTTTCATTGGCTAACCTTAAGGCCCTTAACGCAAACTGAGATGACCACTCAATGGAAATTGCCGGCTTAGACGAAATTGAGAAGCTTACACCTAAAAGTTTATTATTTTCATAAACACCTGTTAATTTTAAAGTCTCAGTAAGCATTCTTTCAATGCCTTGTAAGCCGACTTTTCCTTTCAATCTCTCAAACGGAGCCCAGCTGGATGTATCTGACGCGAAATCATTATGGGCGTCAGACACCCATTTATCATTAACAAAACGGGAGCCTCTAAAGAATACCCCCGCCTCTTTATCGTACATTTTCATAATCCAGGTAAATGCCCGGTCACTGGCTTCCCTGTATTTTGATTCTTTTGTGGAACTATAAAGTAAATCTAAGAAGGCAATAGCGCTCTCATTATTCTCTGTAGATTTAGTATTATAGTAAAACTCTGGGCCCTCAGGATGGTACTGGCCGCGAGGCCCCATTCTAAAACCACCATCTTTGTCTTGAAGCTTTGTAATCCAATCAGCGATATATACCGCAAGATTCTTAAACTGAGAAGGATTTACGATTAGCGAAGTAATACCTAACCAAGCCATCGGGCCTACTTCTACTCCCCAGTCCCACTTCTTCCACCATTCTCCTTCTCTTTCCAAGACCCTTATAGAACGGAAAATACCCCCTACCGGTCCATAATTAGGCTGCGACTGATAAATATCCTTATTAAGAATCTGACTATAAGGCCCTAAGATTTTCTCTGCTTGAGAGCTAAACCCAAGCATCTTTAAAACAATCGCGTATATGGCCATATCATAGCTGTAGGCGGCATAATAACGGTAAGCATAATCAGGATTAGATTTGTTTTCTTTTGTGGAAGGATAATGCGAAGGAATAAAGTTTTGGAACCCTCCCTGATTTAAGAAGAATTCCACATATGAAGATAACTCTTGAGTAGATAACTTAGAGACGACAGAAAGCGCTTCTTGAGTATCCAAGACACCTAAGCCAACAAGAAAAGCAGTAAGCTTAATAAAGCCTCTGCGAGTCAACGGAATATTTTTGGCCATCGGTGAAGAAGTTGTTAATCCTGCAACTATTGCGCCAAAATATCTAATATTTTTATTTATCGGGCTTGAATTACGATGAGCATCCATGCGTTGATAAGTTTTTAAGACTTCCTTATACCCTGAAAGCATTTCTTTTAACTCAACAAAATATGTGAAAGCCCCCGCCGGAAAATCTTCTTCTCTAATGCCATCTTGCCTGCGCAACTCTTTGTCTAAATCTGGGATTTGCTTATTTAGAACATCTTCCAAAGCTTCCTTCGCATCTTGGTGTCCATACATATCAATTAAGGCATATATAATATTGTTGGTCCATTTCCCTTCTCTTTTCCCATAGAACTTGCGCAAGGTATCCAACACCTCAGCCAAGCTTACCTCATCTTTTGTTACGTAATCCAGATCAATAAAGAATATTTGATAACCGTCTTCAAAACTCCCTGTAATGATAATATTTTCCGGCTTGGGATCTGTAATATAGCGATTGCCTAAGACTAACCACATTCGTATAACACCCATCACTACGGTCCGCTCTAATTTATCCAATGCCGCTAAATATCTTTCTTGGGAAAGTATTCCATTCGCGAAATCAAGCGCGAGACGTTGGCGTAATTGAGCTAACGTGTCTCCCTCGGCACGTGCCTCTGAATAAACCGAGACTATTTCTCCTGAATCAAGTTTTACTTCTATATCCGGTCCTATTCTAGGATGAAGGCTGGCCGCGCTTAAGATATAAGCTGATTTTCTAGAGCGTTTGATATCGTCTGGCGTCAGGATATGCCTGCCGCTCGATTCATCGGGCTGCGGCCTGAAGACTTTAAGTATAAACTCCCAACGCGCGTCTTGCGCGCCAATAACCTTAACTAAAAAGACTCTTTTATGGCTGCCATCGTCATTAAATAATCGAACTTCGATTTGTTTAATCTCCGTCTCTTTAATAAGTTTTCCATAAATAGACCGGATAGCCTCAATAACCATTGGCACATTTCCATTCTCTACGATACCCTTTACTAGGCTTTTCTTGATCGCCTCCGCATCTCTTAACCCAATCTTATCCTTGTCCTCTTCTTGAATTATAATCTTTTTATCAAGCCCCTGAGCCGGACTAGAGGTAAACTTCCAAAACCCTTCTTTCTCCGTTAAACCAGCCTCTATGAACAACTTTTCAGCCTCTCCTTGCGTTATCTCTGCTCCTAACATATGTTTAGTATAAACCTTTATTTCGTTAATTCTAACAAAGCCGAAGTTTTGTATAGTAGAATTTATAAATTCTCTAATCTGACTCTTCTGTTTTTTATTAATCGGACTGGAGCCGGCCAGGCTTGAGGCGTGCTTTGGAATATTCTCTTGAGATGTTTTTATACTCGGCCGATTTAGAGGGAATGCCTCATACATCCTATTCCGTAATCTATTATCGAGCATATAAGGCTTTGTTATTTGCATAAATTTCCTGCCCAACCATACTGACAAAGGAATAATCGTCAAATATTCCCAAGCTCCAAGGATATCGTACAGAATGCCGGTCAAGTCTAAGAGGGTAGAAATTGCCGCTAACAAGACAGCTCTTATTGTTTCCCACTCCGTTGTTTGTTGATTCACTACCGGTGAAGAGCCTCTACTGAAGATTAAACCCTCCCTATCGCCAAATTCCTGCTTAGCCATTTTAGCTAACGCTTCTTGCAGATCTATTTTTGAGACTCCATAATTTTTGGCTTCCTGAGAAATTTGCGCATCCAATTCTTTAATCCAGTCGCCATCGATTACTCCAAATTTTATCGTGTCCAAAGAAATAGCAAATACTCTCCAGAAAAGTATTCTTTTTTCCTTAGTAAATCTTGCCCATGAATCTTTGGCTATTTTGCTAATACTAACAAGCTTTGTGGAAGCGGGGCTAGAGCCGCTATCCTCAGAAGAAGAATTTTCCTTGGCCGAGATAACTTTATCCACCATCTTTATAAGTTCCTTATTCATGTATGGCTTACTCAAGAATCCTGCTATTTTTTCCACTACTTTTAGTTTATCGGCTGCGCCAGATAGTTCATTTTCAATATAATAAATAATATCCGCCTTAATTCCTCTGCCGCTTGTCATAATGACAGGAGTATTTGCATTTAATTCACCTCTGCTGAATTGACTGACCGCAAGCGCCAAGTCCAGGCCACCCATTCTAGGCATATCTAAGTCAGTAAGAATTAAATCGTATTTAGTGCTGCCTAACTTTTCTAGCGCCTCTTGGCCATCTACTGCTTCATCAACTTTATTCTCGTTCATTTCTAAAAACATACGCGTTAACTCGCGTAAACTACTTTCATCATCTACAAGCAGAATCTTAAGCTGGTTTGCGGCTGCGGGGCTGGAAGTGAACGGCGAAGAGGATCCCTTGGCCCAGGCAATATTGACCGTGGTTTTATTGCCATTCATATTAGTGGCATTGATTATTGTTCCGTGCTTGGTTACCTTAACAACGACATCCTTCAGCTCTTTGAGCGCTTCCTGTTTCCCAAGTTTACTATCCGGCGTAATCACAGTTTGGAAAGCTGCCTCTCTAGGAAGCCCATTATTCAAGTATTTCATGGACGGTACGTATGTGCTGGCCGTTGACGGATAATAGATGAGCACAAGCTTAATATCCTGCACGCCGTCAGCCAATAATCGGTCAATAATCTCAATCAGGCTATAACCGGCATCAGCAGAAGCACTTAAGCTGCCGGCATTCTGTACGCTACGTGCCAATCCCAGAACATCCTTACCGTCCGAACCAACACCTTTGAAGGCGGCCACCGTGGTGCGCACGTCTTCTGCTACAGGTGTCTTAACGATCTCAAACTGTAATTTTAATAGTTTTTCTGCCAAAGCTTTATCTAGCAAGTCACGGCTATCTTTGGAAATTTTAACTTCGAATGCATACGGGCTAAAACCCACAGGAGAGCTGGTGGAAGACAAAGCTGTAACTCCTAAGATACTCTGGAATTTCTTACGTTCGACGCTCCTTGACTTACCAAGCTCTCTTTCAAACCCTCTATTAAATTCACGCTTGAATATCTTGACTTCATTGCCACCCTTTGTGGCCAAGAACGGGATACTCATTGTTACCTTAGCTAGATTATCCACTTTTGAAATGAGAGGATGAATGCCTTTACCTTCATCCTCACTGGAAACAGAATTAACCGTCAGCCGCACACTGGCCTGAATAGTTTGGAGCGGTTTGGAATTATTCATTTCTTTTTCGATGGCGTCTGTCAGAGCCACAAGTTCTTGCGGAGTAAAAATGGACATCTTGGTACCGGGGACAACCAAATAGAAGCTATCCGGCGGTGCCCTGACCACTAAGACGCCTGCGATATTTTGATCTCTCAATACCTTATTAATGGCTTGGGCATTTGAGAGAATAACTTGGTTGGCAGTTTGGTGATTCTTAAAGTCATTGATTACTTTGAATCCAAACCAGCCTTTACCGTCACCCCTTAGTGCATCAACTGTAACCCTTCCCCGGTAAATCGCTCGCTGCACACGGGCCGCGAAACCGTTTCTTGGCATATATTTAGACTCTATCTTGACCAGCTGCGCTCCACTGAACTGAAACGCCTGGCCGACAATGTTAACCAGCGCCTTACGGTTAAAGACCGGATAATACGCTTCAATTTGATCCGGATAAAGCTTAACTTCCGGAAAATCCGCGATAATCGCGGCTTTCTCTTCTTCTGAAATAGGCGGCAGCGTGGAAGTCTTTAAGATTTTATAAAACCGTGCTCTTAATGCGCCCGGGATATTTCTTTTTTTGGCAAGATTTAAAATACGCTCAGCGTAGCTAATGGCAGCGCCGTAGGATGCGTGCACATTTTCCAACACAGGCGCTCTCACTACGCCAAACAGCACACGCGGGCTGGCTAATTCAACCGGCTTACCAATGCTTTTTACAGAACCCCCGATACCTTCAGCGGCCAACCGGGCGCCCAAAAGAATCAGATTATCTTCAAGGCCTTTCTCAAGAGTCGTGCCGAACCTGTCATAAACAATAAGGATGCCATCATGGTCCAGATATAAGCCGGCCAAAAAGTTCTCTTTACTGCCCAATTCCAGCCGCGCCAACTCCAAGACTCTAGCCTGTTCCTTCTTCGGGATATTTGTAAATTTAACTTTTACGAATCCGAATTTGCCCAAGATGGAATTCCCGACTTCCTGCTGTGCCTCCAACCGGATAGCTTCCGCCTCTTTATGCTTCCATACAGAAGGCAGAATAATCCCGATTTCATCGCCTCCAATACGGATCGCGCGGCCGCCATACTTCACCATAACGTTATTAACGATACGGACAGAATAAGGGATAAGGGCATTAATAAAAGATTCGCTATGGGCCTTATTCATCACGCGGACTCCAACCATATCACCAAAACCTATATAGGCTTTTGTATCTTGATCCAATATTTCTTTGATAACGGCGATCCCCTCATCACCGCTTAAGATGTCAAAGTATTGATTCCACTGATGGGTTTCATGATGTATGGGTAAGACCAAGGTCGGCGAAGACGTCGACACACGCAGAATAGAACCTTCCATCTTTATCACCGCGCCAAAAGTAAATGCTGCGGCGGGGCTGGAGGCGGCGCCTTTTGAATCTTTAAAATAATTTACGTAGTGGACAATGACCTCTTTACCATTGATAGACAGATGTTCTTTCTCAATATTCTCCGGCCCAACCTTCTTTGTCCAAAATTTAAGGGCCGCTCCGTTCTCAAAAATTTCACTGCTTGTGATACGCTCTACATTCCATCGGGTTTCATCAAATGCCCTATTTTTGAACTCATCAAATAGAGCTGTCCCGACACCGTAAATAAGGCTTTGAATATGCATAACCGAGGCTTCCTCTCCTAAAATGAGCCTATAGGTAAGATGCCCGGCAATTTTTTCGCCTTGTTTCGCCAATAAGGCGCGATTCGTAAGGCCGTAAACGTCGACCATTCCCGAATTACGATCCTCAAGGTCTATCTTCTCCACATAAGACTGGATGGCCGGAAGGATTTCTTCTTGCTGCTCTGGCGGTAATTCATTAAACTGGATAATCCTGATGGGGCTAGAAATTTGTAATCTACCTGCCACCAATGCTCCATAAGTAAGCGGGCCTGCGACAGTAATTGACTGCCTCCTATTTGCCAGAAAGTTAGCTAAAACTAGTTGGCTATAACCTTCTTCTTTCTTATACTGCACAAAAGTAAAATCCGTAAGTAATGGTTTTTCTTCTGTTACTATTAAATTAAACTGATAATTCGGCCATATTTCGTCATTTAGCATAACCGCAGAGTCCCGATAACCGATTTTCCTTAGATCAGGCTCCAAATCTCTCAGCACACCCCAAAGAGAGATTGCTGCTGCGCCACAAATGAAAGGATAGTCAGCAAAACTACCAATTTGCGATCTTGTTCCTAATAACTTTACATTTTGATTAATCTTTATTAATAAATCTTCTAATGACCCAAATTTTACCCCTTCTAATCTATTTCTCAGCTGGCTATAAAGCCTATTTGCGGAATTAAGCGGATCAGGATCAACAAGTATATCGTCTATTTCTACATTGAGTTGTTTTCGTGAAGGATAATAAACTTTTCTTACCAATGGATTATCTGCTAATCCTTCTATTTTAGCCCAAGGTAAAATAAGCGGGCCAGTAAAGAGGCTGCTGGATGCGCCTTTGGGTGGCAATAACTTAATACCAATGCCGTATTGGTCGAGGTATCGCTGGAATAATTCTACTTTATCTTGAATTGCTCTTCTTCCCTTAATCTCTTCCAATTTTTTCCTTGTCTCAAAGAAGGGCTTTCTCATAAGCGGAGTTACCAGTGTTTCAGCGTGGTCTTCTTCAAGATCAGCGCCTGCATAGGTAGAGATAAACCCATTCCCTCTGTAAGGATCTTCCCGTAACAAAAATAAATACGTCTTTACGGTTAAGTCATAATGCAAAGTATAAAGTTTATTAATCTTCCCCCATTCCTTATTGAATGCGCCCCCTGACAACTCATTAAGATATGCAGCTACCATATGGCCGAATTCATGCGCCATTAATCGTGCGGTTGTATCCGGTTTTAAATTCGGCGCGAAGAATGAGTTATAAAGCCATATCTCTTTTATTGCCCATTCAGCCCGAGCGTTGAAACCTTGTGCATCAGCCTTACCGGTCTTAATCAGTTTTATGCCTAACTTCTGCATTAATGGCAGCAAACCCGGAATAGTTTTTTCGGCTATACCTAAAGCTTTGTTGAGTACTTCGGTTTCTTCCGCAGTAAGCTCTTCTTCTACTTTCAAACCATAGATTATTTTATTCTGTTTCGTAATCTCTAACATGTTTCCAATCCTATTGAAATCGGTGGCACAACCGACAGATAATCCAGATAAGAATAGACCAAGCCCGACAAGAAAACCTCTTCTACCAATCCCTACAGGGTTAGCGGCTGGGCTGGAGACACCCAAACCTATTTCTTCCAATGTTGATTTTATATAAAGTTCGAGTTCCTCAGAATACTGTTTATTACTTCCCCTTTCTACCCTTTCAGAGAACTCTCCAAATTTCTCATCTAATTCTTCAGGTGAATAGACGACTTCCGCGGTGGAAGGCTTGAGTAAATCTTTTAGGCTATAAGAAGTATCTAAAGGTAAAATACCTCTTAATGCGCTGCCATACATATTGACAATTTCATCGCTAAGCTTAATGTAACCATTGATGAGAAGCTCTTGCGCTAATTTGTTCCAACCGTTTCCTTTTATTGCAGAAAATTGCTGGATGATGAACCCGGGATAACCAATTTGGTAAACATCGGTATCATCCGGATCAAAAAATTGTATAAATGTGTTATCTAAAAGATAATGGTCGCCTTTGTAACTTACAACCACAAATAGATGACTATAACCTTTGAATATATCCGCGGCTTGGTGTAACCTGATTTCTGCATCATCACCCTTATCGTTATTTTCAAGGAGTTTCTTGACTAATAATTCAATGTCATCCTTAGCTAAATTACAATTTCCTAGCAGCCAGTCATGCGAAATGGGATTATCCCCAAGAAGTGTTCCTCCATACTTGTACTGCCTGGTGATATTGTGCCGGATTAAGCCTAATCTATTTAACCTCACCGCTTCTTGGATAACTCTTTCAATATCAAATTCCTTCGTGGCGGGGCTGGAGGAAATAACTTCTCCCTCTCCGTCGTCTATAAGCCCAAGATTACCTTTGGCTATTTCTTGCACTTCAACCAAAACCATCTTAATCTGTTTTTCTTTTGCTTTAATTCTAATAGCATGTTTCTCAGGTACAGGTGGTTTTGCATGAAGAAGTGCTTCAAAATATAGCGAAATATCACTAAATAGATTATTCAAGTCTAGGCCGGTAAGTTTAGAACCGCTTACGGATGCGCCTTGGGCAAAGATTCTATGGATAATCTTTGCCCCCTCTGAGATATTCGGTTTATCGCTATTATTGTATTGGTTGAAATCCTCTATCTTTTGGAAAGCTCCGTTGAATAAGCCTGAATCAAGTTCATCTAAGTTTATATTTTCAAGGTAGTCTAACAATTCTCCTGCTCTCTTGGCTAATTCTCCGGCAGTCTCTATGATTTCATTCCTTAGCTCGGCATCCATTGGGCTGGAGCTTAAATTCGCTGAGATTATAGGGCTGGCTGCCAGGTGTTTTCTTAATTCCGCTTTAATTTCTTCTACCCGGAAAATGTAATCTTGTATCCTGGGGATATGAGTATATCCGGAATCTTTTACAATATCTGAAATGCCATCTAAATGCTGCTCAATATCAGCAAGTGGGGTCTGCGTCAGGTATTGCTCCACCGCTTTCTTCAGCGCGCGTTTCCCTGATATCTCTGCATACACATAAATTATTGTCATGGAGTCATAATTAATGATCGGGCCCGGATAACGGATGATTATTTCTTTCACTTCAGTACGATAACCTAACGAATATAAGTAAGCTAAAGTTACTATCTTAAACATTTTAGTCCTAATAAGGAGGCTGTCTTCAGGCCCAAAGGATGCTTGTTCAAAAAGTAATCCTAACCGCCTAAAAATCTTAAGCGGGCTGGAGCTGGCGAAACCTATCATCGCCATCAACGCACCAAACCGTGGGTGAATGTAGGCGGCGGGGCTGGAAACGTTATTTCCTGAGTTCAAAGCAGTAATTTCGGTTTTCTCAAGGGAGCGTCTTTGTTCTTCAGTAATATATCCGTATCGAACGATACGGTCTAATTCTTCGGGATTATCTCTAGCTTTCATCAATCTGTCGGCTATAGCTTTGCTATTTTTAGGAAATGCTTCTAATAATTTTATCTCAAGCCAAGCTTGAAATTCTTGCGGTGTTAAAGAGTAATGATTCTTGTTTTCGCCGTTACGCGGCAACTGCTTTTTGTTCATTGGGCTGGAGATACCTTTAGCTACTTCCCTACCTATTGTTGTAACCGCCGCGCCATAAGCAAGCGGCCGTGCGGCGGCGGAGCTGGAGGAAAATACAACATGTATAAACCTTATCGCTAAGCCTTTCTTAGGAGACGCGAGGCTGTTCGCTCTATTATAAGATGAGGAATCCGGCTTTGCCTTGACTAATCCAGCCTCGTAATTTCCTGCAAGGGCAGACGAAACCTTTTGCTGCTGCGCGCGCTCTGCTATGATAGGGTTGCCTGCCTTAGGCGTCTCTTGCTGTTTCGGTTGATCTCCAAGCGGTGAACTTACAGGAAACGCCCTCTCCACGGCATTGTCTAAAAGGCTCATAAAACCATCTATGCGCAGATCGGTACCGCTATTATAAATTTGCGCGGCTTTGGCTTTGCTGTATTCTTGCAACTGTCTTATGACGAAGGAATAATGATAATAATTAACACGTTCCCCTGCCGCTGTCAAAGCTATAAAACCGACTTGCATATGCAAAGGATTATTGAAATCAAATTTCTTCTGCCTCATCTCTTTCACTGCCTGCTGGACATCTCTATTATTTCTTAAAGCTGCCGCGAATGCTCTGCCGCGAGATATAATAGTTACCCTGGCCTCTTCTCTATTGAACAAATTAACAAAAACAGCAATATCTTTTGGGTCAAGCGGATTATGGATACTCTGTAATAGCGATACAAATACCATCCTGCCTTCGCCATCTAAGGTATCAAGCCTCTTGACCAAAGCCCTAAATATTGTCTTTCTATAACCCTCATCTAGAGCGGAATAGACATCCCAACTTATAATATGGTCAAAGATGTAGTAAAAATGGCTCCACAAAAGTCCGTTGGGCTGCGGATATCTTGGAGAAGCAAAAGCTAACAACTCCACTAATACAGGAATAGCTCTGGCCCTAAACTCTCTGTATGTAGTTAAAGCCAAAATCTTGTTGATAGCTCTATTATATTCTGCTTCAATAGGCGCCCTATCTTTTCTGGATAGGCGGCCAAAACGCAGTTCTTTCTTTTGTAAAAAGGATAGGTTAAGGGCTATTTCCTCTTTCATCCCCCATACCTTATTATTTTGATTGGTCATTCTCTCGGCTTCTCTCGTTTTAATCCAGTTATCAAAGTAATCCCTTTGATTCACAATGCCTTCCTGTCTTGTTTGACCGGCCCTATACGCTATAATTGCCCCGCGCACATATGGGCTAAATATTTCAACGTCTTTTATTTCGCCGAATAACCCCACTTGTCTTCTTGTTTCCTTAAAGACTTCCCAGAATCCGCTCACAGCAGTTTTATCTCTGCGGATAAATAAAACAGCCGCTAACTCCATAATAGGACGAAGAGCAGACGAAGATGTCTCAAGGGTAGAAATTGCTGCGGGGCTGGAGATGGCTTTCTTGGCCTGCTTTATGCTCTCTAATGGGGATTCGATTTTGTCAGAGATAAATATAACTATCTTTCTCTGAGGCTCTACGGATCTATTAACCAGCTTTCCTTCTTCTCCGGAGGAAGTTCTGAACTGTTTAACAAGATGGTCATCGACTATTTTTGCACAGCCTCCTAATAATAAAGTAACTGCTCCTCCGGCAACCATTCCAAGGAATCTTCTGCGTTCTTTATTGATAGTCGGACTGGAGGCGGCGGGGCTGGAGGCGGCGCCTTTTGACAACATCCCTCTACGTAACCGATCAGTAAACGGGGGCACGTCGTCATTCCCGAATGCTTTAATCGGGAATCCAACGATAGATTCCCGCTTGCGCGGGAATGACAAATTACTAAAATCCCCCATTGACTGACGCATTACCCCTCTACTAAAGAAGTCATTGACAATTCTTTCACCCTGTGATATAAGTTTGAATATGGAATTAAATAAAGCCCAAAGCAAAGAATTAGCTAAATCCCTCTTTGATGTAGGTAAATTAGTAGTCGCTATTGTGATATTGGGGCCTTTGGTATCACCCATAAACTTACTTACCAAATTAGGTTTGGGTTTTGTAGGATTAATCGTTGGTACAATCTTATTTATCTGGGCTACAATATTACTAAAAGGAGTTGATGAATAATGTTCACTATCGACATTAACTATCTTTTCATCGTATTCGGGATGCTGCTTGTTATTACCCTTCTCGGGATCTTCCTGACTACTCATCATAAGCATCGTCCTCTGCATCACTGAGTTACGTTCCACAATTTCAACCTCACCTTTGGTAGTTTTAATAATATGCCCCGTTCTATTCCTTAGCTTCGTTATCTGGCTTGCGCCAGCGGGTCTGGAGGCGCCTTTTGTCCTTAGTAGAGCGCCGACTTCTTGAACAGAGTTAGAGATATGGGCCTGAAGCGGTGAAGAAGATGTAACCACAGGTATATAAGCTTTACTAATCAAACTTCTCTTGCTTTGCCATCCACCCTCATACCCTGAGCGGTCTAACTCCGCTTTAATAAGCTTACCAATCTTGATACTTTCTGGCCTATCAAGCGTTTCATCCGGCGCATACTCAACCAATAAACTCACTGTTTCCCAGAGAGTTATCCGTGAGTACAAATCTTTGTACTTGTAATCGACCGACTCCCACATTTTGGCGCTATCCGCCTTGTAACCTATCGCGTCAATTATAAATACTGCTGCCGGAATATTTTCAGAAACCCTGCGCGTTATTCTTGTGCGCGCGAATTCCGGAGCCCACTTATTAACCAAAGCCAGAAGTCCGTTTGTTCCAAATTGTCTTACATCTTCAATCAACTGCCTTGCCTGAGATTCGGGCAAAAGAATAGTGTATTGATTACCGGTTGTCAATGGTCTGGGATCTGAATCAAGGGTGCTATCAGGTTCAACCTCATAAATGATTACAACAACCCTTTCATCCTTCAGCGAATCAGGGCAGTTGATAATCACCTCTCCTGCTTTGGCGTTTAGGCGCCGGGCAGTCACTATTTCATGAGTACCGATGAATTTAAGCCAACCAATATCATTACGTTCTCCAATTCCGGATATCTCCATTATAGAGATATTGTTATCATTCAAACTCATTTTCAGAGCCTTGGCTATCTCTTCGGTTGCGCTGCCAATTTCATCTTCACCTGCGATGAATTTGTCAATTACACGTTGATGCGGCTTAAATTCTTTATACGTGGTTACCTTTGCCTGCTTTGGTTCTTTAAACTTGTCTAGAAGGCGTCCTAATAATCCCGGTTTTTGCTCTTCATAATCAATATACGAATCTTTTAGTCTTGCTCCTCCGTAGAATACGGTCTTATTTCCATTCTCTGGAAAACCCAATTCAGGAATTGACGCATGAGTCTGGAATATAATAGACGGGGTAAATTCAAATGGCTGTGCTGACTGCGCGCGCACTAATTTAACAAGCGAATAAACTTTGTAAACCCATCTTGTCTCTCCTGTTTCTCTCTGTTCGCCTGTCTCTGGATTTCTTGCGCGAACTCGATATGGCACCTTAAGCCCAAGCGTATATACTCCTCCAACAACGGCTCCCTTAGCACCGGGGGCAGCCGTCATAGCTTTGGGATCGAATGGATCCCCTATCTTCGGCTCCACAATCTTACCCTTACTCACAGTCTCAATTACCTGTTTAAGTAAAATATATGCCCGCTCATTACTTTGAGCTTTATCTAAGAATAATAGAGATAAAATTGGCATAAGGATCGTAGCAAATTCTTCGTCCGATTTACCCGCGCTCATCCCAATCGCTTGCCTCAACTGCGTTAAAACCACATCGACAAGCCGCGAGTCTGCGGCATCTTCCGAAGTAGCAGGACTGCCGGCATTCATTTTCTCAAGGGTTTCGATAACTTGGGCTAATTGCTTATAGCGAGCTTCAATTTGCTCGGCTTCTTTATCGCTCAAATCATTCGGCAGGGGTATTTGAAGCGCTCTTAGCCGGGCAATAGTTACCTCAGACGCACGAGATATTTTATCTTCCGCAGCACGATAGGCATCACTAAAACGCCGGTTCCATAAGTTAACTAGTCTTTGATCTAAAGGCTTTAAGTCTCTCTCTAGGATTATTCCATTTGCTTCGCGGACGGGTTTTTCTATTTCTATTCTTAAAGACTGCATTCTGCCTGATTCTTCCTCTAGTTCTTTATTGCTTGCAAAGCTATCCCTTCTTTCAAACGCCTCTATCGCGCCTTCAAAATCTTTAATCTTTTTTTCGATATTCTTTAGCACTGCCTGCACCAAAGGTTTAGCTTTGGCAGCATACCTTTCAATAGCTTCGTCACTAATTAAAAGGTCATTGTCTGGATACCATACATAATCCATCTCACCTTCAACGAATCTTACTCCGCATGTGTCTATTAAGTATAAGTAACCGCTGTGCTCTCTCTTTATTCCGCGAATTCTTGCCTTTACTAATTTTTTAGAACCATCAGGCTTACTTCCTGTCATATAGAATTCATATCCTACTTTATATTTAAGCGGAACAGGCGCTACTTCTTGACTCTTTTCTACTAGCTCAACTATGTTTGGTTCTATTTTTTCTGCTGAACATTCAACAAACTTATTATCCATATATTCTATAACTTCTTGCTCAAACTTATAACGCAGATCGCTATCCACTGATGTTTCTTGTGATAACGAAACCTCTCTCTCTAATCCCTTACTGCCCTCTTGTTCTAACCATATATTCTGCTCGAATGCATGCTTAAGCATTGAATTATCTATTTCTGTTATTATTTCTTGCTCAAACTGGGCACGCATAATATCTTCGTAGTGTTGTCTACCACGCCTAATCATTGTATAAACAAATTGATAAGCGCTATTTACTTTTTCACCTAATTCTTCATATCTACGATCTAAATCAAAGAAGCCGCCGGAATCTCTACCATGCACTTCCAAAACATAGAGATTGCCTTTTTTGTCTTGAATAACGTCACAGCTGATCAAATCTGGCTGCCGGCCTACTTGAGCTGCTTTCTCTAAGGTTTCGGTAACAGATACCGCTATGTTATAAGCTTTTCTTCTTGCTTCCTGCCTCTGGCTCTTATCTTTTATGCCTAACCCCAACATTAAATCTTTAAGCGTTAATTCCTTGGTGTTACGGGAATTGTCAGCAGGCCTACCCTCTCTACTCGCCCTGATTAATATCGCAATGCCCATAATCTTATTATTGCTGTTTCTGGAGAGTAATATCCTATAAATCCAATTAAACCTTCCCCCTTCAAGCCCTAGTTGTTGCGGCTGAATATACTGTTGAAGCATAACGCTTTCGCCCTTCCTTAATCTTCCTAAGATTTTATCTACTAATGTTGTTGCGTCTATTTCTTTGTAAATTTCAACGCCAATGCCTTGCGAGCCGGTTACTGGCTTAATCACTACTCCGCCATCATTCTGTGCTAAGAACCCTGTAGCCTTATCTTTGATTATTCGTTCAACTTCTGTACTTGCCGGATCAGCAACTACTACGTTAGAATCATCGTTATTACGAATTCCCTGCGCATCTTTTTGCAACAAGTACGAAATGGACTGCGGTACAAGAATGTTGTTCTGTTTCAAAACCTTTAATGCCGCTGCTTTATTTCTTGCTAACCTGCCAAACTTTATACTATCAGATAAAGGAATACCTCTATCTACGAAAACCTTATTGGAGTAACGCTGTTCGCGGGTTAGATTATGTACATAAGTAACAGGAATAGGCCTATTATAAATTACAATCTCAAGAGCATTATTTTTATAACGGATCCCGCCAGTTACATAAACCTTGTTTCCTTCAAAGATTAGGTTTTCCGTAGTAGCATAAATAACATCCCCGTCCTTAGCCGCAACTTCGTTTGCTGCCATCAAGCTGGCAAGATGAATAATGTAAAGGAAATCACCCAATAAAAGAGCCGCAAATTTAGCTTTGGAATCGTATTGCACATCCTTAGAAACTCTAACGCTCCAACCAGGATAAAGCTTAGTTAAATTGCGGGTTAAAATATCTAAGTTCGTACGATAGCTTGCAATGATTGACTCTTGCTCTACGGGACTAGAGGCAGATGATTGCCTCTTATATTCTCTTGCCCTGCGGACCATAGTAGCAGCAAAACCCCTGCTCGTTTCTCCTATACGCTCCGGCTTGTTGTTATCTATTGCGTGCTGATCAAAATGCCACAAGCCACCGGAGTTTGTGCCGTTTATTCCAATTACCACGGGCTGCAACTTCCTTCTCAAACCCAACAAGCTCTTATCATCTCTAACAATAATATCAACTCCTGAAAAATCCTGCTGACTGCCTATGGTCTCTGGAAGCTGAGGATATGAATAGCCGGCAGCAGTAGAGTATGCGGCGGTAGCCACTTGTTCAATATAATGATACAAAGCTTCGGTCTGTTCAACGTTTAAGCCGAGCTTACGAGACAACTCTTCAAATGTTAACACATAGGCGCTTTGCGAAATGTTTACAGCCTTGCCATCCTTATCGCATCTTACAGTAATCGCATCCTTGTTAGGCACTATGGGATGATTATTTTCGTCTAGAGAAACCAATACTCTTAGGTTCCAATCATCTAATTCCTCGCCATTTTTAATATGCGGCGGAACGGCTCTTTCTTGAACCATTACATTTTGTTTCTGGCTCAGCCTTTCCGTTATGTCCTTTACAATAACATCTTGACCAGAATTATTATCAAAGATAACCACATCATCGCCTTGGCTTCCTTTAGAAGGTTTAACTACGATTGAGGGATGCTGTTTCCTAAATGTCTTGATTACGGTGAGGATATCGTTTTCGTCATAACCTTTTTTCAAGAAAATAATAACAGTACCCTTACCAAGATTTATAACTATTGTTTTATTGCCAATGTCTATATCTTTTAACCCCAATATATCTACTATCTCGCTGGCAAACTCCGGTAAAACAAAGGACACGCTATCGGGAACAGGAACGCCATTCTTGGCTAATAACCAATTAGCGGCGATTTTATTCCTAGCGATCATTTCAAATGCGCGCGTCCTTGAAATTGGGACAAGTATATCTTTATAAACAAATGGATAGCTAGCTACTCCAATCCGCATACCTATATAATGCGCTTCTATCGGATTAGAGAAATTGATTAGTTTAAAGGCGTAATGTGAGTCATTAAGGTTGCTTAAGACTATGGCGGTTTTAACAAAGACGCGTCCATTATTATCAGCATATATCCATCCGGATTCTAATACTAATAATACATTCACATTAGAGTGCTTCTTAAGCTCCCTCATTAACGCGATAGTGTTATGGATAATCCTTTTACTGGATTGCAATATGATGATATTTACAGCATCTTCTGCCCGGTCTAAATCGGATTCATCGCCATTGGTTACCGTGGCCACAGCACCGGTATCTGTAACATAATGGCTGACTCCTTTTATGGGCGGAGGCGATCTTTGACCATTGGCTCCTTCATTATTAGAATCTTGTTTAATATCAGGCGAATTCGTATTGATTGTTTCTTTTGAATCTTCGGATTCTTCATTAATAACGCTAATCGAATCGGCAACAGAAAGATTCCTGCTTTGCGGATTATTTTCTTGCGCTAATCCAATCTTTATTGTCTCGCCTGTAGGGCCGGTTACGATTAAACTGTTATCTTTTTCTTCATAGAGCACCGTAAAGACGCCAAACTTATTAAATATCACTATTTCGGTGGGTATTACTTCTAACTTTACGCTAACCCTATCTTCATCTTTTGAAAATGTTAAGACAATGCCATCATTGCTTTGTTTTTCTGCTTCTACCTTTATTTTATCGCCATCGACCTTATCCTTGCTTGTAATTTCTGTATCTTTTATTTCACCGGGCAGGGTTATCTCAACTTGATCCTCAGATTCATTGGTGTCTTCACCGTTATCATTTCGATGATTTGACGATTGTTTATTGCCGGTAACCGGAGGATCATTTACTTTCGATTTTTTTCTATGATAAAGCCATATTCCTAAAATAACTGCGATGACCACGGGGATTAGCCACCAATAATTATTCAATAACCATTGGACTGCTTGCTGTATCCCAGATATCTGATCAACTGGATCAAACCGAACTGGCTGAGTTGGTACTGGGGGGGGCGACGGCAAAGAAGGTACTAGCTGAATTACCGGCTGAGGAATTGTCCCTGTTAGGGCATCTTGAACATTCTGCGGCAGATTTAGGTTAGAAAGATCGATTTCTTGCCCGCGGTAAATGCTATGAATATTGGTAAAGAGCTTGTTTAAAGCTCTAATTAAATCGTAAGACCTCTGCACCGCACCATCTACATAACCCCAGAATTTTCCATGCACAATAGAGTGGGCGTATTCTTCAGGGTTAACTGCCTTCCAAGCCATTCTTATCTTCTCTACAAAATGGCCATAGGTATCTTTTGATGAATCTACTACGCCATATAACTTGCCATTTTTTTGGACAAAATGTAATGCGTAAGCTAAAGGAGTTTGGAGAAGGTACACAAAAACAAAGGTGCTGAGAGTAAGAATGGAATGCTTTATCAAATTACCTATGCGCAATGGGCTTGCGGCAGGGCTGGAGGAGATAGAGTAGGAAAGCTCCCGTTGGTTAAGCGGGGAGCTTTCCTGCTCTGTAGGTTGGAACGCAGCCATCGGCTTGGGCTGCATTGACACGTTCTCTAATGCTTTTAGCAGTGACTGGATCAAGCTCGAGCCAGAGTTTGCCGGCTTGCTGTTTGACCGTACCGTTAACCAGAAAATTGGCTGTTCTGCCATTGCCATTAACGCGGGCCGCGGCGAAGATGGTGCCGTCACTTTCGTCAATGACGAAGTGGGTGAACTTGAGATCTGCATAGGATTTACACATGGTGCACCTCCTTTTATTGTTGAAGAGGCGGCATGAACACGAGAGGGGTCTTTTCCCTGGAGGAGGGCTCTCGACGCCGCCTCAACAACAGAATTAGCCACAAGCTTATTGTGGCGGGTTAAATTTATCGGACTATTTGCGATTGATTTTGTAGAAGATAAGAAAACTAATAAGGAAATACGAACTGCGGTAACTATGCCCCTAGAAGATGCATAAGGCGGAGCTACGCCAGTTGCAGTATGCTTAATCGGACTTGCGGTTAAAGCAGTAACAAATTCTATAACTTCTTCAGCGAATCTAAGCCTTAGTTCGGCTGCTGTTCGGTTCTTGGCTGTAAAATTCCCTGATCTTCCAAACGCGCTTGAATAGCGGATAGGCGACGCTCCGCAATTCGCTGAATCAAGTACTCTGTTTCCAAAATCTTCATTTCTTCCTGAAATTTCATCATCATGTTTCCCATTTTGCCCTCCTCCAGTTATGTAACTGTAAATTCGACCCCAGAAATGACCCACAGATGCAGCAAGGCGGGCTAATGGAGGAGCTTGGGAACGGTTGTTGTTAGTTTTGGTACCGCTTTCTTTTGCTTGAGGATTGATGGCTAAGGCATAGAGCCGTGCACGATGATAAAATCTTTCCAGTAGGCTCCTTATAAAGGCTAATGGCGAAACCTCTATTCTACTGCTGGAAGAACTGGATATTCTTAGGGAATCTTCCAGAACCCTTACAGGATTTGAAGGGAGGACTGCATTATATGGTTGATTATTTAGGGGTAAGGCATTGTTACTGCTGGTAGCCGCAGGCGAGGCGGAAATTTCTGAAACTAAAACTGCTTCGGTTTGCTGCTTTGTTGCGCTGGTGAGCGAATTCGCAATGACAGAATATGGCGGGGCAAGGCCGCTTGCGCCGGAAACGCTGGAAGAACCCGGCTTTTGATTATCTTGAAGGTGCTGGTATCTTCCATTTACTTTATTTACATCTGAAATTTCATTGGTTAATGCCGCTGGATTGCTGTTACCGCCGTTAGCTTTACCTGAGGCATTATCGCTGTTAGCGCCGGTTGCTGCGTTGGCTTTCTCAGTCTGGGATTGCTCCGCTTTCTTGGTTTGGCCAAGAGTCATAGCAATGCGAGAAGGCTTCATCCCTAAGAACGGCCTTCCATTGGAGATCTGGGCTTTAGCGCCGGCAAATGCGCTAACTCCGGCATTAATGATTGCTGGCTTGGCAGCTACGAGAACCGGATGAATTCCCTGTAATGCCGCAAGCTGACCCAAGGCTATATTCGCAATAGCAGCGGAGCTCATTGCAGCTTGCGTAGTAAATATGTCATTGTAAACTGCCGAAGGTGACGAAGCAATCTCAAAACCGTAATTACCTTGTTGGGTTTCGCCCTGCTCACGATTACGCACCACTTCAAAAGGACGAATTGTTACAAGCTGGGCATCTTTGAAAGAAGTATTGGATACTGGATTGAAGACAGTTTGTCCCACAGCAGATGAGGTTGGCAACGAAGAAACAACCGGAGGAGAAAGGCTGTTTGCCCTAAAATATTCCGCAGAATTTATTCTTCTTTCCGGATTAGTTGTTAATTTACCTCTTAAATCAAAGGTATTCATGAATTGATCATTTATAATTCCCGGGTTATCTGCGCCGCCTATTGGGCTGTTACCGTTGTTACCTACAGCGGTACCGGCTGCGCCTGTGCCAAAACCTTCTCCTTCTGCACCACTTGGATTACCCTTATTGCCTTTTTTACCGCCCGGAGTTTTGTCACCCTTAGCGCCGCCGTTTGCGCCGCCGCCAAAACCATTACCAGCCGCAGAACGTAGGCCAAAGACTTCCCTGCCTTTTTCTATAGACTTTAGTTCTTCCTTGGAAAGCTTTTCGCTATCTTTAAACTCAGACGCATAATCCTTATCTACATTCACCACAATTCTTCCGTCTTTTGTCCTAAGTAAATGCTTTATCAATACCTTATCTTCCTTCTTACCGCCTGCGTTGGTCTGGCTGACGTTAATATAATAGTCGCCTTTCCAATCTTTCTTGACTGATATCACACCCATATAATGCACGACATCTTCATCAAATTCCCTGTAAACCCTCACTTGGATTTTTCGTTGAATAAGGTCTTTTAATTTTTCTGGAGTGACAGCAAAATGCTCATGTTCAGATTGATCATATTTAAGCGCCAATTTATTATACTCATCATTAGCAAAACTAGGTGTCCATTTAATCCCTAATTTTCGTTTTTCTGCCTCTACTTCGGCAAATTTTACTCTCATCTTCTCAGGCGCTTGGCCAATAACGCAATCATCTTTTCCTCTGACTCCCATAATGCTGTCATGGCGTACTGCTTTCATCGTTACAGAATCCAATACTTCTTGCTGTCCATCAATCTTCCCACCTAGCACTTCTTTTTGTTCATCAATCTTCCCACCTAGCACTTCTTTTTGTTCATCAATCTTCCCACCTAGCACTTCTTTTTGTTCATCAATCTTCCCACCTAGCACTTCTTTTTGTTCATCAATCTTCCCACCTAGCACTTCTTTTTG